>JAZOCE010000012.1:0-112389 GCA_045596365.1 Muribaculaceae bacterium | reverse complement strand
CAAACCCCTTCCAATAAAGGGTGTCGCCCGATAACAGGTATTTGTGCATCGAGCCATCCAACTGTTCAATATACAACGAATCAAGGGGATGGATATAGCGACGATGGGCGTTGCCGTCGGTTATTGTCGCGGTGCTGAAATCCCAAAACCATCCTTCGCCACGACTCCCCTCCGATAAATCTTCTACCTCCATGAATTCCGCTACCTCATTCTGCGAGGGCAGATATATCGATTGCGTAACTGAGATATCGGCAATGCAATTTAGCATTGCATAAAACATCATTATTACAATTATCGTGCGTCTCATGGAGAATCCTTTTTCACAAATATAGCAAGATTATTTATAATTCAGGAAAATAATCATTAAAAATTTTCATAAATGAGGAATAACTATTAATTTTGCAGTTCGGAAAATTAACTATATTATTGATAATTAGAAACACTAACATAACATGGCAAACGAAAAACAAAACGAAACTCGTACATCAATCGACGAGCTTAATGACACTCTCACTAATGTAGTAGAGGAAAAAGTTCAAAACAACAAAAAATCAATTGTAACAGCAATTTTAGCTGTTGTGGTTATTGCAGCAGCAGTTATTTTCTTTCTTGATATGCGCCAAGAAAGCGCAAATGCAGCAAACGATGCTATCGGTCAAGCCGACATCTCTCTTGCTCAAGGCAATGACTCAATTGCATTAGTTCAATATATGCAAGTTGCCGATAATGAAGGTTATGACGCCGGTAACCGCGCAGCTCTTCAAGCAGCAATCCTTCTATATAAGAAAGGTGATTATCAAAAAGCTCTTGATTATCTTGCAAAATATTCGCAAAAAGAAGCTCTTGTTGGTGCAGCAAGTTTCTCTCTTGAAGGTGACTGCTATGTAAATCTTGAAAAATATCCTGAAGCAGTAAAAAGTTTTGAAAAAGCAATCGATGCTTCTGATAATAATGCATTCTATACTCCCCTATTTATGATTAAACAAGCTAATGTTTATCGCGCACTTAAGGAGTATAACAAAGAAGTTGCTTTGTTTGAAAAAATCAAAGCAGAATATCCTGAGTATGCTGCTGCTTACAACCTTGATATTGAAAAATATATCGAACGCGCAAAAGCAATGGCTAATGCCGAATAAGTAAAAACGACTATTCTACAATAACGAGCGAGGGTCCCGATTAAGGTCTCTCGCTTTCTATATACAAATTTTACAATCATGGATAGTGCAAAAGAAAAATTAAACGAATTGGAGTCTCGTTCAATTGGGCGATTATTATGGGAATATAGCTCACCTGCCGTTGTTGCAATGGTAGTGATGTCGTTGTATAATGTAATAGACCGCATCTTTATAGGTCGTGGCGTTGGGGCTGATGCTATAGCCGGATTAGCAATTACATTTCCTGTGATGAATTTGTCGGCAGCAATCGGCATGTTGATTGGAGCCGGTGCAAGCGCACGTGTATCCATCTTGTTAGGGGCAAGAGACTATAGAGGAGCAGAACTTGTGCTTGGGAACACTCTTGTAATGCTTTTGATAAATGCAATAGTCTATCTCTCGGTGTTTGGAATATTTATAGATGAAATCCTATTGGCGTTTGGAGCAAGTGAAACATCGTTGCCATATGCACGAGATTTTATGTCGTATATTCTTCCGGGCATGTTGGTAATGAACTTGACATTTAGCTTTAACAGCATTATGCGCTCGTCGGGCTATCCGGTAAAAGCGATGATATCGATGTTTATAGGAGCCGGAGCTAATTTGGTGCTTGCTCCACTATTTATTTTTGTCTTTGATATGGGAATAAAAGGAGCTGCGATAGCAACCGATATAGCAATGACCATATCCATGTTTTTTGTTATGGCTCATTTTTTCAAGAAAAAGAGCGCATTGCGTTTCGTGAGAGGTATTTACCGATTGCGGTGGAAAATTATTTGGGGGATTATGGCAGTTGGGGCTGCTCCTTGTTTTGTGAATATTGCCGGTAGCGCAATAAATGGGATTATAAATACGGCTCTTTATAAGTATGGCGGTGATGTATCAGTAGCAGCAGTAGGGATTTTTATAACCTATACATCGCTACTAACAACTATTGTAGTTGGAATATGCCAAGGTATGCAACCTATAATTGGGTATAATTACGGAGCAAAAAGATTAGACAGATTGAGTCGAACTTTTTGGCTGTCGGTTGTTGCAGGCTCAGTAGTAACGACTATAGGCTGGGTTGTAGGGCAATTTTTTCCGGAATATATAGCAATGATGTTTACAGATGATGTTGAGTTGATAAATGCCACAGTAAATGGTTTGTCAATCGCCATGACAACATTTTGGTTTGTCGGATTTCAAATAGTTGCAACAACGCTATTCCAGTCATTGGGGATGGCGGGGAAATCGATATTTTTGAGCCTCATACGTCAGGTGATATTCCTAATCCCTTTTTTGTTTATATTCCCTATATTTTATGGATTAAATGGAGTGTGGGCTTCATTTCCGGTATCAGATGTATGCGCAACCATAGTTGCCGGTCTGATGGTGTGGTGGCAACTGCGAATGTTGAAAAAATCTCCTTGTATATAAAGAAATAATAATGTAAATAATAAATAAACAAGTGGCAGACCTAAAAAAGTCTGCCACTTGTTTATTGTTAATATAAAAATATTATTTTATTATCAATTTAGAGGTATAAATATTGGTTTCTCCAACAATGTGTAGAATGTACATTCCGACCGACATTCCAGCAGTTTCAAGGAGTTCATTGCCTGATAGTTTAATGCTATTGACAAGTGAGCCTCCGAGGGTATAAATGCTGACTTGTGCTTCTCCTTCAATGTTGATTGATACCGGAGAACCTGAAATTACAGGGTTAGGATAAATACTTATGGCATTCCCATTATCTATTACATCTTCAATGCCTGAAGGATCTCCATATATTTGTTCCAATTTGGAAATTGTGATATCAAATTGTGTGTTTTTTGCAGAAGCACCCATCCCTAATAAAATACCATTGATGTATATAGGGAAATTTGTGTTATCATCTGCCCAGTTGTTGGGAACATTAATAACGAATTCGTTGTCGGCGTTCTTAGTTAATTGTGTTGTTGTTAAATCGACAGTGGCCGATATATTTTTGTTATTTCTAAATGAAAGTTGAACTTTCTTTACAGTAGCATTCCCAGGATTGATATTCATCTTAATGGCATTAGGCAATCCAAAGGATTTAATCGTATTATTGAATATAGAGAATGTAGCTCCTCGGGATACACCATTACCGATATAACTGATTTTAACACCTTCTCCATCAGCGGTAACGCTTTGATCTGTTCCTCCTGTTTGAGTAAATGACCATGTCGAAGCATCAAATGTTGGGAATATTGATTTTGTTTGAGTGTCGGGTATTTCAACATTAATGGTAACATTCCCGTTGAAATTGCTTGATGTCCCTGTTAATGTTGCTACTCCATTTTTGATACCTCTAACTTTGCCATCGGAAATAGAACAAAGCGATTCGTCATCGATAGTCCATGTAACACTTGCTGCATCAGCTTTATATACAAAATTACCAACAGTGCCATTCATCAAGATTGGATATTCGGCTTTGTCGTCGACTACATAACTGTCGTATTCCAATGCAAGTGGAGACATGATTGTATTGACAAGTTGTTTAGTTGTAATACCATTGTATTCAGCATAAATATATCCGCTTGCAACATCGCCTGTAGCAATAAATTCGTTGTTCTCGTTAAATGAGCCAATTTCTGAATCACATGAAAGTTTCACTCCTTCAAGATCTTTATTCTTAATCAAATCGTATTGGTTGTAGGCATAAATTGCAGGACGGAAACGAGCTGTAATGGGCACATTGTATGCGCGTGGTTCAAAAGCAATTTTTGCAATATCGTCATCAACAGGAGCGCTTGAATATACCAATAGAGCATCACCAACGGCTCTTTCGGCACCTCCTGAAACGTGATTTTTAATATCTCCATGAACAACCATAGTTGTTGAACCACCTCCATCAAGGTTTAAGCCATGCCAAGCACCAAGCATTTTTAATATACGACCTTCATCGTCGAGAGTAACACCGGCAGAGCCTTCCCAACGGCCATCAACGGCAACAGAATATACTGTTTTTCCATCTTTTGAAATACCCATAAATGTGCGTGGATGGATATCGGGGTTGCCGGATATTACCACCTCACCATCTCGGAGGATAAAGTGGCTACTGCCACCAAGACCTTCTTTGATATTGTTGATTGATGGTACTGATGGAACTGTAGTAGCAATATTGATTGTACATTCCTCTCCAACTGTCAAGCCTTTTAAGAAAGTCTCGTTAACTCCTGTTCCATAAAGAACGGCTTTGCCTTCCGGAATATCTGATGCTCCTGTATTATCAAAAATGCTTTCTACGGTGCAGGCGATTGTCATATTTGGGGTGATAGTGAAATCTCCTTCTTTTGGAACTAATATAACTTTTGTTCCACCTGAAGCAGTATTTGTTTTTGTTCCATATTCGCGAGTGAACATCATCATACGCTCTCCGGCATCATCAACACTTTCAAGTTCCAATAGATGGGTATTGAGAGTGTGTATGCGATTAGAGCCTGTTGAGGTTGTAATATTTGCACTAAAATGCACATTTTCAAGATATGAGACTTTGTCTTGTGTTAATACAAATAATGGCCAACCCACAGGATTTTGAAGTATTTCGCCATTACATATTAACCCCATGCGAGACATCCCCACAGCAGTTTGATCGGTTTCTGATGTGTGGAAGAATGACCCATTGTGAGCAGCAATCATGTCATGTCCGGGACTATCATTGCGTTTATACATGTTTGTTGTTAATTCAGTTGCCACTGATTTTTGCCCGCCGTTGCAAGCTTCAAGTTGCACATATTGATTATTTAAATCAACTTCAAGCACGTGTATAGTAAGAGGTCTATTGGGGAGATGATAAAAAGCGTAGCTTGTTCCCGGTCCAATAGTGTGTTTGGGTATGATTGTGTCTATTGCATGGTCAACACCATTAATATTTACGGTGTTAACCGAAAATGCTGCTGATGTGCATAATAGTGATGCAATAGCAACCAAAAAACGCGTTAGTTTTTTCATGATTTAATAAGGTATTTAAAATTAATTCTGATATATTTTGTAAAAATACAATTTTATATATGACTTTACAAATTTTTAGATACTATTTGTTTGTCTTTTTTGTACTATTTAACTTGAATAATGTGTGCCGCATAAAAGTGCAAATAAAGCAAGTCTAAAATAATTAAAATTTAAGCGACTAAAAGTGGCTACAAAGTATTACCTATCAAGAATAATTTATAACTTTGTATTTTCGTAATTTTTTAGTAAAATGGAGCCAAAGTATGTTTTTGTAACCGGAGGAGTTGTCTCTTCATTAGGGAAGGGAATCATCTCGTCTTCTCTTGCATGTTTGCTTAAAGCACGAGGCTTTAGAGTCACTATCCAGAAATTCGATCCTTATATAAATGTCAATTCAGGGACGTTAAATCCTTATGAACATGGAGAAAGTTATGTTACGATTGATGGGCATGAGGGAGATCTTGATCTTGGACATTATGAACGTTTTACGAATATACAAACAACCAAAGCAAATAATATTACGTCGGGACGTATTTTTCAAAATGTGATAAATAAAGAACGACGTGGAGAATATTCAGGCAAAACCGTACAGGTAATTCCTCATGTTACGGATGAGATAAAAAGTAACATCAAGCGTCTTGGAGAAACAGGCAAATTTGATTTTATTATAACTGAGATAGGTGGTATTGTAGGGGATATTGAATCCCTTCCATTCCTTGAGAGTGTTCGTCAATTACGTTGGGAACTCGGGAATAATAGTGTTTGCATACATTTAACTTATGTTCCATATGTCGTTGCGGCTAAAGAACTAAAGACTAAACCAACACTGCACTCCGTTAAAAAGCTGCAAGAATTGGGAATACAGCCTGATGTTTTGGTATTGCGTGCTGAACAAAATATTGATGAAGAAGTGCGTCGAAAAATAGCGATGTTCTGTAATGTTGCTCTTGACTCAGTAGTGCAATCAACAGATGTATCGACTATTTATGAGGTGCCTGTCCGAATGCATGAACAGCATTTGGACGATATTGTGCTGCGACAGATTGGCGTTAGTTGTAAAGGAGAGCCTGATATGACATCATGGATGCAATTCCTTGATAAGCTAAATGGTGCAGAAAAGAAAGTACGCATTGGTCTTGTAGGGAAATATGTAGAATTGCCCGACGTTTATAAATCAATTAATGAAGCTCTTATCCAAGCAGCTACATACAATGACCATAAATTGGAATTGGTGTTTATCCAATCAGAAAAACTCCATGATGGGAACATTGCTGAAACATTATCTTCTATGGATGGAGTTTTAGTGGCACCGGGAGCAGGACAGCGAGGAGTGGAAGGAATGATCGTTGCATTGAAATGGTGTCGAGAAAACAATGTCCCGACTTTTGGGATAAGTCTCGGTATGCAATGTATGGTTGTCGAATTTGCTCGCAATGTAATGGGGTTAAATGAGGCATGCAGTACAGAAGTTAACTCATCGACGCCATATAATGTTGTAGATACGATGGCTGATGATAAAATAGCATCATGTATTGAAACTACGCGTTTGGGTGCTTATGATTGTGTATTCAATAAAAATTCACGAATAGCTAAAATTTATAATTCAACCGAAGTAAGCGAACGTCATCATAATCGTTATGAGGTTAATAAAGCATATTGCATACAACTTGAAGAAAACGGATTGGTTCGCTCGGGAGTAAATCCTCAGACGGGTCTTGCTGAGGCGGTTGAAATTTCGGATATGCGTTGGTATATTGGAGTTCAATATCATCCGGAATATTCAAGTACAGTGGTAAATCCACACCCTCTTTTTGTTGACTTTGTACGTGCTGCAGTTGAATATGGAGAAGTAAAAGCATAATTTTATAATAATTTATTTAATATATTTACAGAATAATGGATAAAAATACACTTCTTGGAATGTTGTTGATGGGAGGAGTAATCCTCGGTTTTATGTGGCTCAATCAGCCATCAGCCGAAGAAATTGAACGTCGACGTCAAGAACAGATTCAAGCCGAGTTGCTTGCAGCTCAACAGCAAGCAGTTGAACAACAAGTTGCGTTGATCGCTGATACACTTTCTCCTACCGAGAAGGCATTAATCGTTCCTACAATTAAACAATATGGAGTTACTGACTCTATGGGTGGATATGTAATTTCTAATGCAGATGTCAATTTACGATTAAAAGATGATGTCGTTAGTGGTACGGTTAACGTAGATGATACTATTGTAAATGTGTCAGATGTCTTGTCAAATAAGATGGGGCAGCTAATGCCTAAAGTAGCATCTAAAGCTGTTGCTGCTTTGAAATCAACAATCAGTAATTTCTCTAAATATCAGGAGTTTGCTAAATATCTGACAGGCGATTCAGTTACAATTAAGTTGGAAAATGAGTTGCTATCTCTTGATCTTTCAACAAAAGGAGGCTTTATATCTCGTGCAGAGTTGAAAAAGTATTTGTCTTATGATAGTACAAATGTTGTTTTGTTTGAAAATGAAACAAATGATTTCAACTTGACATTGACTACAATTAATCAACGTCTTGAAACACGTAATTTCTATTTTACTCCTATACAAGAAAGTGATACTACAGTCTTGATGTCGCTTGATTTAGGAAAAGGTGCTAAATTTGGTATTCGATATACATTGCTTCCTGATAGCTACATTGTGAAAATGGATGTTGTTCAGGAAAATATGCAATCAATTATCCCTATGAGTACTTCTTCAATGGATTTGCACTGGTATCAAAAGATGATTCGTCATGAAAAAGGTCGCACATTTGAAGAAAGAAATAGTGCAGTGTGCTATAAATATGCTGGAGATGAAGTGGATGAGTTGTCGGCTCAAGGAGAAGATGTGGAAGAGATTAATGACCGCATTAAATGGATTGGGTTTAAAAATCAATTCTTTTCATCGGTAATAATTGCAAAAGATAATTTTACCGGAGCAAAGCTGCAATCTAAAGATCTCAAAGAATCAACGCAGAAAGCGTATTTGAAAGATATGACAGCCGATGCGTCAATGGAATATTCATCAACAGCTTCTATTGTGGCATCATTTGATTTATTCTTGGGGCCAAACTTATATCCTTTGCTTTCAGACTATGAAGAGCAAATATCTTCAGGAGAGGATTTGGAATTAACTAAGTTGATTCCTCTTGGATGGTCATTGTTCCGATGGATTAATACATTGATTATCATTCCGGTATTTACATTCCTCGGTGGATTTATTGAAAATTATGGAATTATAATCTTGTTACTCACATTGTTTATCAAGATTATTCTATTCCCATTCACCTATAAGAGCTATATGTCGCAAGCTAAGATGCGTGTCCTTGCCCCTGAAATTAAAGAAATCAACGATAAATATCCAGGCAAAGAAAATGCAATGGTGCGTCAACAAAAGACAATGGAATTATATAGCAAGGCTGGTGCAAGTCCATTCTCAGGTTGTTTGCCAATGTTGTTGCAAATGCCTATTCTCATTGCAATGTTTACGTTCTTCCCATCATGTATTGAGTTGCGTGGAGAGTCGTTCCTCTGGGCTAAAGACTTGTCAGCACCTGATGCAATTTTCTCATGGGATGTACAAATACCTTTTATTTCAAGTACATTTGGTAATCACGTGAGCCTATTCTGCTTGTTGATGACAGTAACAAATATTATATATACTCGCATTAATATGCAAAATCAGGCACAAACATCATCAATGCCTGGAATGAAAATGATGATGTACTTAATGCCGGTGATGTTCTTGTTCTTCTTTAATGACTACGCTTCAGGCTTGAGCTATTATTACCTCCTTTCATTGCTCATCACAATCATTCAAACTTACTCATTCCGTTTTATCGTAGATGAAGAAAAAGTGAGAGCACAAATGAAAGAAAACGCAAAAAAACCTCGTAAGAAAAGTGGTTTCATGGCCCGCCTTGAAGAGGCTCAACGCCAACAACAAGCTATGTTGCGAGAACAAGAAAAACGCAAAAAAGGAGGCAAACGTTAATATTTAATCCTATATAATTGAAAAGAGCTGTGTATTTTGCATGGCTCTTTTTTTCTTAACGATGTTATTAACAATAAATAACCACCGAAACGCAGTTTATATTAGTTGATAATTGTCTATGTTTATTCGTTTTTGTAACTTTGAAGTGCAGAAAAGTGTTTAAAATGAAAATCTATAATATTGCGCTCTTATTATTAACTCTTATAACAAGTTCTTGCAATGCCGGCTCTAAAAATAACAAAGCCGACAATGTATCGGCTCAACAATCTATTGCTACGATTGAGTTCAATGCTGATAGTGCATACAATTTTGTAAAAAAACAGGTGGATTTTGGACCTCGAGTACCCGGTACTTACGGGCATAGGCTATGTGCTATCTGGCTTGTAAATGAGTTAAATAGTTACGGAGCTGATACTATTATTGAACAAAAAACAACGGTTACCGCATTTAATGACGACAAACTACCTATAAATAATATTTTTGCACAATTTAATAAAACAGCACACAAGCGAATTCTTTTACTTGCACATTGGGATACTCGTCCATGGGCTGATGCCGAGATAGATAAATCAAAGCACAACACTCCTATACCAGGTGCTAACGATGGTGGTAGCGGAGTGGGTGTACTTCTTGAAATCGCTCGTTGCTTAGGTCAAAAACAGCCATTGATAGGTGTTGATATATTATTTACCGATGCTGAAGACTATGGCGCATCGGGTGGTGATGATAAATCGTGGTGTCTCGGTACACAATATTGGGTAAAAAATATGCCTTATGAGGTGGGACAACTGCCGATTTATGGCATCTTACTTGATATTGTTGGCGGTATAGAAGCCAAATTTCATCGTGAGTATTTCTCTGAAAGATTTGCATCACGCATTAACGATAAAGTGTGGGCAATGGCCAATGCATCAGGATATAGTTCTCGTTTTATAAATCGTACAGAGGGAGCAGTAACAGATGACCATTATCACATCAGTATGGCAGGAATTCCTTGTATAGACATCATTGAGTGTGCTAATCCTATGACTGGCTCATTCCCTCCCACATGGCACACATTGAAAGATGATATGAACTCAATTGATAGAAGTTCATTGAAAGCAGTAGGACAAACAGTTTTAAACACGATATATAACGAACAGGCTCAATAGCCTTTAATTTGAATAGAGATGACAATTAATCAATTACAAGACGAAATAGTTGATGAATTTTCAGATATTGAAGATTGGATGGATCGTTATGCCTATATTATAGACTTAGGCAATGCCCTTCCTGCAATAGATGAAAAGTACAAAACTCCTGCTCACATCATCGAGGGATGCCAAAGCCGAGTGTGGTTAAATGCTGAGATGATGGGCGATAAAGTCGTATATACTGCTGACAGCGATGCTATAATTGTCAAAGGTATTATTTCGCTATTGATAAAAGTTTTGTCGGAACACACACCCGATGAAATCCTTAATGCAGAGTTATATTTCATAGATAAAATCGGGCTATCGGAACATTTGTCTCCAACACGAAGCAATGGTCTCGTAGCAATGGTAAAGCAAATAAGAATGTATGCCCTTGCGTTCAAAGCAAAACAACAATCAGAAAATTAATATTAACACCTTAAATAAAATTACAATTATGTTTAAAAACCATCCCAAAGGACTTATTCCTACAGCTCTTGCCAACATGGGCGAGCGTTTTGGATTTTATGTGATGATGGCGATTTTGACACTATTCTTAATGTCAAAATTCAATCTTGACGGTTCACAAGCCGGAGTTTATTATTCAATCTTCTATTGCTCAATTTACATCTTGGCTCTTGTCGGTGGTCTCATTGCTGATAAGACAAAGAACTATAAAGGCACAATTATCGCCGGTCTTCTTGTAATGTCATTAGGATACGCTCTATTGGCAATTCCTGCATTGATTACAACTGAAATTATTGCTCTTGGTGCATTGTTAGTAATCGCATTTGGTAATGGCTTGTTCAAAGGGAACTTGCAGGCTGTTGTAGGGCAATTATATGATAATCCTAAGTATAGCGCTCGTCGTGATGCCGGATTCCAAATTTTCTATATGTTTATTAATATAGGTGGTTGTGTTGCTCCGTTTATTGCAACATGGGTGCGCAACACTTTTGTGAAAATGCAAGGATTTGCTTATAATGCCGACCTTCCAGGACTTTGTCATAAATATCTTGGTGGGCAACTTGAAGATACTACCAAGTTCCAAGAATTGGCAACAACAGTATCTAATGGCGTAGCGCCAACTGACTTAACCGCATTTGCTAATAGCTATCTTGATGCGTTTAATACCGGATTTCACTATGCATTTTCTGTTGCAATTGTTGCAATGTTGATATCGCTTGTTATTTTCTTGGCAAACAAAAAATCGTTGCCAAATCCGGCGGCTAAAGAAGCAAAAGTTGTTGAGGTGTCTAAAGACGAAATTCGTCAAGATGCTAAAGAAATCAAGCAACGTATCCTCGCATTGTTTGCCGTATTTGGTATTGTTATCTTCTTCTGGTTCTCATTCCATCAAAATGGTTTGACACTGACAATGTTTGCTAAAGACTATACATTATTGAAGCTTGGAAGCATGGAAATCAGTGCTGAGATTTTCCAATCAGTCAACCCATTTATTGTTGTATTCCTGACTCCTGTTGTAATGTGGATTTTTGGGGCATTGGCTAAACGTGGTAAAGAGCCTTCAACTCCTAAGAAAATCGGTATCGGTATGGGTATCGCTGCTCTTGCTTATGTTGTAATGACTATCGCATCATTATCATTACCAAATTATAGTGTAATTGAAAATTCTCCACTTGCCGACGCAGCACGTGTAACTCCTTGGGTTTTATTCTCGGTTTATTTCATCTTGACAGTTGCCGAATTGTTTATTTCTCCACTCGGACTTTCATTTGTGTCAAAAGTAGCTCCTGCTCACCTTCAAGGTTTGATGCAAGGATGCTGGTTGGGAGCAACAGCTGTAGGTAATGCTGCATTGTTCCTTGGCGCTATGATGTATGAAAAAATTTCGTTGGCAGCAACATGGAGTGTGTTTGCAGTAGTTTGTTTCATCTCTATGGCATTAATGCTTTGCATGGTAAAATGGCTTGAAAGAGTCGCAAAATAAAACCCAATAAACTTATTAATATAAAACGAGGTCGTACCCAAAAGGTACGACCTCGTTTGCATCTATTAATCTGTCGTATTATCTTTTGTTGATAGCAGGTTCAATGACACGAAGGCGATCGCCGGCATCTTTGACGATTGTGCGATAATAACGTTCATCATATCCGGGGAACGATGGATAAGCAGGAACTCCATCGGGAGTATATTCAAATTTGCCATCTTTCTCTCTCTTAACATTGCCATCAAGATATTTTACAAGCAGATAATCGCCTAACGCTTTAAACTCTTTGGTTGATTTTTCAGCCCAATGATTAGTTAATTCAACAAACATCTTGCGCGCATCAGCATCATTCATTGACTGTGCTTTCGTTTCAGCTTCAGCAACAGCTTCAGCTATATTATCTTCCAATCCATTTTGCACGCGACGAATATCGGGAATCATTTGAGAATAACGATTGTAGGCTTGATTTGCCACATAGTTATGAGCCCAAAAAGCAGCATCCCATGAAATATGATACATATCGCCATTGCCATGAGCATAACAATGAGGAGGCTCTGTTACACAACAATAAACCGGAACATATACACAAGTGTTAGCATCATCAACGCCAAACCACAATACACCTTTCATTGATGCAGGAACATTATCGCGCAACTGAGCAACAAATGAGAAGCCTGTTTGCTGAGTTGCAATAGCACGTTCATGTGAATACTCAACACCATCAACTTTATAAGTCAACGGACGCCAACGATAAGGAACATCATAAGCGCCGGATCCTATATCTTTTGTCATATCCATTGGTGTATCTTCAAAATGATCGCGCATCATCCATTGCATTTCTCTTACTGAAATTTTTTTGTCGGGTTTTACCCACAATGGCATAGGCTCGCCTTCGCCTTTCAAAACCCAATCCAATGAAGACTCCATTGAATTATTAAAACGATTAAAATAGGCCCACACACGTCCATCACATCCACGCAATGCGCTGAAATCAGTTATTGCATAAGCCAATGAGAAGCTAAAGTCCTCATCTTTACCTATAAAATATCCTTGCTTGCGAGCAAATTCAATTACATCTGACGAATACAAGCAGTTCTTTTTATCGTTTAGAGGGAATTGATGGATACGAGCATGATTGGCATGACCTGAGATACAATCATCGGGAACTCGACGAGCCACCCACACGGCACCTTTTTCTTTACCACCTTTACCTATAAGTTCCATAATCCACGCTTCTTTACCATCGGCGATAGAGAATGATTCACCAGAACTTGCATAGCCATAATCAGCAACAAGACCTGTCATTACATCAATTGCTTCGCGAGCAGTTTTAGCTCGTTGCAATGTAATATAAATCAACGATCCATAGTCAATGATACCTGTTGTATCAACAAGTTCGGGACGTCCACCCCATGTGCTTTCAGCAATAGCAAGTCCATGTTCATTCATATTACCTATTGTTGCATAGGTGTGTGCCACTTCAGGGATTTCACCCAGATATTTACCTGTATCCCATTCTACAACCTTGCGCATAGCTCCCTTAGGATAATCGGCTGCAGGTTGATTATACAACTCGCCATAAAGGTTATGACTATCAGCAGCATAAGTAATCATTACACTACCATCAGTCGTTGCACCTGAGCCGGCAATTAAACTCGTACATGCATCAGCTATTGCTATCCCTCCACAAATAGCCAATGTTGCAATAAAAAATCTTTTTATCATCTTCTTATATATTAATTGTTACTATTTCACCTGATTTCAGATACCAAATATAACCTTTTATATTTTCATATCCCATTTTCACAAGCAATTTCATGTAGTTTCTCACTTGTACTGCATATTGGTCATGATTAGGCCTTCCAAATTTATAATCTATAACCTCTATAGCCCCGTCGGCTGTCCACACTATCCTATCAGGGCGATAACTTTCTCCTGAAGGCAACACTATTGTACGTTCATTTACAACTTTCTTATATCCGGAAAACCATCTCTCTACACGAGTATCATCTAACGCGTCCCGCAAAAATGTCACTATCTCTTCAGTGTCCTCTGCCGAGAGATTGTATTTATAGGCATGACGAGCCACAACTATTGACAAATCATCTATATTACGTACATCCCCCAAGATGCCATGAAGAATCACCCCTCTATCGCGTGGTTTATCCAAATCCTGCAAACCTTCCACCGTACTTAAATTCCACATTTCATTGCGGTCGGCTGTATAGTAAGGAATTGCCTCTATTGTCTCTTCTCCACCTTCTTTTTTAGCATCAATTTCTGTTGCTTTAATTGTGGGGGTTCCGATTGTCAATACTCCATCTTTAAAACTCGTATTTAATGGCGCATATACATCATCAGCCTTTATTGAAGGCTCTCCTAAAGCCGTTGTACAATTATGGCAATACTCAGGTGTCGCCATTTCAATTGCTAAACCGATGAAATCTCCTATATTATTGAGTGTATTTGAGTTACTTTCTTTTACTTTATAATTTACGATCAGTTCATCAACTGCACGAGTAAATGCAACATAAGTAGCATTCAACTGATCAACAAATTCAGCTCCTCGATTTTGCTCATATTGTTCATAAAAATCAGTATCGACAAGAGCCGTTTTACTACTTTTTATCGGAATGATTGGAGGAATAATATCTTCGTCAAAGCCTTTATACACACCTCTTGTATCATACCATTTTATCTCCTTCCCTTCAACCATGTCCCATGAAGCAAAAGGGATGTGGACACATCTGAATTCCAAACCTTTGGATTTGTGAACAGTCATTACCTTAATTGCATCCATCGAATCAGGGAATGTGAGACAAGTTTTATATCCTACCGCATCCCACCATTTCAAGAACGAATGAATATCCCCGGCTCCTTGAGCACAATAGTCAACAACAACATCTTGAAATGCTGTAATATAAATATTTTCATCTGTTAGAGCTTTCTTCGGAACATAGCGAGTGATTATCCGCTCCACAATAGATGGCAAGCTGATACACTCCATACTCATCACTTCATCGGCAAGACTTTCTATTGATGCTGTCGATCTGAGAGTAGCAACCAAAGCCTCTGATGGAGAATTATCGGTATTGATGAAATATTCATAACGATTAACCATGCGACTGATTTCGCGCTTTGTCAAATGATAGTCATCTGACGCCTTATCAGGGGTGTCTATAAATTTCAGTACACTCACTATTAACCTCACTGCATTGGAATTTCCAACGACCAAAGCCTCGTTTGATAAAATATTCAGCGTAGGGAAATCGGGATGAGCATTGACATATTCAAGCAAAAAGTCTATTACTCGACGCCCTTCCACTCCTTTGCGCACAAGTATTGCAATATCTGAAGATTTATATCCCGACATTAATTGACGCTTTATTTCTTGCGCCATCAACTCCAATGAACTGCATTCAAACTCATTCTTATCTCCTTGCAATGCAGTAAATTTCACATATCCACGATGATCTTTTCGCTTAGGAGCGACCTGCTGAGTAACATTACCATATAGTTGCTTCAGGCCTGCGCTTTCAGAAATCGCACTAAAGATGGTATTATTAAATTTAACAACATCAGCCGAACTGCGCCAATTAGTATTTCCCGATATATTATTCCCCTTCTCCTGATAATTACGAGAAAATTGTTGAGCTACTTGCTCTCTCAACAACGATGGATCAGAATTTCTAAAACGATATATACATTGTTTCTCATCTCCAATAATCAGATTGTCATTATCATGAGACAGGCTCTCTGAAACAAGCGGAGACAGATTAAGCCACTGCATGCGAGAAGTATCTTGAAATTCATCAATGAGAAAATGTTTCAAATTAACACCTACTCTTTCATATATAAATGGTAATTCCTCTTCACTTATAATGCGTTGTAATATATCGTTGGTGTCTGATAACAATATCAGATTATTATCATTACGATACTCGTCTATCTTTTTAACTATATTTCCAAGGAGACCAAGAATATAAATATTTTTGCGAGTCAGCTTATATAAATTTATTCGGTTCACTCCATTAACTATTGTATTTAAAGCATCAAGATAGATCGCATCAATATATTCCGGAATAATCCCTTCAGCAGAATATTTTTTTAGATATCGTTTTGATCGATCATTACTATTTTCTGAGGCCACAATTACAGAATTGTTTAATCCGGTAGGAGTTCCTTCCGCCCATTTAATAACCAATGTTCGCACATAGTTATTCCAACATCTATCCGAAGTGAGTCCAAGCCCTTCATATAACACATTTATTGCTCGGGTCGACTTCTCTTTAATCACACGTTGTATTTGCTCGATTTTTTTTCCCAACTGCTGTTCAAATGTGATTATCTTTGACTCATCCTCAAGATATTTGAGCATCTTTTCAGAGTTTAATTTAAATTCTTCATCACACATCTTGTTGACAAATGCAACAATTCCTTCATAAAAACTTGAAGAACGATTAAACATATTAAATCCGCCACCCTCTTCTATGAGATTAAGCATATATTTCTTAAGCCAATCAGTGAGTCGGCGTTGATTTGATGCATCACTATCATCAGTAGTTCCTGATCGATTTATCGATGTTAACATTTCATTGATACCGGTCTCGATAGCATATTCGTCATTCAATTCCACCTCATAGTTACCGGTAAGTTCTGCTTCGCGAGCAAACACACGCAATACATTTTGAAAGAACGAGTCTATGGTACTTATATTAAAGAAATTGAAATCAAATAATAACTCTTGCAATGCTTTTTCAGCCGTTTGTTTCAATTCTTCATGGGTACAGCCAAATTCATTGATAAGCCTTTCGGCGTACGGACTTTTTGCACCACATTTAACCGATTCAACCTCGGCAAGAATTGCAAGTTCCTGCACAATGCGACGTTTCATCTCAGCAGTTGCTTTGTTGGTAAATGTAATGGCAAGAATTGAGCGATGACAATCCCTACCGATCTTATTCAATCGATACACACCATTCTCATTCTTTTCCCCTAAGAGCAGTTTTATATACTCATAGGTCAATGTGAATGTTTTACCAGAACCTGCCGATGCTTTATAAACCGTCAGCATATTGTACTTTTATATTATTCTTGCTTTATATCCTGCCTTTATAAGGAAATCAAGGACATCTTTGCGTCTATCACCTTGTATCAAAATTTCTCCTCCTCTTGACGAGCCTCCTGTTCCAAGACGTGATTTCATTGCACTTGCGATTCCCGAAACAGCATCATCATCAAGCACAAATCCGGTTACAATCGTAGCCATCTTTCCGGCTCGACCTTTTTTCTCCAAAATTATATCTAAAGGTTGTTTTGATTGACCTGTTGTCTCCTCTACGATTTCGTCACCTTCGGGCAAATCAGGATTGGAATTTAAAAATGCTTGTAAACTTGATTGCCAGTCTCCTTTATTCATGGTTGTAATATATGTTTTATAATAGCGTTACAGCCCTCAATTGAGGGCTGTAACAAAGATATAATTAATCAGCGATGTATCCAAATGAGCGGAGTTTATTTTCTCTATTACGCCAATTAGGCTCTACTTTAACAAACATCTCAAGAAAGACTCGTTTACCGAAGAATGTCTCGATATCCTTGCGAGCATCAACCCCTATGCGTTTCAACATTGCCCCCCCTCGGCCAATGATAATACCCTTTTGACTATCACGTTCTACATATATGACTGCCATTATGTGTATTGAGTTATCGGTTTCGTCAAACTTCTCAACTATGACCTCTGTTGAGTATGGCACCTCCTTGTCATAATTCAAAAGTATTTTTTCTCTAATAATCTCAGTAACAAAAAATCTTGCAGGTTTATCAGTCAACGCATCTTTACCAAAATATGGCGGAGAATCTGGAAGCAATTCCACAATGCGCGACATAAGATTAGTTACATTAAAATGCTCTTTTGCCGATGTTGGATATATCTCGGCATTAGGCAATAACTCTTTCCACCTCATAACGATTTGTTCAAGATCTGATTGACCTTTCAATAAATCAATCTTATTTATTACCAACAAGATAGGTACTTTTTCTTTTGCCACCTTTTTTAAGAATACCTCATTCTTAATTGGATCCTCTATAACATCAGTTACATAAAGCAATATATCCGCATCAACAAGTGCTCCTTCAGAATATCCCAACATGCTCTCCTGTAATTTATATTTAGGAGATAACACTCCCGGAGTATCAGAAAACACAATTTGATATTCCGGAGCATTTACTATGCCCATTATGCGATGGCGTGTAGTCTGTGCTTTGGCTGTTATAATACTCACACGCTCACCCACCAAATCATTCATGAGAGTTGATTTCCCAACATTGGGATTTCCCACTATATTTACAAACCCTGCTTTATGATTTTCTATCATGTTTATTATTGTAATATAAAACAAAATAGCACCCGCAATAAACAGATGCTACTTATTGTTATTCATTGTTATATCTTTTTTGGTCGTTTAAATATCCCAAATTACATACATTGCGCCCCATGTAAATCCAGCACCAAATGCTGTCAATATCAGACGATCGCCTTTTTTGATTTTATCCTTGTACTCATCAATACACAATGGAATTGATGCGGCACTTGTATTGCCATAATGCTCAATATTCACAAGAACTTTAGAAGGGTCAATCCCGGAACGACCTGCAACTGCCTCAATAATACGTAGGTTAGCTTGATGAGCGACAAACCAATCCACATCACTAATTGTCAACCCATTACGTCCAGCAACCTCTTTTGATGACTCAAGCATATTTGTTACAGCATGCTTATATACATTGCGACCATCTTGAAAAATATAATGCTCTGATGCATCAACCGTTTCGTGCGATGCAGGCTTTACAGAGCCTCCGGCTTTCATCAACAAATGTTCAAGTCCTCGTCCATCAACATGAAAAACGCCATCGATAATACCTACATTTTCCATTGTAGGTTCCAAAAGCATTGCTCCGGCTGCATCGCCAAACAATGGACATGTTGTGCGATCGGTATAGTTTACCATTGATGACATTTTTTCAGCTGCGACAACAACAACTTTTTTATACATTCCTGAACGGATATATGATGTTGCATCTTGCAATGCAACAAGGAAACCGGCACATGCAGCTTGAATATCATAGGAATAAGCCGATTTCAAGCCACAACCATGTGTTATTATTGAGCCTGTAGATGGAAAACGATAGTCAGGATTTGATGTCGCACAAATGAGCAAATCAACTTCTTCAGGTTTCGTCCCGGTTGATTCAAGCAATTTATTAACTGCCTGTATACCAAGATAAGACGACCCCACACCTTCCTCCTTTAAGATGCGACGCTCTTTAATTCCTACACGTGTGGTTATCCACTCATCATTTGTATCAACCATTTTTGATAACATCTCGTTGTCAAGAATGTCTGATGGGACGTAGGAAGCTATTCCTGCTATTCTTGCGTTAAGCATATTTTTCTTAATTTTATACAATGAAAAATATCTCCTAAAGTTTTTTCAGGAGATTATTTAATGTGCTATTAGCCTTTATTAAACAGCAGCGTTCTTTTCAATAGCTACTTTACCGCGGTAGTAACCACATTCGCCACAAACTGTGTGATAAACGTGCCATGCACCGCAATTAGGACAAATTGCCAATGTTGGAGTAGCAGCTTTATCATGAGTTCTACGTTTAGCTGTTCTGGTTTTTGATTGTTTTCGTTTAGGATGTGCCATTTTACTTTAATATTATTTATTTTAGTTATTATCTTTCAATTTTTTCAATTCACTCCATCGTGGATCGATTGACTCATTTCCAACATTATCAGCATCTTCAATTTCTTCAATCAAATCATCGTCAATCTCCGCATCTTCATTTGCCTCTATTGCACGATGTTTTTTAAGCATGGCACTCATTGCTTTATTGCATTGTCCTTGTGGATGCACATGCTTAATGGGAATTGCGAGTGATACTGTATCATAAATCATGTAAGCGACATTCAAATAATTATCGCTTTCAGGGATTATGAGCAACTCGTCTGAATCATCACTATAATCTTCTCCATATTCGACAATTATATGATAATTGCTTTCTATGGGGAATTGCAAATCATCAAGACATCTATCACACAATAAAACGATCTCTCCTGAGATAACAAATGTCATGTCATAGACATCGTTTTTGTGGTTTACTGACAGCTTCACGTTTAAATCAGCATCATGAATATCCGAGCTTTCCATGTTTTTGAAAAACTGCTTGTCCAAATGATATTCAAATTCATGAACACCCAAGATCATGCTCTTCAACGGTAGCTTAAATTCTGTAAACTTTCCCACGATATGTCAGTTGAAAAACTCCGCAAAGTTAGGCATAATCTTCAAGATTATCAACTTTTATACTAATTATTTCATTTTATCTTCGTTTTTCTATGTTATAAAACATGTTTCAATCTACTTTTTTGAAGTAATTTTGACTAACCATTTTGCAATATCATCTAAAACCTTAGGCGAAAATGTTTGACTTATAGACCCATAATTTATACTCTGTTTGTATGATGGGGCTTCTTGAAACATGTGATTAACTCCGGAATAGATTTTTATCTCTGCTTCAGGATAAACTATTTTCAACGCATCTAAATTCTGTCTCGCATTTACTTGCACATCCCATTCGCCATTTAACGCTAATACAGGACATTCCATTTTTTTAATATATTCTATCGGGTTAAGACGAATAAATGCACTATACCATGGCGATATCATACGTTTAACCTGGTTATCAATCTCTGTTTCCGATAAATTACCTTGCTTTGACATCAGCTCATTCAATCGCATTGACAACTTGTCTTTATCTTCTATTGAATCTATTGCATTAAACACAGCGACTACATTTTGCTCCGATTCTTCTGACAATGGACGCCCTGCTGCTTCAGCTATCATTTTGTTTTGCATCACCATCAATTCTTTTCCCTTAACCACAGCACCACCAAGGGAAACTACAAAAGCGACATCGTCAGGTCGTTGTGCTGCGCATATAAATGCAATTGTTCCACCTTCGCTATGACCAATTACCCCTATGCGTGTAGTGTCTATGGCTGTTTGTGTTTTCAAAAATTCTATTGCTGCGATTGCATCTACTGCATAGTCCAACGTTGTATCATCAGGCCTACCTTTTGTTGAGCCTCCGACTCCTCGGTCATCATATCGTAATACAGCAAATCCGACACGTGTGAGATAATCGGCAATAACAGCAAATGGCTTATGTCCCAATATCTCTTCATCTCTGTTTTGCATGCCACTACCTGTAACAAGAACAACCGCAGGATAGTGATTACCCCACATTGGAGTAGTCAATGTTCCGGCAAGAGTAATGTCATCATGGCTAAATGTTACTTCACGGCTATTATATACAAATGGTGGTTTTGGCTCTTGTGGACGATATAACTTACTTGCCTCTTCAGTCGTGCGAATAAGCAGTAATGGAACAGTTATTCCTTGCGTAAAAATGCCTCTTATTGAATTTTTATCTGTTTCAAAAACGCCCTTGAACGATGCTTGTAGCAATGGCATTTTTATCACCACACTATCGCCTTTAAGTTCAATACTTTCACATGGAATATCTTTTGCCCCTTGCATAGGAGAGTCAAGTGTTGTCAACAAGTTCCCATCTTTTTCCTCCACATGAAAAACAATAGGCAATGACATAACCTCTCCTTTCCAGTAACCAATTATACCACTGGCAAATGAAAATAATGACACTACACCTACTATAGACAACAAAAGGGCTCTCTTCATAAACATTTTATTTATTAAGTTTAAAAAATTCTTTTGACGCCCAATTTACTGCAAAATAACTTACTGCCATGGGATAAGCAACTATAACCATTGAGACAACTGCGACCACCGATTGCGCTGAAACACTTCTGAGCATATAACACACAACCAAAGTTACATAAAATAATATATGGCTTAGTTTTACAGAAAGATTTACCCATGTCCCAACAACAAATACTATTTGCCCCAAAACATAAAAACTTATTGATAACAACACATATTGCGGAGATAATTCATAAATCCACAATACAACTCCTATTATAAAGGATATCACAGTAAGCACAAGACCACTCTTTGAAACAAGTCCAAACATCATGTCCTTTTTCATCAGTAATCCAATAGTATAAACACTCATCAGTATACACAATGCCGACATACTATACATTGCATACCGTTCTGCTGTCATCAACTGAAATGACGTATACATTACAAAACTTACTGCCATAAAGACAATCGGGACAAAGCTAAACACAATCATAGCATTGCGCATAGTCCTAATTACACTTATATGGTCAATATATTTATTGCGTTCCTCGCTCATAATATTATTTTTCAAGGTCAGATAAGATTGAGCGCAGCTCTTCGTCGGTTGCGATCAATCGTGAGCGACAATCCTTAAGTAATTCCGTTGCTCGACGAGTATATGCCGCCAATTGATCTATATCACAATCATCGCTTTGCATCATTCGCAAAATTGACTCAAGTTCTACTATTGCTTGAGTATATGTCATCTCTTTGACAGGAGTGAAAATCGGTTGATTTGCCATTATTATTTTAGTTTTTTATCGTTGATTTAATTATTCCATCGGCAAGTGTAGTTTCTAAAATCGCATCTTGAGGTATTTGCGACACAGATGAAACCACATTTCCATTAATTCTTGTTATAGAATATCCTCTGCGCAATATTGCCTGAGGAGATATTGCTTCAAGCAATTCCGAGATAGTATTCAATCGAGTATTTTTTCGCTCAATCGCCATTTTAATAGCCGATGCCATCACATCTTTGACATGGCTTAGCCTTGCAAGTTCGGGAGCAACGCGTCGAGAGCTTACTGATGCTAATGCAAGTAACCGCGACTGCATCATAGCGTTATTACGTTGAATTGCAGCGTCGGCAACTGATGGAATCAATCCCTCAATATAAGATAGTTGTTCTTTACATCCTGCCAAGCGGTCGGCTACCATTTGCAACATCTCAGCACCTATACGTCGCAACCGCTCTAACGCTTTAACGCCACACGCAATGAGCCATTCGGCTGCCGCTGTTGGTGTTTTGACACTCTTTTTTGCCACATAATCCAATATTGTAACATCTCGATCATGTCCTATTCCCACTATCACTGGTAATGGGAATTGAGCAACATGAGTAGCAAGATCATAATTTTCAAATGCAACAAGGTCGGAGGTTGCGCCACCACCACGAATTATCACTACACAATCCCACGCATCTGACTGTGTCGCAATTTGTTCAAGTGCGGCAATTATTGTCTCCGGTGCACGTTCTCCTTGCATCACAGCAGGAAAGAGTTCTACTTTAAATTTCAGCCTCGCTTGATTTTTATATAGCTGATCTTTAAAATCTCCATATCCGGCAGCACCGGGAGCTGAAACAACAGCTATGCGCTGTGGCAATGTCGTCCATTCGAGCGAGCGATTCATTTCGAGTATCCCTTCTTGCTTTAATTTCTCAAGCATTTCACGACGGCGACGCAACAAGTCTCCCATCGTATATTCGGGATTGACAGCACTGATAACAAGCGAAATACCATAGACCGGATGCATCGTTGCCGATACTTGCACCATTACCTTTATTCCGGTGGTAAAACGTTGTCCCGTTGCTACATAAAATTGGGCCTCTATGCGTTGATATAAACTTGACCATATCATGGCACGAGCTTTTGCCAACGTAGTTCCTCGTTCAGCATCCTTTTGCAATAATTCCATATAGCAATGACCGCCTCGCACAGCAACATCACTCAATTCTGCTGTTACCCACACATTTTGTGTAGATGACACCATAATGAGCGAAGATATGCGCTTATTCAGCTCTAACAATGTCAATGCTTCGTTTGCCATGATTACTTAATTAATTTAAATTGCTTGCCTGTCCAACAATATTTTAATTGCGCTTTGAAATATGATGCTACTGATTCATAAACATCTTCAGAGAGCATTGATTTTATGTCGTTATTTAAAATCATCTCCCCTTTCATCGCATCATACACATAGCCCACAAGCATAAATGGGACCAATGATTCTACCTCCTTTATATTTTTCTTCCCTGTCAATGTCAACCAATCTTTCAGCTGCGGCTCAGCAAAATATTTATCCCCAATCTTCTCCCATTCAGTAGTATAAAATGAGATATTGCTATCAATAGCAGGAGCCTTAATGGTCTCAATCAAAGCTATTATCTCTGTACCATCTTTCAAATCAAGAATAGTAATTTGATAAGCAGATGATGTACTCATCTCAAATTGCAAATCATTAATTTTTATTGAGGTAACACGAGAATTTCCTGACAACTTATTTTTTGATGGGGTTGTGTAGCCACTATTAAAATAATCTATCATATCAAGGCGAGTGCTTTTGTTCAGCAGTGGGAACACCGATTCAGGAGCAGAAATAAAAGCCTGCTCCGCAGTCAATGCATTGGCTCTAAAGGAGAAAACACTCGCTATCAATATTATTATCAATATTACCTGTTTCATAATCTTATCTTCTATTTCTACGTCGAGATCCTCGTCTATCTCCTCTGCTATTTTTGCGATGTTTATCAAAATTGCGGTCATCGTTTGAGACAGCTTCACGATTGCGACGTGCAGCCACTCGTGCATAGTCTTTATCGGGCGATGCTACTTCGGAGTACAAACGTTTACCCATAAATTCTGCACCTTTGAGTGAGCCTACGACGCGTGGCGCGTCTCCCTTTCTTACATCGAAAAGCGAATAATTAGGCAATAAGTCTATGCGACCAACCTCAACTCTTGCTCCCTTAACATTTTGATTTAACAACTCAATAAGGTTTCCGGCATAGAATCCGTCAGCCTTTCCTACATTGATATAAATGCGAGCCATGCCTTTCTCGGCTGTGCGACGATCTTTTTCTTTATTTGAACGAGGAAGATTATCTTTTTCTTTTGCTTTCTTATCTTTACGTTCCTCTACAAAATCAATATTAGGAGCATCTTTATAATAATCAAGCAATCGATTAAACTCAAGAGACAACACTCGTTTAAGCAAATCTTCACCACTAAGCCATTCGAGTTTACGACTCACGCCATGAAAATATTTCCCGATTTCCTCCTCTTTGACATCAACGCGCTCTAATCTGTCAGCAAGATTATATAACTGTTTTTCAATAATGTGTTGTGGCGATGGCACCTCTTTGCGTTCAAATGTCTTGCCTATTTTCTTTTCAATCTCACGCATGCGGCCCCTCTCGCGAGAGTGGATTATTGCAATTGACACTCCTGTTTTACCCGCTCTACCAGTACGTCCTGAACGATGTGTATAAACAGCCGTATCATCGGGCAAGCCATAGTTTATGACATGAGTCAGATTATCCACATCAAGTCCGCGCGCAGCAACATCTGTCGCAACAAGGATTGACAATACTTTATCTCTGAATTTCTTCATTACCATGTCGCGCTGTTGTTGAGACAAATCTCCATGTAACGAATCGGCATTATAGCCATCTGCTATGAGATTATCGGCAATCTCCTGAGTATCACGACGTGTACGGCAAAACACGATGCCATATATATTAGGGTTATTATCGGCAATGCGCTTCAATGCGAGATACTTATCACTGGCCTTAACCATGTAATAAACATGTTTCACATTTGCAGCACCTTCATTGCGTGTTCCGACAACAAATTCCACCGGATTGTGCATGTATTTTTTTGCAATCTTAGCAATTTCTTGAGGCATCGTTGCCGAAAACATCAACATCTTGCGTTGCTCAGGCAAGTGAGCCAATATCTCATCTATTGATTCAAGAAATCCCATGTTGAGCATTTCATCAGCCTCATCAAGAATTACAGTATGCACATTATCAAGATGCACTACACCACGATTAATCAAATCGATTAATCGCCCGGGGGTAGCCACAATAATGTGAACTCCCTTGCGCAAACTGCGTATCTGACTCTCTATACTTGAGCCCCCATACACAGGAAGCACTTTTAAATTGGGGATATATTTTGAAAAATCAGCCAAATCGCCACCTATCTGTAGGCACAATTCACGTGTTGGCGACAATATTAATGCTTGAGGAACGACATTAGCAGTGTCAGTGCGTTGCAATACCGGCAATCCGAAAGCGGCAGTTTTTCCTGTCCCTGTCTGAGCAAGAGCAACAACATCGCCATCTTCATTAAGCAGGTGGGGTATTACCTTTTCTTGCACCGGCATTGGAGACTCAAACCCAAGTTCGGTTATTGCCATCAACAAATCATCCCTGACACCTAATTCTTCAAAACTTTTCATATATGCAGATTTATCCAATTATAATACAAAGATACAACACACCATCGAAAGATAATGCGTCAATCGCAGTTTTTATAATAAATTGAGTATTAATTAATCTTGCAACAATTGCTCTATCTTCTCAATCAATTCTTTTGCCGGAGACAGCATAGGCAACACCTCTCCCTCAGAAGCATCATATGAGCAATTATAATCACTCTTCTCCCTCATTGTTTGTAATTGAGAATACAACCTTCCATACACTACGTTCACTTTTCCTGTCTTTACATAATGTTTACCAAACATTAAAACAGCCCCTTATGAGAAGAAATGGCATGGCCATCTTTTATCAATAATGCCGATACAGCATGAAACGACGCATAATATAGCCTATTTGCCACCAAATCCCAATATCCAAATTTTGCATTAGCATCGGCTTGCTCTATATTTAATTTCGCCTTTCTCAATTCATGCGAAACCATTATTTCTCGCTCTTCTTTCGTCAAGGTCATAACAATGAAATTGCATCATTTATTACAGATTTGTAAAATGGTGTGCATTTTGAAGCCAACCACTCATCTTTCGTATATAGAACTGGGATAATCATTTGATCTATTTCCCAGCCGAGCGAAGTAAATGGATATACTATATTGTCATAATCCATTTGTTCTATTTTAGGCTTATCCATAATCAACAGAATATCCCAATCAGAATTCTTATGCGAAGTTCCGCGAGCTTTCGAGCCATATAAATATGCGTACGAACCCACAGGAATTGTAGCTTTTGCTACTTCCTTTATCTGGTTTAATATCTGTTCTTGTGTCATTTCCATATCGCAAATATATAAAATGTTTTAATTCCTAACAATAAAACTCTGCGATTGTTTATTATATCTTATTGATTTAATGGGATATCGATGCGGAAGGTTGTTCCCACTCCCGGTTCTGATGCACGCACATAAATTTTGCCGGAGTGATATTGCTCAATAATGCGTTTGGCAAGTGTCAAGCCAAGTCCCCAACCTCGTTTTTTTGTTGTATATCCCGGATTGAATATCGTTTTGAAATTCTTACGAGATATCCCCTTGCCTGTATCGGCAACCTCAACATATGCCATACCACGTTCCTTTCCGGTAGTTATGGTTATCGCACCGGTACCTTCCATCGCATCAACGGCATTCTTAATGAGGTTTTCCATTACCCACTCAAACAATGGTGCAGAAAGTTTCACCAACAAATCTCCATCATATATGTTTCGTGTCAATGAGATACGTGACGAAATGCGTGATGACATATATGAAGATGAACGTTCAACAACGCAATTTAGCTCATCCTGCTCCATTTGTGGTTTCGAGCCTATTTTAGAGAAACGCGAAGCAATGGTACTCAATCGCTGCACATCTTTATTCATCTCCCTCACTGTCTCTGCATCGACACCCAAGCTTTCAAGTAGTTCCATCCATGCCATCAATGAGGAAATAGGCGTACCAAGTTGGTGTGCTGTTTCTTTTGACAATCCCACCCACACTTTGTTTTGCTCTGCCTTTTTTGTTGACAATACAGCAAAATATACTATTGCGATAAACGCAAGCATCACAAGAATTTGGATATAAGGATAATAGCTCAATCTTTTAAGCAGTTTTGAATCCTCATAGTAAAGATACTGTTTAAAATCATCAGTAATGGGCATCTCTATCACATTTGAGGTCTTGCGCAAGTCGGCAAGGCGTTCTTTTAAGAAAGCTTCATTTACCGGAGACAATGGAAATCGATTAACCGAATCGACAGGTTCAGGAAGATTAAAATTTCTATGATCGATGATATTTCCATCCTCATCTGTCAAAAGCACCGGGATTGTGCGATTGCGCTCAATGATACTAAAAGGAAAATCGGCATTACCCCCTCCATCGCCAAGTGCTGAGTTTACCATTTCTTTTGTAGCATCGGCCCATATCTGCATGCGATCACGCTCCTGTTCGGAAAGATCTTTCACAAGATTATTTGACACATACAGAAAAATAAAAACAACGGCAATCGAGATTACCAAAAAGATAACCTTCCCATATCGCCGTCTGTCATATATATTTGCCATACCTATTTAACGCAAAATCCCATGATATATTTTATTTGTAGTCGTGGAGGATGTAGTGGGCAACAGCATCAGAGGCGTTATCCCCAATCACCTCATGCGCTATTTTCTTAACTTCAGGCAAAGCATTACCTACGGCTACTGCGACATCGGCAACTTGCATCATGGGGATATCATTTAGGTTATCTCCAAATACCACTACCCTATCAGCGCCTATATCTTCAGCAAGTGCTTTCACAGCCTCTGCCTTTGATACATTTGGAGCAAACACTTCAAGAATACCGGTATCCTCTCCAAAGATATCCACATAGTTAGACACCGAACAATTCACACTCCGCCGCAATTCATCGGCAAGAGCAAATATTCGTTCTCGCTCTCCCATTGCAAAGAACAATGCTGTCAATCGGCTGTTTTCATAGGCATGACTAAGATGAAAACGCTTGTATTGTAAGTCCTCACGGTCATTGACAAACACTGTCTCTTGCTCCGACATCTCACCTTGATGATACACATCAAGAATTCCATCAGTTCCAAGTGTATATTGAAATAGATTTACACCATATTTTGTTCCCAACAACTCTATCTGTTCGGCAATTGTTTGTTCAATATAGCAAGGGCGCAAATAGGTTTTGGATTGACGTTCCCACAACGAAGCTCCGGTCATCACGATTGCCGGCAAAGTAGTGTATGCATCCCTCAGTAAAGGCTCAACCGTTGCCGGAGTTCGTGCCGTCGCAACGGTTATCTTAGCACCACGCTTTGACAACTCGGTTATTATCCGTGCCGACTCATTGCTTACCTTACTATCCGGAGCAAGCAAAGTCCCATCCATATCAGTTACATACAACGTCTTTCCCATCTCACCACAAAGATAGTTATTATATCTTTAGCATTTAACACTCCCCTAAAAAAAGACGATACCCATGCTCATTCAAGCACGGGTACCGTTTTATAAGTCACAAATCGCTATTCGATTATTTTTTAGTGAAAGTGCAAGAATATGGAAGCTTGCTAAGGTCAAGTGTTACTTCCCAATTTCCTTCGCCAGGAGTTGGGATATTAGCACCACCTGCCGACAAGTTGTTAACATCACCACCAAGGTTGATGTCCCAACCATCATTTGCACGGAATTTCAATTCGCCTGAACCTTTTAATGCTATAGTACCTTTCCACACAAGGAAATCTTCGCTTGTCAAGTCAGTATCTGCATCCCATCCACCGGGAGTAGCATCACCAATAACTCCAATAGATAAAACTTGAGTAGTACTATATGTTAGCGCTCCAATATCTACACTGCACCAATAAAGACCTTTTTCCGGAACAGTTAAGTTTCCGGCACCTCCATCAGTTGACAATACACCTTCCTCGCCACCATCTCCATAATTAGTGTGATCCCAGTCCGGCGCATTTGTGAACTTAAATCCACCGGGAGCAAGAACTGCATAACCCATATAGTTTACATAGTCACTTGTATAAAGCATTTGAGATGCTGTTTGACTCCAACCATTTGCATCACCGGGAGTATATAGATTTTCTACTGCTGATGTAAATGCAAAACTCAATGTTTCAACATTTACTGTCAATAGCATCAATCCATCTTGAACAAGGATACCGGCTTGAGGCTCAACACCTCCTACATTAGTCACTAATTCACCTTCATTAGATTCTACATAATCATCAGATGGAGCAAATACTGTGCGTTCCATTGTTGTATTGCCATCAACATAAGATTTAGCAAGAACTCGCCATTCCCAGCCATTCATTACTTCATCGACAGAAACATCAAGTTTCAATACAAATACCGGATTATCATACACATCTCCTGAATGCCCAAATTGCTCAACAACTTCTCCATTAACTTCAAGATAGTATGCTTCATCAATAAAGATTTCAGCTGGATAAGGAGTCACAGAAAGAGAACTTTGTCCAATATAATAATCAGGTCCACCAAGACGAACTGAAGATGTTCCATTTACAGCATATGCAGCAAAACGCAAATAAGTAGTTTGCGCTTTAGGATTTTTACCCATTTCAGCAATGTGAGCAACTTGCCACTCTACCGGATCAACATAAACTACATTATCCGTTACAACTGTTGCCACCTCTTGAGAAGTTGAATAATCTTCGCTTTTTGAAATTTGCATTACAAATTCCAACTCTGCATTAGCAGGCAAATTAGCTGCTTCGACAACTTGAAGCACTGCTATTTTTTCGCCAGCAGTAGCAGTAGCTAAAAGGTCAGTAGCACCTTCTGTAACTGCAATACCAGGAGCTACAGATACTCCTTCTACAGTCATCAATGGCTCTTGTGGATTGCTTTGAGGAAGTGCATTGGTATCGTCATCTTCACAAGCGGTAAAACCGAAAGCAAGAGCCGCCATTAACATTATGCTAAATTTCTTCATATTGTTTTCATGTTTTTAAGTAGCTTACAGTTGATAAGCGTATTTCTTGTCAACTGCAAGTTATTGATTTATCTTTATTTCTTTGTGAAAGTTACTTTACCATTAGGTACATCGACCGAAATCGCAAGTTTGCCTTCTTCTGTCCAATCTGGAATATTCCAGCTACCTTTACCAGCCATAGCTGCACCTGTATATACGCCATCTGTAAGAGCTATATCAACAGGATTATCTTCAGCTTGTGAACCAAAAGAGTCCGCATCCCAGCCTGTTAGAGCAGTATAGAAACGGAACATCGCTTCACCTGCTTTTATGGTAAACGTTCCTGTATACACGCCATTATCCTCAAGGTCAAACAATTTAAACGCCTCATAGTGTGACGCATTGTCAGCACTAGGACCAGTCCATCCCGAAGGAGCTCCCACTAAGAAAATAAATGCTTTGTTACTTGTATCAATACCTCCGGCTTCAATTGTAACTGTGTTGTTGTTGCAGTTTACAGTAATCTTCATTGAACCGCCTTCCCAATCAGCAACTCTGATTGAACCTTTACCTGAGACAAGAGATCCTACATATTGTCCGTCAGTTAGAGTAATATCTACAGGATTATCTTCTACTTGCAGACCAAGTGATGCCCCACCATCCCATCCTGTCAATTCAGTATAGAAACGGAACATAAGTTCACCGGCAGGCATGTCAAAAATTCCTGTATAAATTTTGCTACCAATTGCGGTTGCACTTTCAAACAATCTCCAGTTTTCCAATGATCCTGCGTTACCAGCATCTGGACCTGTCCATCCACCAACATTACCAATCAAGTAAATATAACCGGGCGATTGAATAGCACAATATTCTTTCACGCTTTCAAGTGTGATAACGTTTGACAAGATATCACTACCTTCTATACCATTGATATAAGCATGAATACGAACATAGAGTTTGCGAGCTGGCTCATCGGTATAATCATCTTCATTTTCAATACCACGAAGTTTACAAATACCTTCAGCCAAATCCTTAGATTTTACTTGAGCAGCACAAGTTTTATATTCAGTTGTACATTCAAAGAATTCTTCAAAGCTTTCATTCAATGAGATTTGAACCTTGTATAAAGCTGTAGCAGCATATCCATAGTCAGGTTGAGACCAAGACAAATCAATAGTTCCGTCCTCTGTTAATTCATAATAATGAGAAGCGAGAGCCGGAGTATTAAGATCAAATTTTGTTGGGTTATGATATTGCGGATCTTTATCTTCTTCACAGCTGACAAATGCCAATGAAGCGACTAAACACGCAAAAAGAACTGATAATTTTTTCATTTTTTACTCTTGTTAGAAATTAAACATTGAGTTTTATTTGCTGTAACCCGGATTTTGTTGATATTGTTGGAAACTGATTACAGTCGATGGTATTGGGAACAAATTCATGTGTTTTGGAGTCTCTGCCCCACCATTACCTACATTGTTTTTCCAGTTCCAATTATATTTACCTCCGGCATATTTATCATGGCGTACAAGATCGGTACGACGACAATTTTCACCATAAAGTTCACGAGCTCGTTCATCAAGTAGGTTATCAGCCGACAAATCAGCTATGCTCCAAGGAGCGACCTTAGCACGTTCACGCACATAATTTACATATTGAAGAGCATCTGAGGAATTTCCAGCGCCACCCAAAACATAAGCTTCAGCAGCTGATAGATAGATCTCTGCAAGACGAATTACACACCAATCGGCATCAGCAAATGCATTTGATGCAGGAGGACAATTTGCTTCATCAATTACACCATTGTCATCATAAGCATAGTTTGTATACTTAACAGGCACGTATCCTTCCGAGAAATCAGTAATTGATGCATTTGTAATCTTCGCTCCATCTTTAGATGTCATCCAAAGTGCAGCACGATCATCAGGAGAAACTCCATTGGCATCCCATCCAAATTTTTCAGAGAATTGTTGACGAGCATTCATACAGGTCCATGATGCATTAAGACCTGTTGTTGCATTTGTCATGTTCAATCCGGGTGTTGAAGTTGAAGAACCTGCAGCGATGTAAAATGTTGTACCGCCATAGTTTTGTAGATTGTCACCATCTTGAGGAATACCCCAAATAATCTCATTTACACGAGAGCCTTGAGACATGTATTCGTCATTGTTGGCTCCAAATACTGCACGATAAGAGTTAGCAAGACCTGAATTTTGGAAACCTGCACCCTTGTGGTGATTAATGATTTTTTGACAGATGTTCCAGCATTTATCGTATGCGGGTGTTCCTGTAAACACCTCTGCATTAAGATAGAACTTAGCAAGAAGAGCATCGCAGGCTTCTTTACCTACATAACCATAAGAAGGTTCTACATAAGTATCTCCCCATTCTGCTGATACATTTTCAAGTTCAGAGACAACTTTGTTATAAAGTTCTGTACGTGTCAATTGAGCTGGAGCAACACCGGCAGCCATTGTTTCGTCAGAGTAACCGGCATTTCCAAACATGTCGATTGCATAAAAATAAGCCAAGCCACGCACTACTTTCACTTGACGTTTATATTCCTCTGCAAGAGGTAGAAGATCTTCTGTTAGATAGAATTTACCTCCTTCTACTGTGCGAAGGAATTCATTACAAAGAGCAATTTCGGTATAAAGACGAGAGTATGTGGTGTACATCACGCCATTATCAGCGGCAAATTGCATAGTAGCAAGCTCATATTGACCTGCGTCACCAAATTGTTTCCAAGCAAATTCATCGGTAGTTAATTCGTTACATACGAATACGGCACGAGTGAATGAGTTAGCTCCTGCGTCACCACCTGAAATGATTGAGTTACCAGGACCTCCATATCCTGAAGTAGCAAGACCTTGATAACATTCCGCAAGCACACGATCCATATATCCTTTGGGATCTTGAGCAAATGTTTCGGGGACGATGTCATTAGGATCGATTACCGGATTATCAAGGTCATCGACACAAGATGTCAAAGCTAAAGCAGACACCCCTAATGCGATAAATAATTTATTTATTGATTTCATATATCTACTAATTTACAAGATTAGAATGTTGCAACTAAACCAAGAGTAAATGTTACAGGACGTGGATAAACATTATTATCTACACCTGAGAATACTTCAGGATCAAGTCCGCTATATTTTGTGATAACAAACGGATTTTGCACAGCACCAAACAAACGAAGACGAAGTGCATTGTTTAACAATTCAGTCCAAGTATAACCAAGAGTGATGTTATCACAACGCAAGAAACTCGCATTTTCGAGGAAGTAATCACTACGCGCAAGATTTGAGTTTGCACTTGCATCATTGAAATAGTAATCTGCTTTAACTAAATTGTTCAAACCATAACGATCAACATTGGTTATATTTGATTTACCAGCAAGAACAGAGTTAAACACATAGTTTCCAATGTTAGCACGAAGCGAGATACCTAGATCCCAGTTCTTGTAATTGAATGTGTTGCTCCAAGACATTGTTACTTTAGGATCGCGAGAATGTTTAACTACAAGGTCGTTATCATTGATTTCGCCATCACCATTTTGGTCAACATATTGGTTAGGAATTGGATTTCCGTCCTTGTCATATACTTGTTCCAACAAGTAGAATGAATAAGCAGGATGTCCCACTTTGTGGACTTGAAGAGCACCGGCATTTTCTGAAATTGGGTTACCGGCTGCTTGCAAATAATAAGATGCATTTTCAGCTGTAGAACCTGTCAATTCAGTCAATTCATTTTTATTCCATGCAACGTTAAAGCTTGTGTTCCATGTAAAGTCTTTTGTAACAATAGGCTTAGCAGTAATTGTTGCTTCAAGACCATAGTTACGAAGCTCACCAATATTGCGGTCCATGAAGTTAGTTGTTGTCATACCGGCAGGAACAGGAACATAGGCAAGCAAATCTTTTGTATCACGAAGATACCAGTCTAAACTTGCTGTAATACGGTTGTTGAGTAATCCCATATCAACACCGACGTTCCATGTTGTTGTTTCTTCCCATTTCAGATCAGGATTATATGCTTTTGGATAAAGAGGATTAATCCAATCATATTGTTTTCCATCAGGAGACGGGTAGTTTACAATACCGCTTGATGCTGATTGAGCATATACAGGAATATATGGATAAAGACCACCTACTGCTTGTTGACCTGTTACACCCCATCCAAGACGAAGTTTCAAATCATTCATAAAACTCTTAGCTCCATCCATGAAAGGCATATTGATTACTTTCCATCCAAGAGCTAACGCGGGGAACAATGCCCAACGATTGTCTTTAGAGAAACGAGAAGTTCCATCATCACGGAGAGTGAATGTCAACAGGTAAGTGTCATCAAATGAGTAGTTGATACGTCCATAGAATGAAATCAAATTCAATTGACCTTTCCAATAATATGTTGGAGCATCATTATAAGAATGGCCTACATTAAGGATTGATTCATTGTCAACACCGAGATTGTATTGTCCGTTTTGATAGATTGTTGCCCAATCGTTTATGAAACCAGGAGTTGAGAATGTAGTCAATGAATGACCTTGATAATCATCACGTTGCCATGAATAACCTACGATAGCATCAACATTTGATTTAAAATCTTTAAATTCTTTCTTGTAATTTGCATAGAATTCAAGAAGTGTATTACGCTCAAGTTGATAATGGTCATAAACTGTTCCGGCTCCATTGTAATAGTTTCCTCTCCATGATTGAGGCGAATTTTGAGCCATTGTTGATTTTGTTTCATTCTTAGAAACATCATAACCAAGGTTCAAGTTTAGGTGAACATCTGGGAAGAAGTGAAGAGCATAATCAAGTTGAAGATTACCATTTGAACGCAAAACTTCAGCTGTATTATTTATTTCATCAAGCATAGCCACAGGGTTGTTTGGAGAGTTATCCATTGGCTTGCCTGAATTATCGGTAATTGTAGTATAACCATTATACATTGTCATTCCTTCACTTGACATTCCATATTGAGTGTAGACAGGAAGAGTTGGGTTATAACTCAATGCAGTACCCACAGCTCCTTGATCAGCCATGCGGTTTTTGATATATGCTCCCTTAATGTTTGCATTAACAGAAAGCATGCCATTAAAGAACTTAGGAGTTAAGTTCAACCCTACTGTTGTACGATCCATGCGAGATGTGCGAAGAATACCATTACTATTGGTATAAGATGCCGACACACGATAAGGCAACCAATCCAATGAACCGCCAACGCTCAAATTATAGTCATGAGAAACAGTTGTGCGAAGAATTTCATCTTGCCAATCAGTGTTTGCGTCTCCAAGTTGAGCAATAGCTGATTCAGTTCCAAGTGTTTCAGTAACAACTTTACGGAATTCATCGGCACTAAGCACGTCCCAAGTTCGAGCAGCGGTATTCACATGCATATTTGCAGAGAAATTAACTTGAGGTTTGCCTGATTTACCTTTCTTAGTTGTGATGATAATAACACCATTAGATGCACGGCTACCATAGATCGCTGTAGCAGAAGCATCTTTCAATACTGTCATTGATTCAATATTATCAGGAGAAATCATTGTTAACGGATTAACACCGCCATAGCTTCTGTCGCTCATTGGCACACCATCAAGCACGATCAATGGGTCATTGCTTGCACTAAGAGAAGCACCACCACGAATACGTATTGAAGCGCCACCTGTAGGGTTACCACCATCAGTTGTTACTACAACACCGGGAGCTGCGCCCACAAGAAGGTCTTGTGCCGATGTGGCAAGACCGGCTTCAATTTCATCGGGTTTAACCATCGTTACTGATCCTGTAGCGTCGGATTTCTTAACGACGCCATAACCGATAGCAACAACTTCTTGAAGTACTACTGAATTTTCTTTAAGTTCAACATTGATTGTTGTACGACCGGCAACAGCAATTGTCTGTGTATCGTAACCCACATAAGACACAACGATTGTGCCATTTGCATCGACGTCAAGACGGTAATTACCATCGATGTCGGTTGCTACACCCGCGCTTGTTCCTTGAGCAAGTACACTTGCACCGATGAGTGGTTCACCGGTAGGGTCGGTTACAGTACCTGATACTGTAATCTTCTGCGCTAAAGTTGGGAAAGAAAGGCATAACACCATTACAAGGCTAAGCCACGCTTTCCGACTCATTTGAAAACAAATGTTCTTCATGCAAAAATTGTTTAGTTTTACTTTGGTTTTACATTAAATTTATATTATCTCTATTTTCTCGATTTAAGATTACAGCAAATTTCATAACTGAGTATGGTATGAGCATTATATATAACAAGGCACACATTTACAACGATTTTGTCGCTGCAAATGTTCATTCTTGCATTTCATGGTCAATTTTGTAATGTAAATCAACAAAATCATGCATTACAATCTCTTCGAAAATATGCTATAATTAATACGCAAAATAAGTGATTATTTTTGAATTTATTGACTTTTTGCAAGTAAAATAAGTGCCGATTTATGATTTTAACAATTGCAAATTAAATTCACATCAAAATTTAACATTTTGCGATACTAAAAAAGAAAAACGCTAACCCGAGTGGATTAGCGTTTATCTGTTGTCTTACCAGGATTCGAACCTAGACAGGCAGAACCAAAAACTGCAGTGCTACCATTACACCATAAGACAATCCTCATTACTCAAGTCATTTCTGACCTAAAGCGTTGCAAAGTTACGCAGTTTATTTTTACTGTGCAAATATTTTTCGAGAAAAATTTTATTTTACCAATAGTAAGAAATAATTCTTCTTCCCTTTTTGAACGAGTATATATTTGTCATTCAGCAGCATACCTGCATCAGCCGACGCATTAACATCAGCAATTTTTTCTTTATTGATTGACAAGCCTCCTTGTTGTGCAAGTTTGCGCAATTCTCCTTTTGAAGGGAACACTGCTGCTTTTTCTGTCAGTAAATCCACAAGTTTCACTCCGGCTTCGACATCAGCCTTAGCAACTTCAAACTGAGGAACACCCTCAAACACCGCAAGCAAAGTATCTTCATCTATCCTGCGAAGTGTTTCTGATGCCTTGTTACTAAAAAGAATTTGAGAAGCCTCAACAGCAGCATCATAATCTGCCTCAGAGTGCACCATGATTGTAATTTCCTTGGCAAGACGTTTTTGCAATGGGCGCAAGCCGGGATCCTTAGCTTGCTCAGCAACAAGTTCTTCAATCTCTTCACGACTAAGAGCAGTAAAAATTTTGATATATTTTTCTGCGTCGGCATCAGACACATTCAACCAGAATTGGTAGAACTTGTAAGGAGTTGTATAGCGAGGATCAAGCCACACGTTTCCACTCTCTGTCTTACCAAATTTACCTCCATCAGCTTTAGTAATCAATGGACAAGTAAGAGCATAAGCCTCTCCACCCTCGGTGCGACGAATTAATTCTGTTCCTGTGGTAATGTTACCCCATTGGTCAGAGCCTCCAAGTTGCAAGCGACAATTCTTTTCCTTGTATAGAGTCAAGAAGTCATATCCTTGCACAAGTTGGTAAGAGAATTCAGTAAATGACATACCTTGTTGAGACTCTCCTGAAAGGCGTTTTTTTACTGAGTCCTTAGCCATCATATAGTTAACTGTAATGTGTTTACCCACATCGCGAATGAAGTCCAAGAATGAGAAGTTCTTCATCCAGTCATAGTTGTTAACCAACTCAGCCGCATTAGGCGCATCGCTGTCAAAGTCGAGAAATTTGCTCAATTGCTTTTTGATAGCTTCTTGATTATGGCGAAGTGTTTCTTCATCAAGGAGTTTGCGCTCTTGGCTTTTCATCGATGGGTCACCTATCATACCTGTAGCACCACCAACAAGCGCAATGGGTTTGTGCCCTGCGCGTTGGAAATGTTTGAGCATCATCACTCCCACCAAATGTCCTATGTGTAGAGAATCGGCTGTAGGGTCTATACCTAAATAAGCCGTTGTCATTTCTTTTTGGAGTTGTTCTTCTGTGCCAGGCATCACTGTGTGTATCATGCCACGCCATGTAAGTTCTTCTATAAAGTTCATCTCTTCAGATTTTAATTTAGTCCTTATTAGGGAAATTATGCAAGTTTAGCGAGGGCATCAGCGATGCGCTTCATTGCCTCGCGAATATTATCATCACTTGTTGCATATGACAAACGGATGTATCCCGGCAAGCAGAATGCTTCGCCATCGACTGTAGCAACATGCCCTTCTTCAAGAAGATACATCGCAAGATCGGCAGCGTTATTTATCACTTTATCACCGCATTTCTTTCCGAAATAGCTTGACACCTCAGGGAATAAATAGAATGCTCCTTGTGGCTCATTAACTTTAATTCCGGGAATTTCACGAGCGAGAGAAACGACAAGATCACGACGACGTTGGAACGCTACACGCATCTCTTCAACACACGCCTGCGAACCTGTATAAGCTGCTTCAGCCGCTTTTTGAGCCACAGAAGAAGCTCCTGAAGTATATTGACTTTGTAACTTATTTGTTGCTTTAGCCACCCAAAGCGGTGCAGCTATAAACCCTATACGCCATCCTGTCATTGCATAAGCTTTTGACACACCATTTACGATGATTGTGCGGTCGGCAATTTCCGGGAACGACGCAAGAGATGTAAACGAGCCTGTAAAATTGATATGCTCATAAATTTCATCTGAAAGAACAAGAATATCAGGGTATTTTGCCAATACATTGACAAGACCTTGCAACTCTTCCTTAGTATAAACACTACCTGTAGGGTTTGATGGAGAGCAAATTAACACCATACGAGTTTTGGGAGTGATTGCATCTTCAAGTTGTTGTGGGGTAACCTTGAAATCTTGCTCGATAGAAGCAGGGACAAGTACATTTTTCCCCTCAGCAAGTTTCACCATTTCCACATAGCTCACCCATGCCGGAGTAGGTATAATCACTTCATCACCGGGGTTAATAACACTCAAGATAACATTACACAACGATTGTTTAGCACCACCCGATACAACTATTTGTTCGGGAGCATAATCAAGGCCGTTTTCACTTTTAAGTTTGTCGGCAATAGCTTTGCGAAGAGACAAATAACCGGGAACAGCCGTATAGAATGTGTAATTTTCATCAATAGCCTTCTTAGCGGCTTCCTTAATGTGGTCGGGAGTATTGAAATCAGGTTCACCCACCGATAGATTAATTACATCAATACCTTGAGCCTTGAGCTCATTGCTTTTTTGCGACATCGCAAGAGTTTGCGATGGAGAGAGCGACTGTACACGGTCAGAAATGTGAGTTGCCATTTTTTATTTAATATTATATTTTGTCAGACTATAATTTGGTCAAATTAATTATTTTACAAAGATAATGCAAGCTGACAGCAAAACCAAATTTAAATTCACCTAAATAAGAGAGAAGAAAGGAGAGAAAAAAGGAAAAATAAAAAAGGGAATTGCCTGAAAGGCTAAAATTTATTAGCCCCGTGATGTTTCACGGGGTAAAAGCGATAATATCTGTTGCGTGGGAAACACGCTACTCTACAAAAGAAATACTCCCCACACTCTTGCGAGCAGGGGAGCATTTTTAGGGTTATATTGCTTTCAATTAGCGAATAGCAACTTTCTTAGTGTGAGTTACGCCATTTGCATCAACAACTACAACTACATAGATACCGTTGAGACCTTCAACATCTACTTCGCTTGCATTGTTGACCATGCGCACCATTGCACCACTCATTGAGTAGATACCCACAGCCTTAGCTTCTACGCCATCAACGAATAATGTTCCGCCAACAGTGTAGATAGAAGCCTTAACTTCTTCTGTATTAGCAATTGCATCTTCAACGCCAACAGTTGATTCTTTCTTACCATCATAGTAGTAGTAAGCAACACCTTGACCATTTACTGCTACCCATAGGTCAAGAGACATTCCATCGTTGCGATCTGTTGCTACGCATACAGTTGATACACGTTGAGCATTACCTGTCTCGCCAAGCCCTGATGCAGGACGTGTTTCAATTGCTGTTTCACTGCCAATTCCTGCCGACACATCAAGCAATGCCAATTGACCTCCTGTAAGAGCTGCTGTGCCTGTATATGTTGCAACTGCTGCAAGTTTACGTTCGCCAAATGTGAAGAACTTCAATGCAGTACCAAACTTATTAACCACAGAAGCCATTGCCTTAGATAAAGTTGCTGTTGATCCTGATACAGTGAACAATGTAGGAACTGCATCTTTAGCGTCAATCCAAAGTGAACCATCGGCATTGTAAACGACCTCAGCAGAGCCACGACCATCACCTGCGTTCCAGTCAGTAGTTCCGTCAGCCTTCTTAAGACTGATAGTGTTCAATGTTGAGTTTACTGCGCCATTAGAGATTGTGTAGTAGTAAGCTTCAGTAGTGCCATCGTTAGTGAACCACAAACGTCCGTTTGTTAAGTTACCACTGATTGACATTGAACCACCCATGATCTTACCTGTTACTTGTTCGAGAAGTACGGTAGGAGCTGATGTGTCACTATCCCATTGATAAATCTTAAGAGTTTGAGCTGCTGTTACACAACCGCAACCGATAATCTTACCATCAACAGCCAAGATGTCTGACAATTGGATAGTAGCGCTACCAATGCCTGTCATGTCAAGAGTACCTTCTTGTGCTCCTGTATAAGCATCTACGATTGTAACAACAGGAGTTGCCCATGCTTTGTTTTGAAGGACGTAAAGTTTACCATCTTGATAAGCTGCTGCACGAACAACATTGGTTGTCAAGTCAATGTATGATGGTTGAGTTCCGTTAGTTGAGAAGTTCCAACCTTCTGTAAGAACGATGTTTTGATCATCGAATGTATAGTTAGGCTTAGCAGTACCCTTAATTTCAATTTTAACAGTGGCTGCATTAGCTGATGTAAGTGTCAATGTTGCTGTGTGATATTCATTATCCACTGTTTTTGCACTTGGAGCATAAGTTACAGTAATCTTACCACTTGCATTGCCATCTGATTGAGCAACTTTTGTTGTTGAGATACTAAATAGGTCAGCATTTGTTCCAGAAAGAGCAGCTGTAATATCACCTTCAAGGTAAGCACCTGTTACAGTAACATCTGCAGTTGTAGATGCACCTACAACAGCAGTCATTTCAAGAGCTGAAGAACTTACAGAGATAGAAGGAATGTTTTCATAAGTGTAGGTAGGAGCAGTACCATGTTTGTAATAAGCGATACCTTGGTTGTGTACCAATACCCACATTTCTACACCTGATGTACCATTAACATTTACACAGATACTTGTAGAGTAAGAAGTGTTACGAGTCTTAGAGCTGAGACCGGCAGAAGGATAGTTACCTGAACCTGTAAGACCTTCAACTGCCCAACCTTCGCTACCATCAATCAATACTGCACGACCACCAAGAAGAGTTTGAGCATTAACCTCAGCAGATGTGAAAGTACCATCACCATCAGTATCAGTTACTCTGTTATAGGCTGTTGTAAATGCATATTGAGTACCTTTGAATGTAAATGGCACAAAGTCGTTACCGCAACCATCAGAAGCTTGACGTATATTAGTTGCAGTAAGAGGAATTGATTGAATCAATTCACCGTTAGCATTGATTTGAGAAGCGACATAATGTTGTCCCAATACCCAGAAATTATTTCCATCAGGCACTGCACGTGGAGAAGAACCTGCAATAAATGCATCAACATCAGCAACAACAGGAGTAGTAGAAGCTACACCATTTGTAACAGCGTATGTAACAAGAGAGTTACAGTTACCATTTGCAGTATTACCATCAGCATCAGTATAATCGCGAGTTTGTTGAGCGAAATAACAAATCTTACCTGAAGTCAATGTTCCTTGGAAATTAACTGTATCACCAATACGATCCATTCCACCAAGATTAGTAGTTTCAAGAAGCACACGTGGAGTAGCTTCGTCATTATCCCAAATATAAACCTTGAGAGTCTTCATTGTATCATTAGATGCCAATGCAATGTTTGTACCGATGAGTTTACCATCAACGTAAGCAACGTCAACAAGAGCCAATGCACCACCTGTTACACCTGTCATATCAAGGTCATAAAGATGTTCACATGTTTGAGCTTTGATGACTTTTACCTTGTTATTTGTAACATCAACTACATAAAGTTTACCATCGCCAAATGCCATGTTACGATAGCTTGTCCAGTTAGCCATCCAACCTGCTTTTTTGTTAGAAGTTTCAGAGTAGTTCCAACCTTCAGTGAATGTCAATGGAGGATTAACAGCAGTACCGGATACTACCATTGTAGTTTTGTGAGATCCACTTGTGAATGTAAGAGTAGTGTTGTGAGAGCCTACTGATTTAGGTTGATAAGTAACTGTGATAGTACCGCCTGATGTACCAAGAGATGTGTGAGAAATCTTGAAATCGGTAGTATTGCTACTTGCGATAGAGATATTTGCAGTCAAGTCAGTACCTGAAACTGTAAGAGTTTTGTTTGAAGTTCCATCAACGTATGTTTGACCAAAGCCCATTGATGTAGGGTTCAAAGAGATACCACTATTTGTTCCTTGTACAAAATCGATATCTTTTTGAGTAGCCTTATTATTTGAAACAGTTACAGTGTGAGTTTGTGTTTTGTAACCATCTTTTGCTACTGTAAGAGTATAAGTACCGGCAGGCACGAAGAAAGCAAACACACCATTACCTTTAGCTCCTGTAGAAACAGTATAGTTAATACCATTTCCGCTCAAAGTAACATTAGCATTATTTACCGCAAGATACAAGTCACGACCACGAGCTGTATAATTAGAATAACCACAACCTTGTGATTTATCACGCACGTCACCTACAACACAACCGGGAAGACTACCAGATCCACCGGGAGCGGTCAAAGAGCCTACAGCAATTTGCCATGCAAGGAATTTGTTGTAAAGTGAAGATTTGAAACGCAATGATTCAGGACGGTAGTCGTGGAACCATGTTTCAACCAAGTACCCTGGTTGAGTATTAGTACGAAGCACGCCATAGTGCCATCCCATCAAGTCATAGTCGGCCATTGAACGAGGAGTTCCATAGGTATACTCAGTCAAACAACCATTATTATAGTTATTATAAGAGTTCCAATATGCCATACGTTCAGAACCAGCAACCGAGTTAGTAGCATTAGATCCTTTATAAAGAGCTACGTGATAGTTGGCACTTGCATTAGCTCCATTTGAGTGAAGTGAATAGAAATAACCACCGTATGAACTTGAATAAGAAGCAATTGACGTCAAATTCAAGTCATCACTCGATGTATTCTTAGTACGAGACATCTTAACGGTACCACCATTTTGGATCAACCATTGTTGCATATGGAGACCGCGGTCAAGGTTACCTTCTGATTCATAGAAATATTCACTTCCAAGCAAAGGCATAGGAGTAGGACGGTCGTCAGAGTCAAATCCACCATGACCGGGGTTTACATAGAATTTACCACCCTTATTATAGTTAGTACTTACAGATGTATTTCCTACAGAGAAATTCGCAGGAGAAGATAGTTTATAAGGACCACCAGTTGCAGCAGAACCGGTATAGTTAGACGCTACTTCATAAGCGTATGTTACTGCATTTGCATCGATTGTAAGGCTCGAAATCAAAAGAGCCGATAATAATATCTTTTTCATGGCTTATTTTTCTTTAATTGTCATGACATAAACTTTACCTTCACGTTCAGTGTGGAAAGCGATTTGGCTACCATCGGCAGAAACTGAAGGGAACATCTTAATCTCATCAGATGGAGCAGTGAGTTGTTGCATTTGTGTTCCATCGGCACGCACGATAACGATATCACTCTTAGTATTGAAATAACCATCATGAGCATCGTTCATCCCCACAACGTGAGTGTTGCCACGCCATTGTGGAGCACGCATGCTACCAAGATTTACTACATTACCACCATTTAGGTCACAAATGTAAGCATAGTTACGACAGTGGAAAAGGATTTTTGTGCGGTCAGGAGAAAGAGAAGTCCAGCTATATTGTGGATCCCAATCATCAAATTGTCCTGCAAGCGGGTCAAGGACAGTGCGATTACCATTCTTATAAACGACTATTTTAAGGTCTTCTTCTGTTACATGAGTTAGTTGGCGACGCACCGGTGTCAATGGATTAGTAACAACTGTTCCAACGATTGCGCCTTTAGTAGCGTAAGCAGCTTCGCCGTTGTTCAAAGAAATTTGGTTAACATGTTCAATGTCTTTAGCAACAACTGTGAGAGCTTTAGTCTCAACATTCATAGCATAAAGAGTTTGGGTAAAGTTTTCTTGATTCATTGAACGAGTGAGGATAGTTTTACCATCGGCACTGATAACAGGATAGTAACCTGCGCCTTGCATATCGGTAAGTTTTGTGTACGATTGTTTTTCAATATCAACAAGACCAAGTCCATTGTAATCTTCAGAAGTTACCAACAAAGTTTTGCCATCGGGCATGAAACGAGGGTGATAGATTTTAGTCAACCCTGTCTTCACTTCTTGAAGTTCAACGACTTCAAACTGCTGAGCATTAGCGACTGAGGCACCAGCTACAGCTAAACAAAGAAGTAGTTTTTTCATGTTTAAATTGTTTAGTTAAATTAATATATGTGTTTAGTTAGTTCATCTTTATGCGCTTACACACAATTAGTGAATTTGCGAATTTATTAACATTTTTCAAAACCCACAATGTTTTTATTGATATCTTTGCATTATTTAACACAGCACATTCAAAAAAAAAGAATAAGGAGGAATAAGATTTAGCCCCGCGATCTTCCACGTGGTAAAAGCAAAAATATCTGTTGCGTGGGAAACACGCTATTTGGGTAATTTTATTGCGAACTTTGAGTTGTTCAGTAGAGTCTTTTCGAGGCTATTGTCTGTGGCTCACATACGGTGGTGGCACTTCGCTTATCATCGGCTATTAAATATATAGTCCTTCGGGCAACAAAGACTTTCGACACGCAAAATTAAGAATCAAAACAGCGCTCCTTAATCTTGAGAAAGAGACATTCAGGCAATTTCCTTTTCTATCTCACATCTTTTCCTCTTTAATTTCTCTTGGGGTTGAGAGTTATTAGAGGTATTATCATCTCTTCCATTGAGATGCCACCATGCTGAAAGGTGTCGGTATAATACTGCACATAGTGATTGTAATTGTTAGGGTAGGCAAAAAAATCTCGCCCTGAGGCAAAAATATATGTAGATGAGACATTAAGTGATGGTAAGCCATATCGTTCTGGTTGCTTGATCTCATATACCTGTTTGGGATTATAGCTTAGATTTTTACCTACTTTATAGCGCAAATTAGTGTTTGTGTTCTTATCTCCTATTACTTTTATGGGATTATCAACGCGTATAGTTCCGTGATCGGTAGTTAGGATGATCCTATACCCAGCATCAGCTATCTTACGAAACAGTTCAAATGCCGATGAATGACGGAACCAGGATTCTGTCAAAGAGCGATAAGCAGCATTAGACGCTGCGAGCTCACGTATCATCTTTGACTCAGTGCGAGCATGCGAAAGCATATCGATGAAATTCAGTACAACGACATTAAGTTCGTTTGCTTCAAGATTAGAAAACTCTCTAATGAGTTTATCACCCGATGCTGAATCATTAATCTTGTTATAAGAGAAACGACAGCGACGACGGTAACGCTCAAATTGAGTTGCTATCAATGGAGACTCGTTAAGATTTTTACCCTCATCTTCATCCTCGTCAACCCACAAGTCGGGGAACATCTTTGCAATTTTATCGGGCATCAAACCGGAAAATATCGCATTGCGAGCATATTGTGTAGCCGTTGGCAATATCGAACAATACAGTTCTTCCTCAAACGTAAACATTTCGCTTAACAGCGGTTTTATAGTACGCCATTGATCAAGGCGAAAATTATCTATGAGTATAAAGAACAATTTTTCTCCTTTATCAAGTAATGGGAATACATGGCTTTTAAATATTTGCGGACTCATCAACGGATGTTCCTCTCCGGCAACCCATTTCTCATAATTCTTTTTTATGAATTTAGAGAATGTTGCATTCGCCTCTTGCTTCTGCATTGATAGGAGGTCATCCATATTTGTGTCCGTCGCAGCAAGTTCCAATTCCCAAAACACGAGTTTGCGATATAGCTCATACCAATCCTCAATCGTGTAAGAGTCATTTATGAGCGATGTAATTTTACCAAACTCTTGCCGATAATCACTTGTTGCCTGCTCTGATACAAGCTTTTCGGAGTGAAGATTTTTTTTAATGGACAATAAAATTTGATTTGGATTTACCGGCTTAATAAGATAGTCGGCAATTTTGTTTCCCACCGCTTGATCCATGATATTTTCCTCTTCACTCTTTGTAATCATTATTACCGGAATGTGAGGTTTTACCTGCTTAATTCGATATAGTGTCTCAAGTCCCGTTAAGCCAGGCATATTCTCGTCAAGAATAATTAAATCAAAATGCTGATTTTCTGCCAATTCCAAAGCATCACGACCATTATTAACAGTCACGACACCATAACCCTTATTTTTCAAAAAAAGGATGTGTGGTTTTAGGAGATCTATTTCATCATCGGCCCATAATATGGTGTGAGTGTTTACTGTCATGAGATAGTTTGATTTTATGGTGTATCTAATAGCGGATCATCTCCTTCCGAGCCTGAAGGATATTCAGGGAGAGGCACTTTTGCCTTAGCCGGAACTTTTGCCGGAGTTATAGATTTTGTCGGAGTCGGAGTTTTTATTTCTTGGGGTGTTTCAACAACTTTTTCATCTTTAACCGCAGGAGCCGGCAACTTCGGTGCAATAATCTCTTCCGGGATTTGTTCCTGTTTTATCTCTTCAGCCGGAGCAGGAATCGCTTGAGTTTCAATAATCACAGGAGCCGGAGCAGGTTGTGTCACATTGGAAATATCCTCTACCGGGATTTCACCAAACACGGCACCATCCTCTGCAGCCTCAACAGCTTGCGCTCCCACATATTGGAAATATTCCTCAAATGAGCGACCTTGCTTAATGAGAGTATCAAAATTCTTGGCGCTGATAATAATGGGGCGCACCTGTGGAGGCAATTGCAAATGAGTGCTTGCCTTCATCACCTTACGATAATGGCTCAACTCTTCCATGTTCTCAAAGCCTTTTATTATCAACAGCCCAAGCTGTCCGAAGTTCATTTGTTCAAGCTCAAAATCCTTAACAACAAATGATGCGAAGTTGTGTCGCGCGATATCAAACAGCAACTGATTGGCAGAAACCGTATCAGTCGGATAGGTCAATATCAACAATTGAGGGATATCCGTACTAAGATCAAACTCAATAGGACCGGCATCAGCACCGGGAACAGAATCATTTGTCAATCTTATGTCCCACAACATTCCACGCATATTGGTTGCTCCGCTTTCGAGTTTACGCCCTTGCGCCATCTGCTTCAAATAGGATGTTGCCAATGGTGTGATATCTGTTTCGGGGTATCGTTCAAGCAACTCTTTGAGAGTAGCATTGAATTTTTCAGGCTCTTTCTCTGTAACATAGGCCAACGCATGCAGGAACATAAACTTGGGCATGATTTCACTCAATGGGAAATCGCGCATCATCTCCTCATAAGCGGCATGCACTTTTACATTATCATTATTGAGATATGCATCATAAGCATCGGCATACATCTGCTCTTGACGCACGTTCATCATCTTGATATTCTCAAAATAGTTAGGATCTTTCATCGCCATTCCTTGCGGAGATTCGGGGAACTGACCTATAATCATGTTGCGATAACGCTCTGCAAGAGTTGTATCACCTTTGCGCATATACATCAAATACATATTATAGTATACATCAAGGCGATAGATATTATCGGGATAAGTAACAAGCAGTCTTTCAAACTCTGATGCCGCTGCTCCATAATCTTCAAGTTTGTCCTTCAAAATTATACCCATGTTAAACAACCCCTCTTGAATAACTTCATGGGCGATAGTTTTTTCATCATCGGTTTTCGGAATTTGTTTTAAATAATACTCGGGATAGTGAGGATCCTCGGCACGTTTTTCGCGTTCTTTCTCCTCTTTCAATTCCTTTTCTGATTTTTCAGGCACATCTTCAGTACTTTCCATATCTTCATCGGCATCTTCATCGGCATCTTCATCATCTTCTGATGCGTTGAATTCGGCCATGTCAAATGAGGCTTTGTTGCGACGACGCCAGTCATCTTCGAGTTTGCGACTACCCCAACGCTTTTGGAAGTCGGTCTTTCCGGCACTGCGGGTTGCCGAATTATAGAAGTACCATGAATCATCGGTATTCATTACATAGGTGGTGGGGACATTACTGCTTTGAAGTCCTGTTCCTTGCGCTTGTTGCTCGGCGAGATAGGCTTCACGCGCGGCATTCTCCTCCTCTTCCTTTTCTTTCTTCTTGAGTTCTTCGATTATTTTATCAATAACCGCCATCTGCTGTTCTTCGGGCAATTCCGAAAGTTTCAACAAAGAATCTTGTAAAGTTACATTTTGTGCATATACAGCCAATTCGTCAAGCACATCGCTACGACGTTTCAACACTTCATAATTAGGGTAATTCTCAGGCAGTTGAGGAACAGCCTCAGCAAAATGAGGTTGAGCAAGGTCATATTTGTGCTGTTCAAAATACAAATTTCCAAGCGTAATTTGGTTTATCGCCTTATCTATACCATTGCGTGTACTTTTCTCAGCAGCAAGTATATAGTTTTCAATAGCATGAACAGTATCTTGTCGGGACAGATACAAATTACCTATTGCATAATAAATTTGGTCAAGATATTCCTTGTTGCGATCATATCGAGTCATGCGTTTCAACGCCTTAACCTCTTTTTCTATATCAGCGCCACTATACACCTCACTTTGCTTGATGCGAGCATTGAATTTCGTGCGATAAGATGCACTATGCGCACTACCGGCATCTTTAAATGCAGCATAAGCCTCTTGCTTTTTACCCTCTAACGAATATAGCTGACCAAGCAAAAATTTCATGCGGGTCTTTTGAGGGCCCTTGGCATATTTTATTGCCTCAATAAGATATGGGATTGCCTTTTCATTGTTGTTCCCCTTGATATAATAATCGGCATATACAAGATTATACAGCCCTTTCAAAGTGTTGTTGGTCAACTCTTCGGGTTTTATGCGAATGATGATATTTTCTGCTTCAAATTGCCATCCAAGCGTGCAATAACTCCTTGCTTGCCACAATTTTGCTTCGATAACCGTCTCAGGCAACCAGGTAAATAACTTTGATGTATAATAGAATGTTGATGCCGCACCAAGAAAATCGCCATTAAGATACTGACTGCGTCCCATCATCATCCACGCATTGTGCAAGAATGGATTATACTCTTCGCGTTTCATCCATTCCTTATACTTGGGATCTTTACCCTTTCCTGATTTTTTCTTGGGCCGTTTCTTTATAGAGTGTAGTTGTATTGCTTTCTGCGCCTTTTCTATAGAGCGTTTAAAATCTCCTTGAGGTTGTGGTGCTTTAGGGTTATTATAAGCCTCGGCAGGATGAAGATATACAAGCGAGCTATAATCATCCTCATAATTTTTTTCCATCGCCTTTATCGTCTCCTTATAATGCTCATCGCCATTATAATACACATTATAACGTGTAGTAAATGCCTGATAAAAACGAGACATAGCAGTATTTTTCTTGGTACTGCATGACGTTAAGGCAAGCACCGAGAATAATACACAGATTATGAGATTAACGCGTTTCAAAAAGTCGGTATTTTATCTTTTTAATAACGTGATAATATTATGCTTTATTGCATTTGCAACAATCAGACAACTGCTTTGTGACACGAGCAATGATATAGGTAACAACCATCACAATTACTATAATTGCCGAGCATGGCACATCAATAATAGTTGTAAAGAATAATCCCACAAGACAGCACACCATCGAAATTGCAATTGACAAGAACATCATGCTTTTAAATTTATGACAGTAGATTTCTGATATCATTTGAGGCAATGAAAGCATTGACATCAACAGCATCAGCCCAACCAATCTTATTGTCAACACAATACACACTGCAATCAACACTGTCATTGAATAGGAGATAAATTTTACCGGAAGGCGCATCACTTGAGCAAAATCGCGATCGAATGCACACGCAATTATTTTGCGATAAAACAGCGCAAAAAAAACAATCAGTACAATGGTATATACCCCAAATGCCCATAAATCAGAGACTGTTATCGTCAATATATTTCCAAAAAGAAACGAGTTTAACTCAGGTACATAACCTGGAGTTAAAAAGATAAACAATACACCTATTGCCATCCCCAACGACCACACTACTGCAATCGCCGAATCCTCTCTCACTTTATATCGTGAAGCCATCCACTCTACCCCAACAGATGATGCAACAGCAAATATTGAAGCCATCAATATAGGGTTAAGTCCAAGATAATAGCCAAGTCCCAATCCTCCAAAGCAAGCATGCGTTACACCTCCTGAAATAGCAACGAGACGACGTGTTACAATATATGAGCCGATAATAGCTGCAGATATCGAAATTATAACAATCCCAATAATTGCGTTTTGAAAAAATGTATATCCAAACAATTCGGTCATTTCGTTTTTCTCATTTCACTCGTTTTCTGCAACAACTTCCTGAAACTTAAATCCCGCTTCTTGAAGATGTTGCCAATAGTCGGGATAGGATTTTGACACTACCTCTATATTATTTATAACAATTCCCGGCACAAATAGGGACACAGGAGCAAATGCCATTGCCATGCGATGGTCCTCATAGGTATCTATCACAGGAAATTCATATACCGGACGACGTGAGCCATCCCATATCAACTCGCTTTCACGTTCTATCGTTAATTTCACTCCCAATTTCAACAATTCAGTTCTCAATGCTTCAAGGCGGTCAGTCTCCTTTATTTTAAGCGTTGACAAGCCTGTGATGTGAAACGGAATACCAAGCATACAACTTGTAACTACGATCGTTTGCGCCAAATCAGGTTGGTCGCTTAGATCAATGTTCAATCGTGGAGATAAATCAGGCGAAGGCTCAAGTTTCACAATGCCATCATTGAAATGGGTGTTTATCCCCAAATTCTCAAAATATTTTGATACTTCGCTATCCCCTTGCACACTTTGACGAGATAGTCCATGAAGCGATACATCGCCAGACGAAAAAGCCGCTATCTCATACCAGTAAGAGGCAGCACTCCAGTCGGCCTCAACTTCAAAGTCAACTGGAATATATTTCTGTGGAGCTATAGCTATCGTATTGCCAATAAATTCACTCTTTACTCCCCATTGGTGCATCATCGACAGAGTCATCATTATATAAGGGCGAGAGATAATATCACCCTCAAGAGTCAAACTCAGCCCCTGCTCCATCGTGGGAGCAATCATCAACAATGCCGATATATATTGAGAACTAACCGATGCCGACAAGGTTATTTTGCCTCCTTGTAATTTTTTACCGGATATGCGCAATGGTGGATATCCATCTTCTCCGACATACTCTATTGTTGCTCCGCAAGCACGCAACGCATCTACCAGTACAGCAATGGGGCGATGACGCATGCGTTCAGTCCCATCAATCACGATTTCCCTCCCCTGTCGAGATGAAAAATAAGCTGTCAAAAATCGCATTGCAGTCCCCGCTGCCCCTATATTCACACATGCTTCATCTGATGATAATGCCACAACCATCACATCTGTATCATCACACTTTGCCACCTTCTTTAAAGGCAAAGCGCTATCGGTCAAAGCATTAATAATCAATGCTCTATTGCTTATACTTTTTGACAATGGGAGAGACACTCGTGTTTCAAGCATCTCATCGGGGGGAAATACTCTGCAATTCATTAATTAGCAATTATTTATTGCGTTAGCAAGTTTTTCAAGAGCAGTAATAAGGATTGACTTAGGACAACCCACATTCAATCTCATAAATCCGGACCCCTCTTTGCCAAACATTGTTCCGTCATTTAATGCCAAACCGGCTTTGTTGACAAACAAGTCAACAAGTTCCTTTTGTTCTAATCCCAACTCACGACAATCAAGCCACACCAAGAATGATGCTTGCGGACGCATGGGCTTAATCACAGGCATATTGTTTTTGCAAAATTCTTCTAAGATAGCAATATTCTGCTCAATATAGGTAGCAGCTTCTTTCAACCACTCTCCGCCACGAGTATAAGCTATCTCGGTAGCAATTGTAGCCACGAATGTTGATGAGTTAAATTCATTAGCCGACAGCCATTTATAGAAAGGGTCCCTTAATTCAGGATTTTTAATTACATACCACGAACTGACTAATCCTGGGATGTTAAATGTTTTTGATGGTGCACCAAGAGTTATACTCACCATTGCCGCATCCTCACTCACCGATGCAAATGGATAGTGAGGTCTTCCATATAACATCAAATCACCATGAATTTCATCTGACACTACTTTTACATCATATGTGCGACACAACGTCGCCAATCGTTGCAACGTCTCAACACTCCATTGAACACCTGCCGGATTGTGGGGATTGCATAGTATCAACATACGAGGATTTTCAGTCTTCATCAAATGTTCTAAATGGTCAAAATCCATCTCATAATCAACATCAGTCATTTTCAACGGGTTATTCAGCACAACACGTTCATTTCCCTCTACAACTGATTTAAACGGATGATATACAGGCGGTTGAATTATAATCTTATCACCTTTCTGTGTAAAAAAGTTTACAGCATAAGCAATACCTCTTACTACACCGGGGACAAAAGTTAATTCCTCTTGTGTGATATCAAACTTATGACGATTTCGCAACCAATCGATTATTGATTGCCAATATCCATCAGAAGGACAAGAATAGCCATATATAGGGTGGCTTATACGTTCCTGCAATGCCTCAATAATATGTGGGCACACTGCAAAGTCCATATCGGCAATCCACATGGAAGTCAAATCAGATTTTCCAAACATAGCCTCCAAGCGATCTAATTTCATTGCCCGGCTTCCTCTACGATCTATCAACTGATCGAAATTATATTTACTCATTGAGTTTAATGATTAATTGCTTAAAATTATTGTGTAATTTTTAAATCAACCACAAAAGTAATACATTTTTTGCGATTGTTTCGATGTTTTTTGCTATGTTTGTATTTTATAAATTGCCGTAAAAGGCATCTTTGATTAAACTTTGTTTAAATCCCGACAATTACACTCGCTATGGAGCAAATAAAATATACCCCTGAAGAAGAAGAGAGAATGGTTGAAGAAGCGTTTCAAGACGTTCTCACAGGCTACATCAATAGCAACCACCGCAAAAAGGTGGAAATAATTGAACGGGCCTACAAATTTGCAAAAGAAGCACACAAAGGCATCAGACGCCGTTCAGGAGAGCCTTATATTTTACACCCCATTGCAGTAGCCAAAATTGCGAGTCAAGAAATAGGTCTCGGTTCAACCTCCATATGTGCAGCTCTACTACATGATGTCGTTGAAGACACCGACTATACAGTTGAAGATATTGAACAACATTTTGGCAAAAAAATTGCTCAAATAGTAGCCGGATTGACAAAAATCTCAGGTGGTATTTTTGGGGATAAGGCTTCGGCTCAAGCCGAAAATTTCCGTAAACTTTTGCTCACAATGTCGGAAGATATTCGCGTGGTGCTCATTAAAATGGCTGACCGCCTCCACAACATGCGCACACTCGGATCAATGGCACCAAACAAGCAATATAAAATTGCCGGAGAAACACTCTACATATACGCTCCTCTCGCTCATCGATTGGGATTGTTTGCAATAAAAACCGAATTAGAAGATCTGAGTTTCAAATATGAACATCCGGCAGCTTATCAACGCATCAGTGAAAAAATCAAAGAATCTTCAGAGAAGCGCACGGCAATATATCGCGAGTTCTCTTATCCAATAAAAGAACGTCTTAAACAAATGGGGTTAAAATACGAAGCTAAAGCTCGTATGAAATCGGTATTCTCCATTTGGAACAAAATGGAATCAAAACACATCCCCTTTGAAGAGGTGTATGACATATACGCAATGCGCATAATCTTTGATTGTGAAAACCCTGCTCAAGAAAAGGCTATATGCTGGAATATATATGCTACCATAACCGATTTATATCGATTACACCCCGACCGCACTCGAGACTGGATCAGCATACCAAAAGCTAACGGATACCAAGCATTACATCTAACGGTAATGGGACCGGATGGGAATTGGATTGAAGTGCAAATACGCAGCCGTCGCATGGACGATATTGCCGAGAAAGGATTTGCCGCTCACTGGAAATATAAAATAGGAGAAGGTGATGAAGAATCTGAACTAAATGCATGGTTAAATACGATCAAAGATATTCTTAATGAACCTAACCCCAATGCTATTGACTTCCTTGACACTCTAAAACTAAATCTGTTTGCATCGGAGATTGTTATCTTCACGCCAAAAGGGGAATTAATCACATTACCTACAGGTTCTACCGTTCTTGATGTCGCATTTGAATTACACTCTCAATTAGGGATCCATTGTATCGCAGGTAAAGTAAATCACAAACTTGTCCCTCTTTCTCACAAGCTAAAGAGTGGCGACCAAGTTGAAGTACTCACTTCACAATCTCAAAATCCACAAGCTGAATGGATTAACTTCCTTAATACTGCTAAGGCAAAAACTCGATTAAGAGCAGCACTACGCAAGGCTCAACACCCGGCTATAGAAAAGGGGAAAGAATTATATGACGCATTTTTAGCGAAACACGATATTACCTCGACCAACGAAGTTGCAACTAAAATACTTGGTCAACTCAAACTTCACAATAAAGAAGAATTATTCCTACACCTTGGAGAAGGTGATATTGTTCTTGACGATAGTCTTGTTAAAGGGTTCAAACAGTCATCGCCATCAATACTTTCTAAGTTATTCCGCATAGGGAACAAAAAAGAGGAGAATATAGAAGAGAAAAAAATCCCTCGACCAAAAATCAACAAAAAAGAAACCTATATCCTTCATTATGACGAACACGGCGATGCAAATTTCTTAATTGCCGATTGTTGCCGACCTATTCCGGGTGATGAGGTATTAGGCTTTGTTGACGAAAACAACGAGGTAACTATCCACTCCCTTGATTGTCCACGTGCACAATCACTAAAAGCGAGCTATGGTCCTAATATCGTGTCAACCAAATGGGAAACAACCAAAGGGACTTTCCTTGCCCACATTCACATTGAAGGTCTTGATCGAATGGGAATTCTTCATGAACTTATCCAAATGATTTCAACACATCTTGCGTTGAACATACGCCGACTTGATATTGAAGCTGAAAACGAGGTGTTCCATTGCGATCTGACTGTATTAGTTGAAGACAAAAAAGTGGTTAACGACCTTTGCTCCAAAGTCAAAAAAATTAATGGTGTAAAACAAGCCAATCGCATATATTAATTGTTTTTTATAAAACGTTTTAATATGAAAACTCTCTCAAAAAAAACTATCACACGTTCATTGATGTTTATCATCTCTGCCGGAATTATTCTCTATTTTCTACCACGAAATAATGAACGACAATTTATATATGAAATTAATCGTCCTTGGAATTACTCTCTACTCACAGCTCCTTTTGATGTACCCATACAACTTGACTCTATCAGAGCAAAAGAGATAAAAGACAGTATTGACAATACATTTGTCCCGGTATATCAACGCAACACAGTAGTGAGTGATAAAGCAATTAATGCCTATCATAAAACATTAAATTCCAATAGTTCAATATCTCCCGCCGAAAAAACAAAACTAATAAACTCTCTTAGAACAATCTACGATAATGGCATCGTAGACCTTAACACCTACCAAAAGATTTCATCAGGCAAACTTTCACGAATGAGGTTTATCGATGGTAATCGCATTATAAATTCACCAACAAACAATATTCTATCAGCTCGCATTGCCTATACAACAATGGATAGTTTATTAAAATCCGAGACTTTCAATACTACGATTTCTTCTACCGAACTATCTAAATTCTTAATTCCTAACATTACTTATGACTCCATTGAGTCAGAACGACTATATCAAGATATATGCCAAAAAGCAATGGCACCAATAGGTATCATACAAAATGGCGAACGCATTATTGATCGTGGAGAAAAGGTTACACCTCAATTATACACAATACTGAAAACCTATGAGCAAATGTTATTGGAACGCAAAGCCAATAAACATCAACAGTTATACCCCATTTTAGGACAATTGCTTTTTGTGCTCATCTTGCTTTCGGCATTGTTCTATTATCTTTATTTCATGCGACGCGAATTGTTTGAGAACACACGCGCCATGCTTTTCATCATGCTCATGATTACCGGATTTGTCGTGTTTGCCGTTGCAATGAAAAACACATTTACCAATGGGCTATACCTTGTCCCATTCACCATCATAGCCATTATGATGATGGTGTTCTTCGACTCACGAACTGCTTTATTCTGTCTCATAATCGAGACTATGCTCTGTTCTTGTATCGCCAATGTCGCATTTGAATTTATTTTTGTTCAATTCATTGCCGGAGTAACAGCTATTTACTCCTTAAAAGAATTGACAAAACGTTCGCAACTTATACAAACGGCCTTCCTTGTCTTCACAGCCTATAGCCTTTCCTATATTGCCGTCGAAGTCATCAGTTCCGGGACAATATCAGGCATCGACTTGCGCATATTTGGAATTTTCGCCATTAACTCAGTTCTCATCTCATTTGCCTATATCCTTATATTTGTTTTTGAGAAACTTTTCGGATTTACCTCTATCGTTACTTTGGTCGAACTATCCGACATAAACAACCCTTTGCTCCGTGAACTATCGGAAGAGTGCCCCGGCACGTTCCAACATTCATTGTCGGTGAGCAATCTCGCTTATGAAGCAGCCCATCGCATTGGGGCTAATGCACAATTAGTGAGAGCCGGAGCATTATATCATGATATTGGCAAAATAACAAATCCTGCTTTCTTCACCGAGAACCAGCATGGAGTAAATCCTCACGATGCTCTAAATCCATTGCAAAGCGCTCGCATCGTGATTGCCCATGTAACCGATGGGCTCAAACGTGCCGAAAAAGCAAAACTCCCCTCTGTGATTAAAAATTTCATTTCGGAACATCATGGATGTGGAAAGGCTAAATATTTCTATAACACCTATTGCAATCAGCACCCCGACGAAGAGGTAGATACTGCATCTTTCATCTATCCCGGTCCAAATCCTCAATCTAAAGAGACCTCAATCCTGATGATGGCAGATACCGTTGAGGCTGCCTCTCGCTCGCTTCCCGACCACACTCCTGAAGCTATCGAAAATCTCGTAAATCGCTTGATTGACTCACAAATTGCCGATGGACTACACAATGATTCTCTCCTATCATTTAAAGATGTAAGAGAGATTAAGGAGTCTTTCATCTCTCGATTGCGCACAATGTATCATGCCCGCATCTCCTACCCCTCAGATCCGGAAAAGAAATAACAATAACTCAGTTTTAAACAAAATTTATATATTATGGATATAATAAATATTACTTCACTCAATAATATCGAAGCTGCGGCAAAAGAATTTGTCAACCTCATGGGAGACGACACCGTATTTGCATTCTATGGCGACATGGGTGCCGGCAAAACCACATTTATCAATGCTCTTTGCCGCGTACTTGGAGTTGAAGAAGATACCACTAATTCTCCTTCTTTCTCTATCGTAAATGAATACCGCTCTGACACTACAGCAGAATTGATTTACCACTTTGATTTATACCGCATCGAAAATCTCGAAGAAGCCTTTGACATAGGAATTGAAGATTACTTTGATTCAGGAGCATTGTGTCTCCTTGAATGGTCTGAACGCATTGAGGATATTCTACCCTACGACACAGTAAAAGTTGAAATCAAGATCAAAGATGACGACACTCGTCAGTTGATAATATCTCGTTCAGTGCAATAATGTCATTGACAGTAGGTACAATAATCACTGCAGCAATATTAGCTATAGTGGGACTCCTATCCATTTTAGCTTCTATAGCCAATTGGGATTGGTTTTTCAATAGTTCCAATGCACGATTATATACAAGTCGATTATCTCGTCGTGTTTCACGCATAATTTATTCAGTGTTAGGAATTTTAATTCTATTCATGGCAACATATTTGATTGCTAATTTAAAAGAATGAAAACCAAGCCCACATATATCAAACTCTTATCAACTCGATCCACCAACTCCTATCTTGCCGAGATTGCATCTGACAGCGAGCATGGGACTGTTGTCTCTACCATCGAGCAGACTGCAGGAAGAGGTCAACGTGGTAATTCGTGGGAAGCCGAGCCTGGAAAAAACCTTACATTTTCAATATTTTTGCGTCCGGGAACGATAGATGCGCGACAACAATTTGCAATTTCTGAAATTGTTTCCATTGCAATAACAACAACATTGCAAAAACACATTCCGCACAATAAAGTCGTGATTAAATGGCCCAACGATATTTATGTCGATGATATGAAAATATGTGGGATATTGATTGAAAACTCATTAATGGGCAGTTCAATAAATTACTCCATTGCAGGTATAGGGATTAATGTTAACCAACAAAAATTTCTATCCGATGCTCCAAACCCCATTTCGCTATACAACCTCATTGGCAAAGAAACAGAATTAGACTCACTGCTTGACGATATCTGTTGTGAAATTCTACTGCTCATGGATAAATACAACAATACTGATTTATTACCGGAATTGCACAACTCCTATATTAAACTATTATGGCGCAATGATGGATATTATCTTTACCAAGACACAACAACCAACGAGCGTTTTAACGCACGCATTATTGATGTTGCACCCTCTGGATTGCTCACTCTCAAAGACGACAAAGACCGCTCACGCACCTACGCTTTCAAAGAAGTCTCCGCTATCCTATAATAATCAAAGTCTGTTAATGCTTATTTAAATTATTGAAGAGGGCAGTTTCTACAAAATAATTTCACTAAATTTGTAAAATTGCAAACTATAATCTGAAATTCATTGACTATGCGCTATATACATATATATATGATTTTGTTATTCTCTTGCTTTGCTTTATCAGCATCGGCCGCTCCTAAAGAAAAGAAAATAAAGGTGGAGACTCCCGACATGAAAAAGATAGAAGAAGAGGTAAATAATCCCAAATCTAAATATTTCTATCCTAAACTGCTACAAAAATATGAACGAAACGATACTCTCATGCAACACGACGAGTATCGCCATCTATATTATGGCTACATTTTTCAAGAGGACTATAATCCCTATCGCCGTTCAGAGTTCTCTGACAAGATTGAGAGCCTTTATTACAAAACAAAGCATAGCCGAGCCGAATGTGATACAATCATAAAATATGCTGAATTGTCATTAAAGGATAATCCATTTGATTTGCAACAAATGAATTTCCTCATCTATGCTTTGAGAGAAAAGAAAAAGATTCACCTTGCCAACATTTGGCAATATCGCCTCAATCATCTTCTTGAAGCAATAGTTTCATCAGGGACAGGTCTTGACCAAGAAAATGCATGGTATGTAGTAATTCCAAAGAATGAGTACACGCTCATCAATTCGCTTGGATATATCGCCGACTCCCAGGAATTTGTCAATCCCTATTTTGACTATATAACTATTCAAAAGAAAAAGGACAAAGACCCCGCAGGTTTTTACTTCAATGTAAAGAATATTCTTGAGGAATATTATCGAAAATACCCCGACGAAGAGTAAATCTTAACCCAACATCGATGATACACGGCGGAGGGCGGCTATAAATGCATCGGCTTCCGCTTTTGTATTATACATAGCAAATGACGCTCTGACTGTTCCTTCAATACCTAATGCCGACATTAGCGGTTGGGCACAATGATGCCCTGTGCGCACAGCCACACCTAATTTATCAAGCAACATACCTATGTCGTAATGGTGTTCATTGCCTATGAGAAATGATATTACCGCACACTTGTCAGATGAGATCCCGAAAATGCGCATACCAGGTATTTCCATCATCTTTTCGGTGGTGTACTGAAGTAGTTCATGTTCATGTGCAGCAATACGTTCTACCCCTATTGATGTCATATAATCAATTGCTGTGTGAAAGGCTGCAATATCAACAAAGTCAGGTGTTCCTGCCTCAAATTTAAAAGGGAGGGAGGCAAATGTAGTGTGTTCAAAGCTCACTTGACCTATCATTTCACCTCCACCTTGATATGGGGGCATCATTTCAAGAAGATATTTCTTGCCATATAAGACACCAACTCCCGATGGTCCATACATTTTGTGAGATGAGAAGACATAAAAGTCGGCATTAAGATTCTGCACATCCACTTTCATGTGAGAAATCGCTTGCGCTCCATCAACAAGGACAGGGACACCATTGTTATGAGCCTCAACAATCATCTCTTTTATAGGATTTACCGTACCTAAAACATTTGAAACATGGCATACGGCAACGAGCTTTGTGCGATCGTTAAACAACGAGCGATATGCTACTATGTCCAATTCCCCCTTTTCATTTATGGGGACCACACGCAAAATAATGCGTTTGCGACGCCCCAATAGTTGCCATGGGACAATATTGGCATGATGCTCCATCACAGTTAAGATTATCTCATCGCCATTTTCTAAAAGATCCCCATAGGATGAAGCGACAAGGTTTATAGCCTCGGTAGTCCCACGGGTAAAGACAATCTCTTCTGTAGATTTAGCATTAATAAACTCTCTCACACGCTCGCGAGTTGCCTCTTGCAAATCTGTAGCTTCTTGAGAAAGTGTGTGCACACCACGATGCACATTGGCTTTTGTGTTATAATAGACATTTTCTATCGCATCAACTACACAACGAGGTGTTTGTGTGGTTGCAGTATTATCAAGATACACAAGCGGATGCCCATATACCTTACGATTTAATATAGGGAAGTCGCCCCTAAGAGCATTTACATCATACAATTCCATATTCTATCATGATTTATGTTCATGACATGAAACACTACACTCTCCGCATAGCATTTGCTGTCCATAGAAACGTTTTTCAACCAAATGACGTAAACGATCTCGCAAGCCTTCCATGCGCACAGTATCAATAACATCAACCATAAACGCCTGCATCAACATCAATCGTGCTTCTTTTTCAGAAATACCGCGAGAGCGCATATAGAATAATGCCGTAGCATCCAATTGCCCGGTTGTTGCACCATGGCTACATTTTACCTCATCATTATATATTACAAGTTGAGGTTTTGCGTGCATCTTGGCCGATGTTGACGCAAGTAGATTACGATTAGATTGATAAGCCTCGGTATATGTTGCATTTGGCGCAACCAAAATACTACCTTCAAATGCTCCTGTCGACTCATTGTCAAGCACATATTTAAACAATTGCGAGCTATGGCAACGAGATGCTTTGTGGTTTATATTAGAGCAGTTGTCAACGTGTTGGTGATCTGTTCCAATTGCCATTCCGGCGAGCAATGTTTCACAGCCATCACCCACGATATCTATATCGTAACCGTTGCGGGTAGTGCCACACATCAATGTCGTGCCATTAATCAACAAGTTAGATCCTGCAGCCTGACGAGCAAACAATCGGGAATATCGAGATGTTGTAGCCGACGATTCTTCCATATCATAAATTTCAAAACGAGAACGCTCACCCATTATGATTTCTATCACTTGCGATGAGAGATATTTATGCTCGCTATCTTGAGTGTGATCACACACAAGCAATTGTGCTTCGGCATCATCTTCCAATACAACCAACAAACGACGTACCGCCATCAAATCAATGGGAGAACTAAAGATGTTGACAAGTTGCAATGATTTTTCAAGTTTAACTCCTCGTGGAATATAAATCATAACACCATCTTGCACAAGCAATGTGTTCAACGCCACTCCGGAGTCTTCAAGAGGAGCTACTGTTCCATAATATTTTGCGACCAACTCGGGGTATTCACTTGCTACGCGAGCAAGAGAATCAACAATTACCCCTTCTGGCATTTTGTTTCTTGAAGAAGGTGAAGCATGGAACATATCATTTACTATAAATGACATCCAAGTACTCATGTTTGGCACATCGCATTTAAACGATGCCGCAACATTTACCGGGATATCCATGCGATTTATATTTACCCCATAGTCATGAGCAAACATCTCATCTATAGATGTCTTTTCATAGCTTTCCGCTCCACGTTTAGGTAATTGGTTGTCGCCAATTGCGTTAAACGCTACTTCGCGAAAGCTATTCAGCACATCGGCAGAATGAGCATTTATCGCATCGCGATTTTCTTTATATAAATCGAGATATTGATCAATTGAACCCATATCCTTATTGATTATCTATTTCTTGCTTAATCCAGTCATAACCCTTTTCTTCAAGTTCAAGTGCAAGTTCAGGACCACCTGTGCGCACAATGCGACCTTTATAAAGCACATGAACAAAATCAGGTTTAATGTAATCAAGCAATCGTTGATAGTGAGTAATAACGATTGTTGCGTTATCTTCAGTTTTTAATTTGTTTACCCCACCGGCTACAATGCGCAATGCATCAATATCAAGACCGCTATCAGTCTCGTCAAGGATAGACAAGCGTGGTTCAAGAACTGCCATTTGGAATATCTCGTTACGTTTCTTCTCGCCACCTGAAAAGCCTTCGTTTACCGAGCGAGATGCCAATTTATTATCCAACTCTACAATGGCACGCTTTTGACGCATCAATTTCAAGAAATCACTTGCCGACAATGCAGGTTCATTGAAATATTTGCGTTTCTCATTTATTGCCGCACGCATGAAATTAACCATTGACACACCGGGAATCTCTACCGGATATTGGAATGAGAGAAATAAGCCTTCATGTGAACGATCTTCCGGAGATAGTTCCAACAGATTCTTACCATGAAAATCCACTTCACCTTCAGTTACTGTAAACGAAGGGTGTCCTGCCAATACTGATGAAAGAGTACTCTTTCCCGAGCCATTGGGTCCCATGATTGCATGTACCTCTCCTGGACGTATTGTAAGATTAATCCCTTTCAAAATCTCTTTGCCTTCTATTCCGGCATGAAGGTTTTTTACCTCTAATAATATATTGTCCATAGTCTTTATTTTTCTATATGTTATCCTACTGAGCCCTCAAGGGTGATTTGAAGCAGTTTTTGTGCCTCAACTGCAAACTCCATAGGCAGTTTATTCATTACTTCTTTAGCATATCCGTTAACAATCAATCCTATTGCCTCTTCAGTGGGAATACCACGCTGGTTACAATAGAATATTTGTTCTTCGTTAATCTTCGATGTTGTTGCTTCATGCTCAACAACTGCAGTATCATTCAAGACATCAATGTAAGGGAATGTGTGTGCACCACAATGCGAACTAAGTAACAAACTATCGCATTGGGTGTAGTTGCGACAGCCATCGGCATTTGGAGCGACCTTTACAAGACCTCGATAGGAATTCTGACTATATCCTGCTGAAATACCCTTTGATACAATCGTGCTACGAGTATTGCGACCGGTGTGTATCATCTTTGTTCCGGTATCGGCCTGTTGATGATTTTTTGTTACTGCCACAGAGTAAAATTCTCCCACCGCTCCTTCACCGGCAAGAATACAACTTGGATATTTCCATGTGATAGCCGAGCCAGTCTCTACTTGTGTCCATGAGAGTTTTGAGTAATCACCGCGACACAAGCCACGTTTTGTAACAAAGTTATATACCCCACCTTTTCCGTCTTTATCTCCTGAATACCAATTCTGGACAGTAGAGTATTTAACTTCGGCACGATCCTCAACAACAATCTCTACAATCGCAGCATGCAGTTGGTTTTCATCACGCATGGGAGCTGTACACCCTTCAAGGTAACTCACATAGGCATCATCATCGGCTACAATCAACGTGCGTTCAAATTGTCCTGTACCCGATGCATTAATACGGAAATATGTAGAAAGTTCCATTGGGCAACGCACTCCTTTAGGGATATATACAAATGACCCGTCGGAGAACACAGCCGAATTTAATGCCGCAAAGAAATTGTCGCGATAAGAAACCACTGAACCGAGGTAACGTTTTACCAAATCGGGATAATCTTTTACTGCTTCAGAGAATGAACAGAATATAATACCAAGTTCGGCTAATTTTTCTTTGTGAGTAGTTTTCACTGACACAGAGTCCATTACAGCATCAACAGCCATTCCCGACAGCAACTTTTGTTCTTCAAGAGAAATTCCAAGTTTGTTAAAGGTGTCTAACAATTCGGGATCTACCTCATCAAGACTTTTAGGTCCTTCCTTCTTGCGAGGAGCGGCATAATAACTTATTGCTTGGTAATCTATAGGAGGGATGTCAAGATGCGCCCATGTAGGCATCTCAAGGGTGGTCCAATAGCGATAGGCCTTCAAACGGAATTCAAGCAACCATTCAGGCTCACCTTTCTTTTGGGAAATCAGACGCACAACATCCTCATTTATTCCATTAGGGATAATTTCTGTATCAATGTCTGTTACAAATCCATACTTATACTCACCAGAGGTAACATCATTGATTATATTTGAGTTTTCTGTCATTATTCTTTCTAATTAATATCTCTCTTGATATTTAACAATCTCATTATTCTTTTGTTGTTACAACATTACAATTGTGATATTGAGCCAAACAATGTTGGTGCTAAATCTATTATAGTTTGAATTGCTATACCATCAGCCAATGTTGACATTCTTACAACATTTGTTTCCGGAGAAAGCACTTGCCATAAATTCAGCACAATGCTAAATACAAAGAACCATTTAAATATACAAAACACAGCACCTATTAAACGATCAATCAACCCCAAACACAGTGCATGTGTAATCTTACGCATGAGTTTTGCAATGAGACTTGCCAAAACATATACTACAATAAACAACAGGACATTACCTATAATACTATTTACATAGGCTGTTGTTTCAGCATCTGATGTCATTACAGGCAGGATATTTGACATTACTTCAGTTGCATAATCTCCAAACAATCGGCATGCAAAAATACCCAATAATATTCCGCCAAGCGAGCCTAATTGCGCTATAACCCCTCTATATAATCCATATATAATGGCACCAACAAAAATAATTAGAATTATTATATCTATTACGCTCATTTTTTATTGTTTTAATCTGCAAATTTAGCAATAATTTCTCGGCACAACAACACCAATTCAATTAAATAGATTACCTTTGCAATCCCACCATTAAAATGAAACGACTATTATTCACAATATCACTCTCAATAATTGTGCTGACAACAATCGGTGCGATATATTGGTGTTGCTTAGGAAAAAGACGCCACATTGATATTGATTTACAGCAATATCCCATATCCGGAATTGATGTTTCAGCCCACAATGGAGATATCGACTTCATCAAAATTGCCCAATCAGGCATCGATTTTGTTTTCATTAAAGCAACTGAAGGTGCTACTTTTAAAGACTCTCGTTTTCATGATAACTATAACAATGCCCGAAAAGCCGGATTAAAAGTTGGGGCATATCACTTTTTTAGATTTAATATTGATGGCAAGCTACAAGCATTAAACATTCTCAACAGCATAAAAGGGAAGTCTTTTGACCTGCCGTTTGTTATTGATATTGAAGAATTTACCAATAACAAGAACATCCCAACAGAAACAATCATCTCACAACTATCTATTCTAATCAACACACTGCAAGAAAACAATCAGCCTCTCATGCTTTACACCAATAAAAAAGGATTCACTCGTTTTATAAAAGGGAGATTTGACGAATATCCGCTGTGGATATGCTCCTTCACAAACCCTCCCATTGACGAGAAATGGCTCTTTTGGCAACATAGTCACAAAGGCTCTATTGATGGCATTTCAGAGGACACTGATCTCAACACATTTAATGGCTCTCGCAAGGATTGGGAACTTTGGATAGACTCAATTCAAAAGCAATCACAATAAACAGCCAAAATCAACGTTATTAGTGATAGCAATTATAGGCTCAAATGCTCTATTATTATTTACTCATGAACTCAAAACGCTACAATATAACATCACTCATAGTTTTTGCTATCATCTCGGTAGTATCCATCTACCTGCCATTAAATGTTCATGCACTCCCTCTTGACACATACGTCTCTGAATCGGCTCTAAAAGATGGTCGTTGGGTAAAAATAAGCGTTTCCGAAACAGGGATGTATTTAATCTCCAACTCTAATTTACAAAAATGGGGCTTCTCCGATCCTTCAAAAGTACATATTTATGGATATGGCGGGCAACAACTACCTAATCTTCTAAACAACTCTTACATTGACGATTTACCATTAATCCCCTCGGTAAAAACCGCTCAAGGATTGGTGTTTTACGCACAAGGGGTAGCAAAATGGGATAGAGAATCAATACCCTATACCCACTCGATTAATCCCTATTCAACTGTTGGCTACTATTTTCTTAGCGACAAAGAGGTTGAAATAAAAGAAATGCCAACAATCGGCTCAGCTACAGCAACAGCCGATTGTGCAACAACATTTACCGAATCAATATATCACGAAAAAGATTCATATAGTCCCGGCGCGACAGGACATCTACTCCTTGGCGAGGACTTTAAATATAACAACTCACAAAATTTCAATTTTACGCTGACAGATAAGGTAGAGCCAACAGTTTCTTTAAAATATTCATTTGTAACAAAAACATTTAACTCATCTTCTTATCTCAACATATCCGTCAATGGCGAAAACATTCCATCCAATGACATTATCAAAGCAACAAACAATGACACATATTCATTTGGTTCAGAAGGTGTTTTTCTTAAAAGCATTGACATTTCAGGTGATAGATTAACATTAGGTATAACATATAAATCTTCTGTTACAATACATCTTGCTCGTTTAAATTATATCTCCTTAAATTACACTCGCGCCATAAAGCTAAACAATGGCAAATTAATTTTCAACTCATCAAACCCATCGGTTGTATTATCAAATGCAAGCGAACACACTCATGTTTGGGACGTAACAAATCCACAAGCAATATTTAAACTAAATACTACGCTTGATGGCAATATCTTAAAATGGACAAATGATTATACCGGATTACGTGAATACGTCGCATGGAATGAAAATAGTTCTTTCTTAGAGCCGACATTCGTCGGGAATATTTCCAACCAAAATATTCATGCCGAAGAAGTACCTGATATGGTTATATTCACTATCAGTGATTGGCAATCACAAGCCGAGCGCATTGCCAACCTTCATAGGAACTCAGCCGATTCATTAAAAGTACTCGTCGTTTCACAAGACAAAGTATTTAACGAATTCTCTTCTGGAGTTCCCGATGTAAATGCATTTCGAAAATTACTAAAAATGTTCTGGGACAGAGGAAATGCCGATGCAAATTCCTCGAAACTCAAATATGCCCTATTAATGGGTAGAGGCACTTATGATAATCGTCATCTGACACCAACAGTTGCGGCTCTGGGATATCCCACAATGCCAATCTGGCAAACAGAAGGAGGATTGAACGACAATGATTCATTTTCAAGTGATGATATAATCTCTTATCTGGATGACAATTCGGGAGCTAATATCAGTGGCAATAACATGTGCATTGCCATCGGGCGCATGCCGGTCAGGTCTTCAAGTGAAGCAAAAAAAGTTGTTGACAAATTATATGGATACGTAAATAATTCCATCAAAGACTCATGGAAAAATCAAATTCTCTTAATTGCCGACGACCAAGACAACGGAATTCACATGAAACAAACCGAAACGATGTACAATTTCATGAAGAATTCCATATTTGGTAAAGAATTCTTCTACAACAAGATATATACAGATGCTTATGAAATGGAGGATGGTAAATACCCTATGGCTCGCACACAAATGCTTCAAAGATTAGATGAAGGTGTATTATGGTGGAACTATATTGGTCATGCCAACACCTCAACTTTATCCCACGAACATTTACTCACAGCAAATGACATAAGCAATCTATACCTTAAACGTTTACCAATCTTATATGCTGCAACATGCGAATTTATGAGATGGGATGCCGATGCTCTATCCGGAGCAGAAATACTATTCCAAAATCCTGATGGGGGTGTCATTTCCGCCATAAGCGCAAGCCGTCCAGTCTATATTTCAAATAATGGCACTTTATCATCCACTTTAGCAAAATATATTTTCTCTCGCGACAACAATGGTGAATTCCTTCCCATTGGAGAAATACTTCGACAGACAAAAAATTCAATACTCTCCGATGAAAATAAACTACGATTTTCACTGATGGGAGATCCCGCAATGAGATTTGCTTCACCTTCTCCAATAATCGCGTTAGAGGAAATCAATGGACAGCATATTACAGATAGTAATCAACCAGAAATACATGCTCGTCAAGAGGTTACACTAAAAGGCTCAATATACAATCCCACGGGTATAAAAATGAACGATTTCAATGGAATTTTAACCGCCACAATGTATGATGCCGAAAAAAGTGTAACATCCAATGGCTACGGCGAAAAAGGAGAACCTGTTACATTTGAAGAACAAGGAGACAAATTATACATAGGACGCGATTCTATTATTAATGGAGAATTTGAAATGAAAGTTTTCATGCCATCTGAAATTGCTGATAATTATCGACCTGCGGCATTAAGCATGTATGCACATAATAATAACATCGAGGCAATAGGTTGCAATCGAAACTTTTACATTTGGGGATATGACGAAACAGCCGAGGACGACAACGAATCCCCTATAATATCGTCATATTTTCTTAATCATGAATCATTCAAAAGCGGAGATAAAGTCAACGAATCTCCTATGGTAATTGCCAATATATCAGACGACAAAGGTATCAACATTTCATCAGCCGGCATTGGACATCAGATGACATTAACACTCGATGGGAATAAAACCTATACCAATGTATCCCAATACTACACACCTGAAGCATCATCCGATGTCGTATCGGGAAGTATTACCTATCCCATTAGCAATCTTGCTGAAGGCAATCACACATTACGTCTAAGAGTATGGGACACATCAGGAAATGTTGCCGAAGAGACAATTGAATTTTATGTTCAGAATGGGCTTACCCCAAAAATTTATGACATCTATTCCGATGCAAATCCTGCTACAACAGAAGCAAATTTCTATATTACTCATAATCGTCCTGATGCAAAAGCCACAATTACAATCTCTGTTTACAACCTAATGGGAAAACTTGAATGGACAACTACGCAAAGTGGACGCAACGACATGCTACGTTCATTCCCCGTTACATGGGATTTATGCGACATGGCAGGGCGTCGGGTACCTCGAGGGATATACATCTACAAAGCAGAAATCACTACCGATGGTGAACATTTCGCAACAGGATCAAAGAAATTAGCTGTAGCTGCTCAATAGTAAAATCTATATTTAAAACATACAGAGATAATAAGATTTGCGAAATTTCTCAAATCTTATTATCTTTGCTTGTTATTATAATAATATATAATTCACATTATGTCAGATAATAAAAACATTTCTCGCGAATTTCTTCCTGAGCCAACGCTTAGGAGACTTCCTTGGTATCTGGCATATGTTAATCTGCTCCGTGCAAACAACGTTGAATATGTATCTTCCACTCAAATATCAAAGGAGTTAAATGTTGATGCATCACAAATCGCTAAAGACCTCTCATTTCTCAATATTAAGGGAAAAACTCGCATCGGATATGAGGTAAAAACTCTTGAACGTGAACTGCAAGATTTTTTAGGATTTAAAGAAGTACACAACGCTATTATCTTAGGAGTAGGGAGCCTTGGCGCAGCCTTAATTCAAGATTCCGGATTATCAAACTATGGGTTAAATATTGTTGCAGGTTTTGATGTAAACCCAGCAATCGTTGGCACATCAATTTGCAACGTTCCCATTTTCGATATAAGCGATTTAGAAATGCAACGCAAAAAAAACAATGCCGAAATAGGTATTGTTGCGGTCCCTGTTGATAAAGCTCAAGAAGTTGCTGATTTAATGACAAATGCAGGGATTAAAGCATTATGGAACTTTACGCCATTTCGCATTCGCGTAACTGAAGGAATAGTTATCCAAAACACATCTATATATTCACATCTTGCTGTGATGTATAACCGACTCGGCTCTCAAAAATATCGTAAACAATGAAAATAATGGCATTAAATCGTAATCTCGGGGCCCCAATCTCAGAACCGATTGCAGTAGATATAATCCCCGATTCAGCGGTCATAAAGGACCACAAGCCATTTTTTTTGCCAAACTTTTCATCAAAATGGATATATGACCTCAATATCGCTGTTAGAATTAACCGATTAGGGAAAAACGTTGCTGAAAAATTTGCAAACCGCTATTACGATGCTATAACACTTTGCCTCAGAACGATTCCGGTTGACATAATCAAGCAATTATCAACTGCCAAAATAGCATCTAATATCGGCACATCATTTGATGGCGCGGTAATTTTGGGTGATTGGCAACCAATTGATACTATTCAAGAGCAAATAAAAATCAGCATTGGAAATTTTGAAGCGACAATCAACACTTCCAATATAGAGATTGACAACTCAATAAAACAACTAAGCAAATATTTTACATTTAAAATTGGAGATATTCTAATTCCCGCTAAATTAAATTATCAATCGGAACTCAAGATTGATGATATCATAGTAGGAAAGATAAACAATAATGAATGTATTAATTTTAGAATCAAATAAGCATATAACCGCATAATCGCTCCAAATATGGACAAAAGACATTTATATCGAATCCTTCTTACCGGATTATTTACATTCTGTTTTAGCTTGATTACTAATGCATATGTTTCTACATATTATACAACTGAGTCCAAACTCGCAAAAGGCCGTTGGGTAAAGATTAAAGTAAGCAATACTGGAATACATGAAATTTCCCATGAGCAACTCCTTGAAATGGGTTTTTCTAATCCTGAAAACGTCAGCATATATGGTTATGGCGGTGTTTTACTCAAAAACACCTTTGACACATCACTTCCTGACGATCTTCCTGCTCAACCGGTATATCGAACTGATGATAAAATCTGTTTCTATGCCGAAGGGGGAGAAAGATTTGATCTAACAGGAGATATTTATAAACCATCGATAAAACGGAATACATACTCCAACTCAGGATATTATCTGCTTAGTGATGCCAATCCAACAGATTCTAAAGCACCATCATCTTATTACGTCAATTCTTATACAACCGAAACTCGCGAAAATCACAATTCTCTACAAATCATCGAATTGGAAAAAACATGTCCTGCTAACGGAGGTTATCGTTTCTTTGGAACAGATTTCAAGAAACAACCAATTCAAGACTTCGCCTTTAATGTTACAAATGCAGATACAACAAAACTCGGTCAATTTAATTATTATTGGGCAGCTAATGCCCCTTCGGGATTTGCGCTAAACATACAGACAAATGGATTAGAAATAACCTATGAATTACATCGACCTGTATCTACAACATATTCGGAATCAAGCAAATATTACATGGCCAATAATGGAACTATGAATATCAAAATGAAAAACAATGATAATCCAGAATATATATTTACAGCCTCAATACCTTCTACACTTTCGTCTTATAATTTTGCCGCAATAGACTATGCTTCGTTCGCTTACTACCGCTTTAACAAAATGGGCGATCAAGCTCAAATGCGCATGATATTTTCCGAAGTAAATTCAAATACTGCATTTTCGATAAAAGAAGCAAATGAAAACATTCAAGTATGGAACGTATCTTCTCCCACTAACGTATTTGCGTATAAAACTAATTTCAACAGCGAAACAGGGATACTAAAGGGTTCATTTGAGAAAAAATATTCTTCCAACTCTAATGGTCATGCCTATCTCATTGCCTTTGACCCAACAAAAGAACAATATCCGGTTGAATATGTTTGTGATGTACCAAACCAAAATATTCATGCTAATTCTGCTCCTGAAATGCTCATTATTACCAACAAATCAATGAAGCAATATGCTCTACAATTAGCAGAAATTCACAATAAATATCAAGGGATGAAAGTATTAGTTCTTGAACAAGAAGAAATTTTCAACGAATTTTCATCCGGCACACCTTCGGCTATAGCATATAGACGTGTGGCCAAAATGTTCTATGACCGCAATGCTTCAACATTTAAATATCTACTTTTCTATGGAGCCGGATCTTATGATAACCGCGGACTAATATATAATAACGAGGATTTATTACTCACATATCAATGTGAATCAGCGACAGAAGTCAACGATAAATCACTCGTATATTGTGCCGACTCATATTTTGGGATGCTAAACGATTCTTATACTCAAGCAAATATACCTTATACATTCATGGATATTGCTGTCAGCCGCATACCGGCAAACAGAGCAGACCATGCACAAAACATAAACCAAAAAGTACTTGACTACTTCCAAAATCCGCCAACTAATATTTCACAAAATCGTGCATTACTCATGTGTGATGATGGAGACTCAAATAGTCACTTGCATCAAACAGAAGCATTGGCTGACTCTATAATAAAATACGCTCCTCACACAACAATCACTAAAGTTTATAACTCTCTATATCCATGGACTAACAATGATGCTGTTGCTGCTCGCGAGGCAATATCACGAGCTCTTACAAACGGACAACTTTATCTCTGTTACACAGGACATGGAAAGCCCGACTCTTTCACAAGTGAAGACCTTTGGCACAATAGATATGCCAAAGAAACCAGTTACAACATCTATCCCATTACTTTCTTTGCCACTTGCGATGCATTAAGTTTTGACCGCCAAGATAGTGGTATCGCTGAGACAATGTTATATAAAGCGACAGGAGGAAGCATTGCTGTTGTCGCTGCGTCACGCACTGTATATAAAGATTATAACCAATATCTCAGCACCGCATTTGCACAACAAATATTCGATGCTCAAAAAGGTGATTGTATTGGGGATGCCTATCGTAAAGCTCACAATACAGCAACACAAGAAGCAATTACAATAGGAGATTCATTTTTAGGGATAAACAATCTGTGTTTCAATCTGATTGGGGATCCGGCTCTACCTCTAAACCTCACAACTCACAAAATTGTTACCGACAAGATTAACGATACGGCAATAACATCAAATGAAACAATCGTTGGCGTACACCCATTGGCAAACAACATAATTTCCGGCTCAGTTACAACATCAAATGATATAATTGATACTGATTTTAATGGCAAAATAACACTTACGCTATACGAAACACCAATAGACAAACATACTCTCACTCAAGGTGGAGATGCTTTAGACACAATAACCTGTGACGAAGACATTCTTCTTGAGACAACTATTCCGGTAGTTGCCGGTAAATTCAGTGCCAAACTAAACATCCCTATACCGTCACGCCTAGGAAATTCAAATCGCATATCCTATTATGCTCTATCAAACGACAGCAAAAAGAGTGCACAAGGATATTTCAATCAACTTTTAATAAATGATTATGACGAAACTCAAGTTGTTATTGACACTACAGCTCCCGAGATTTCTAAATTATATCTTGACTATCCTTCTTTTAGTGATGGAGACTGCGTAGGTAATGAAACAACCCTATATGCAACAATACTTCCTGACGAATCCGGTTTATGTAATTCATCAATAGCAATAGGGGCTGCAACAACTCTCATGCTCGACAACTCAAAATCATTTCCCGAGATAAAAGGCACAATTGTTACTGATATTGACGGCGTATCCTCAATTAAATTCCCAATTGCCGGACTTGAAGATGGAATACATACTCTATCATTGAGTGTTGCCGACAATGCCGGCAATCGCACTGAAAAAAGCATTACATTCTATGTCATAAATAATTCCGTAACATCGGCTCTTGAAATCGCAGAAACTCCTGCTCGCACAGAAGCAACTATTTCGCTCACCCACAATTTCAAAAACGAGCCTTCAGGACGTTTAATCATTGAAAACAATGACGGAGAAACAATCTTCACCAAAGAAAATTGCACTTTCCCCTATACTTGGAATTTACAAGACATGAATAGAGAACCCGTTGCCGATGGCATTTATCGTTGCTATACAATTTTAAACGCCGATAAACAATATTCAAGCTCTTCAAAAGCAAAAATAATTGTCATTAAGCAATAAATAGCATCTTTTTGAGTTTATATAAAGTAGTTATACCCACTTTATATGAAAAATCAATTAAACGCTTTAACAATAAGTGCTTTTGCATTACTATTTATCGCAATATCGGCAAAAGCCCAAGAAACAGGCAAAAACGAATTTAACCCCATACAAACAGGTGTTACATCATTAGGTATCACACCTGATGCTCGCGGTGCATCAATGGGAGATCTCGGAGTTGCTACAGATCCTGATGCTAATTCACAATTCTGGAATCCCTCAAAATATGCTTTTGCTTATAGTAAAGCATCAGCATCACTTAGCTACACGCCATGGTTAAGAAAACTTGTTAATGACATCTTCCTTGCCAACCTCGCCGGTTACTGGAAAATAGGAAACAATGACAATCAAGCCGTTTCAGCATCTATCAGATATTTCTCTTTAGGCGAAGTAAACACAAGCGATGGAGAAGGATATACGACTCAAAGTCTTAACCCTTATGAAATGGCTGTTGACATAGGTTATTCGCGCAAATTATCTGATAGTTTCTCTATGGGGATTGTATTCCGATATATCTACTCCGATCTTGGATTTTCCGATTCCTATGCAGGAGACCAAACATCGGGAGCATCCGCATTTGCGGCCGACATCTCCGGTTACTATACATCTTATCCGATAATAGGTCGTAACGAATGCCAATGGTCTTTAGGGTGGAACATCTCAAACATAGGTTCAAAGGTTTCTTATAATAATGGAGAAGATCCAGCATTCCTCCCGACCAACTTGCGCATTGGTACTGCATTTACATTCCCACTCGCCGATTACCATAATCTCACTCTTGCGGTTGACTTGAATAAACTTCTTGTTCCTACACGTCCACGCGAAATGGATTTTGATGACACGCCTGAAGGCCAACAAGCCTATCTTGATGCCCTTGAAGATTGGGAAAACATGTCGCCCATCTCTGGAATATTCAAATCTTTCAATGACGCTCCCGGAGGAATGAAAGAAGAGCTTCGCGAAATTACCTACTCAATCGGCGCCGAATACTCTTATAATCAACAATTCTTCCTTCGTGCAGGATATTTCCATGAAAATGAATTTAAAGGAAACCGCCAATACTTCGGATTAGGAGCAGGTTTTGCCCTCAATGTGCTTCGTCTTGATGCCTCTTACATGGTAGCTACAGCGCAAACATCACCTCTTGACCAAACATTGCGATTTACTCTTTCATTTGACATGGATGGATTGAAAGAGATTTTTGGTAAAAAATAAGACTAAACAGCATGGCAAAGACACGCATCGGAATGGGATTTGATGTGCATCGACTTGTTGAAGATCGCGACTTGTGGATTGCCGGAGTAAAAATACCCTATCATCTTGGTCTGCTTGGACACAGCGACGCCGATGTTGCCCTTCATGCCCTATCTGATGCACTTCTCGGCGCTGCCGCATTGCGAGATATAGGCTATCATTTCCCCGACACCGATCCCACCTACAAAGGAGCTGACTCTCGCGTGCTACTTCGTCGTGTCAGAGAATTAGTCTTTGATGCCGGCTATGAAATAGGAAATGTTGATATCACAATTGTTGCACAAGCCCCTAAGATGTTACCACACATTCCTCAAATGATAGAAAACATCGCATCAGACCTTCAAATACCATCAGATTGCGTTTCTGTTAAAGCAACGACAACCGAACACCTTGGTTTCACAGGGCGCAAAGAAGGAATAGCCGCTTATGCTACTGTCTTAATCGAAAAAATGCAATAAAAAGGCTTTAACCCCCTATTTCTCATTATTTTCACACCTTTTTTGAAAAATTCTACTGCCGTTAGATTTCTTTTTCCTAATTTTGTCGGTTGAAATTTTTAATTAGGAAAACTATGCTTAAAAACCTCGTAATAGTAGAGTCTCCCGCAAAAGCAAAAACAATAGAAAAATTCTTAGGCAAGGACTTTAAAGTCATGTCAAGCTATGGTCATATTCGCGACCTGAAAGAAAAGAATTTCAGTATTGACATTGACAACAACTTTGCTCCTGTCTATGAAATACCAGACGATAAAAAAGAGCTTGTGCGTGAACTTAAGAAAGCTGCAAAGGACGCCGAAACGGTGTGGCTCGCATCCGATGAAGACCGTGAAGGAGAAGCCATCGCATGGCATCTCTACGAGGTATTGAAGCTAAAACCCGAAAATACTAAACGCATCGTTTTCCACGAAATCACTAAAAATGCTATTCTCAATGCCATCGAGGCTCCCCGTGATATTGATTTAAATCGTGTTGACGCACAACAAGCACGTCGTGTACTTGATCGCATCGTAGGATTTGAGCTATCACCTGTTCTTTGGAAAAAGATTAAACCTGCATTGTCTGCAGGTCGCGTTCAATCGGTTGCAGTGCGACTTATAGCCGAGCGAGAAACCGAAATTAAAAATTTCATACCTGAAGAATATTTTCGCATCACTGCAACATTTGCTACTGATGACAACAATAGTCTTAAAGCCGATTTGTCAAAACGCCTTCCTAACGAAGATACTGCACGACAACTGCTCAATGACTGCATCGGTGCAACATATAAGATTGAAGATATAAATGTTAAACCGGTTAAAAAAACACCGGCGCCCCCATTTACTACATCAACTTTGCAACAAGAAGCATCTCGCAAGCTGGGATTTACCGTTTCTCAGACAATGATGATTGCTCAACGACTTTACGAAGCCGGACACATTACCTACATGCGTACCGACTCCGTAAACCTTTCTTCTCTTGCAATCAACACTATTTCAGCTGAAATTAAAGAGAAAATTGGCGATGAATATCTACATGTCCGCCACTATCACACCAATGCCAAAGGAGCACAAGAGGCACACGAAGCAATTCGCCCAACATACATTAACAAGCACACTATCGAAGGCTCTGCACAAGAGAAAAAACTATATAACCTCATTTGGAAACGCACTATTGCTTCTCAAATGAGCGATGCAGTTATTGAAAAAACCACAATAGATATTGCTCCATCAACTCGTCAAGAGCGTTTCATAGCTACTGGTGAAGTTATCAAATTTGATGGTTTCTTAAAAGTTTATATCGAGAGCCGAGATGATGAAAACATCGACGATAGAAACGATGCAATCCTACCACCTCTAAAAAAAGGAGATATCCTGATAGCCAGCGACATAACAGCAATTCAACGATACACTCAACAACCGCCTCGCTATACCGAAGCATCATTGGTAAAAAAAATGGAAGAACTGGGTATCGGTCGCCCATCGACCTATGCTCCTACAATATCAACCATTCAACGTCGCGAATATGTTGAAAAAGGAGAGAAAACAGGTTCAAAACGTGAATATCTTACTTTAACCCTTCGCAACAGCAAGATATCATCTCGCACAAAAAGCGAAACTGTAGGGGCCGAAAAAGGTAAATTATTACCTACCGACATAGGTATTGTCGTTAACGATTTTTTAACCGAATATTTCCCCAACATTCTTGATTATAATTTTACTGCTAACGTTGAAGAAAAATTTGACGAGATAGCCGAAGGGAACGTAGTGTGGATTGATGAAATACGCTCATTCTATGACATCTTCCACCCCGACGTTGACAAAGCTCTAAACATGCGTCTTGAACACAAAGTGGGAGAACGCATTTTAGGGACTGACCCTTCTACAGGCAAACCGGTTTCAGTAAAAATTGGTCGTTTCGGTCCATTGGTACAAATCGGAGATGGAGAGAACGAAGAAAAACCGCAATTTGCATCTCTTCTAAAAGGGCAATCTGTAGGCACAATTACACTTGAAGAAGCGTTAAAACTCTTTGAATTTCCTCGCAACATTGGTGAATTTGAAGGCAAAGAAGTCATCATTGCCATAGGTCGTTTCGGACCTTACATCAAACACGACAACAAATTTGTATCTATTCCTAAGAATATTGCTCCTGCGGCAATCACATTACCTGAAGCAGAAGAACTTATCATTGCCAAACGTGATGCTGAAAGCAAAAAAGTTGTCAAGACATTTGATAATGATGCCGATCTGCAAATTCTAAATGGTCGATATGGCATTTACATCGCTTATCGCAAGAGCAATTATAAAATCCCACGTACTGTAACTAAGCCTGATGATCTCACATACGATGAGTGTATGGAAATCATCAAAGAGCAAAACACAAAACCCAAGAAAACAACTCGTGCGGTGAAGTCCACTCGCAAAAAATAACATTTTACGACAATGCAACGAAGAACTCCGCACAAACCGGGCGCTGACACTCGTCAATTCCGCCCCGACGTAATTGAGACATATCTGCCTCAAGGTGATACAACCCTATTGCCTTTCCTCATTGAGTCAATGCCTCAGCGTAAACGCACATCGATAAAAGAACTTCTCAAGCACAATCAGGTTGCAATAAACAATATCCCGACAACTCAATTTGACACTGAAATACACTCCGGAGACATTGTAAAAGTCAATCTCACTCGCGAGTTTCGATTGTTCTACCATCGTCGCATAAAACTTGTTTATGAGGATGATGATATTATCGTAATAAACAAAGGATATGGATTGCTATCAATGGGGACCGACAAAGTAAAAGAAGGCACTGCCTACTCTATTGTGCGCGACTACATCAAGTGGCAGGACCCTCGCAACAAGCTATTTATTGTTCATCGCCTTGATCGCGACACATCAGGACTCATGATGTTTGCAAAAAACGAACAAGCCAAGGATACCATGCAACACAATTGGAACAACATGGTACTAAACCGCAAATATCTTGCCGTTGTAGAGGGGAAAGTGGGACAAGAAAGTGGCTCAGTGCGCAGTTATCTTGCTGAGACATCGCAATATGAAGTGTATTCAACTCAAAATCCCGATGAAGGTCAACTCGCAGTTACACGCTACCGCACGCTCAAATGCAAAAACGGATATACACTTCTTGAAGTAGAACTTGACACAGGACGCAAAAACCAAATACGTGTACATATGAAAGATCTTGGCCATCCCATTGCCGGAGACCGCAAGTATGGAGCAAAATCAAGCCCCATCCACCGCCTTGCACTACACGCACAAACATTGCGTTTTGTCCACCCGGTTACTCGTCGCGAAATGAACTTTGAGACACCCATCCCCACGTCATTTGCATCAATGGTGAAATAAAATTGATTATTCATTTACCTCCAATACCTTGTTACAATGAAACAATATCTCGACCTACTAAACCACATCATGGAGAACGGCACGCAGAAGAGCGACCGCACAGGCACAGGAACACGCAGCGTGTTTGGCTATCAAATGCGTTTTAACCTTGCCGATGGTTTTCCGGTAATGACAACCAAAAAACTTCACCTAAAATCAATAATTCACGAACTTTTGTGGTTTCTTAACGGCGACACCAACGTTAAATACCTACAAGAAAACGGTGTGCGCATTTGGAATGAGTGGGCCGACGAAGATGGCAATCTCGGACACATCTATGGCTATCAATGGCGTAGCTGGCCCGACTATAACGGAGGACACATTGATCAGATTAAAGAGGTTATCGAAACGCTTAAAAACAACCCCGATTCTCGACGCATAATCGTGAGCGCATGGAACGTTGCCGACCTACCCAACATGAACCTTCCTCCATGTCATGCATTCTTCCAATTTTATGTTGCAGATGGCAAATTAAGCCTTCAACTATACCAACGTAGTGCCGACTGCTTCCTTGGCGTTCCATTCAACATCGCTTCTTATGCATTACTATTGATGATGATGGCTCAAGTAACAGGACTTGAAGTAGGCGATTTTGTTCACACACTTGGTGATGCCCACATCTACAATGATCACTTTGAACAAGTACGCGAGCAGTTGAGTCGCGAGCCACGCCGATTACCTCGCATGGTAATCAACCCTAATGTAAAAAGCATTTTCGACTTCAAATTTGAGGACTTTTCACTTGAAGACTACGATCCACACCCTCACATCAAAGCAAAAGTATCGGTATAACATGGCTCAGATATCAATTATAGTTGCTATTACACGCAACAACGCCATTGGGCGTGGTGGAGACCTCCTTTTCCACATTAGCGAAGATTTAAAGCAATTCAAAGCGGTAACAATGGGACATCCCATCATCATGGGACGCAAAACATTTGAATCATTTCCAAATGGAGCATTGCCTGGTCGTCGAAACATCGTAATAACCCGACAAGGAGACTACAATGCTGATGGTATTGAGGTTGCCAATTCACTTCAAGCAGCTATTGATACTATAATAGATACCAATGAAGCATTTATTATAGGTGGTGGAGAAATTTACAATCAAGCACTACCATTGTGTTCTCGACTATATTTGACCGAAATTGACTCAGAGATAGCTGATGCCGACACATTCTTTCCTGAAATCAACCGCGACGAATGGGAAATCTTTGAGCAAAGCGACATTAAACAGGACCCACGTTCAGGGGTACAATTTCGCTTCACTTGCCTATCTCGCAAATAACACGTAACTTTGTTCATCATACAGGCTCCGGTAGTTCAACGGATAGAATAGAGGTTTCCTAAACCTTTGATAGCGGTTCGATTCCGCTCCGGAGTACAAGAAAGCACCCATGATTTTGTAATCATGGGTGCTTTCTTGTTAAATGCAAAGAAGATATTCCCACCTTTACATTTTCAATACTAAATCTCTATCTTTTTATAAATTTCACCGGAGCGAAATTATTAACTCGCAAGAAATAATAGCCCGATGCAAGGTCACTCACATCTACAGTCATCAGCTGTTCGCCATTACCACTTAAAGTTTTAACCAACATTCCCGATTCTGAATAAAGTTCAACATAATCAATAGTTTCTCCACATTTGATTGTTACCGAAACAGTTGCCGGGATAGGATAAACACTAAGGACAGTTGTGGTTTCAACAACCTCAACACCAGTTGGAATCTTTTCTCCTTCATCGGCAATCATAACATCTGATGCAACCTCACTGATTTTTGCATTTGTGGCAGCATAATTGGCGGTAACACTATATGTCCACATTGATGGTCCATTTGTTCTATAATCCACTTCATCAGTAACCACTCCGGCAGTATAATCTTCCATATCCCAATAAACATGAGGCTTGCCACCTGTATCAGTACTATTGAAATCATAATCGCCCGGAATTTGTCCATTAGTAATCTTCACATATCCATCACTATTGGCAGTCAAAGCATTTCCATTGGTATCAACATATCCATCAGGAGCATATAAATAGAACTCATTTACCGGTGTATCAATAGCTCTGGCAACACTGTTGCTATTATAACTAATAGTATAATAAGTTACCGGCTCTTTACTCATATCGGTAAACGCAGGATTGGCAATAGCAAGAGATATGCGATACTCGTCATAATAGATATCACCAGCATCATATTCTCCCTTAGCCGGATTTCCAAAATATAAGTTATCCCAGTCACCCCATTTATTCAACGACTCGTCAACTCTCACATATCCCGATGGCGCATCGTAGTCAAATGTTGCAACATCCTCCCACTCTGTTTTAGGACTCTGTTGCACTTTACCGGTTGTCTTGGTGTCGATACCATAGTAATTAACCGTTACCTGTGCAACATAATCAACATTTTTATCTACATTTTCAAATACATAGTCAAAACAAGTAACATCATTTGAAATAGTACCATCGGCATGTGTAATGTCTCGTTTATCCCAAGTCAAACCAACAAGCAAGGAGCCATCAGCATTTGATACTGTACCATCGTCATTTAGGACAACAGCAGTTTCGAGATTATCGACAACACCATCTCCTTGTCCATCTCCAAGATTTACATCATCACCCACTCCATCAATATCACGAGGCATCTCAAATGTTATGGAGGGATATTCATCAATTACATTACCATTGGCATCAACAAGCTGAACAGTATAACCTAAGATCACATATGATGGATTTCCTCCGGCGGTAGTTCCATAATTTGTTACTTCAGGCCATGTCGCCTTTGCATCAAAACGAATGATATCACCTCCGGGATTATGTTCCAGTTCTACATAGTCCTTTTTGTATTTCTTCTCAATCTCCAATGAAACCTGTGATGGAGGGAACAATGACGACGGAGTCATTTTATACTTGGCAAAACGTTCACCCGGGACATACATGTAAATGTATATATAGTCAGCTTCACCATCTTTGTTTTCATCGATAATACTTCCTGACGCATCTGTCGCTTTTTCTGCCGCTAACCACACACCACTGGAATTGGTATTGACATTGGCATCTTCATCAGGCTGAGTCCACATATCGATTGGAAGGATAAGTTTCAAATCGGCATTCTTAGCTGTTACGGCATTGGACGAACGAGAAGCAACCCCCACATAGAAATTACCTGAATTGGCCGAATATTGAGATTGTGGAGTGATTACAAACAATTCTCCATTCCACTCGATTGTACAACCGCCTGAATTGTTTACACGCGACTGTGTATCATATACTGTTCCTTGACGACCGGATTCATGAATATTATTTTCAAGATTTGCATGACACGCATGCCATGAATAGGCCGACGAACGAAGATTATGTATAAACTCATTATCACGCCCTTCACACATTACGGGGAATGCATAGTTATTTCCTCCATCTTGGAATGACTCTCCGGTGAAAAGACTTATGCTATAGTCGTCATACTTATAATGTTCCGATGCCGTAACAGCAGTTCCATCAAATGTCAACTCAATGACATATACCGCACGAGACACATTTGGCGCTAAATACAAATATGCCTTTGTGGGATTTTGGGCTGTTCCACCGGTCAAATTACCTTTCATACAGAAAAAATCAATACGACCAAGAGAAATATTTCGTCCTGCTACAGCATATTCTGCAAAATTAAATCCGGATAAGTCAACATCATAAGATTGCTCATCACTATAAGTGATACCATCACCGGTAGTGTTCATCAAGATACGACCTTTTGTCAGTCTGTTTGCAAAATAATTGGATACTAAACCGGTATTATCATTAGTAGTCTCTTGAGCAATAAATATATTACCACCTTCATCAATCGCGATCCCGGCACTTTGAAGGGCCTTAGTTGTATATATTTTTTTGAATGATTCTGATTTCAATGGGTTTTCATCGGTATTTTCCCATGATGCCGCAGTCGGGATGCGATAAATACCCCCGGCTGTAGCTTCATCATTTACCGGCAAATTTTTCAATTGCGCTACATACCAATATCCATTATAAAATTGACCTTGACGATAGCTGTCTCGATCTGTCAGATAAAGGAAATCTCCTTGTGGCACAACCACGCTATCCCCTTCTGTCGCAATCGGATAATTATATACTTCCGATAACTCATAAGATATCTTTGACCAGTCGCGAACATCAATATGCACTTCATTATCATCAGAGACCGCCGTATCAGGCATTGAATAATAATGTGCCACCACATTATAAACATAATCATGCCCCGGCATAACCGTCTTATCAATATAGTTAAATGCAGATATATTTGTTGCTATCTGTTTGCCATTGCGCAAAATTGAATAATAGTCAGGCTTACAACCCCATTTAGAGATATAACCTCCATTAGTTGTATTATTTTTTTGAGGGAATTTCCAATACAACTGCACCTTACAATAGCCATCATAGCGGTCGATACCAAATTTCTTGTCATCTTGGTCTTTTGTTTCATCCCAGTCAGGAACAAATGGGATAAAATCGGGCGTAGCAGTAACAATCTCCGATTCTTCACCTTTACTTCCTGATGAATATACGGGAATGACTTTATAATCGTAATATCGTAAAACTGTTTCTCCATTTGTTTGATAATATCTAACATCGACATCAGTCATTGTCAACTCAGTTGTATTACCTTGGTAGTTCCATGAATTTACTGTTTCTGTATCTTTTCCCTCTCGAGTATATCTTGTGCGATAATATACATCATAGCTTTCCACCTCACTCTCGGCATCAGGGGCCGTCCATGAGAGAATTGCATCTTGGCGAGTGGGCTCATCAGGATCCAGATCACGCACTACCATTACCTCCAAATTTTGCACCGGAGCAAGGATTTCTTTAGCCTTAATCAAATACTTTATATGATTCTTCCTTGGCACATATACATGTAGTGCCAATGTTAGTTCATCTACCTTTTCAAATTCACACCAGGCATTGACACGATCTTTATTTGTTGTATATGTCCCTACATTAAATGACGCCAACTGTTTTCCAGTTGTCAAATCTTTTATAACAATATCTCCATCAACTTCAGAATTTGCAGGACCTACAAAGACTTTATGTCCTTGCAAATATTCAATATCAGAACCATAAACACCGCTTATAGAAGATATTTGAGTTCCTGTAATTTCTCCATTATTAATTTGGCAATCATATATACCTGCCGCACCAAAATAGAGATATTCATTATCAGCATACAAGTCAAACAATGCTTCAGTTGGTCGAGATGTGTTATTTAACCCTGCCGGCAACGTGTAAGTAACCTCACTTTGAGCCTCACCATTGATGAATGGGATTTTAACGACGGTGGCACCATCGGTAAACCACAATGCACCTTCACCTTCCCACAAGTTTCCTGACGCGCTCCAATAGTCGGTGCGCCCACCATTACTATTGCCTATAAGATTTGTTGCATATTCATTTGTAAAATTAACAATTCGACTATTATTATCATCAAATGTTACCGCACTACCAAAACCACTTGAGGCTTTATATATCTGAACTTGAATTATTTTGCCTGAATAATTTATACTGCACGCTGTAACAAGGTTTTTAGCGTCATCAGTAGCAATACCCCAACCGGCATCAGCTACACGTTGCACACCAACAGCGGCACTTGTGCCTACGGATGCAACAGTTGACATATTTACATGATACAATTTAGTCGAATTTGTACCTGTATTTCGGGGATAAACTACATATTGAATATCATTTGCAACAGCCATCTGTTTAGGTATATATGGGTCAGCAGCGATGGCATATGCCTCGCCTAATTGAGCAACAGGTGTAGTATTCACCGTAATAAACTCGTCAGACACATCAGGAAGAGTTGCAGTAATTGTATATTTATAGGTATTCCCTCCAGGGACATACACATATAACCCTAATGTCAAATCATCAATCTGTTCAAACTCACACCATGCATTGACAACAGCAGTTGATGATGTGGGAGAAATCGTGATTGTTGCCAATTGCTCAGCTGTTCCGGTTGTTATATCTTCTATTACTATTATTCCATCTCGTGTACCTCTTGTATTTGACCGAACAAATATCTTATGTCCTTGTAAATATGCAATATCAGCAGCAAATTGATTTACATCTGTCAACTTTGTTGCTGTAATTGTAGAACCGCTGATTTTACAATCCCACACACCGGTACCATTTTGGAAGATATACTCGTCAGTAGCATATTGGTCAAATGCCGATTGAGTAATCCAACCTGTCCCATTGGTATTTGGTCCTGATGGAAGGGTATATGTCACTTCTTTTTTCGCCACACCTGCCTCTATAGGGATTTTCACTACTGTAGTGCCATCAGTAAACCATAATGCACCATCACCATCATAGCAATTTCCTGAAGCATGCCAAAAGTCAGTACGCCCTAAAATCGTTCCTGATACAACTCCGGTAAGGTCTGTTGTATACAAATCGGTTAAATCATAGTCTTTATATGTGGACGCAGATATAGGATTTCCATAGCTTGTTGCTTTATATACACGCACTTTTTTTACTTTTTGCGTATACCCTATACCATAAGCTGTAACAAGATTCCTTGAATCATCGGTAGCTATACCCCAACCGGCTTTTGCTCCTGCAGCAATAGGTTCGTTTTTGCCGTCAGACATATTGACATAATAAAATGCATTTTCGGTTGTACCAGGATATACCACATATGTTACATCATTGGCTACTGCCATTTGTTTCCCTGTAGCCGATGCGCCTGTCAAACCTGAAGTATCTATAGTTTTTACAGGCGTTGTATTAACAGTAAAAGTAATACCATCTTGTGCTGTCATTTTTGGGACAAGCCATGCCAATGCAAGGATGAGCATTAACGAGCGAGAGAAAAAGTGTTTCATAATATATATTTTTAGTTATTATTTATCTCCATTTAACCCACAATAGTCTATCCAACAGAATATAAATGAGCTTGATACAGCATTATTTACAAATATATCGATTTATATAAAAAAATGGCAAAATTTCAACACTATTTTATGTTAAAAAATCACAAGGGAATCATCTCCAAAATTTGAATATTGTGAACAAATTCAGAATTGTGTGTGTTTTAAATAAAAAACACACATCTATGAAAAAGATTTTATCAATAGTTATTGCTATAGCAATATGTTTCGGAGTAGGTATCACTGCCCGCTATTTTCAAGCCGATGCATTGGCTTCTTGGTATCCGTTCTTGGAAAAGCCATCAATCACACCGCCTGACTATGTATTTCCCATCGCTTGGGGATTCATCTATCTGTGTATGGGCATTTCAATAGGTCTTATATGGGATAAACCCACTTATGTGCGTTTTGCCCCTATGTGGTTGTTTATCTGGCAATTGTTTTTTAATTTTATGTGGAGCATTTTGTTCTTTACGATGCAAAGTCCCATGCTTGGGTTCTTTTGCATTATACTCTTAGACATTTCGGTCGTATTGTATACCATGCAGGTCTATCACATCAATCGACTTTCATCATGGTTGTTTTTCCCTTATATTGCATGGCTCACTTTTGCCACATATCTCAATGCCTACATTCTCATTGTAAACTAAAAAAATAGGATATGTTATAAATAATGGTTATTTTTGATGTTCAGAAATAACCATTATTTGTATCATGAAACATTTATCAGCAATTTTTGCATTTATAACCCTATGCACCATTGGCACTATAGCCCAACCTCGTACAGCAAAAGTTCAGCTAATTCTTGTGCCAGATCATGCCGACGCTCTCTATAATGCAGGAGAAGATGCCAAGTTTAAAATCATTGCTCTTGACTGCGGTATGCCTCTGAACGAAGGTGTCATAAAATGGGAGGTGAGCGAAGATCTCATGCGTGTACATAAAACCGATTCGATAAAGCTAAATGGCACGAATGAGGCAAAGATAAACATAGGGACAATGAAGAAATTTGGGTTTTTGCGAGTTAAAGCATCCATCGTTAAGGATGGTAAAACATATTCATCTATTGCAACTGTAGGATACAATACAGACCAACTGCTTCCCACTGTTCAAAAACCTGATGACTTTGAATCATTTTGGGATAAACAGGTCGAAGCTGTGAGAAAAATAGAATTAAACCCAATGATGACTCTACTCCCTGAACGTTGTACCGACAAGGTTAACGTCTACCACATCTCCTATGGCAATATAGGTGGCACTCGCATGTATGGCATGCTGACAATGCCGTCAAAAGAGGGGAAATATCCTGCTATTCTACGCTTTCCCGGAGCCGGAGTAGGAGAAAAAGGTGGGGATATTGCTCATGCCCAACAAGGAGTAATTGTACTTGAACTCGGTATTCATGGCATCCCGGTAAACCTATCGGGAAATATATATTCAGAGCTTAACAAAGGTGCTCTTGCATCCTACCCAACATATAACATCGACAATAAATACAATTACTACTATAAACGCGTATATATGGGTTGCGTGCGTGGTGTAGATTTCCTTCTATCTCTCCCACAATGCAATGGTAATATAGGTACTCTTGGAGGTAGCCAGGGAGGAGCTTTATCGATAGTAACATCAGCGCTCGATAGTCGTGTAAAAGCAACGGCAACCTATTTCCCCGCACTTTGCGATCTTGAGGGTTACACTCATCATCAAGCCGGCGGATGGCCCCATGTGTTTAAAAACGTTGAAAACCGCACTCCCGAAAAACTTAACACTGCCCTTTATTATGATACTGCCAATTTTGCACGCTGCCTAAAAGCTCCTGTTTGCTATATTTTTGGATATAACGACCTCACATGTGCTCCCACAACTACTCGTGCAACTTATAATGTGATAACTGCACCCAAGAGACTAATCATCGGTGAAAATATCGGACATTGGCTATATCCCGAACAAACTGCTGAATTGTGGGATTGGCTCATAAATAAATTGCGTGTCGAAAAACCCGACACGCAATACTAAAATAAGCAGTTCTCTATTATTTTATAATTTTAATTCCCATAGTTGTATCTACATCCCAATCACATGAAATCGATAACGTTGATGTAGCACTATCATATTTTACTGAGTTCCCTCGCAATTTCTTGTCATTGACCAAAATATGACTTGGCTTGCTATCAACATTGTGAATAACAAACGTCAATTGCTTTTGTGCCGGAGCATCGGCATAAGTTCCTTCATTATCAATCGCAATCTCATAAGTTGAGCAAGTAGCTTCCCCTCTGAATGTTATTAGGCTATATGCACCATCGGCAAGCGAAGTTGTAGATTTGCGGTCGTCTTCAAACATGGTGTATTCGCTTTTGACATTAGCGACAGGAAAATATTCAATGGTGTAATTATCTGTTTTGTAGTCTCCTGTATTATCCATTGCATAATCAGCCTGTGGAATAAATGCTCCGGCTTTTACAAACATGGGCAACACATTTAGCGGAGCATTATACTCTATTGTATCGCCTTTGCTATACATGTTTGCTGGATTATTGTAATCAATCCACTGACCATCGGGGAAAACCACTCTACGAGATGTTGCGCCTTGAATCATAACCGGAGCAATCATAACATCACCGCCCCACAAATATTGGTCTTCAATATCATCATATTTATTTGAGGCATGACTATAGAAATTCAGCGGGCGCACCATAGGCAAACCTTGCAACGCATTTTCATAGGCAAGAGTATAATTATAAGGCAACCAACGATAACGCGTTTTTATCAAATCTCGGATTATATCTTGATGTTCGGGATAGCGATAAGGCTCTGCAACTTGCTGAGCATGAGTGCGCAAGATAGGAGAAAATGTACCCAGTTGCAACCAACGCACATATAGTTCAGGGTCAACAACCTTATCTTCAGTAATTGCAAATCCTCCTACATCATGAGACATGTATCCAAGACCACTAAGCCCTGAATTCAACATGATTGTTACTTGTGGTTGCAATCCTCCCCATGAACGAGACACATCGGTTGACCATGGGAATACACTATAGCGTTGCAATCCGGCTGTTCCTCCACGCATCAATGTCATGAGACGAGTTTCAGGATATTCCTCTTTATATAATTCATAAATGATGCGACTCCACTCATTGCCATAAAGATTGTGGTATTCGCGAGCAGTTAATCCATTGTAATGGAAAATTGTTTCAGGATGCACCTCTGGCTCTCCAAGATCTCCCCACCATCCGCCAACGCCTTCATCGGTAAGCAACTTATAACGGTCTCGCAACCATTGGCGAGTATCAGGATTAGAAACGTCAAACATTCCTCCTGTTCCTACCCATATTGTTACATCATGAGTATTGCCCACAGAGTCTCGACAGAACATTCCTTTAGGAGATAATTCATTATAATTATCAATTGCTTTGCCATTTTTCAAGACATAAGGTTGTGAGATAATAACGGTATTTACACCTTTTTCTTTCAATCGTGCAAGCATTGCTTTGTGGTCTTGCCATTGATCAGGCTCCCAAGCGAGGCACCCCATATCTTCCTCTTTTCCATACCAATAAAGATCAAGGACTACACCATCAACAGGATATTCATTGAACTTCAATGTGTCAATTACTCCCTCTGTTTCAGTCGCAGTCTTGTACCCATACTTTGAGGTGATGTATCCCATTGCCCAGAATGGTGGCAATTCCTGACGTCCTGTCAATTCCGTGAATCGCTCTACCACTCCGGCAAGTGTTCCGGCACCGTTGATAAAATAGTATGATATCGGTTGGCGACTTTCTGAAATGTATTTAACGGGATTGCTCATTATCATCTCAGCGGCGGCATAATCATCAAACAGAACTGCATAACCATTTGATGAAATGAATAACGGCATGGTAATGTTCATCTGTTTGATGCGTGGCTCGCCTTTTTTGTAGCCATAATTTTGCTTGTTATACATCACAAGCGTGTCTCCGGCAAGATTGTAGGAAAATCCTCGTTCGCCGGCTCCGTAAAATGAGCCGGACCCCATTGTAGACAATAACAGTGTGCGTTTACCTACCGACTGCAGGCGTTTGCCATTATCGGCAATCGCTCGATTGTCACCCGACGAGATTGTAACAGCTCCAGTGGTGTTGTTCAACGTTGCAATTACGCCGGTAGCTGTTGTAATAATCTGATTTCCGCCGGCTGTCATCACCTCACCTTCAAAATCAGAGGGGGCAAGAATAGCAGAATAAGACACCGGAACCTCCTCATTGGCGGAGACATTGGAAACCTTGATAATATCATCATTGATGACGGTTATCGTTACAGTGCGACCATCCTGAGTGGTAGTTGTAAACACTCCGGGAGTGGCAAAAGCGACTCCTGAAACTGCCATAAAGATGCCGCACAATGTTGTTTTAAATAGGCTGCGAATTTTTATCATGATATAAAAATGTGATTTTAAATTATTTGCTATAAGAACACACAAAGATAGTGAATAATTCACAAGCCAAGAGAAATAACACGCAATTTATATTTAATTAGGGTTTTATAAAAAAAAGCACCCACACTCTTGTGAGCATGGGTGCCTGTATTGAGAATTTAAACAGTTAATTACTTAACATATTTAATCGTCTTGAATTCAACGCCATCACTTACAACAATGATATATGCGCCATTTGCAAGACCAGACAAGTCATATGTTGACTCAGCAACAGCTGATCCCACTAATTGACCTGAAATTGCATATATTCCAATTTTTGCTGTTCCTGCAAGCACAAGAGTTCCATCAGCAGTTATATATACCTCTGCCTTGTCTGTTGTTACATCATCAATACCTGCCTCTGAGCTATAAACAAAGTTCATAACAGTTGACCAATCGGTATATTTTGTTCCTGAACTTGTGTTATATTCACCACGAGCACGAACATAATACTTAGTACCATCGCTCAAGGCCTTACTCCAGCCACCTGTTGTTCCGCTTCCCAATTCAGCAGTTTCTGTTGCATAACCGGTCAAGCTATTGGTGATCTTGCTTCGAGCAGGGAAACTTGTACTTGTGGCAACTTCGATATTTACCTTAAGAAGACCTGTGCTCCAAGTTTGGAATTTCAATGTTTCATTTGAATAAAGTGTAACGCCATTGGCATTTGGACGAACAAACACAGGAGCAGAAACATTTGAGGGCTCAACTGTACGGAATTGGCACACTTCACCGACTGCAGTTACATCTCCACTTACTGCAGTTACACGAGCATAATATACTGTATATCCCGACAATGTCGCAGCAGGAATCTGATGAGATGTTGATGTAGTTGTTGCTGTATAAACTTTGCTTAATGGAGTAAATTCACTACTTGTTGCAATTTCTAACAAATAATTTACATTGGTATCAGCTCCTTCCCAAACAATATTTGGGGTGAGAGAAACATCAACATCGCCATTAGCCGGTGAATTAATCTTCATATTAGCTCCCGCTACAAATGATGTAGTAGCAGATGTTGTTTCCAATGCATTAGGAGCAATTGAAATAACTCTCCAATAATATGTTTCACCTGTTGTTAATTCTGGCAACACAGTTGAAGATAAAGTATTGGTTGTGGTTTCAAATGTTCCTACCATATTTGTAAATGACGCATCTTTTGCCACTTCAACTAAATACTTTGTTCCTTGTCCGTTCCACTTGAAGCTGAACATTGCAGTTGTTTTTGCGCCATTAATTGGAGACGTCAATGTCGCAGCAGAGATAGTCTTCTGCGATGCACCCATAAACAATGGAGAATATTCATTACCATAACGGTCATACACAGCAACAGCATAACGATATCCCGATGCTTTATCACTTGGGATATTACAGCTATTGGTATATTTCACTCCTACCAAATACTCACGTTGACATGAAAATTCTGCATCGGTAATATTTTCCGGTACTGCATATATTGTATATCTCATTCCTGAAATTGCGTCCCAAGAAAGAGTATTGTCAGTACGTTTAATATTTGAAACCATTACTGGATTTTTCTTGTTATTCCATGAACGTATGGGAGTCAAAGCCTTTGTTTGGAACACAGCGTCTTTAAATATCGCTCCATATGTTTTCTGCGAGCCATTATAAGAGCTTGTGCTATTTACAAACTGATTGTACTCAAAGAAAGCAATTCCTGCCGCATTTTCATAACAATAGTCTCGATTAGTTAATATCTCTTGAATAAATGTATCTGCATCATATCCCGACAAAGATGTACTGAAATAGATGTGACGATTAAGGGTATACGCCGCATTTTTCCACCATTCCAACAATGAAGAGAACATACTTGGCCAATAAATTTGAGGGGAAATGAAGTCAACTGTTCCTTCATTCATCCATGCTAATGGATCACAATATAATGCCGCATAGTTCATGTCTCCATGAGGTCCGGCAGGAAGTCCATAACTTGAAACAGTTGGAGAATCATATCGTCCGGCAGGAGAAATACCAAAGCACACATATGGTTTTGTTTCTTGTACCATTTTATGCACACGACGCACCATCTCATTCACATTTGCACGGCGCCAATCAGCGATTGACATTGATGTTCCACTTGCTTGATAATGAGAATAGTCAGGAGCACTTGAATTTTCATACATTCCTCCTTGTGGATAGAAATAGTCGTCAAAAATTAGTCCATCTACATCATATTTTGTAATGATTTCTTTACACACATCTACCACTCGTTGCTTTACCCCTTCTATAGCGGGGTTTAGCACACGGTTAGATGATTTACCATTAATCAACCACTCTGGATGTGACGTTTCATAGTTCAGTTCATGACTACCATAGGAACCATCAATATCAGCATGATAACGATATGGGTTAACCCATGCATATACCTCAATACCATAAACGTGCGCTTGTTCTACAAGATATGCAAATGGGTCAAATGCAGGAGCTGTTCCTCGTGTACCGGAAACATTTCTTGACCATGGCTCATATGATGACTCATACATAGCATCACAATTAGCTCTCACATGATAGTAAAGAACATTTATTCCCTGCGATTTAAACGCACTCAAACGATTTCTTAAAGTCGTTTTTTGTGTCTCTGCATTACTTGTCGTTAAAGCAGCAGTGGGCCAGTTGTTTGATAAAAATGCCGAAACCCATATTGCACGGTGCTCACGTGATACTTCTGCTTTTAAAGCTCCTGAAGCGCACATCAACATAGCTAACAACGACAATGCAATTTTGTTAATTCTTATTTTCATAAATTATATTGATGTTTATTTGTGAAAAACAAAGGTAACCGCCTCGATAGCGGCAGTTACCCTTGATTTTAAGATATTTCAAACCTATCTAACTGATTTTTAGAATAGTTTTGAAAGCGTAGGATTAATTGTAATACCTAAACCGGCATCACTTGTTTCTCCATAGCGTTTACATTTCTTTGTTTCTGGATCATAATAAACGATACCGGTACCAATACCTGAATCATCACCACTATCAGCACGGAAACAGAAATAAACGCGGCCTGATGTTTCATCCAATGCAAATTGAGTTGTGTGAACTTGCTCATCGGCAGTTGTATTTACCGGATCAGCAGCCATCTTAACAAAGTTTGTAAATTTAGTTGCAGAAGTTTCATCAGCATCACCTGGTAAATCATAACGATAGAAACCTGAAGTTGTAGGTTCTATACGCCATACATACAATGCACTGCGCTTTTCATCAATTGTGAATGTACGCAATTTAATACCTGATAACAATTTGCCATAGGCATGTTTGTTACCATTTGCTTTGAATGCTGCTTCAGCTTCAGATTGTGAGCCGTAAATTTCTGAGTCTTTAAAGCGATAGATACCGTTTCCAGAGTAGTTCTTACCCCACCACCAAACACCTTTTGAGTCTTTAAATTGTCCGATAGTTATGGCTCCATAACCGATACCATTATTGTAGTATGTCACCCAATTGTTTTGGAACACATAAGAGCCACGGAATGCAATATCTGATCCTTGTGTTTCTTTTTGTCCACGCACGTTCAATGCTACTTTACTTACACCATTACCACGGTCTGAATAATAGAGTTCACCATTATGGATAAATCCACAGAATGGATCCATAAATGCAGCTTGACCTTCATTTGAAACAACTACGTTCACATTTGAGCCATCAACTCCCATTGCAGTGATTTTTCCATCACCCAACACAGAGTTAGCATCATTAACATAGTAATATTGCTTACCTGCATCAAGAATATAAATATATTGTTGATCATCATAAGCACCATAACAGATATTCATTGGCATAGATCCTGAACTTACACCCATATCGTATGGAAGAACTTTTGTCCCTTCAGGAACTTTTGTTTCATCAACAATCTTTAGAGCTTTAATGTTGCCATCTTTAACAGCATAATACAATGTAGGAGCTTCATAGTTACAACCTACTTGTACATTAAGATAAGCATCTTCCAATTGACGATTTTCTCCCTCAACATCAAACCATGTTTGAATATCAATGCGTTGAGACCCAATGTGTCTAAATTTCAACTCACCCGGATAATCAATTACATATTCTCCGGCTTCATTCTTCTGTCCATAACCTATAAATTGATTGTTAGGTACTTCTGAACCATCGGCATAAGTTGTTCCTTCTGGCAAAGTCCACACATACTTAACTTTCAAATCTTCAGGGTTAGGCAATGTCAAATTAAAAGACATTGTTGTTTTGTTAATCTCAATAATAGAATCGCTTTGTGAAGCGATTGACAATTGTGGAACAATGTCATAAATCAAGATAGGATATGTCTTACTATATGATTTACCATCTGCTGCATCTATTTGAAGAGTAACATTATATAAACCTGCTTTTGTATATTTATAAACAGGATTAGGCTCATTTGATGTATTTCCATCCCCAAAAGACCAAGTTACAGTCCCTGTTTTTTCAGAGATATTAGTAAATTGGATTGAAGAAACCACATAATAATCAACGAGATAATCATCTCCTGACACATTATATGTAAAATCAACATCTGATGCAGGGAAATCGTGTATTTCTGGGTCTTGGTCAACACATCCTACGGCAGCAACTGCCAATGCGACCATAAAACCATATTTCATTAAATTTCTCATATATCTGTTAATTATTTATTAGTTGACTGAAATTGTATATGCGTCATAAGCAACACCTTCATTACCTGCAGTGTCATATACTTTAAATCGAGCATTCAAGCTATAGCTACGACTGAATGATATAGCATAACCATCTGTACCATCAGCAATCCATTCATCAAATGTGATTACATCAAGCAACTTAACAAAAGCAGGGATATATTCCTCTTTAACTTTTGAAACGATAGTTCCTTGATCATCATCGTATACACATAGCACCCATTCTGCAGAGTCATAGATAGGATAAACTTTAATAGCATTTTCTCCATTTTGGAAAATTGCATTTCCCTTATCATCAGTAGTTACTACATCTTTCTCTACTCGATTGATTACCGATGTTCCATCTTCAGCTATTGTTGTGTAATAATATGCAACAATAACAGGTTTCTCATCTGAAGATGTTGTAGTGTACCACAAATCGCTCTTATATGTAACAGCGGCTTGAGGATCCTCATCAGCAAGTATTTCATCGGTCAAAAGAGGCAGATTCACACCAAATTCAGCGTTAATCGCACTCACTTGTTCATTTGAGAAAGGATAATCACAGAATACCTTGCGAAGAGCTGAATAATAAGCATCTTGAACAATAAGATCTTTTACTTCTTGTTTAAATTCTGCTTCAAATCCTGCAGGGAAATATGAATTAAAGCGGTCAACAGCAACATCATCCCATTCTTTAGGAGCCCATTTTAATGGAGCCAAAGTGCTTGATGTGGGAACAACGCCAGTAATTACAAATTCATATCCATCCCATACTGCATCAGCATGAGGATAAGATGCGATTGATTGAGAAGTTCTCACTGTATCTTCTTCTGCAACTGCTTTGGTATAACTTAACAAAGTACCTGCCAATTTAACTGAAGCTGATGATTCTTGTGAGCGCACAACAGAATACCACACTTCCGAGTGATCGGGTGTATATCCTTCTTCTGTCCAATACTTTCCGCTAAAAGAGAAAGTTTCTCCGGCTTTACATGCGGTTGATCCAACTTCCCAATATGCAGTAGGGACATATTCACCTATTTGCATATTGTCTGCCATTGGGTCATTCTTCTCACATGAGCTAAATGCAAGAAGACCTAAAGCCACTATTCCTAATTTAAATTGTATTTTCATAATTGATAATTTCATTTTTGAATTACTCTTCGAATTAATTATTCTGCAGTAAGTGATGTGCGAACGCCATAATCAAGAGCCCAGTTCATAGGTTTCTTCAACCAATCTGGATTCTTATATGCACCCACTCTCACTACTTCATTCATATTATAGATATCCTCAGTTTGAGGGTCATAATTCAAACGTTGAATCCAAGTGTTTTCTTTTTGCTCGTCAGTCAAACCATCTACCCAATATGCTGAATACAAGTTATAAGGACGACGAAGTGAAGGATAAACGATTTCATTTGCATTACCAATACCATAACCATTACGGTTATTGCTATAGTGGTAACGACGCATGTCAGTCCATTGTTCCGGTTGCATATACATTGCAATCCATTTTTGGATCATCAAGTCTGACAATGTGTACTCTGTTTCGTCAAAGAACCAATGTTTGTTCCCGATTTGGTCACACGCTTTAGTATTAGCTGTACCTTCATTATCCAAGAACGCTTTTACTACACGTTCATAACGTTGCTTATTCATGTTATCAATTACAGCTACCTTAGCTGGCAAGTTACCAGAACCTGGATAGAAACCAGCATTGTCAGCTTGGAAACGATCAAGGTGGCGTTGGATATTCCAAGTTGTAGCCTCTTTTGCAAGAGCACATGCTTTTGCTTTATCTCCCATCCAATAATATGCTTCAGCTTGCATGAAATACAATTCTTCCATAGTGAAGATTGGGTTGTATCCATCATTCCTTGCATAAGCACCGGCATATAATACAGGATAATGTGCTTGTTTGAAAGTTGTACCTGCTCCAATATTGTTTTCCAAGTAACGCATCATTACTTGTTTGTTCTCATTTGATGCAGAAATAGGACCTTCTTGAGGAACAAATAACAAGTATAGACGTGGGTCAGCACCATAGGCATTACCACCATCAAAGAATCCTTGTTTCGTTTCATTACCGGGATTTATTACACCCATACAATCTTGAATCAAGAACTTAGAAGGAACTGCCGATGTCAATGCATTGTCGCGTGATTCCCAAGAGTTAATCTTTGGCATAGCTTCTCCCCATGGACAGTTTTGTTCGCCAGAACCGCCATCAAATTTATAACGTGGTTCGTTACCAAACCATTCGCCATACATCAAATCGCCTGTGCGCCATGTGTCGATTGCCTTTTGAGCGCAATCAATTACTTTTTGACACATCGCTGATGAACGATCTACGTTAGGAATGTGACGAAGCAATAGACGTGCCTTGATTGCATATACAAGACCTTTCCATTTGTTTAAATCACCTGCATAAACGCGATCTTGAACAACATCTATCATGCGATTACCTTCAGCATTTACTATAGCAGGATCTTCATACATTTGAAGCAATGCTTCTGCTTCATCAAACATCCATTGATAGATAGAAGCTTGAGAGTCATACTTAGGAGTATTTGACAAATATACTTCTGTCAATGGCATATCACCAAATGCATCTGTTGTCAATTGAGTTGACATCAAACGGATTGTACGCCCTATCAATTCATAGTTAGGAGAACCGATTGATTGAGAATTTTCTATCAATTCTTTTACATTAACACCGATATCATAGAAATGGCGACGCCATTGTGGGTGACGGTTAATGTTCAAGAACTCCCAACCACTTCTGTAAGGAAGACCAGTAACTTGTGCTTTCCCCATTGTTGTCAAACATTGAGACAAGAACACGTTATATTCAGAGTGGTCATAAACTGTTTGTTGTGCATAGAACACAACTACAGGAAGACCTTGATCGGCAGTGTTTGTGTGAGCTTTATCCACATTTACGTTATCAGCAAGTGTATCTTCGCAACTTGTCAACGACATTCCGAAGAGAAAGCCCAACGATAATATTGAAAATAATTTAAACTTATTCATAGCCTATTAGAATGTTACGTTAACATTAAGATTGAAGTTACGAGTTGATGGGATACTATAGTTATCAATACCCATAGTACCAATACCACTTGTAGCTCCTGACATAATTTGAGGATCAGCTCCGGTATATTTTGTCAAAAGAAGTAGGTTACGTCCTGTCAAAGAAGCGCGTAAACCCTTGATTGGGTTGCCTGAGCCTAATTTCTTCATCAATTTACCAAAGTCATAAGAAAGAGTTACATAGCTCAAACGAATATAAGATCCATCTTCAATGAAGTTAGAAGTTACACCATGGAAGTATACTGAACTTGTTTGGCTATCAAGAATTACAGGAGTTGTATTTGGACGATAAGTTCCATCTCCATTATCTACAACACCATTAAATATAACCTTGCGGTTTCTATATTTTTCCCAAAAATGGCTTTGACCATTGCTCACTAAACCACGACCTGTGTAGTTGTAAACATCACCACCACAACGACCGTCTATCAAGAATGAAAGAGAAAGGTCTTTCCAAGTGAATGTAGATCCTACTCCTAACAAGAAATCAGGCTCACGATCTCCTAGGTGATTGTTCTTGTTTGAAGATATGATAGGATAACCATTTTCATCGATAAGAACATCGCCACTTTCTGTTCTTGCATAGTCTTTACCAACCATTGTAGTAGTAGATCCTCCTACAAGTGCAGCGCAATAGAAGTCATTACTCAATTGAGTTGCAAGATATTCGATTTGATCTCCAGGCAATTTGCGCAAACGACCTCTATTAAGACCAAAGTTTAGATTTGCTGTCCATTGGAAATCTTTTGTTTGCAAGATGTCTTGTGCAAAAGTTGCTTCAATACCATAGTTTTCAACTTGACCACTATTGAATGTTTGAAGAATCATACCTGATGATGGAGAAACACGCATTGTGATGATTTGGTTGTCAACTTTTGTTGAATAGTATGCAACATCCAAACGAGTACGAGATTTGAAGAAACGCAAGTCAGCACCAATTTCCCATGATGTAGTCATTTCAGGCTCAAGTGTTGGAGATGCTGTTGAAAGAGTTGCATCGACACCGAAACCACCATCGGGGAATGATGACCATTGTTTATATGATTTATTAAACAAGTTAGCAGGTGCGTCCTTACCTACTTTAGCCCAGTTACCACGGATTTTACCATAGTCAAACCAGTCGTTTTGCAATTTAAACAATTCTGAGAAAATTACACCGGCAGTAACTGAAGGATAGAAGTAAACAGGTTCAATAGCTTGACGCAATGTTGAAGATCCGTCCACACGTCCTGTTACAGACATTTGTGCCATACCTTTGTAATCAAAACGAATTTCACCAAAGTAGCCAAATTTATTTCTGTGAGAGTGGCTCAAACCAAGGTCGCTCAAGAACAACCAGTCTGGGTTAAGATTTTCCAATGCGAAGAAATCTCCACCAAGGATAAAGTCACGACCACCCAAAGAAGAAGAGATACCATTTTGTTCTGAGTACTCAGCTCCTAGGAAGAAGTTTAGATTAAATATATCATTAATCTTCCAATAGTAGTTACCTGTCAATTGAGCTGTTAAACGATCACTACGAGAAGAAGCAAAACTTAGTGAACCTAAACGATCTTTCAAGTCTCCTTTAAATTTGTCATGTTCTTCTTGAGTAAATTCTTCGTCATAGAAACGAGGATGAGAAATTGACTCAGTCATTGAGTGAGCTTTATCGTAACCAATCTTACCTGTGAATACTAAGTTCTTGATTGGTTCATATGAGATTTGTCCGTTAAGGATCACACGTGTTGATTGAGCTTCAGCATCATCCATGTACAAGCTATAATATGGAGAAGTTCCTGCATTAAGGCGTTGTTCTGCTGTCAACTCATCCCATGCATCATAACGACATTCCCAATTAGGCATACCATCAGCTAAACGATAATCAGACATATCGCGATTAATTGCCCAACCATATACAGTAGACATTGAGTTACCAAAACTGCGTGATTTAGTGTCAATATAGTTTGTTGATAAAGAGATTTTCACTTTATCTGATGGGTTGAAATCACCTTTTACATAAACGCCAAGACGTTTTCTATAGTCATTATGAACTACGCCTTCGTTTTCCATGTAGTTGGCAGATGCATATGCCGAGAATTTCTCATTACCACCTGAAATTGACAAGTCGTATTTTTGCATAAATCCTGTGCCAAGGAAATCACCAACGTTATCATATACAGTGTCCTCGTCTCTCAACAATGGGCCAAAACCGCCATTAGCATTAGTTACATAAATACCACTACCTCCGGCAATATATTTATTTTGAATTTCTGGAGTACGAGCAACTTCTGAAATTTCCCATCCTCCACTCGCTGTAACTGACACAGTGCCTTGTTTTCCGCTCTTTGTTGTAATCAAGATAACACCATTGGCACCTTCTTGACCATAAAGAGCTGATGCAGCAGCACCTTTAAGGACTGACATTGTTTCGATATCGTTAGGGTTGATGTCGGCAGCAGAAGCAGCTCCACCACGAACAGGCATACCATCGATTACAAACAATGGCTCATTGTTTTGAGATGAGTTGATTGATGAAATCGCACGAACGATAATTTGAGAAGATGAGTTAGGAGAACCACCGGCCAAACCTACTTGCACACCGGCAACTTTACCTTGTAGAGTATTTACGAAGTTGGCCGATTGACCGGCAGTAACTTCATCAGAGTTTAGGGCTTGTACAGCGAAGTTAAGTTTTTTCTTCTCTTGTACTTGTCCCATCGCTGTTACAACAACTTCTTCAAGCACTGTTGAGTTTTCTGACATTTGAACGTCAACAACGCTACGAGAGCCTACAGTAACACTCATGGGGTTCATACCCACATAACTAAAGTTCAAGACTGCTTTGTCGTCAGGAACTTCCACCGAGTATTTCCCATCAAAGTCGGTTGCAACACCGGTACCACCTTTCACCATAACGGTTACACCAATTAATGGCTCACCATCAGCGGCAGACGTAACTGTACCTGTTACGGTGCGGGCATAACCCACTACCGCAAAGAGGGAAAATAACAGAAGCAATAGCTGTTTTTTCATAATTACTTTAATTTGTTTATATTCAAGGTTATTTATCACTTGCATATTTTATTTGCACTAAATATGTCAAAATCAAGCATTTTAATCTAATCCCTTTTAATTTTTTTAACAGCATTTCATGGATAATTTTCATGGTATGCCTACATCTCAAGGTTCATTTCTGACACTTAGTTTTAACTATCATATAGCGCCAATATCGCGAATAGCCACATCTATCCACTATATTTCATACAAATCTAATACAATAATTTAGAATAAAGCTATTTTATTAGTTTTTATTTATGCTATTTTGCAAATCTAAATATTTTTTCACACTCTCTTTTCGTCAACAACCATATCACAAAATCAGTCCTATATATTAATGTATAGTCAACCACCACTGCCATTCTTAGTTCTTTTGATTTTTTTGATGGCATTCACTATCTTTGTCTAACAAAACTGAATATTTTACATATGCGAATAGATATTTTGACTGTATTACCTGAGATGTTGGAATCGCCACTTAGTTGTTCTATTCTCAAACGTGCACAAGACAAAGGTCTTGCCGAGATTGTTGTTCACAATCTGCGTGACTATTCGACCAATAAGCACCGCAAAGTCGATGACTATCCTTTTGGTGGTGAAGCTGGAATGGTGATGCAAATAGAACCCATTGATAGAGCAATTTCCCATCTCAAAAGCCTGCGAAAGTATGATGAGGTTATCTTTACTACTCCCGATGGAGAAACATTCAATCAATCAATGGCCAACAGCCTATCTATGCTTGACAATATCATCATCCTTTGCGGACACTACAAAGGCATCGACTATCGAATACGTGAACATCTCATTACTAAAGAGATCACAATCGGCGACTATGTCCTCACCGGTGGAGAACTACCGGCTGCAATCATCACCGATGCCATAGTGCGACTCATACCCGGAGCCATTGGTGACGAGCAGAGTGCCCTCAGCGACTCATTCCAAGACAATCTCTTGGCTCCTCCGGTATATACTCGCCCGGCAGAATACAACGGCTGGCGCGTGCCCGACATACTTCTCTCCGGCCACCAAGCACGTATCGACGAGTGGAAACATGAACAAGCTCTTGACCGCACTCGTCGCCTACGTCCTGACTTACTAAAATGAGGACAATATAATAAAACGAGACAGTTGTAATACAACTGTCTCGTTTTGTGACCCCGGAGAGGCTCGAACTCTCGACCCAATGATTAAGAGTCATTTGCTCTACCAACTGAGCTACGGAGTCATTTCCCAAAAACTGCGTTGCAAAGGTAATGCTATTTTTTGTTTCAACAAAATAAATTTTGCTTTTTCTATTCGTTGTCTCCTTCCGGCATTACAAAAATAGAGAAATTCACACTGCCATAAACTCTATGCTCGTAAAAGTGAGGCAATGCTGAGAAATCATAGTTCTTGGAATGTTCAATCACAATAATCGTTCCCGGATTCAACATCTGCGAATTCAATATCATTTCAGGTATCTCTCCAAATTGAGGCAAATCATAAGGAGGATCGGCAAATATTAAATCATACTTTGCAAGTGATGTCTGCGCATAACGCATGGCATCGCCACGCACTACATTGAGATTTTGACAATTGAGTTGTTGTCCAACCTTGCGTATAAAGTTGTATTGTGTAGCTGCTTTTTCTACAGCAGTAACTGACTCACATCCTCTTGAGAGGAATTCAAAGCTTATGGCACCTGTCCCTGCAAACAAATCTAAGGCTCTCAAGCCTTCAAAATCGACAAGATTTTCAAGCACATTAAAGATATTTTCGCGTGCAAAATCAGTCGTCGGACGTGCTGAAATATTTGTAGGCACATCAAAACGACGACGGCCATATTTTCCTCTTATTATTCGCATAATGGTAAAACTACTAAATCAAATGGTGCTTTCATTGCCTCTTTCCCGACCTTGAAAATTGCCGATGGGAATATTACAGGCATTACATAGCTTATATATTTTCTTAACGTTTCTGCTACAGATTCACGAGCCGACGGACTTCCCGATAAGAACATTTCATCATTGGCATTATCCATACCAAGCATTTGACGACTTGCCATGATATAATAAACAACATCTATGGAATTTCGATAATCAAACGTATTGGCAAATCTCAATCCAGAGCCATTTACGGCAATAATATCTACTTTGCTGGAACGAATGCACGCATACATTTTTGTAGAATTCCCATGCTCGTTCTTGTGAAAAAAATAACGACACAAAGGCGACAGATTATGATGTAAATGAGGATTATTAAACGTACGACGCAAGAAAGCAATTATTTCGGTTTCAACACCCATAAGTAATATTGCTCCCTTCTCTGAGATTTCGCATGACACAATCTCGCCATCAAAATCGGAGAAAGATGTTTTCATTATTTTTTCGCGTGCGTCAAGTGATGTTATTTCAGGAGGGACAATCGCAAATATACTTGTCTCAACTACACAATCAACACGCAAAAAATCGCTTAATAACAATGGGTTTTCATACACAACATTCTCTAACGATTTTAGTTGTGATGATGAAGCTTTATCAAATTCTATTTTGCGATATATCAGCGAATTTTCCTCAACAACACTATATAACATCACATGCAATGCTGCTTTTTCTACACGCAAAGCAAGTTTCCACAACTGTGGATCCTTTATAAGTTCTTTATTTAATATTTCATTATTTCCAGCCATGGCATTAACGTCCTCTGAAATTTTGGAAACCGCCACCGCCCATTCCTTTCAGGCCACCGCCGAAATTTGAACCACCAAATCCATTGTTTCGAGAGCCACTGCCGAATGAGTCATTTTCATCATAAAATTCATCATCTTCGTCTTCCGACTGTTCAGTATCGCGTTCTCCGCGTTTCTTCGCTGGCTTGTTTTTCTTTATCTCGCGAGGTTTTTGCAAATCGAGAGGCAATTCAAACAAATTCCAAGACTGTTCTACATCCCAATTCTTTTTTAAATTAAGCTTCTTGGGATAATAATATACATCTTCGGGTTGAAGGCCATCTTTCACATTACCTGTATCATACTCTCCGTTACCATTTTTATCAATAAACGCGCGAGCAAAGTATGTTCCAGGTTTCAAATAACGGAATTCAGCTGTCCCGTCAACAACTTTTGAAACAGCAATAGGTTCGTCTGATGAAGATAATAATTCAACTATAACGTTTTCTGCCTCTCCGCTCACGTTAAAATACAATGCCGAATATTCATCCTCTTTCTTAACAGTAAACTCATGCTTAAGACCTTTATTCCATTCATTATATATACCCACAACTGCAGCTGAGTCAAATGAAAGGCGATAAGTCATCCCCGGTTCCCAATTATAATCAATTTTATAACCCATAAGTTTAGTTGGGATAAGACGCTTGATTTCCGGCAAAGCCAATGTATCCCACAATGTATCACGTTTCATTTCAAAATGTATTTTATCAAGAAAGAACGTGTCAACAGGCTGGGATATTTCAAACGACAACGGGACATTTATATCATGAGATGATGGCGTTTTCATCATCACATTTATGAATGAGAGTTGTGGCAAGCTATCTTGTGCTGTTGAATCTTGAGACAAACTATCAACCAGTTCTTTATCTTTATCTTTCTTTTTTCTCTTCTTTTCCTTCTTCTCTTTATTTTCTTTTCCTTTATTTTCTTTCAATATAAGCTTCAACGTATCTGTACCCCATGTCAGTTGCTGAAGAGTATCAGTGCGCATATACCTGGCAGCAACCATCAAGGTGTCTTGTGCCAATATTTCAGGAGCGGTAATCCAATACTCAAGCGTATCTTGAGTCTCTCCTGTATTGAGCAATGCACATTCGTCAAGTTTCTTCCCTGCTAACATGCCATTGAGCAATGTAATCTCCGGCAAAGAATCGGCAGGCGCAGCAAAATCAACTGTTATGCGACGACGATCAACTCGCTTGTAATCTTTAAGATATTGAGATTTATACCCTTCATTAAACCAAGTAAGCAATACATCATTAGGTAAGAACAAAGTAGCTGGTCGTACAACTATAGAATCGCTACCATCAGTCGCCTGCAATGTATCAGAAACTTCTGTGGGTTGCGTCGTTGGAAATATATCAACATCATAAAATGCTATATCTTCTGAGCGATCCCAATGATAATCTCTATTAAGATCATTCAATGCAAATATACGATATGTTCCAGGCTTAAGATTACGTATGGTAAATTGTCCCAACTGGTTTGTCTTGGAGATGCGTTCCAATGGGAGTGTTGTTATAGCAGTATCTGATAAATTACTATATACGCCCACCAACATTCCTTGTGCCGGCTCAAGATTACGTGCTTCAAATATCATCCCAGAGATGCGCAATGAGTCTATCTCATTGCCGGTTGAAAAATCAACAGCAAATCCATCAAGAGGGTTCCCCTCATTTAAGTCACTGATTGCATCGGAAAAATCAATTGTATAAGTAGTATTTTGACGCATTGTGTCTTTCAATTCAACATATACACGTCGACCATTTGCTGTAATTGACGGCATTGATTTTTGCACAGGAGAAACAACAACCTTGTCCATCACATCCTTGACTTGAACATTTTCATCAAATTCGAGGACAATCTTCTCATTTGTATAATTCAATGCTCCGATAGCAGGCTCACTTTTCACAAACACAGGAGGTATTTCATCACGCGGACCTCCTTCAGGGCGTCCAATACTTGCACACGCAGCTACAATCACAGCCAATACTATGATTAACAACACATGCATATATATTCTTTTATCCTTCATTGCGTTATGTTTCAAACTTCAAAGTTACGTAAAATTCTTGATATTTCAGAATTTGTAATTCACTCCTACAAGAGCATTTATACCTTGTACAGGAATATTTCCTGGCATCAGATACTCGTTATTAAATAAATTTTCAATCTGTCCAAATAGACCTAATCTCTCCTTCAGTTGATAATTAGCTCCTATCGATACATTTTCAGCATCGCCCATTTCACAAAGTTCATTTGTTGAGATATTGCAATATCGGTCTTTCCTCAACTCATAACCAACAACTATATCAAGAGGTTTAATTGGTGTTACTTGTAGCGAGAGACTTAAAACATTTTTAGCTCTATCGCGCCACAAATAATATCCTTTATTTAAATCTTGTGACGCTGCTTCATATCTAATACTAAAATCCACTATATCATGATAGTTAAATCCGACCTTTGCTCCACCATGCCACCCCTTGATATCTGTAGGAAGATAGATATTTGTCATATTCACGTTGTTTGGCATCAACCAATCATCAGCCTTAGCATATCCTCCAAACAATTCAATATAAGCTCCATGCCATGGCCCGACAACAACTCCTGCATCAAAAGTAATAGGCAACTTTGATGTCCCATAGGTAAATATTGGTGCTGAATACTTAGAATAATCAAACAACGATGCCAATGTATTTATGTGTTTCCCTCCGCCGAGTGTTCCATAAACTGAAACATACGAAACAGGGGCCCAACTTAAATTCACATCAGGAGCAATATTTAATGCGTTACCATCATTTATTGCAAGGTCAATCTTCACCCCGGCACTAATGTTTAGATTTGCTGCTTTATAGCCAATACGAGGGGTCAACGACACTATGCTATAGCTCGGGGCATCAGCCTCACCAAGTTTTAAATGCCCCAACGTATCAACCAATAAAATGTTATTCCTATTATAATTTACAATATGGATTTTTGCATCTAATCCTATGTTTAGATTTTCAGCATAAGGCATTACTGCACTGCCGGCAAATGCAATTAGGTTTTCTCTCACCGGCTTTGCCTTTTTGCCTAAATGATAGCCTTTTTGTCCATAAGCAAAATGGACAAAATCAATCCCAACATTATATTTCAATACTCCTACTTGTGAGTTCCAGCCAATGTTTAATCCTAAATCATTGACACTCTCATTATAGCTCGATGTCCCCAGCGGAGTATTATAACGAGTATAGGAATAATCCACTATAGTTGTTACCCATGAATAACTATTGACTTTGTGAAACAATGCCATTCCCAACTCTACTGCATGTGAACGTAATGTCAACTCTTCACCATGCAACATTTCGGCATCATAAACCTTGCCATTATATTGCAACCACGCATTTAATCGAGTTGTTTCCGTATTAAGAAAACGATATCCGGCTGATACCACAGAATTATAGATGGGAAAATATCCCACATCGACATATCCGCGATATTTCAAATTTTTCAATGTGTCGCCACATGATGCAGGCTCAAGCGTGGCAATATTAGCCGGAACTTCCGATACAGTGTATTGTTCTTTAAATACCGGCGTTTTCTTTGTCATCGCGCGAGAAACGCTCTTAGGCTCAACATCAAGTTTGATTGCCGAACGATGTTCCGGAATAATCTCCTTTTCTATTGTAATCTCTTTGCTCAAATCTTGTGCAGACAACGACATAAACATCGCAGAAACACACATCACACTTGTATATAAAAGTCTCATTGTTTTATACTATTTAAGTCGTTCATCAATCATTCTGAAAATATCAACTTCTGTACCGGGATAGTTCTCCTTTATCGTTTTAAGATACTCATCAGCCTCAAAAGTTTTTCCCTCACAACGATTTATATCAGACAACAATATAAATCCTCTTGCAAGCCAATATTGATGAGGAGTATTTGCCTCAATAAATGCCTCTATCGTCTTGCGAGCATCTACCAATTTATCGGCATCGTAATAATATTGTCCTAAATAATAGGCACTCTTTGCTCCATGCACATCGCTGACATCTTGTGCCAACTCGCTCCATACTTTTTCAGCCTCACTATTACGATTTAGCTCTTTTAGTGAATATGCTCTAACAAATTTCACCTCTCTTTTAACATCATTATCAATTACCTTCGATGACAATAAATTTTCAGCGCAGGATATAACATCTTCGTGATTACCTAATTCACGCGAAACAGTCATTAATCCCATTTGTGCAAACATTTGATTATGCTCACTTGTAGCACATCGAGCAAGTTCCTTGTAGCTTTCAAGTGCAATTTCGCCTTTTCCTTGACGATATTCAGCATTAGCTTTTATCGCAAGTACATCTTCATACACGTCTGCGTCGGGATATTTCTCAACAATTTCAGTTGCATATTTTAAAACCCCCTCATCATTCTTTGCCAACATTTCATTTGCACACAAATAATACAATGCTTGTGGGCGATGCAACCCTTCAGGATATTGCTCTATATATCCTATCATTTTTGCGATATCGCTATTTGTCAAATAGGCTTTCTCTGCGGCTTGGAATGTCAAAGCATCCATCTCTGCAATATTCATGCTTGGCGCTCCCGAAATTGAATTTAAGAATTGTGCATACTCCGATAGTCTACCATCATCGGCATACATGCGTTTCAAGTCATCTGATGCCACTTTAGCCTCTTCACTTGTGGGAAAATCAGTAATAACCTTTTTATAGGTTTGTATTGCGTTATCTTCATTACCCATGTTCATGTAAGTGATAGCCATTTGCAACAAGCCATTACGGCCCTGCGGGGTTGACTGATACTTTGAAGTCAATTGCTGATAGGTCTTTATCGCTTTTTCATTATCACCAAACGTCAAATAAGCCTCTGCTTTCTCCAACAATGATGCCGGAACTAATTTTGAAGATGGAAATGTTTTTAACAGTTTATCCAAATCCTTTATCTTGCCTTCATAATCACGAGCATGCCCTTTCATCAAAGCATTTTGATACAAGGCATAATCTCCCGATGCCGGATTTGCCTCATAGGATTTGCTATAATAGCTGTTGGCTTGCTTAAATTTGCCATTATAATAGTAGCAGTCCCCTATTCGATTATAGGCATCGGCGACAATGGTTTTATCCAACCCTGCAGACTTTTTTATTACTCTCTCAAAATTCACTATCGCATCGTCATATCGTTTCTCAGCAAATCGACTATAGCCCAAACCATAATAAGCCACCGAGATATTTTCTGCATTAGCCGGGGATTGCTTTAAATAGCTCAAATAAGATGCCGATGCCTGAGAATATTTCTCCTGGCGATAGTAACAATCGCCAAGCCACAAATCACACTCTCGAGCAATCTCCTTGTCTTGGACCGAGAGTTTTTTGGCTTCTGAAAAATATTTTGTCGCTTGTATAATTTTATTGTTTGATAAATTTTTCTGACCAAGAACATAAAGCACCTGCTGTTTTGCCTTCAATATATTAGCATTAGGGTGCTTTATCCCCTTTATACATTCAAGTGCCTTTTCATAATTTTTCTCCGCCATATATCCGGCAACAACATATTCTTGCACCTCCGGAGCATATTGCGATTGAGGGAATTTCAGCAAAAATTCTTCGAAAATTGCTACTGAATTACCAAATGGCACACGTCCCCCCTTTTGACTCGCAATCGCATAGTTATAAAAAGACATTTCTTGTACTTTATCATCAAAATCCATGCGACTTGCTTTCTCAAAAGCAAGCAACGCAGCATCATAGTTTCCCTCCTTCACATAAGATTGACCGATAAACAAATAGGCGCTTTGCCCCATCGCATTATCACACTCAGTGGCCGGCGTCAGATATTCAATAGCCTGCGAATATTTACCAGCATTATATTCGCTTACACCCAAAATATATAATGCTGATGGCAATGGATTTTCAGCAATATCGGCATATCGCCTTAAGTACTCCAATGCCTCTGTCTCCTTTCCAAGATTATACAACGATTCTCCTGCTATGCGATTAGATTCAGCCACAAAAGACGCATCAATATTCTTCTGTGACAATAGATTTTGAGATAACGACAATGCCCTGTTGTAATCTTCCCTCATGAAATATATCTGACTTAAATAATAGTCAGCCTTGTTAGCCGGTGCCGTAGATGAATCAACACTGCTAAACAGATTAAATGCGGTATCAAAATCACGCTTGCAGTATGCAATATATCCTTCATAAAAACGAGCAGCATTGGAATAACGTTGGGATTTATTCAACGACTTAAATCCCGCATCGGAAGCATCATACTCCGCCAATAATAGTTGGCAATAAGCAACTCGATAGCGATACTCCTCATTGCGAGCGTCATTCAATTGTTCCGGATCCACCTTTTGATACTCCAATAATGCCACGCCATAGTTCTTTCTCAAAAACTCATAATCCCCCATCGCCATCAACACCTCCGGTTTTCTTGGAGAAGCGCCATAATTCGATAGGAACTCAGTCAACAACGCTTTTGCCTCATCTCGCCCCTCAGCAAGCGAAGCCATTGCACAATAATAGTCAGCATCCTCTCTTTGCGAAGGAGTCAAAAGCAAAGACTTTGCATGAGTTAATTGGTCAATGCATCCGGCATAATTGCGAGCATTATACATGAGTATTCCACGAGTGAGAAACCCTTGCGAATTATACTCATTTACCTGTCCATGTATCCCGACAAGCGAGCATATAGCTATTGCTAATAATATCAGTCTTTTTTTCATAATATTTCCTCTAAAATAGAGTCTTTTACCTCCTCATAAAAATTACACCACAAAGATACAACCCTTTTAGCACCAATATCGTTAACATATTTAAAAAAAATAACATTTATATATATCAGCTCAATCTTCTGACAGTTTTTCCCTACAAGATTTTACGGTTTCATCAACATTGCCATATCTTCCAAACACATAAAAACAATAAATCCCATACTTGAAGAGCATGGGATTTATTTATCTATCGGTACCAACTACTACATATTCCGTATATAATACTAATTTACAGAACCTTCATATTCACTACCATCGCCCCACGGGTCAATATCAGCATCCATACCACCGCTTTCTTGCTTTACCGTAACTTTACAAGTCGCACTCTTGCCATCGGCGGTTGCGGTTATAGTTGCTGTTCCGGCACCAACGGCTTTTACCTCGCCTGTCGATGATACTGTCGCTACTGAGGTACTCGAGGACTTCCAAGTTACACTCTTATTTGTC
>JAZOCE010000011.1:0-65899 GCA_045596365.1 Muribaculaceae bacterium | reverse complement strand
ATATCTTCTCGCAAAAACGCCCTAGGAATATCATTTGTTGCAACGCTTTCATCTTCAAATGTATAATAACACTTTTTATAAGAGACATCGTTTATAACAGTATCACCTTTTATCTCAATTGTATAAGGGTAGGACTCTGTCCCGGTTATTAAACTGACAACATCCATTCTACAATTCCATTTCACACCTTCACGAACAAGCGGGGTATAATCATTGGCATATGCAACAAGACTCAAAAAAATCAAAAATACTGATACTATTATTTTCATATCTATTGTTTTAATGGATTAAATTCAATTATTGCTTCGTTCTCTGCCATAAAGGAGTCTTGTACCCTGATTTCCGATGCTTCAACAATAAATTTGCCTCCCGATTTTATTAAAGCGCCATCTATTGTTACCGTCTTTTTAGACTTTATTGTTAATGTAGAGCCAGGATAAACAATGACACCATCTCCTATATACACATCATCAGTTGCTTCAATTACGAAGTCAATATTATTCCAAAACACAACATTTCCTTGGGTAGAGCGTTCCGGGTCCACAAATTTACCCATTCGCACTGAACTTGCAAATAAATATTGAGAATTTTCATAAATCTGATTTTGAATTAATAGTGGTGGGAAATAAGGAATCATATTATGACGATATATCATAATGGCACTATTTGGAGATATTGTCATATTAATACCACCATTATTCTCCATTTCATATTTATATACATTACCTTCCGGTGTATAAGCCGATACATAGCAATTTCCTATATCATAACCTGATACATAAATACTTTTATCCATTCTGTTGACACTAATTTCAACATCGCTATATACATCAGGTTCCTGTGTCCAAACAGCCATTTCGGGATCACCTAATAAATTATACGATAATAAATGAGCTTTGCTTCTTGTTGTATATATTTTTGAATCCATAACAGATTGTCCCATATTATATCCGGATTTTAAGTTACTTGCAAAAAGTTTCTCAATCGAAATAGCATAGTCTGTATAAACATCACGAGTGTATCCTATATATGCCACTCCACCTTGTTTATTTCTCAAAGTAAATGACTCACCTAAATTATATTTTATGTCATATTCATTATAAATATCAAAAGGTATATTTGCACATGAATGAGCATAACAAATAGATGGAGTATATTTATTTGTCAAGCAATCAAATGCATTACCAACTTCAGGATTTAAATAACATGATACTGAATCTTCTGCATTTACACCTACAGAACGACCATCTTCGGTTTCGCTTATCGTTATAGCTCCGGGGTTTCCATGTCCATTGAAAAATAACATTCCATAGTGTGTATTATTTATCTGATTTATTACATAAGCACCATTAGGGAAAGTCCCGTTCTGCACAATTGTATCACAACCTTCAAAATAAGATGTCAAATTGACGGTTACACTCGGGTTAAGTTCTGCGCTATAAACAGCCAAACTGCGACCTAAATATTCAGGATTTCCATTTCCAGGATTTAGTTCATATAACATCAATTTCTCTACATAATTATTTGCTTCATCAATAGTATTACAAAGTATGCGTCCTATATATACATCCGGATAATAATCTACAGCATCAACATTTGTTTCTCCATATATTGCATCACCATCAATATTCCAATCTCCGTTAAATTCCGAAAAATACAAATCAGTTGGGATTTGCCCGAATCTACTATTATCATATCCATATCGTATTGGGACATGAGGCGGTTTTCCCCCTAATAATACATATTTTAGCGCATGAGCTTCAAATGCATAACTAAGATATGCTCTTAATTTCCCCGCATCATCGTTTATTCCTGACGTCACATCTCCATCTTGATAATTTGGATTATCCAAGATATCTTCCATGCAAACTATTCCAGCATCATAACCTTTCCACCTCTTATATGCAACAAGACGTTCAAATGCAGGAGCTAATTCGCGACTCGTTATTACACAATATTCATATAATGAACTTGATGTATTCCTTATCATTTGTTGTGGTAATATCGGTGCAGAATTGTTCTCTACTTGTTCCGGATTAACAACATAACCCTTGACATCTTCAATTATTTTATTATTATCGTCTGTTATACATCTCAAAATAGGTTTTATTTTAAGAGAGTCTAGACCATCTCCATTTGAATACGTAATAGTTAAATCAATCGTATTGTTTACTCGTAATACATTATTATTTATATCATATTGTGTAGGATAAACCTCTATTGTAACAATATGATGATTTCCAAAGTAGAATCCACTATCAACGATATTTGCTAATTTAATTGGATATTGCGTGTGTATTCCATTGTAAACTTGACTATCAGGCTCTGTAAAAGTTCTTTCAGCAATATCGTTTGTTGTCCTTTTCTCTTGTTCAGGATATACGATTGATGGCAATTCAATATTAGTTATATTAGAAACTGTTGCTTCTACTTCAATATTATATGCATCATAAGGGACCGAAAAAGTCAAATATTTAACAGGTAACGATGGGTAACCCATATCTCCTGTATTTTCAAGATCGGTATATCTGACATTGCTAAATGCAATGGTATTTACAGTGTCTTGAGTAATTGTTACATTTTCAGGCGAAAAAACAATCTGATGTTGTATTGTCGCCATCATTGATGGGACAATACATGATATTGAAATAATAAAAAATATCAATCTTTTTAATTCACCCCATTTCATGGTAAATAATTTATTCTGTTAATATCATGCGTTTTGTGTCAATCTCTTTGCCATCGACAATAAGTGCATAGATATACATTCCGGCTTCTAATTCCGATGCATTTATATGTAGACAACCCTCTCCTCGTTCACTAATTGAATATTTGCGTATTTGATTGCCTTGAAGATTATAAATATAAAGTTCTGCATTTACAACATTTTCAGGCAATGTATATCTGATACTTGTTTCTGCATTAAACGGATTTGGTGAATTTTGGTACAACTTAGGTTCTATTATTGAAACTTCCAATGCGTCAATTGTTGCGAGTCCATTATTTGTTGATTTTGTTGCGATTGGGTTATTGATAATTTCTGAGTTACTGCTATCAAGTTGCCCTTTTAAATCTACTATCGCATTGATTAATATTGGTATTAGCTTATTATAATTTATATATATTTGTCCTACTGAATCAGTTTTTACTGTCCCGGGAAAATATGACTCTAATATTTCTGCATTAATTACTGTACTTGATTGGTTATTTAATCCTGTTTTAATATTTGATGTTTCAGTACTCGTAATATCACATAGTGCATCAATTGAACTTGTTTCATAATCAGAAGCGACAGTCAACGCATCATATCTTGAATAAATGCTATTTACATTAACTTCACAATTAAGATTTAAGGTGTGATAAAATGGTTCTGCATAGTAATAAGAAAAGAATGTATAACCATCAAGCGATGTCATTCTGACTCCTTCTGTTGCATGCAATAATATCTGTCGCGTGTTTGCGTCAAATTTTCCTATTGTTAGTTCTGATGTATTACCAAATGCAATTCGAGGAGCGAAATTATTTATCCCATTAATTTTAATCGTAGAAATCGTATCAATCCCCCAACTATTGGTTTCAACCCCTACTGATATTTGTCCTAAAGAGTTTAATTTAAATTGTGCGTTAACACTTATATTGAATACCACTGCTATAATCAGCAATAGTATAAATTTTACAATTGTTTTCATCGGAAATGGATTTAAAGTTTAAAATTTATGTCATTTATGATTTTTGTCGATATAATCATTTATGTTGGTAAAAGGTTTAACATAAATTTCTATAATGTAAATTCACCGGAATAGGTAGTGCCATCATTTGTTATACAAATGATTTCATAGACACCAACAAGTGTAGGGATTTCTGTAGCGTTATTATCATAAGTTAACATGCCATTCCATATTGGAATATTATTATTTTTAATAACGACATCAACAGACTCAACATTCTCAGGAATTTCAATATTTATATATCCCTCAGAATAATGGCATATAATGTAATCTCCTGATGGCATTCTTGGTATATCTTTAAACTCAGGTGTAGATTGTGTTAATATTGTAGTCTTAGATGTTGTTTCTTGATTGTCATCTGCAAAAATTGAAGATGAGAATATCGCACATGCGAATAATAAACTTAAAATTTTAAAAGATGTTTTCATAAGGTTGTTTTTTAGGAATTAAATATGGCACAAAATTACAGCCATACAACCTTAACACCTTAATTTTACCCCTAAATTCATTTGTTTTTTCAAATTCGTAAGCATCTGAATTTTAACACGTTACAACCAAAACGAATTTTAAATTTTGTTTTTCTTAATTTTTGCCTACACAACATACTGTGTATCAGCGTATTGTTGTCTCTATTGCTTTTGCAAATGGATAATAAGCTGATCTATTGAGGTTTATTAAATAAACTTGGAATAGATACTATATTTTGCAACTCCCAACTTGCGAATTTTATTTTTTAATCTAGCTTTTCTATTATATATAGCATCTACTTTCTCTTCATTAAGAAATATTGCAATTGCAGTAATTGAAAATCCCAATGTCGTATATAGAAATAATAGATAATCGGCTTCTTTGAGATTAGGCAGATCTGCTTTAAATGATGCTATAATATTAGAATGATGTTTATTTGCAAATATTTCTAATTCTGCTATTTTTTGATTGTCAGAAGAGAATTGTTCTATAAGTTTTTCGACTTCAGAAGATATTTTCTTTTTAGCCAATCCTGTACTTTTATTTTCATATAATGTTTTACATAGGTTATCAATAACCTCAAAGCGTGAAGCTAATAGATTATCGATGATATGCTGTGTTTCAGACGCATTAGTTTGTAGTATTTCTCTTAAATTTTGAGCAATAATAATGTTCTTCTCTAATTTTTGTTTGTATTTTCTATTCCATTTATAAGATAGCATCGTAATCGTAATAATAACTACGATACCTATTGATAGAATTGTATTTCGAGATAACTTTGCACTATTCAATTCTGCTTCCTTTGTCTTTTGTTCTTGTTGATGTAGTTCAGAAAGAGTTTGGTTAAAATTCTGACTCATTGAATAGACAAATACACTATCTAAATTATCATATAATTTTGATAGAGCTGAAAGTGCATCTTTTGTAGCTCCTGTTCTTTTTGAGATTTCATATACCAATGACAAATCATTATCACAATACTCTGTGCCTATGCTGTTAAAAACAGCTTTCGCGTTATCTAATTCTCTTAATTCTATATGTGACAAACCTAAGAAACATCGTAAGTCAGTTTCAAGTTCCCCATTTTTGCCTATCTCAATAATCAAATCTTTCGCGTTTTTATACTCGCCATTTCCATAATATGCTTTTGCCATAAGATAACGTGAGTGGTCGAATAAGCGTGAATCATTATATATTTTAGCAGAATCTATTAATTGTTTACATATATCTATGCAATTTTGGAAACTTCCATTATTATTCTGTACTCGTGCAAGTCTCAATAGAGAATAATTCAAGTATGGTTGCATGCCTGATATTTTCAGATTTTCATATGCTATTTGTGCATAATAAACAGCTTCTTTTTCATGAAAGTTTGAGTCATAGACATTTGATATTTGTTCAGCTATTCTCCCTTTCCAATAATAATCATTAATATCTTCAGCATGAATGAATGCTTTCGTCATTGAGAACAAACAACGAGGATAATCAGCAGCATTATATCTTATGCGACCATGGTAGTAGTGGGCGAGCATAGCATAATGATGTTCTTCACTATCGGCAAAGTAATCAACGGCGATGGTGATAATTGAGTCGTTAGTGAGGTCGATGTAGTTTTTGTCATAGGCTTGCGAGAGGAGCAAGGCGTGAAGTGCGCGACAGCGGTCGGTGGAGATCGTTTTGGTGTCGATCGCCTGCAACAGCGACAGAGCCGAGTCGGGATGCTCTTGCATAATGGCTTCGGCATGGGAGAGTGTCTCCATCGTCGCAACATCACGATTGCACGATACAATCGCCATCGCAATTAACACCATAGACATTATATGTCGCAATTCCTTTATCATTACACAAAGATAACTCTTTTAACCAAATAAAAAAAGATTGCGACTCGGTCGCAATCTTTTCTCGTTCTCTATATTTTTGTTTAGTTTTAAAAGTAGAAATTTACTTCTTTGGGATAGAACAACATTCCACATCCCACCTCATTGGCAATTCCCTCGCCCATAGAATTTGCAACAATAGCAAGAGCAAATCTTAATGCAGCAGCAGGACCATTGGCTGTAATAAGATTATTCAGAGCCACAACCGGAGTGTCGCGCATGATAGCTTTGTGGCAATTATCCTCAAATCCCGGATAACATGTAGCATCTTTACCATCAAGAATACCAAGTGGAGCTAGCACAACGGCAGGCGCCGCGCATATAGCTGCTATCTTTCCTTGTTTTGCATGATGTTTGCTTAACGCTGCACACAATTTGTCGCAATTAGCCAAATTAGTTGAGCCAGGCATACCTCCGGGTGTTATGAGCCACTCTGCATCAGAAAGATCGACATCGGCAATCAACCTATCGGCTTCTACTGATATACCATGTGCCCCTGTAACCTTATATTCATCTGTTATAGAAACAGTCTTTATATCCATCCCGGCACGGCGCATTACATCAACTACAGTCAAGGCTTCTATCTCCTCAAAACCTTGTGCAAGAAATAAAAAAGAAGTCTTCATAATAGAATAGTTTTATAATTTATAATTGGCTAATTGATAATAAGGATTAGTACATCTATTTGCACTGTCCTATATTAAAACAACGTTACAAGTTACAAAATGTTTATAATATATTTATTTTTTTGAAAATTTTTATCCAAAACTATCAAGCTGTAACATTCTTGCACCATTTTGTAACATAAAACAAGCACCATCAATGCAGGTGATTTTACCCATTCAAAGGGTATAAAAGAAAAACCGGCTGTCTCACGACACCCGGAAATCCCTTAACCTTAAATCTAATACCATGAAAACACAGTGCAAATATAGTAATTATACACTTAGAACAAATATCATATCTGATTGTTTTATATATTAGCTTTATTTAACATATAATATTGTAGCTTTTTTGTAACTTTATCGTCACAAATTTATTAGCTATGAGAATTAAAATACTTATTATTGACGACGAGGAGTCAATATGTGAAATCCTAAAATATAATCTTTTAAAAGAAGGTTATGACGCTGATTGTGTTTATAGTGCAGAAGAAGCGTTATCACTTGATTTATCAAACTATTCTCTGTTTCTCGTTGACATAATGATGGAACGCTTGAGCGGTTTTGACTTTGTCAAAAGACTAAAAAACTCTGCTGCCACCGAAAACACTCCTGTAATATTCTGCTCAGCTCTTGACGATGAAGATGACAAAGTTATGGGACTTAACATCGGTGCAGATGACTATATAACAAAACCATTCGTGATAGGCGAGGTACTTGCACGAGTGCGAGCTGTGTTACGTCGCTCACACATTACACATCAATGGGCTTACAATGTATCTCGAAGTACATATGAGCCCGACATCACCTTCCGCAATATGCGAATCAGCCGCAACGAGAAGAAATGCATCATCAATGGTGAGTCCATCAATTTGACCAAAACAGAATATGACTTATTGCTATTCTTCTTAACACACCGCAATCGCATATACACACGCGACGAGATAATAAAGCAAGTGTGGTCAAGCGATATAATGGTAACAACTCGTGCAATAGATACCAACATCACACGATTAAGGAAAAAACTTGGAGAATATGGTCAATATATTATAACCCGATTAGGATATGGTTATGGCTTCAAAGAGGCGCATTAAATATCAATGGAAACTATTTTTCCCTCTCACAATACTATTATGCTTCATAATAGTAACCCTCATCTTTTTCCTACACCGATATGATGCGCTCACCCCAAGTTTATGGTTAGTTATAGCTATATTATCGGCATTTTCCATAGCACTAATATACAATGGAGCAAGATATTTAAGCAAAAACATTTCGCTATTGCAAATCTTCACCGACCAAATCGCCAACAATGAGACGCCAACAATTACAGCTGAGCAATTCCCGTCAGATGAATTAGGCGAAATATTTAGACAAATCATACGCATTTATAAAGATAAAGGAATTGCCATTGAGAAAAGCGAACAAGAGCATCATATTGCACAACATGCAACCGAAGAAAAAAGTCGCATCAAACGACAACTTACCAACAATATAAACCATGAACTAAAAACCCCTATCGGGATAATAAAGGGGTATATAGACACCATCCTCGAAGATCCGAATATGGATGCCGAGACTCAACGACATTTCATCGGACAAACACAACAACACGTTACTCGCCTATGTACTTTGCTGAATGACATCTCAACAATCACTCGACTCGATGAAGCATCGATTATACCTACAGAAGAAGTAAACTTTCACGATATAGTCTATTCTATTTCCAATGACATAAAGGCAATGTCCATAACAGACAAAATACCTTTCAAGCATAATATCCCATTAACTTGTGTCGTAAAAGCCAATCAAGGATTGCTCAATGAAGCGCTTCTAAATCTCATTCGCAATGCTGCGGCTTATTCACATGGAACTGAAATGGGACTTGTTTTTGAAGGAGAAAATGCCGATTACTACACATTCTCATTCTACGATAATGGTGTAGGGGTTGAAGAGAAACATTTGGCACACCTGTTTGACCGCTTTTTCCGAATCGACGTAGGTCGTTCCCGCAAAACCGGTGGCACAGGGCTCGGACTACCGATTGTAAAGAACACCATCAAATCATTTGGCGGAGATATCTCAGTCAGAAACAGAGCCGAAGGTGGACTTGAATTCCGCTTCACAATCCCCAAATGGAAACAAGGATTTTGAAAAATTAACTATTTTTCAAAGCACTATAAATCAGCGGCTTAATTACATCTTCATAGTGTATTACATACTACAATGCGGCTTGTCGTATAATTATTTTTTGACTAAATTTATAATGAAATTCACTTAAAACATTATCAATTATGTCAAAAACTTATGATGAAAACGTGCGCAAAGCAATAGCTTTAGCCAATGGTGTCAAAAGCAATATAGACGACGCCAAAAAATATGGAATTACCATCGAACAACTCGATCAATTAATCACAATAGCTAATGAAACAGCTGAGAAAAGCACCGAAGTTGATAACCTGCGTAAAATAGTAGCAGAAAAATCTTCATCGGCACACCAATCCCTCGAAAACCTCACGTCAGCAATGAGAGACATCAAGAAAGTGATTAAAACAAACTACGAACAACCTCAATGGCTCAAATTCGGCATTGAAGACAAGCGCTAAAAAGAAAATAGAGCAACAAAGGGACTCATTCGAGTCCCTTCCCTATATGGATTTATAAACCTCTATCGTTTGTGTCGCTATCTTATCCCAATTATACTCTGACAAATCATATTGTCGCTGTAATTGCAAGTGTGCAATCTTATCAGCTAAGCACTCTGAAAGATTTTCAATATTTCCGACGCTGAAATAATCATCCTTTGATAAACATTGCAATATATTTGCCGGTATATCACTCACAAGCACATCTAAATTATAACTCATAGCTTCAAGCAAAGCAATAGGCAATCCTTCATGATAAGATGGCATTGCAAACAATGCTGCATTTGACATCACCTGCTTTAAATTTTCACCTTTTATAAATCCGGTGAGAATTACGCCTGCATCAGCTGCCTGTTGTTTCAACTTGCGAGAATACTCGTCTTCATGATCAGCATCTCCGGCTATAACCAACTGATAGCCACTATCGCCAAGAGTCTTATAGGCCTCTATCAAGTCATGAAAACCTTTTTCCTTTACAAAGCGTCCTAAAGCAAGTATATATTTACCCGGAGTAATACCTTTTGACTGAAGGAAGTCTATCTCTGAAGATTTTTTAGGCTTATTTACTCCATTAAATATCAAATCGGTATCACAACGATTATATTTATTTTTCAGAATACCAGCAATAACATTTGATATTACAATCACTCGATTACTGAATTTCGCACCGAAATACTCCCCTGTTTTAAGAACAAATTTTGCAAGACGCCCCCATTTTTGTCGGTCATAATCGGGTCCATGATTTGTCATAACCACTTTCATCCCCAAAAGACGTGCAAATGGCACCATAATAGCCGGGCCTATTGCATGCACGTGCAATACATCGGGATTTAATCGGCGTGCTTTTATAACAGCAAGAAATGTATGTATTATTGCCTCAACACTTTTCTTGCGAGGGGCATAAACATCAATTAATTTTACCCCTTTATATTCAGAGATTTTGTTATCGACACACACATAAGGAGTACGACGCACGATTATAACATCGTGCCCCATAGCCACAATGCGCGGATACAATTCCTCACAATGAGTCTCAACACCACCTAATATGTTGGGAATCCCACGAGTGCCTATAACAACTATTTTCATTTGAATATATTCTAGAATTTTTCGCGCAAATCTCCTTGTGTAGGATCTTGCCCTACATCATACCATGTTTTATCCAAACATGCAGGTTTACCTTGCAATGAGCGCAATTTATTTTTCAACGCCCATTTCATTGGGTGTTTTATGTATTTATGCATTACAGGAGATGCTGTACCCACCATCCAACAGTTTTTAGGACAACAGCGAACTTTTTCTCTTACCTTCTGAGCCTGCTCGCTATTCCATATTGTCATAAAATCGGCATCATGGATATTGCCCATTGAATCTTTCCAATACTTTTCTTCTAACCCATTACAAGGGAACACTTCTCCCCATGGGTCAATAAAGAAATTAGCGGAGCCAGCCTCACATGGCAACATACGACGTCCACCCTCAATATAGTTAATCAGTCCCATATTAAAGAATGCACGGAACCATGATTTCGGGTGATTTTCTTTTAATTGCCATTCGATAAGTTGCTCAAAATCTTTGCACACCTCATCTTTATTAGTAATCACATTATCATCTTTGTGGAAATAATATGAGTTGTGGAATGCAGCAGTTGCAAACTCCAATCCTAAAGATAACGATAATTGATACAACGATAGCATATCTTTAGAATTATTATTAGACACTGTGCATCCAAATCCTATGTCTTTTAAGCCCATATGTTTCAATGTCAACAATGTGCGAAGTCCCTTGTCAAATCCACCTTGATGCCCTCTCAACTCATCATTTTTGCAACTCAATCCCTCAATTGATATGCGAATACCTATATTGGGGAATTTTTTAGCCAATGCCACTACACGATCTTCAAACCAACCCGATGTAGAGATTACAATACGATCGGTGTGTTTATAACATTCTTCAACTATTTCAGCAAGATCTTCACGAATGAAAGGTTCACCACCAGTCAGATTTATGAATTTCAATTTTGGCAATGTTTTTAAATCAGATGCTTTTATTTCTGATTTCTTCTCTGTTGGATACTGCCATATATTACACATCTTGCAACGCATAGGACATCTATACGTCAATATTATTGATGCATCAGTAGGTTTTACATTATAATTATTCATAGATAGCTATCTTAATAAATACAAAGATTTATTAATATAATAACGGCAATAGTTGTTGTTATATTGTATTCGTTAATCTTTAGAATGGTTATATATTTGCATTAGCTCTTTATAATGAGCATTCGGTGAAAATCGAGATAGAGAATTTTTCTTTATAATAGCATATTTCCATTCAGTATCCCAAGCTTTGGTTATGGTATCATGTAACGAGTTCTCATCACCTGAGTGAAATATAATTCCGCTACTTTCTGAAATTAATTCCGGTATTCCTCCCATATCAGCCCCTACAACAGGAGTTCCTCCACACAATGATTCTATTACACTTAATGGATTATTTTCATACCATTCCGATGGTATCACTGAAAAACGAGCATTAGAAACTAAACGACTAACCTCATCAGCATTACAATGGCCTAAAAATTCTATATTCTTGCAATCGGCATATTTATTCCTTAAATCATTCCCAATAGGTCCATCTCCGGCAATTTTCAATTTATAAGGCAATTGAGAAGCGGCTCTTAATAATGTTGCAACTCCTTTTTCTTGAGATAATCGACCTACATAGCAATAATAATCCTCTCTCTCTACAAGTGGAGCAACAGCAAATCGCTCAAGTTTCACAGGATCTACAAAATTACAAAGTACCGATAACTTCTTCTCATCAAATCCTCCTTGCAACATTTTTTCTTTCATAAATGAACTCGGGCATATAAATTTATCAGTTGCTCGTTCCAAACGTTTTCTATCCCATTTCTTTGCTTCCAAATACCCGATTACACTTGCTGCTAAAGAGTTTTTCATACATTTATTTTTCAAAACACATGATTTATCTTCAAAACAGAGTTCACATACATTCCCATTTCGAAGACATGTATATGCAGGACATATTAGCTTGTAATCATGAAGTGTCCACACTACTCTGCATCCATATTCTTTTGCGATTTCAGCAATAACAGGAGAAAGATAAGAATGTATATTTTGTAAATGAACTACATCAGGATAAAAATCTTTTAAAATGCGTGTAAAAGAACTTTTTACATCACCATATCCCAAGGTCCGTTGAACCGCTTTGATTTTATTTCTTATCCCACCTGAGAAATCAATTTGTGATGCAAAATAATGGCTATCGACACAATTTATATTTTCAGGATAGTTCATTGCATAGATCGCCACCTCATGCCCTTGCTCTTTAAGCAATCGTTCAAGGTTTATTGTACACACACAATCTCCTCCTCGAGGATAATAAAACTTATTTACAATCAGGACTCGTGGTTTCACGCTACTTATCAGTTTTTGCTTTTATATATGGTTTCTTTACAAACTTATCATCATCAAGGCTAAGCAAATATTTCTTCTTATCCTCAATATTCATTCTGCCGGTTTTCAAGTCCCATTTTTCTTTCACATTTTCATACCACTCTTCTGTATATCCAACGTGTTTTATAGGGTTACCTGCTACAATATAACCATCAGGAATACTTTTTGACACAATAGCACCTGCTCCAATGATTACATTATTTCCAATTGTTACTCCTGCTAATATTTTTACACCTTCACCTATTGACACATAATTACCAATTTTTATCTTACCAAAATAATCTAAATCAGGATCATTCTTAAATAAACGGATACTATATATTATTCCATGAGTAAAAAATGCTACATCTTTTGCAATACGGCAATAATTTCCGATTTCAATAAGCCAAGGTTCTGACGTAGAAAGATGGCAAGGTGATATCATGCATCCTTCCCCCACTTTAACACCTTTTCTTTTTAAATATTCTTCAGGTGTGGCATAAACACCTGATATGAGGAATTGTTTCACCTTTGATCTATTTAATATTCCCATGACTATCTTTTTTATTATAATAGTGGATAAAAACTTCTTTTGGTGTACTTTTTTTAAATATTACCCGCAACGTATTAAGCTCGGCAATAGAGTATATCATATTCTTGTTAGGCTTATCCTTTAACCCTCCTGACACATAATGATAAACACAGTTAATACCTATAACCACAAACATCACCACAGATAGGGCATATAGTGCCAACTTGTTTCCTGCACTATAGTATAGTAACATTCCCTTTACTGCAGCAGGCAGTGTAGCTGTCTGTGTCATCGAAAAACTTTTTCCTGACATCCCACCATCATGAACTAAGTAAGCATCGGCATCGACATAGCATTTATACCCTTTCTTATTTACACTTGTCGATAATGCAATATCCTCGGGACAGAAAAAGAACCGTTCATCAAACAATCCGAATTCTCTGAACACATCAGTTCTGATCAAAAATGCGGCACCACTAATATTATAAGACTGAAATACACCGCTTTTATTTGAATATTTCCTATCATCAGCTTCCCTCCATAGATGCAATTTATTTGCAACCCAGTGTCGCCATGTAAACGGAGGGCGACCACAACACTGAGCTCTTCCATCGGGATATACGATATTCGGGCTTATAACTGCCACATCATCAGGCAAACCATCAATCGTTTTAACAAGACGGTCTATCGTATTCATGCGCAATTCGGTATCATCATTAACCACAAAGCAATAACGACCTTCGGCTTGGCGCAAAGCCATATTATTATTTTCCGAAAATCCACATATCTCATTACTCTCAATCACCTTAACACATGGATATGTTTCTCTGAGAAGTTTCAGGTTTTCAGGCGTAAACAAATATGCGACAACAAATATCTCATGTGTAACAGACGTATATTTTCTTATACTGTCTAAACATGGGAACAACTGTTTCAGGTTGTTCATGCACACTATTACGATACTTACATCAACCATCGAGAAAGATTTATCAGCTATTATGTGCATCCTCAAACTGTTGTTTATATACAGGTGATGACTTAATCCACATAAATATTATAAGATAATACATATACATTAACATCCCGGGCACAGAGGTTATAGTACCCACTACCCAATAAGCCAAGGATATGAAAAAAATCTGTAGTGAACGATATTTCAGCGGAATTCTCACTAACGAAAAATAGGCAAATATAAGATTCACGACAATTCCTATTATACCGAACTGCGTCATTATTCTAAACCACATACTCTCGAGCCCCATCAAGTCATCCACCAACATCAGTCTCATTTCATTCATAAACTTGTATCCAAGCCCGTATATCGGAGACATACTCATTAATGCAGCAGAAGCGGCCAACTGCCCCATGCGCATATCGGCATCACTACCCCCGACCTCTGCCGCTGCCTTATCATCAACAAGACTGAGAATATTATTGGCATATTCCGCAAAGAATGGAGAAAGCACAATGATAAGGACAACCCCGGCTATAAAGGCTTTAACGAAATTTTTATTCTTGAAATTCACAAAACACAAGCTACTAATCATCAAGAAAACTATAGGACTGCGGCTACTCGTAAACAAAATACAAGGAATACACAACATCGCCACTATAAGAGACGAAGTCAGGTTTACTCTGTTGTACCGTTTAACATATATCAGTGTTAAAATCCAACAAAAGAACATTGCCCAATTTATTCCGGCTCCTATCGCATGTGTAAACACTGATTGAACTCGCCATCCTCCTCTATTCTCATCGCCCTCATAGCTGAAGTTAATAGCTCGCTCATCATCACCAACCAAACTTATCTCATATTCCATCAACGGATTAGAAAATGTCATTTTTTCAAAAAATCCATAAACACACGAAACAAAGAATACGGCGGTAAAACCTTTTATCAAAAAGTCAAAATCATCTTCATCCTCTACCAATAACCAAAGCATCCATATCATTATAACATCTTGACATATCTGCCCTATCAGTGCCGAAAAAGCCGATTTCATTCCCACATAGGCAAATATTGTGGATATTGTCCATGATATAATAAGCAATATGAATGGTTTTTTATACGGGAACGGTACGTGCGTATAAGACATCTTCTTGCGTCGGACCATGAACAAACCGAAATACGCCATTGTCAAGAACATATCAAGCGTCAACAACGGGACACCGGGCAATGACACAAGCGTAATATTAGGTACAAGAATTATCTTAAACACCAAGAATGCCAGAAACCCCTTTTTCAGGTCATAAAAACCATACAACAATATTAATATGCCTATAACATTAAATATCATAGCTTGCCGGATTTAATATTTAGAACTGCCACACTTCGTTTTACGACTTGCATGAACACCTCATTTTTCAACCATATATATTGAACACCGGCAACATATATAATCAAAATTACTGCGGCAACCGTCAATGTGCCAATCAGAGTCATATCTGTCAATGCAGTAAGTGCAATCAGCAATGCTACACACGGTACATAAGCAATCACATTTACAAACAGTTTCTTAAATGGGAATTTTATCTCATGATACTTTCTCACATAATATTGCGCACTGATGAGCACAGCAATCTCCGATAACAGCCACGCGATGGAAGACCCCGTACTTTGTAGCGTCTTCACCATTAATACATTCATCAGGACACCGACAATAGCACCAATCAAAGAATTGGTAAGTATCACTTTATCTTTTTTTAACGGCATCAATGTCTGTATCACAAGAATCTGCTCATAACCAATGATAAACACCAACGGCATCACCACACGAGCGGGATTAATAGCCCCTTCATAACCATCCCCGGCCATAAATGCAATCAGTTCGGGAGCTAATATTGTAGAAAATACTATTATAGGAATTGACACACACAATAACGCATCAACCGATTTTACAATCAGTGCTTTAAATTCCTCCTTCCTGTTCTGTGCCAGCAATGCACTCATTCGAGGTAACATTACGACAGTAAATGCCGTATAAATAGCCAATAGTAACGTAAACATCTTTGATGCAGTGGTATAATAACCAACTTGTGTAGTTGAACACGTAAAACCCAAGTAGGCACTATTGAATGTTGTGTACATGGATGTCAATATTAAGTACACCCCCATTATAACAAATGGCTTTATCAAAGGCAAGAATTGGAGTTTATTTATGCTGAATCGCACTATCTTTGATGCATACAGACAATTAATGACCGCATTCAACGCATACATCATTGCATAACAGAAATAATAAACCTTATAGTCCGATGCATTTCTAACAAACACGAAAACCGAAATCAAAAATGCTGTCTTTACCACAACTGTGCGAATCGTTATGTACTTAAAATTCTCTATCCCCTTATAGAACCATTCAATCAACAGAAAATTTCCTACTAATTTGATTATGCCGATAAACAGCATTTCTTTATATGCCTCAAGAGCAGGGATAAAATACACCGCAAGCACCAGCCCGATTACAGCTATTACTGTAGTGATACCATTAAGTATGATTAATGATGTAAAGACATTGTTCAATCTGTCCTTATCAACATTTGCTTGAGCAATCTCTCTGACACCCACAATCGAGATACCAAGCATAGAAAACAACACAAAATAGTTGATTATACTGTCTACAAAATCGCATACTCCTATGTTCTCGACTCCTAAAGTTCTCAAGACATAGGGATAAAGAATAAATGGGAACAAATAGTTGGAAGCAGTGAGCACACTGCTATATAGAAAGTTTTTACCTATTCCCATATTCAATTATTTGCCATAACCATACCCATAGCCTTTCTTCGTTTCTGTCCCGTTTACGACCAACGACATGCGTTTCAAACGATTATCGGCATATAGAGAATTAATATACTCTATATCTTTTAGTTTTGTATAATTTGCACGACACACATAAACCGTAGCATCTGAAATGCGAGACAATGAGAATGTATCGCTGACCATACCTACAGGAGCACTATCAATGATTATGTAATCATATCTGTCTCGTAATGTAGCAAATAGTTGATCAACACTTGCAGACGCAAGCAATTCCGATGGATTTGGAGGTACAGGACCAGCTACTATGATATCCATATCCTCTTGTATTGCATCCTTGATGATGATATCATCTATACCTATTGACTGCGATGATAGATATTCAGTCAAGCCTTTATTTGGTTTTAGATTTAAATATTCTGCCAATTTAGGACATCGAATATCCATACCTACCAACAACACTTTCTTGCCTAACATCGCAAGCGAAGCTGCAAGGTTAATTGAGATGAACGATTTTCCTTCGCCAGATACGGTAGATGTTACTACTACAACTTTATCATTCATTCCTCCAAGAATGAATTGGAGATTTGAGCGTATTAATCGGAACAATTCAGCAGCAGAGGACGATCCACCTGATTTAACAACTAGAGCCTCTCCTCTCTGACTTGTACACATTTCGCCAAGGATAGGCATATTGGTACGCTTCTCAAGTTCCTCCTTCGTGCTGAATTTATTTCTCAGAATACTTCTTACATAGAAATATGCCACCGGAGCGATAAGGCCCAGCATAAAGAACATCAAAATTATATTCCTTTTAGATGCACTCACCGGTTTATTAAACGCGTATGCTCTGTCTATAACGATACCGCGTTCCATCGTGTTTGCTATATTCAAAATCGTTTCTTCCTGTTTCTGGAGAAGATAAAGATATAACTGTTCTTTTATGGTTTGCAGACGTTTAATACTCACAAACTCTCGTTCTTGAGTAGGAATATCACTTAACTTTGATTGAGATTGCTGTGTCTGTTTTCTCAATTCCGATAACCTGACAAATGAATTTTCGTGTATCTTATCAAGTGTCTTATTTATATTTTCTCGCATTGCATCAATCTGCTTGTCCAATGTTTGAAGCACAACGTTATTGGCCTTCGCATTATTCTCAAGCTTCATGCGTTCCATTATCATCCCATTATACGTGGCTATGGCTCCTTGTGCAGAACCCACACCGGTCATCGGAATCAACGAATATTTATTTTCAGGATTAGCAATGAACTCGCGAGTCATTTCAAGTATTTCAAATTCAGTTTCTGCATTTATCAACTGATTTTCCAATGCCTTTTTCCTTCCGAAAAGGTATGATGCCTCAGCCGATACGCTCGTTGTATTATGTGAACGTTTATAGCTTTCAATCGTTTCTTCTGTCGCATTAAGTTCATTTACAAGCGTTTCAAGACGTTTTCCGATAAATTCCGCCGTTTTAGAGTCCTTTACCTGTTTGCTTATAATTCCCTTTCTATTATAATTATCAATTGCCGTATCTACGATTTTTTTACCATAATCAATATACGGTGTCTGATAATCAAGACCTATCACATTTGCATCTTTATCGGGAATACCTATCATCAAGTCTTTTGCTAACAATTCAGCCTTTGACTCATAGCCTCGCATTGATATATACACCTTGAATGATCCGCAATCATCCTTTACTGCATCATAATGTGATGTCTTGTCAAACACAAAAGTCCCATATGAGGTATTAAGTTCAACCGGGAACTCTGCATCTTCAATCTCTGCCAAGTCTTCATCTCCATCATCATCCAATGCTTCGATATCAACCTTGTCATCCTCAGAAATTTTCAGTTTGAAATACAAGTGGTGACGCAACGTATCGGTAATTGCCGGATTACAACTCAATTCTACCGGAGAATCCTTATATCTGAATTCTTTCTTGAAAATATTTTTTCTAACAGTATAATCAATATTAAGGCCCAAATCCTTAACCGTCTGCGTCATTACATCATGAGATGTCATAATAGCCAATTCATCATATACAGAGCTATATCCTCCAAACATATCTCCCATATTAAACTGCTTCATCATATCATTCGCACTACCGGTCTGATCCTCCTGTGAAATCAACACACTTGCATGGATGTTATAAACAGGTTTCTTCAACAACGCATAAGCCACACCCAAACACAAAAAAACACAAACCGAAATAGCAAAGTATATCCATTTCGATTTATATTCTTCTATCAGTTCGGCTATATTGATGTTGTTTGATTGTAACTTATTATTAGTATTGACTGCCATATCTATTATTCAATATCAAGATTAGTATTATTTTACTGTTAGGGCGATTACGAGTGAAGCGATTACTGAACAAGCGCTCACGATTGTTGAAATCACCGAGAGTTTAAATGCGTTATTTTGATTATATTTTGAATTGTCTTTGCGGATTTCGTTAGGTTCTACATAAATCACATCATTTTGTTGCAAGTAGAAATATGGTGAAGACAATGTTGACGCTTCATTCAAATTCAACCGATGATATGTCTTTGCGCCGTTTTCCTCTCTGATTAGCAACACATTAGAGCGTTCACCAAATTCAGTCAAATCGCCTGCATCAGCAAGAGCATCAAGCACTGAATAACGTTCTCTTCTAACCGAAACAGCTCCTGGTTTTTTTACTTCTCCCAACACGTTTACACGGAAATTCATCAATTCCACGCGAACTATCGGGTCGTCAACATCTTTACCTATAAGTTCCACTAATTTTTCTTTAATTTGCTGTGTTGTAAGCCCTTCAACATGGACTTTACCGACAAGTGGCACATCAATATTACCGGCGTTATCCACGATATAAGTTTGCTGTTGGGGTTGAGTTGTTACATTCAGCACTTCCAATATTCCGGGATTAGAAATCGGCAAGTTATAAGCAGCAGTAGCTTGGGGGATTAACGATGTTACTGTTATGAATAATTCATCATTAGGTATTATCTTTACGGAATACTCTGTCGATGGAACACTACCGGACTCAATTCCTTTAATATCATCAAAATAGGTTAATGAATTCTTAGAAGCAGAGCATGCACTTAACAAAACCGATAAGCACACGACAAGATACACGAAACGTGATTTCATATTAAATTTATACATTTGGGTTAACTCAATGTTTTCTTTATAACGAACAAAGTGCTCGCATTATTATAATCGTTTAACGATTTTATTTTGCGAGCACAAAGGTAGACATTTAAAATATGATTTCAAAATAATGTTTGTACAACACTTTTTTTAGACTATTTATAAAACAATTACTACCTTTGCAAATCAATTCAATCTATAATCATGTTTTCATTGCAGCCCCCCCTGAATTCTATAATTTTTGCATGTGCATCAATTATCCCCATTGTATTTTTACTGATATTTTATCGCAGTAGAATATCATGCATTGCCAAGCATGCAAAAAATTGCACGCTACCGCTCCCTGAGATTACACTTCCGTCGGTTTCAGTAATTGTATATTCCAACAACAACTCCGACAATCTTGCTCACATACTCACCGACATACTAAACCAAGACTACCCATCACCCTATGAAGTCATTGTAGTAAATGACGGTTCCTCAGAAACGACAAAAGATATTGTTACCCAGCTCAGTCAAACCTACAAAAACCTCTACATCACCTATACCCCTGATGAAGCAAAATATCTAAGTCGCAAAAAACTTTCTCTTACGATAGGTATCAAGGCGGCAAAACATGATTATGTTATAATAACAAACTCCTCCTGCCGAATTACATCAAAGAATTGGTTAACATCCATAGCTCAACACTTTGCAAAAGGGAAAGAAATCGTCATCGGATATGCATCTTATCCCATTTCAGCCGACAAGAAACTCGGAGCTCGCTCACGTGCATTCAATTCTGTAATCGATGCAACCAAATACCTATCTTCTGCAATCAAAAACAAGCCCTACCGTGGCATTGACGCCAATATTGCTTATAGTCGTGAATTATTTTTCCGCAACAAAGGATTCTCTCGTTCACTTAATCTCCACCACGGAGACGACGATATTTTCATCAGCGAGATAGCAACACCCGACAATACCGCTGTGGAGCTATCGCCTAATTCCTATATCGAATGTATTTATCGCCGCAACCCCAAAGAGGTTTACACCGAACAAAAATCAATACGCAATTTCAACTCTAAATACATCAAGCACACAGCCGATAATTTCTTTGGCACAAGTTCGGCTATGATTTGGCTGTGGCTTATTTTCACCATCTTGTCAATCACAACATCATTACCCAATCTATTGATAGCAATCGCTATGTTTATTCTATCACTAATTCTCTGGATTCCCCTCATCATATCATGGCGAAACACATCAATAGCCCTACATTCCCGCAAACCGATGCTAACAATTCCTCTAATGTTATTATTCCGCCCCATCCACAACATCCTGCATCGCTTGCGAAGTCGCAAAGCCGACAAATGGAATTACACTTGGCAAAAGATATAACACAAAAAAAAGAGGTTGCTTCAGTGAAACAACCTCTTTTTTTTGTCGGGATGAGAAGATTCGAACTTCCGACCACACGCCCCCCAGACGCGTACTCTAACCTGGCTGAGCTACATCCCGGTTTGCAAAAGCGATGCAAAGGTAAAACTCTTTAATGAGCCACGCAAACATTCTTCACATTTTTTACAATTTTTCACCATTTCACCATCTCAACTAATACACGCCAATACCCTTGCAAAAAATTTGGTAATACCACGTTTTTTTGCTACCTTTGTTTGCTAATTACAAGACGACTAAACTGCAAAACATCGCAGATAAATCATTAAGAACAAACAAACACTATAATAAACTATGTCAGAAGAAAAAGAGGAATATAGCGCCAGTAATATTCAAGTCCTTGAAGGTCTTGAAGCCGTCCGCAAACGTCCGGCAATGTACATTGGCGATATAAGCGTTAAAGGTCTGCACCACTTGGTCTATGAAGTTGTTGACAACTCCATAGACGAAGCACTTGCAGGATATGCCAACCATATTGATGTTACCATCAACGAGAATAACTCCATCACAGTCGTGGACAATGGGCGTGGTATCCCCATTGATATGCACGAAAAAGAAGGGAAATCGGCACTTGAGGTAGTATTAACAGTCCTTCACGCAGGAGGTAAATTCGACAAAGGCTCCTACAAAGTATCCGGAGGTCTTCATGGCGTGGGGGTTTCATGTGTTAACGCACTATCATCCTATCTAAAAGCCGAAGTTCATCGCAACGGCAAAATTCACGTTCAAGAGTATGCTTATGGCAAACCCACAACCGAGCTCCGCATCGAAGGCGATAGCGATCACACCGGAACAAGTGTTACATTCTTGCCCGATGACACAATCTTCACTACAACCATCTACGACTACAAAACGCTTGCTAATCGACTTCGCGACCTCGCATTCCTTAATGCCGGCATCTGCTTGACATTGACCGACATGCGCGAATTAGACGAAAACGGGCTACCAAAACACGAAGAATTCTATTCTAAAGACGGCCTTCGTGAATTCGTTGAATACATCGATTCAAACAAAGAATCTCTCATTCAAGACGTCATACACCTCAACACCGAGCGTCAAGGCATACCCGTTGAAGTCGCATTGACATACAACAGCACCTACAATGAAAATGTTTACTCTTTTGTAAACAACATCAACACCATTGAAGGTGGTACACACCTCACAGGCTTCCGTCGTGGATTGACTTCTACATTGAAGAAATATGCTGAAGACTCTAAAATGCTCGAAAAAGTAAAAATCGACATCGACCCCGCCGATTTCCGCGAAGGATTAACAGCAGTCGTATCGGTTAAAGTAATGGAGCCCCAGTTTGAGGGACAAACCAAAACAAAACTCGGCAACAACGAAGTAATAGGAGCCGTGCAAGCAGCTGTGAGCGAAGCTCTACGCAACTATCTTGAAGAGCACCCAAAACAAGCAAAGACAATCGTCGAAAAAGTAATCTTGGCAGCACAAGCTCGCCATGCGGCATACAACGCTCGCGTTAAAATCCAACGCAAGTCTCCACTTAGCGGAGGTGGCCTTCCCGGCAAACTTGCCGACTGCTCATCACGCACTGCCGAAGACTGCGAACTATTCCTTGTCGAAGGGGACTCTGCAGGCGGTACAGCAAAGCAAGGACGCGACCGCACATTCCAAGCCATTCTTCCTCTACGCGGAAAAATTCTTAACGTGGAAAAAGCAATGGACCACAAGATTTTTGACAATCAAGAAATCACAAGTCTATTCCGCGCAATGCGTGTAACGATAGGAACAGAAGAAGACCCCAAAGAGGTCAACATTTCTCGCATCGCCTACCACAAAATCATCATCATGACCGATGCCGATGTCGATGGTAGCCACATCGCTACTCTATTAATGACATTCTTCTTCCGTCGCATGCGTCCGGTAATCGAAAAAGGATACCTTTACCTTGCTACACCTCCTTTATACAAATGTACACGAGGAAAAGTAGAAGAATACTGCTGGACCGATGCCGATGTTCAACGTTTCATTGCAGCCAATGGAGACAAAACAAAAGTTCAACGATACAAAGGTCTTGGAGAAATGAGCGCCGAAGAATTGCGTGAAACGACAATGGCTCCCGAGAAACGACTCCTTAAGCAAGTCAATATCAGCGATGCTGCCGAAGCCGACCGCATCTTCTCAATGCTCATGGGTGAAGACGTTGGTCCACGACGCGAATTTATTGAAGCTAATGCCAATTACGCAAATATTGACGCATAAAAAACAAGGCGTGTCGCAAAAAAATACGACACGCCTTTAACCTAAAACCCCAACTCATCTTCGAGTGTTTATCTATATACATAACCATTAAAACGATAAATCATGGCTCGAGCAAACAAATCAAAAAAGAGAAACTCCGAATTACTGCTAAAAGTCAGTGAATTCATTAACGCTCAGAAAAACAACACGTTTAATTACAAACAAGTTTCTCATGCCATTGGGGCAACCACCCATGCGCAACAAAAATCCGTAGCCATGATTCTTGCCGAAATGGCATTTGACGGAGACCTCATCGAAACAACTCCGGGCAAATACAAATCCCCTCATCGCAGCAATGTAATGACCGGAGTATTCGTGCGTCGCAGCAATGGTAAAAACAGCGTCATCACCGACAATGATGGAGAATCAATCTTCGTGGCTGAACGCAACTCTATGCATGCCCTAAACGGAGACAAAGTAAAAGTCATCATTGCAGCACACCGACGTGGAGCCGAGCCTGAAGCTGAAGTAATTGAAATTATTGAAAAAGCCGACCAAGTATTTATAGGCACACTACAAGTAGAAAAATCATTCGGTTACCTATTGACCGACTCCAAATATCTCGCTACCGATATATTCATCCCCAAAGCAAAACTCAAAGGTGGCAAAACAGGAGACAAAGCCATTGCCCGCATAACCAATTGGCCTGAAGATGTAAAAAATCCGCAAGGAGAAATCATTGACATACTGGGCAAAGCAGGAGAAAACAATGCCGAGATACACGCCATACTCGCAGAATATGGACTCCCCTACCGCTACCCCGAAGCAGTCGAAAAAGCCGCGGCAAAAATTGATGCAGGGATTACCCCGGAAGTCATCGCCTCTCGCCTTGACATGAGAGACGTTACCACATTCACCATTGATCCCAAAGACGCCAAAGACTTTGACGACGCCCTTTCCTTCCGTCGATTAGATAACGGCAACTATGAGGTGGGTGTGCACATCGCTGATGTTACTCACTATGTAACGCCCGACACCATAATAGATCGCGAAGCGCAAAAACGTGCAACATCGGTATACCTCGTTGACCGCGTTGTCCCCATGCTTCCCGAACATCTCAGCAACGGCATATGCTCACTACGTCCCGACGAAGAAAAGCTCACATTCTCTTGCATCTTTGAAATGGACAAGAATGCCAAAGTTATCAACCGACACATTGCACGCACCGTTACCAAAAGCAATCGTCGATTTACCTATGAAGAAGCGCAAGAAATCATCGAGACCGGCAAAGGCGACTATGCCGAAGAGATTATTATGCTTGACAACATGGCAAAAATCTTGCGCCGACAACGCTATGAAAACGGAGCAGTCGAATTTGACCGACATGAGGTGCGCTTTGACATCGACGAGACAGGACACCCCATTGGAGTATATTTCAAAGTATCAAAAGATGCCAACAAACTCATCGAAGAGTTCATGCTACTCGCCAATCGCACAGTAGCTCAAACAATAGGCAACCCCGCTGACCACAAAAAGGCCAAAACATTTGTTTATCGAGTACATGACCAGCCCGATCCCGGCAAACTATCAGACCTCGCTGCTCTATCGCGCACCTTCGGCTACAAAGTAAAAAACCAAGGCTCGCCTAAAGACGTAAACCGTTCCATCAACCGCATGCTCTGCGACGTAAAAGGCAAAGGGGAAGAAAATCTTCTATCAACACTTGCGATACGCTCGATGGCAAAAGCCGTCTACACTACTGCCAACATAGGACACTATGGACTGGGGTTTGATTATTACACTCATTTTACATCACCCATTCGCCGTTACCCCGACATGATGGTACACCGACTTCTTGATCGCTATCTCAATGGAGGACGCAGCGTAAACCTCAACAAACTCGAAGACCTGTGCAAGCACTCCTCTGACATGGAACAACTTGCTGCCAATGCCGAGCGTTCATCTATCAAATACAAACAGGTTGAATATCTTGGCGACCACCTCGGCGAAATATACGACGGTGTTATTTCAGGAGTTACCGAGTGGGGATTATATGTCGAACTCGACGATAACAAGTGCGAAGGACTTGTCCCGGTGCGCGACCTTGCCGATGACTATTATGATTTTGATGAACGCAACTACTGCCTCGTTGGCCGTCGTAGCAACACCCGCTATCGACTTGGCGACAAAATCAGAGTACAGATTGCCCGAGCTAATCTTGAACGCAAACAACTCGATTTTGCACTTGCCGATATGAAAAAATAAATTTATATACTATCTTTGTACTTTACGATAAGAAATAAAACCAATGAAAGCGACAATCGAAATCAACAACCTTCGCATCAAAGCACATCATGGAGTGTCGCCACAAGAGAACATCACCGGCAACACATTTGAGGTAACCGCACATTTGCGCTACCCCATCGAAGATGCGCTCATTAACGACAACATAGAATCGACGCTTAACTACTCTGAGGTTGTTGACGTAATAAAAAAAGAGATGGCAAAACCATCTCAACTGATTGAGCATGTCGCAGGACGCATACGCAGTTCCCTCATATCTCGTTTCCCAAAAATCCAAGGCGGGATGATACACATTGCAAAGATTACCCCCCCTATTAGCGCGCAACTACAATCTGTCGCCGTAACCATTAAATGGTAAAATAAAAAAACATCTTGGGGGATACCCCCTGTCATTTATACCCAAGCCCTATCGGGCTTGCTTCCTATTTTCAGAATATCTATTTGCCCAAAGGGCTAAATCTTAATAGGTTATTCACATTATTTTTCCACCTAACTTTTTAATTTTTACTTTTTATTTGTATCTTTGCATTTTCATAACCATTGAAAATCAAATAATTATTATAAACTACTTTATTACCATGAACATTAGAAAATTCCTGATGCTTAGCGCAATAGCGCTATTAACCGCATCAACCCTTACAAGCAACGCTGCTGTTGTGAAAAAAGACCCCAAAGATGTAAAAATCTACATCAACCCCGGACATGGTGGATGGAATAGCAATTGCCGTCCAATGGGAACAGTTAAGCGTGGAGCTAATGTTACGACTGCCACTACTGCCAATGACACTACTGCATTCTTTGAATCAAACACTAACTTATGGAAATGTTTGGCAATGTACCATAAACTTGTTGATTATGGTGTGCCTGAATATGGCACAAATGCATTGTTTGACGCAAACAATTACAAAAATCAACATCTTGTAATGTCCCGCATTAAAAATGGCAACTCTACTGACCGCGGTCTCAGTACCGATATCGCTTTAGAAGTAGAACAATTTTCTCCAGACATATTTATATCTGTCCATTCAAATGCTTCTCCCGACGGAACAATAGGCAGCAACGAGAACTATCCTCTTGTTATTTATCGAGGTGAGGATTATAGAAGCACAGCATTTACCGATACCGGGTATGGAAAGAACTGGGATTATGCAGGCACAGGTCTTAACGGAGCCGGTAGTAGTTATGAATTCAGCAAATTGGTTTACTCTCATTTGGCAACTATAGAGCATGAGCCTTACACCACAGAATGGAAAGATCAATATGTGAGTGGTTATACCCCACTTAAGACCGAGCATAATGTACGTGGAGATGTCAATTTGCAAGACTACTTTAATTTATTAAATAATGGTTCATTTACATTAAATGGCAACCGCGGTTCAGGAACTCTCAACACATATAGCAATAAAACTTACTATGGCTATTATGGTGTTATGAAACATGGAGCTGTTGGGTGTTTGTCGGAAGGATATATGCACACTTATTATCCATCGGTTAACAGACACATGAACAAAGACGTGTGTGCGATAGAGGGAATTTCTTATGCTCACGCTATTGCTGATTATTTTGGTTGGGAAAAGGAGAAAACAGGTTATATCTATGGCATCGTGCGCGACCGTAACCAAACTTTTACTCACACTTACTATATCGCTAATCAAAGTACCGATGATATATACAAGCCATTGAATAATTGCACCGTTAAACTTTATAAGAATGGTGTATTGGTAGATACTTATGTTACCGATGATGAATACAATGGAGCATTTGTATTCTACGACCTTGAGCCCGGTGATTACACCCTTGACTATGAATGTGCCGGTTACCAACCGGCAAGTGAAGGCTTGAAATCAACAGTCGTTACCGTAAAAGCCAACGAAATCTCCTACCCCAAAGCATTCCTCAATGCCGAAGGATTTACAATGAAATCAGAAGTTTCAATGCAAACAACTCCCGTTGCAACCCACTCAACTGCAAATTGGTATGGAGGAAGTTCAACTCAAAAAATATATCCTCGTCAAATTGCAGTATCAAATGATGTTGTATATTTGATTATGGTAGGAGGTAAACGCATTAGCTATTGGAATGCAGCGACAGGCACCGACGGTTCTTTTGAATGGGGTCAATCAGGTAGCAATGGTATGGGCATATGTACCGATGACTATGGCAATGTTATCTTTGCAAGTAACCAATCAGCCACAGCAACAGTCCAGACCTATAATGCTCGCACTACAGAGGTAACAATTTGTCCAAAAAGTTCAGGACCAGGAGTAGTTGTATCCACAACAAATGCAAAAGTTGTAAATCTTTCATCTGTTTATACAAAAGTTCTATCAGGAGTAAATGCGTCTTCTGGCGCAGTCACAAACACAGCAGGAATAACTCGGGTAATTCGTGCTTCAGGTAACTGTTATAGTGGCACTGGAGCATTATGGCTAACAAATGGTCGCGATGTTGTTAAAATAACAATTCAAAATGGCGTTGCTACAAACCAAGATACATACTCAACACCTCTTACTGATAGCTCTTTTAGTGGTTCATTTGGAGGATCGCACAATGAAGATATGGCAAAGGAAAGTAGCTTCTTCCCTTATGCTGACGGCAAATATATGATGATTGGTCGTAACGGAACGTTCTTATGCACATTAGATGGAAGTACTGTTGATGGTTTTGAGTATGTAGAAAACACATGGTATGCTTGGAACTCTGCTGATATCGGATATATTGGAGGACACGAAATTATTGTGCACCAAGCAAATGCAAATTCTGGAACAAATTTAGATGGCAAAATTACCGTCATCGACCGCACAACAGGGACAACACTTGCAAACAAAATAAATGCTTATGGAACAGCTACTACAGCTGTCTCTTCAGACTACATATCAAGTAGCTATATAAGCGTTAATGCGTGGTGTGAATTTGATGTTATAGATCAAAACACTCTTGCTCTATACACCTATGTTCCAAACAATGGTCTTGCTAAATATTTAATAACAGCTACACAAAGTCCTGACGACCCTGTAGAGGTAACCGGTACAGTGGGAAGCACTGAGGCTGAAGTTGTGTCAAACAACTATGAGCCAAATATCACTGTAACTTGGGAAGCACCCGATTCATGGACTGAACAACCCACAAATTATCTTGTAAAATACCAAGTGAGCTATGTAAATGAAAACAATGAGGTTGTTTATTTAAATCCGGCTGGAGGAACATCCGGAGAAGATTATTGGTATAATGCCGGTATGACCGAAGATGCTACTTGCCAATTTGTTCATGAAGGGGTAGAATTTGCTGTCTCCAGTACTAACAAAAAGATTTATCCGTTGACTTATGCTTATATCATCGTCCCTAACTTCAACTGCTACGATGGTGAGGTATCGGAAATATCTACCTCGGTAACAATTGATTTTGTTGCGCCGGAGCCTGAATGGAACGATTTCTCAATCGAGGCAGTAACAGAGACTAACGAAGATGGGATTGAAGAATTGAAGCAATATGACGCTACTGCAACATGGAATGGTGTTGCATTTGACAGCAACAAGGAGTTTAGTTTGCAAGGCTACAACCTACAATTGTTCCGTAGTGATGATACCAACAGAGCCAACCCTGTTGCATCATTCTCATTCAAAGTGAGCGGTTTAGGTGAGTTGACCAATAATGTGGGAGCAGTGCTTGACGACAATGGTAACGCGATTGAAAACCTCACATATTCAAAAACTGTCGATGCGACCGGTGCAACAATAAACCAATTCCACTTTAAAGCCTATGACCTTGATGTGCTTGATATCAACAATGATGGCTCGGCAGTAGGTAAAGAGTTTACCGCAGTAGTAACAGCCGAATATTGGATTGTTGATGGAGAGTTTGTATATAGCGATTCTGAGATTACTGAGACATGTGCTAAATCATATACTCCTGTGGCTCCAAGCATAAAACCCACCGTATATTACTACCAAAATCACGAATGGGGCGACTGGGACGCCGACTACTACGGCAATCCTGCCAAAGGTGAATATGACAAAGACGATGCCTATTGGAAAGTTTATTGGGTGAACATGGACATAACCAAACCCAATGCCGAAGTTCCTGTATCATCTTATACCATGACTTTGGCATCTAAAGGTAAATCAGATGTAACAGAGGTGATGCTTTATGACCCGAATGGCTCACTCGGCTTGCCGATAATTACAGAAGGATATGCCACAGGTTATGTTGCATTGCCTGTTGACATTGCAGCAGAGACTTATTCGGCACGTTCTACAGTAGAAGCAACATCGGCAACATTCACTATCCCCGGCAATTATGACTTCTCTCAAGCAGAAGAAGCCAACGTGCCAATGGCGACATTCTATGTGAAAGACTTTGACACAACAGTAAATGGTGGAGCTACTGACTATGACGGGAACAATAGTGCCTTGAATTACACCTATACTGTAGCAGCCAACTATGCTTCGGGTAACTCAAAAATCAGCTCTACAGCTACCGGTGGCGCAACTCCGGTAAATGGTGGTGTTACTACCGCTGTTGAAGAGGTAGAGATTGTGGGCAACACAAGCGCTGTAGAGATTTATCCTATCCCTGCTACTGTATCGGTAACAATCAAAGCCTCTGAAGCTATCGAACAAGTTGCTATCTATTCTGCTGCAGGAGCTATCGTCAAGTCGCTACAGGGCGATGGTGAGTGTGTCATGACGATTGCTGTAGATGACCTCGAAGTGGGGACTTATTTCGTGCGCGTAAATAATCTCGCTCCGGTGAAGATTGCAAAGAATTAATTGAGGATTAAAATCCCTCCGGCACGTTGTGCCACCTCCCTTATTTTACAGAGGAGGAATTAAAAAAAATAGGAAAGAAGCATCTTTCCTATTTTTTGTGTAGCGTCTTTCCGACGCATTTTGCCGGTGGGCATCTTTTCCCGGAGGTGTCGCATTGCTCCACCCCCGGCTATTCAAATGTAAGCCCTGTCGGGCTTGTCTTATTTCTTGATACATACTTTGCTCTGCACACGAGTCTCGTAGAGCCACAATGCGCGGTAAATGTTAAGGTTAAATAAATACCCTTGGGGATCTGATATCATGACGCCTGTGCCAACAAAATTATAGTTACGTAAATTTATCTACGACAAAACTTTTACATTGTAAATTTGTATATGTTATATATATGTTATACTTTTGTTATATATAATATAATAACTAACGCTAACCACTATGATTACAGAACGAAAACAGACAGCATTCAGACTAAATTCGGACTTGCTAAATAAATTAAAAGAAGCTGCCGAAAGGGATAATCGTAGCTTAAACAATTATGTTGAAAGCGTTTTAATGGATGCAATATACAACAATCCCAACAAGCTTACATTAGCAGCGATGAAAGACGCGCGAGAAAATCGCAACCTTGAGACTTTAGATGCAAAAAACCTTGAAACTATAATTGCATCTTTATAAGAATATGTTTACCCTTAAAATGACAAGTCAGTTTAAGAAAGACCTTAAACGTATTCAAAATAAGCCCAAACAAATTGCACACCTCAAAATAGTACTCTCACTACTACAAGAAACCGGTATTCTTCCAAGCATATACAAGCCTCATAAATTAAGTGGTGATTACTCCGGATTTATGGAATGTCATATTGAAAGTGATTTACTTTTAATATGGCTTGATGAAGAAAGCAATATTATAAAATTAGTCAGACTTGGATCTCACTCTGAATTATTTTAAGACAAACCCGTAATAGAAGGCGTTATCTTTGTTTTTCTGTAGCGTCTTTCCGACGCATTTTGCCGGTGGCATCTTTTCCCGAAGGTATCGCATTGCTCCACCCCCGGCTATTCAAATGTAAGCCCTGTCGGGCTTGCTTTCTATTTCCAAAATATTTATTTTGCCCGAAGGGCTAAATTTCAGTAGCCGGGGGTTGAATGAAACAAAACCCTCGGATCAAGGTAAACGACCAAACGCGTCGGAAAGACGCTATTTAAATATATCAATTCAAACCCGTGAGAGCCTGAGCCAATTGGTCGGGGCATGATGTTGATTTCATGCCACAGCGTATTCCTTTGAGGCGCGCAATGACATCAGCTACAGGCATCCCCTCTACCAAAGAACAGATACCTTTGAGATTTCCATCACATCCTCCAAAGAAAGAGACATTCTTTAAAATGCCATCGACAACCTCAAACTCGATTGCCTGGCTACATGTGCCACTTGTGCGATATTGATATTTCATGTTTTTTGCTTTTTCAACTTTCAACTCTCAATTCTCAACTTTCATCAGCTCTTCCATCTTATTTTTCACATCTACCAGAGCCTTTTCAAAGTCAAAATCCTTACTAAACTTGCGCTCATCACCATTGACAGAAAAATACCATGTAGTTTTCCCTTTATTTATGTTATACCCTATTTGAAAGCCATCATCTGTAACATAATAGCACTTCAACTGTTTCCCGTCAATACTGTCTTTCTTGCTCTGCTCTTTCAATGTTTTTACGGCATCAATCATTTTCACAAGATCATCATAGGCAACGACCTCAGTTGCCTTTTCACGCCCTACGGTAATCATCAAAAAGCAAGTGCTTTTATTGGTTGCAAGGTCCATGTATTGGCGTATCTTGGCAGAGCCAAGCAAGGCATCACTGGTTTTGAATTCAGGAATTTCATGGTCGGCATAACGCACAAAATTTCCTCGTTTGGATGTGAATTTGAGATATTTTGTTTCTATTTTTACACGTTCACGAATGGTGCCATCGCCACTTGATATAACATTTTTCACTATCGAGCCCACCTCAACCGTAGCATTGCCACACAACACCACAATTGTCATCATCAATAAAAGAGTTATCCGTTTCATGGTCAATATATTAATGAGTTAAAAATCTAAACGAGGATATTTCTCACGCACATCTTCAATTTTATAGCACGAAAAATGCCACCATTCACAAGGCTCAACATCAAAACCAACAGTGGTCATAATGCTTCGTAATAACTGTCGGTTTTTATAAGCAGATATACTGAGAGAGCCATTTTCAAGGTTGGCCTTCTCATTATCGGTGTGCGACAATTTGCTAAATGAATCAAAAGGTGTCCCCATATCAAGAGGTATCCCCTTATATAAGATCGAAACATCTACGGCACAACCATAGCAATGATGACCGCCACCATTATAGGGATTTGCCACATATTGTTCAAATTCCGTTCCTTGCACTTTGTCATACATCATTTTTTGCGCGCTCAATGGTCGAGCGGCATCATAGACAACAAGCGTGTAATCTGCATTTTTATCGCGCAATAGTTTTTGTGCCATTAAAAGTTTTGAGGCAATCTCCGGTCGTAAATATGCTTTTCTCAAGTCTCCATACATATTTACACCCATAAAATTGTCTCTTCCCGAATATTTCATATCAACCACAATCGTGCTATCAAGCTGACAGACCTCAACATAGCCAAGTCGGCAAAATTCTGCATCATAGTCCACAGCTCTTACGTTCATTACTCCAAGCACAACAAAAAACAATACAGTTAATATCTTCATCATATCACAAAGATACATGATTTTCAGATAAATTGTCAATAGAAAATAAAAAAGCCTCCCTGCAAGGAGGCTTTTTTGTGATCCAGGCGGGATTCGAACCCACGACCCACAGCTTAGAAGGCTGTTGCTCTATCCAGCTGAGCTACTGGACCATCTTTCTTTGAGCACACGCTCAATCGTTATTTGGTGGCGCAAAGGTAATGAATTCCTTTGATTTTGCCAAATCTTAATTTAATGAGTCGAGAACTTGACGAATTTTTTCATAAGTGGTGATGCGTGTGGGCACAAGGGGCAATCGCAATTCATTTTCGATATATCCCATTGCGTTCAACAGACATTTCACTCCAGCAGGATTGCCATCAACAAACAGCAAGCTGAATAACTCAGTAAAACGATGGTGGATCAACAATGATTTCTCAAAGTCGCCATTCAACGCAAGTCGCACCATCTTTGAAAACTCTTTAGGAAAGGCATTCCCAATAACCGAAATAACCCCCACAGCACCAAGTGTTATCAATGGAAATGTAATACCATCATCGCCCGATATAACGAGGAAATCCTCACGCTTATTCTTGATTATATCATCCATTTGAGTAATGTTTCCCGATGCTTCTTTAATACCAATGATATTGTCATACTCACGCGCGAGACGCAATGTGGTTTCAGCGGTCATGTTAACACCTGTGCGACCCGGCACATTATATAAAATCACAGGCAGTGGCGATGCTTGCGCTATTGCACTATAATGCTGATAAATACCCTCTTGTGATGGTTTGTTATAATAGGGAACAACCGATAACACTGCGCTAAACGGCGTCAAATCAGATGTCTTTAGTTCTTCAACCAAAGCCATTGTATTGTTTCCCCCAATACCAATTACTAAAGGCACTCGACCGGCAACTCGCTCGACGACAAAACTTTTCACTGCTTCTTTCTCTTTGGCAGTCAATGTTGCGGTTTCGGCTGTAGTCCCAAGTACAACCAAATAGTCCACTCCACTCTTTATCTGATATTCCAACAAACGAGCAAGCGCGTCAAAATCAATGCTTTTATCTTGTTTAAAGGGCGTTATCAACGCTACGCCCATTCCCTTCAAATTAATCCTTGCCATAGGAATTCCATAAAATAAGTTGCAAATTTACACATTTATTCCGAATTCAATTAAACAATTGACGATAATAAGGCGTTTTAATTGCAAATAATTCAACTCTTAATTTACAAACTCATGACCAAATTTAATGACATCATCAGTAGCGACAAACTTACTCTTGTCGATTTTTATGCCACATGGTGTGGACCATGTAAAATGCAATCGCCCATTATTGATAAAGTAAAAGAACATTTTGGAAATGTTATAAATATCTTAAAAATAGATGTCGATCATGATAATGAGATTGCAAACATCTACTCAATACACTCTATCCCCACTCTAATTTTGTTTAAAAACGGGCGAATACTCTGGCGTGCCAGCGGACTACGCCAAGCCTCTGACATAGAGACAAAAATCAAAGAATTTCTTTAAAGAGCGAAGAATAGTATCAACAATTGGGCTGCGACTACACGCAAGAACATTGTCAGCGGATAAACTGTAGAATAAGCTACCGCCGGAGCATCGTTACCTGTACTATTGTTGGCATAAGCAAGGGCAGGGGGATCAGTACAACCGCCTGACATCAAACCCATAATGGTCAAGAAATTTATCTTGTAACATCCACGTGCTATACTTCCAACGATTATCAAGGGTACAATAGTTATAATAAAGCCCCATATTACCCACCACATACCGGTAACATTAAACACCGTTGCGGCAAAATCTTTTCCCGATGAAATACCCACTGAAGCGAGGAATAAACATATACCCAACTCTCGCATCAACATCGATGAAGAAGATGATGTATAGGTTATCAATTTCAGTTTATATCCAAAACGACTCAACAAGATAGCTACCACAAGAGGTCCTCCTGCCAATCCGAGTTTCATGCCAAAACCCACATCAATAGAGCCTAACACAATACCCAGTAATATTCCAACAAATATTGTAATCAAATTTGGCTCGTTCAAACGTTTCATTGAGTTACCCAATTTTGTGGCAAGACGATTTATATCTTCTTCGTTCCCGACAACGGTCAAACGGTCTCCAATCTGAAGACGCAAGTTGGGAGACGCGAGAAGGTCCACTCCGGCACGATTTACACGAGTAGCATTAAGTTTGTACCCCATGCGCAATCTCAAAGAGCCTATTGTTGCGCCATTGAAATTGCCTCTTGTTATCAAGATGCGACGAGACACAACCGGACTTGGCATTGCCTTCCAATCCATTTCAATTTCAGGACCAACAACCGCTTTCAAACGTTCCTCATCTTGTACCGACATCACTACAAGCAATTTGTCGCCAAGATGAATTTGAGTTTCAGATTTTGGTATAACAATTGTACCATCATTACGCATCAAGCGAGAAACCACAAAGTTACAATTGATTATATCATGCAATTGGAAAAGAGTGTGTCCATCTATAAGCTGATTTGTTGCTTCAAATGTTACAACATGAGGTTTAAGCACACTGTTTTCAGCCTCATCCTCAATTTCTTTAACCTCTCTTTCTACTTTAATGCGAAATAATGCTTTAATTATAAACATTGCAAGAATGATCCCCACTACACCAAGCGGATAGGCTGCCGCATATCCCATTGCCATTGTATTGGCTTCAGAAAGTTCTCCAACAGTCTGCTGTGCTGCAGCAAGTCCGGGAGTATTAGTTACTGCCCCCGACATCACACCCACCAACGCGCTCATTGAAGTCTCTCCATCTATAAAATAGATTGCAAGCACAATTGCCACATTCAACAATATTCCCAATACAGCCAATCCGTTGAGCCTGATACCTCCTGTACGGAATGATTCAAAAAATGCGGGGCCCACTTGTAATCCTATCGAGAAGATGAATAATATTAATCCAAATTCACGTATAAAATGAAGCACCTCACCATCAACAACATATCCTAAATGTCCCATTATTATCCCCACAAACAGCACAAATGTTACTCCAAGTGAAATACCTGCGAATTTAAGTTTTCCCAAATATACACCTAATGCAATCACAAAAGAGTAAAGCACAATTGTACTTGCAAGACCGGTATTTCCGGGACCAAGAAGTGATTGAAACCATTCCATAAGATAACGTAACGTAGAGATTAAATAACACCAATTGTCCTGTATTGACAAAATCGAGTGCAAAGTTACTGTTTTTTCTCTAATTAACGTTTATTTATTTTCTGAATTTATTTATCTACGATTGATAAAATTTCTAATGGATGAGTTGCTATATTATCAGCCATACATTCGCGTAATTCTTTTAACGGACGGAACCCCCATGAGACACCCACCGATTCAATGCCAGCCCTTCGTGCAGTCACCATATCGACACCCGAATCACCCACATATAGAACTTCGGATTTCGGTGTTGGCGATTTTATTAAAATATCAAAAACTATAGATGGATCAGGCTTTACGGGATAACCTTCTTTCTGTCCTTCTACCGCTACCCAATTAACCCCGGGTAAATATATTTTTATCAATTCGACTACTGCTTTATGATATTTATTTGACGCAACAGCAAGTTTAATTCCTCTCTCGGATAATGCGACAAGCAATTCTCTTACGCCATCATAAACCGTTGTATAATCAGCCTTATGTTCTTCATAATAATCCATGAAATGTTCTCTCAAACAAGAGAGGTTCTCTACACTGCGAGCGTTTTCAGGCAATATGCGCTCCAACAAACGAGTTATTCCGTTTCCCACAAAAAACGGATAAGCCGAAATTTCATGCACAGGATACCCACACAACTCAAGAGCATAATTAGCAGCCATACCAAGGTCTTGAATTGTATTCAACAACGTCCCGTCAAGGTCAAATATTACTAACTGCTTCATCTATTCTTCTTTAATCATCAGAACGGATACCCCACAGCAAAATGGAATGTTGCATCACGTTTCCAACTGGGATTAAAAATAGGCCAACGTTCTTGATTTTTAGCCGGATTATAGGCTTTCAATCCCAAATCAAGACGGAGCAAGAAATAAGTAAAATCCAATCGCAATCCGGCACCATAGGCCATTGCTATTTCATCATAGAATGAGTTGAACTTGAATTGTCCTCCGGGTTGATTTTCATAATTGTGTATTGTCCACACATTGCCGGCATCTACAAACAAAGCGCCCTCAAACACCCAGAATAATTTTGCTCTATATTCAACACTCATATCAAATCGAATATCACCACACTGGTTAATAAAGTCTGTTACCGAATTGCGCGAATCATAATTGCCGGGACCAAGAGTGCGCACATTCCACCCTCTCACCCCATTTGCTCCACCCGCATAAAATCTCTTTTCAAAAGGCATCATCGACGAATTGGCATAAGGCACACCAATACCAAAACCGGTATGAAAAGTAAGACTATGGCGTGTATTAAAATTACGTGTATATGTATAATCTATCTCTCCTTTCACATATTGGGAATATTGGATATCAAACAACTTGTAAGCCCCACCTTCACGTTTTTGCCCTAACGCATTTGACAAAGCATATAACAGATTACCTGCGGTTTCTACCGATGCACGAAGTGTGTAAACCGATGGTTGCAACATGTATTTGCGCAACGTCGTTGACGCAATGCGTTTATTCGTACGATAATAGGTATACCCCATCTTCATAATGAAGTGATCTTCATAACTATATCGCAACAACGGATTGGATGGTGCTATCTGGTCGATAAAATCAATTGTGCTATTGGGCAAATATACATAGTTTATATCTAATAAATCAAATGTTCGTCGCACTGTGTTTTGACGATTATTCCATTTGTATTTCCATGCGGCACCGGCAATAATGCGCGTGTATTCTGGGCGTTCCTGATAGTTAAATGACACAGCAAATTCAGTTGTCGCCTTCATCCGTCGCTTGAATTCTTTTGAAAGGAATGGGCTCACAAACTTTGGCAATGTAACCCCTATTTCAGTCGCATACTCTGTGTAACGGTCATTAATAATCCCATCAAAATTCCCCGACAGACTTTCATAGGCAGTGCGAAACTTAGCAGTTAACAATTCCGAGCCTTTAGCCAAATTGCGATGTTGATAAGTTACACCCACACCAAAGCCCAAATCTCCTTCAGAATTTGTGCCTTCCAGTTCAAGAGTAACACCCTGTTTCTTGTTACGGCTCATTAAAATATAGGTGTCTAACCACATCTGTTCCCCTATCTGAGCAACAGGAGTCATCGATATATTTATAAATTTCAAAATATCAAGTCGCCCCAACGCCTCATGAGTCAGATCGACTTGTTGCGCCTGATATTTTTCTCCCGAAACAATAAAACAACATTCGTCAAGAGTTTTTGGCTTAATGTAATGGTCTTTCCCGTATAATACAATAATATCTTTATATTTGACCGTATCAAGAGCAACAAATCCACTATCTACGCTCCCCGCCTCATAATCCACTACAAATATTACGTCTCTGATATAATACTGACGATGTACCGTTTTTGATGTATCATTGGGATTTATCGGATAATTTAAATTTAACGTCAAATTAATGTCTTTAGAGTTTGCAGCAGTGTCAGCGGTAAACGTTATATAATCTTTATTGAAGGCATAGTATCCTTGATTACGTAATCTATTGGTTATCAAAATGCGTTCATCATCAAGGTTATTTATGTCAAACAAATTACCTGGTTTTATTGTCGTGCGTGCCGTATCGGCATACACATATTCAGCAATCGTGGTATCAGGAATATTATATTCGATCGAGGCTATGCGATGTGGTTGCCCCGCCTTTATATTATACTCAACATTAATTTTCTTTTTCTTATCTCTGCGTATGGTATCAATCGACACACTCGCACCCAAATATCCTTTATTTATCATTGCTTGACGCAACTGATTGGCAGATGCCGTTGTTAATGTTTGATCATAAATAACAGGAGCCTGCCCAAGACGACGCAACCATCGGTTGTACCACTTTGTAGTGTCTCGCCCTGACATATTATATGTAGCAAGTTGTATTTTCAGTCCCCCGAGTACTTTATGGTTAGGTGCTTGACGCAAATAATTGTATAACTCTGATATTGAAACATTCTCAGCGTCTTCAACTTTTATCGACACATCATCCAACAAATATTCTCCCATAGGGACATGCTTTGTTGAGCTACAACTCCACATTAGAGCCACAGCTGACAACAATAACATCACGCGAAGCAAATGTTTCGTTACCATTTATTGAGATTTGCGAATGCAAAGGTAATGAATTGATTGCACTTAACAAGATATTTAGTAAATTTGTACAAATTAGCTACTCTTTTAATGAACTCAAAGAAAAAAATAATTCGTACTACGACTATAGCTGCATCTTTGGAAACATTCTGCAAAGACCTATTAAAAGAATTATCAAAAGATTATGAAGTTGTAGCGTTGTCATCTCCTGGAGACACTCTTGACTTTGTAGGCCAAAGAGAGAATGTTCGTACGATAGGAGTAAAAATGGAGCGACACATTTCGCCAATTAACGATCTCGTATCATTGTTCAAACTCATCAAAATCATGCGCAAAGAAAAACCTTGGTTAGTGCATAGCATGACACCTAAAGCCGGTTTACTATGCATGATAGCTGCTTGGATAACAAGAGTTCCACGACGAGTTCACACATTCACCGGACTTATCTGGCCTACAGCAACAGGTATTACTCGACGCATACTCATGTTCACCGACAAAATACTATGTGCTTGTGCAACCCACATTATTCCTGAAGGTGAAGGCGTTAAACGGGACATCATTGCCGGAGAAATCACAAAAAAATCGATGAAAGTTCTTGCCAATGGCAATGTTAAAGGTATCGACTTAGACCACTATTCTCTCTCTAATGATGTAATGATGGAAGCATCTAAACTCAAAAAAGTTGGGACTTTCACTTATATTTTTGTCGGACGAATAGTCAGAGACAAAGGGATACACGAATTAGTTGATGCATTTGTAAAAGTACATCAAGAGAAACCCTACACCCGATTGATTTTAGTAGGGCGTTCAGAGCCTCATTTAGATCCGTTGTCCCATGAGACTCAACACATCATTAATACTCATCCGGCAATAGAAGCCGTTGGACCTCAAAAAGATGTAAGACCATGGTTTGCTGTTGCCGATGCCTTGACTTTCCCAAGTTACAGAGAAGGGTTTCCCAATGTTGTTATCGAAGCCGGTGCTATGGGATTGCCATCTATTGTAACAGATATTAACGGAGCTAACGAAATTATAATTGCCGGAGAAAACGGAATTATAATTCCCTCTCACGACACCAATGCTCTATATAACGCTATGATTGAAATGCACGACAATAACAAAATGCGAGAAAAGATGGCAACAAATGCTCGCCCATTAGTTGCACAACGCTTTGATTGCCACATTGTGCGCAAAGCTCTATATGACTTCTACAACACATTGTAAATTGACTATAAAATTAGTATCTTTGCATTGTGGGAAGACTTTTATCAATAGACTACGGACGTAAACGTTGCGGCATTGCCGTAACCGATACTTTACAAATTGTTGCTAATGGGCTAACTACCGTTCCTACCCATACACTTATTGATTTTGTAAAAAAATATGTCGCGACTGAAAATGTCGATAAAATTATTGTTGGGAAACCCACCACTATGCGAGGTGAAGACTCCGAATCAATGAAATATATCACACCCGGAATAAATCGACTAAAAAAAGAGTTACCCAATATTCCAATCGAATTTTGGGATGAAAGATTTACTTCAGTCTTAGCCCACAAATCAATGCTTGATTCCGGTATGAAGAAAACCGCTCGACAAGACAAAGCTATCGTTGATGAAATATCAGCGACTATCATTTTGAACGATTATTTACAAAGTAAATCATTTAAATAATGAAACTACCTATATATCTTTACGGACATCCCGTTTTAAGAAACGCATCGAAAGAAATCACCCCTGATTACCCCGATTTGAAAAAACTTTTGGATGACATGTACGAAACAATGTATGCATCTGAAGGAGTGGGGCTTGCTGCGCCACAAATTGGTCGCAACGATCGCATTGTAGTTATTGATGCTGATCCAGTTGCCGATAGTCATCCCGAATGTGCCGGACGCAAACTTACTCTCATTAATCCTAAAATCGAGATTCTCGATGGCGAAACTATTTCTCGTGGAGAAGGATGCTTGAGCCTTCCTGGATTATCGGAGAATGTAAATCGAGTTGAGCACATTCGCTTATCATGGGTTGATGAAAATTTCACAGCTCACGAGGAAGAAATTTCAGGATTTCTTGCTCGTATAGTACAACATGAATGTGATCATCTCGAAGGGAAACTATATATTGATCACATCTCTCCTATTCGCAAACAACTTATTCGCACAAAACTCAATAACATCATCACAGGTCGCACTCGTTGCGACTATGCTGTGCGCTATGCTCCTAAAAAGAAAAAATAATTTACAAATATACATTGACCAAAAACTATGGCCGACGACAAAAAAATAATCTTCTCAATGGTGGGAGTAAGCAAAATTTATCCCCCTCAAAAACAAGTATTAAAAAATATCTATCTATCTTTCTTCTATGGAGCTAAGATAGGTATAATAGGGTTAAACGGTTCTGGTAAATCATCTCTACTAAAAATTATTGCCGGAATCGACAAGAGTTATCAGGGGGAAGTAGTGTTCTCTCCAGGATACTCGGTAGGATATCTTGAACAAGAGCCTCAACTTGACCCCAATAAAACTGTAATAGAAGTAGTAAGAGAAGGGGTACAACCCATCATGGACTTGCTTGCTGAGTTTGACAAAGTAAATGAAAGTTTTGCTGACCCAGAAGTCCTTGAAGATCCCGACAAAATGGATGCACTCATTGCTCGTCAAGCCGAATTGCAAGACAAGCTTGATGCAGCTGATGCATGGAACATAGATAGTAAACTTGAACGTGCAATGGATGCTCTGCAATGTCCACCCGACGACCAACCTGTAACCACACTTTCAGGGGGTGAGCGTCGTCGTGTTGCATTGTGCCGTCTTTTATTACAACAACCTGATGTATTGCTTCTTGATGAGCCCACCAACCACCTGGACGCAGAGTCAATCGACTGGCTTGAACAACACTTGCAACAATACACCGGTACAGTTATTGCCATCACCCACGACCGTTATTTCCTTGACCACGTAGCCGGATGGATTCTTGAGCTTGACCGCGGAGAAGGAATACCTTGGAAAGGAAACTATTCTTCATGGCTTGATCAAAAGACTAAGCGTATGGCTCAAGAAGAAAAACAAGCCAGTAAACGTCGTAAAACCCTTGAACGCGAACTTGAATGGGTGCGCATGGCACCAAAAGCCCGTCAAGCAAAAGGAAAAGCTCGTCTGTCATCCTATGATCGTCTATTGAATGAAGATCAAAAAGAGCGAGAAGAACGTCTTGAGATATTCATTCCTAATGGTCCTCGCTTGGGCAACAAAGTTATTGAAGCATCATCTTTAGCAAAAGCATTTGGCAAAAAACAACTATTTAAAGACCTTAATTTCTCTTTACCCCCAAATGGTATTGTAGGTATTATTGGTCCTAATGGTGCAGGTAAGACTACTCTGTTCCGTCTCATTATGGGGCAAGAGACACCCGATGCCGGAACATTTGATGTGGGTGAAACAGTAAAAATAGCCTATGTCGACCAAACACACCACGACTTACTCCCTGAAAAATCGGTATATGAAGTTATATCACAAGGGGTTGAATCATTCCGCATGGGTGGTCGCGACATGAATGCACGCGCCTATCTATCTAAATTCAACTTTACAGGTGCTGACCAAGAAAAGAAAATCGGCGTTCTTTCAGGAGGTGAGCGCAATCGCTTGCACCTAGCAATGGCTCTTAAAGAAGAAGGAAATGTATTGCTCCTTGACGAACCCACCAATGATATTGACGTAAATACACTACGCGCCCTTGAAGAAGGTCTTGATGATTTTGCCGGATGTGCAGTTATTGTATCTCATGACCGCTGGTTCCTTGATAGAATATGCACCCATATTTTATCATTTGAGGGAGACGGAAATGTCGTGTTTTACGAAGGTAGCTACTCAGAATATGAAGATTATAAGCGTGCGCATAACGATGGGAAAGAGCCTACTCGACGTCGTTATCGCAAGCTAATGGAATAAAAGAAAAGCTCCTTTCGGAGCTTTTCTTATTTTATGTCTGATTTTATATAACTAAAATTTATACAATTAAAATTTGAAAATCAAAAAAACAACCGTAACTTTGCACAAAGTTTTGCCACTTGTAGTGCATAGCACCTAACATTATTATTTTACGCATAAGATTTTTCGGTATTATTCATTACTTTATTTTATTTACCACGCTGTGAAGCGGAATTTATAGATTAGTGGCATAAATGTAAGTATGATATAATCTCTACATTTAAATTGCTATAAGACAACTATCTTTAGAATCACAAATCATGCCTTTTGGCTTTAGTCCACTCGCTCCCTGATAGAAGGGAGCAGCGGGCGATTTTTTAATATCCATTAACAGCATAGCGACATTTCGCTGTTTTGTATCGACAATCTCCTAAAATACGCATACAAAATTTAACTACATCTAATCAATTGCATCATTTCACTGATTTTAGCTAAATTTGCATTTATACAAATATATATTACACTATGCACATTTATATTGAGCAACCAAAAATAAAGCAAAATATATTGTCGGCAGTTATACATTTTATATGTATTGCAATCATTATATTCCTTCCTGAAGTCGTAATGAAAATTGGTGATCCCGCTCGAAGCAATCTTCCTTTAGGTGTATATGCAAGATGTGTGCTATTTATAGTTGTGTATTATATTAATTATTTCTTTATTGTTGACAAATGTTTTAATAGCAAATATTCAACATGGAAATTCTTATTATATAATTTTATAATTTTAATTATTTCATTGACGGTATTATATATCGTGTGGAAATATAATGCAGCAGACAAACCCATAAAAGAATATACTGCGCCTCATCCAATGGCGCCACCGGCATCATTCTTTGACGACTCAAGCATATTTCCAGGCGATATTCGTTATTTTGCTCGCACTCTAAGTTTGTTCCTTAGAGATGGCGTAATGATAATATTAGCAATGTTTTTAAGCTTGGCTATCAAATTAAGTAAAAAATGGGTAAAAGACAAAGAACATAGGCAAAAACAACTTACAATTCAACGGGAAGATGAATTAAACAATCTGAAAAATCAACTAAATCCTCATTTCCTATTTAATACACTCAATTCAATATATGCGTTAATTGATATTAGCCCTAACAAGGCGAAAAAATCAGTTCACGAATTAAGCCACATGCTCCGGTATGTCTTATATGAAACACCATCAGATGTTGAACTAAAATCAGAACTAAACTTCATAAAAGATTATATTAACTTAATGAAGGTTAGATTTGGAAGCAAAATTCCGATTAATGTAACTCTTGATGCAGGAGATAATTCCAGTTTAAAGATTGCTCCACTACTATTCATTACTTTAATAGAAAATGTTTTCAAGCATGGGAATACCGGAAATTCAGAACACAGAATAGATGTATCTATCACGGCAAAAGATGGAATTGTTTCATGTTCAACATTTAATAATTATAATAATATCTCGACAAAAGAAAATGGTATAGGTCTTAATAATTTAAAGAAGCGTCTAAATCTTATTTATGGAGAAAAAGCAACGCTAATTATAGATAAGACAAAAGATACATTTTCAGTTGATTTGAAAATTGACCTTAATAAATAACCAAAATAGAATAAATTTGTAAACGATGATTACTTTAAGATGTTGTGTAATTGACGATGAACCACTTGCCGGACAATTAATAGCCTCATATATTGACAAAACTCCGTTTTTGGAATTAGTAGGTGTATTTACATCGGCACAGGATGCAATAAAGACAATTTTTGAGGAAAAAATAGATGTATTGTTTCTTGATATACAAATGCCTCAACTTAATGGCATTGAATTTGCAAAGATAATACCGCCAACATGTCGAATTATTTTAACAACAGCCTATGATTCTTATGCAATTCAAGGTTTTAAAGTAAATGCTCTTGATTATCTTTTAAAACCCATTAATTATGAGGAATTTATTGTGGCTACCAACAAAGCTGTTAAATGGATAAAACTTAACAAGGATGCTGATGCCAACCTGACAAGCAAAGATTATATCATCGTGAAGAGCGAGTACAAATTAATTCAAATCCCTATTGCTAATATTCTTTTTGTTGAAGGGTTGAAAGACTATGTAAAAATTTACCTTGATAACGACCAAAAAAGTGTCATGACATTAATGAACATGAAAACATTGGAACGTCATCTTCCTATGGATCGCTTTTTGCGCGTTCACCGCTCATTCATAGTTAACACGTGCAAGATTAAAGTCATTGAACGCAATCGCATAGTTTTTGGCAATCATTATATCCCCGTAAGCGAAAGTTACAAACAGTCATTTGCCGATTATATCAACAAACACTCTTTGGTGACCTCAACAAAAGACAATTCTAACGAAATGTAATAAAACGATTATAAATGAAATTGGCTATGGTATAAGCAATCATTCCTATGAGCGTTGCAACGCCATAGCCACTTATTACCATGAAGCCTATATACCATTCTTTCCCTCCAAAAGAAGTGAGATAGGACAATGCATACACAATAACAAATTGCACACAATAACACACTCCCCAACCACAAGCAAATTTAATAGCCTCTTTTGTATATCCATTATCGGATTTGAACACCCATTTTTTATTCCACAAAAACGAGTTTACTAATCCTGCAATATAACCTATTGCATTTGACACCATGGGACTTATTCCTATGATAGATTTACACAAATATATGGTAATTAATGTGATGAGTGTATTCATGACACCCACCATTCCATACTTTACAAACTGGAATATTGCTTTTCTCCCCATCATAATTACTTAATCATTATCATGTTTCATCTGAGGTAATGCCCATTCATATTTAACTGCAAAATATCGTAACAATATAACGGTTGCAGCACAACATGATTGTTGCAAAATATCGGAACCTCCACACAATAGTATAGCCCAATAGACTACACCTCCGGCAATACATGCAGTAGCATATATATCTTTACGAAAAAATAATGGCTCGTCATTTATCAATATATCACGAACAACTCCACCAAATGAACCGGTAATCATACCCATGACGATTGCAACCCACATAGGATAGCCCACTGCAAGAGTCTTTTGAATTCCTATAACAACAAATAATGCCAATCCTATTGTGTCAAAAACCAACAAGGTTTTAGTTCTCTTTACCAATATTTTGCGAAATAACACTACAATAGCAAATGCGATTCCTGTTACGGCAAGATACCACCATGTTTGCATCCAAAATACAGGTATATCCAAGAGTACATCTCGCACAGTTCCACCGCCTATAGCAGTTACAAGACCAACAGTATAAGCTCCAAACCAATCAAACCGTTTTGACGCAGCAAGACGTATGCCACTTATAGCGAAAGCGATTGTTCCTATAATCTCAATTATAATTAGAAACGTGATATCAAGATCCATGGTACTATATATTAGTTGTTATTGTAATATCGGCAAATTCCGGTTAACCCACAATTTAAGCAATCCGGACGACGAGCCTTGCACACATATCGACCATGTAATATTAACCAATGATGAGCCAAAGGGATTATGTCATCCGGAATATATTGGCATAGTGTTTTCTCTGTCATCAATGGTGATTTACTATTGGTCGTTAACCCTATGCGTTCACTCACTCTAAACACATGAGTATCTACTGCCATTGCGGCTTTGTTGTAAACGACGGCAAGTATGACATTGGCTGTCTTTCTTCCCACTCCCGGTATAGACATTAAATCATCGATATCAGAAGGCACTTTTCCTTCAAATCGCTCAACAATACAGCGAGCCATTCCTGCAAGGGACTTTGCTTTATTGTTAGGGTAAGAGCAAGACTTTATATAAGAATAAATATCATCAGGTGTTGCTTTAGCCATAGCTTCAGCTGTGGGATATGCTTCAAACAATGCCGGAGTTATTTGATTAACTCGTTTGTCGGTGCATTGAGCTGATAATATTACTGCAACAAGTAATTGATAGGGATTTTCATAATGCAATTCCGTCTCAGCCACCGGCATTGCAACCTTAAACCACTCTATCATTCTTTTATATCTCTCATCTATTGTAATCATGAAATCGATTTCGCAATTATATTCACAAAAGACATTCCTATTAATGCCGCAATTATTCCTAATATATTAGTAAGAAGGAAATATAATATAGCATTTAGATATTCACCTTGTTGACTCATGGATAATATGTCAAGAGCATAACTTGAGAATGTTGTAAAACCGCCAAGCAGTCCCACAAATAGAAAAACTCGATAATATTCCGAGATATCCCATCGAGATGCTATTGAAAATAATGCTCCTATAACAAAACAGCCTGCTACATTCACAATGAATGTACCAAGCCCTTTTGTATCTTCTACTCCGTTTATCAGCCCTATACCATAGCGTAAGCAACTCCCTATTGCTCCGCCTATAGCTACCATCAAAAAGTTGATAATCGGAATCATCTATCTGTTTTCTATCGTGCGCTCTTGAATTCGTCTAAGAAACGAGTGTCATTTTCTGAGAACATGCGCAAGTCTTTCACTTGATATTTCAAGTTTGTGATGCGTTCGACTCCCATTCCCAATGCATAGCCACTATATACTTTACTATCTATGCCACATGCATCAAGGACGTTAGGATCAACCATGCCACATCCAAGAATTTCAACCCATCCGGTGTGCTTACAGAATGAGCATCCCTTACCTCCACACAAGTTGCATGAAATATCCATTTCTGCGGAAGGCTCTGTAAATGGAAAATAACTTGGGCGAAGACGTATTTGTGTTTCGGGTCCGAACATTTCTTGTGCAAAATATAATAATACTTGGCGCAAATCAGCAAATGAAACATTCTTGTCAACATACAAGCCTTCTACTTGATGGAAGAAACAATGTGCACGAGCTGAAATAGCTTCATTTCGATACACTCGTCCCGGGCAAATAATGCGGATGGGAGGTTGTGATTTTTCCATTACTCGAGATTGTACCGATGAGGTGTGTGTGCGCAACAAAACATCAGCAGGATTTCTTTGAATAAAGAATGTGTCTTGCATATCACGAGCAGGATGGTCATCTGCAAAATTCATTGACGAGAACACATGCCAATCATCTTCAATCTCCGGACCATCGGCAATTGAGAAGCCAAGACGTGAAAAGATTGAAATAATCTCATTCCTTACCAATGACAATGGATGGCGTGTCCCTAATTTGATAGGAGATGATGTGCGTGTTAAATCGATCCCATCACAATCAGTGTCGGCACATTCAAGTGCATCACGCAACGCATTGATTTTATCTGTTGCAAGATTTTTTAATTCATTGAGCGATTGTCCCATTTCTTTCTTTTGCTCAACAGGCACATTTCTAAAATCGTTGAACAACAAAGAGACTTCACCTTTTTTACTTAAGTATTTTATGCGTAGCGCTTCTACTTCAGCTATATTTGCTGCTTGCAAGCCCTCAATCTCTGCTTTTAAATTATTTATTTTTTCAATCATTGCTATTTTCTCTATTTAATAGCCACAAATTTACAAAATTTTCTACTTATAACACCAATATTGACTTATATAAATATCCTGAAGATTAAGTCCTCACATATATATTGTTAAATTATTTTAAAATATAGCCATCCAATTCTAAAATTATTGTTTTATAATAAACTTTTCGTACCTTTGCATCAGTTTTTCATGGTATTAGATTTAAGGTAAGAAAGTTATTCGTCGTGATGACGGATAATTTTTTTATTTTATTACCACAAAACTTTTTAGGTATAATATTTGTTTATTCAATAAAAGCGAGTAACTTTGTATTGAAATTATAAATTCAATTCTTTTTTTGATGTGTATAAAAAACAATACCATCAATAAATCTTATCCCCAATCAAATAATAAATCAATTCTATACAATAAGCATTAATTGTGCAATATTGATTTGGATTATCTCTTATATAATCAACTTTTTATGTACAATATTTCCGAACTTAACTCTATGAGCGACAGTGAGCTCAAGTCGGTTGCAGAAAACATGGGATTAAAAAAAATCGATTTAAACAAGAAAGATGATTTAATATATCGTATTCTTGACCAACAAGCTATTGACATGGCAGCTAATGCCACCGAAAAAAAACGTCGTGAGCCCAAAGAAAGCAAGCCAAAGAAAGAGAAAAAAATAACAAACAAAAAAGACAATAAAGTCTCTTCAGAGGAAATCCCAACCCCACAAGTTCAAATCGAGAAAACCACTCAAGAAAACATCAGTACTACTGAGGAGGAGGGAAAAGCTACAGAGAATCAACCTATTCGTGGGCGTCGCCGCCGCATTAACAAACCTGAGCCTATAGAAATTCAAGAAAACATCGTTACTCCTATCACAGAAGAGCAACCAATAAAAGAATCGGAAACAACTTCTGTCCCCGAAAATAATGAGGACAACGATAGCGACATTATGACAATGATAACTCCTCTTGCCAAGGACGAAGAGCCTTCATTGCCCATCCAATTTACAAACACAGAGAAAGAGGACAACAAAATTCCATCAGAAGAGTCCCCCATAATGGAAAAAGTCGAGTTAGAGAAACCCAAGATTGATTTTCGACCAAATGATTCCTCTTTTGGGTCATTCTTCCCTCGCAGTGGAGGACAAAAATTTGTTCCACGCTCACAACGTGAGAAAGATGAAGCTGCTGCAGCAGCCGCAATTGCCGCTGCAACAGCTCCTATCGTAATAACAGAACCGGGCAAAGAACAGCAACAAAAACAACCTCAACAACAAAAACAATCTAAGAAACAAAAAAATCGCAATAACAACCAACAACAGCAACAACAACCAGCTACCCCATTATATAATTTTGACGGTTTTATTGAGGCAACAGGCGTACTTGAGGTAATGCCTGACGGATATGGATTTTTGCGCTCAAGCGATTACAACTATCTTTCATCTCCCGATGATGTATATGTTACTCAATCACAAATAAAACATCATGGGCTTAAGACCGGAGACGTTGTCGAAGGGACCATACGACCGCCAAAAGAAGGCGAAAAATATTTTCCTCTTAGCACGATAAAACAAGTAAATGGACGTTTACCTGAATTTATTCGCGACCGCGTTCCTTTTGAACATCTCACTCCACTGTTCCCTGATGAGAAATTTGACTTAACAAGCGGTCGCACTTGCAATATATCCACTCGCGTTGTTGACATGTTCTCTCCCATCGGGAAAGGACAACGAGGATTGATTGTTGCACCACCAAAAACAGGCAAGACAATCCTATTGAAAGATATAGCTAACGCAATTGCAGAAAATCACCCAGAGACCTACATCATGATTTTGCTCATTGATGAACGCCCAGAAGAGGTAACCGACATGAGTCGTAGCGTAAATGCCGAAGTTATTGCTTCTACATTTGACGAGCCGGCCGAACGTCATGTTAAAATTGCAAGCATTGTATTAGAAAAAGCTAAACGCATGGTAGAATGTGGGCACGACGTTGTTATCTTGCTTGACTCTATTACTCGCCTTGCTCGCGCCTATAATACCGTTTCTCCTGCATCAGGCAAAATTCTTTCAGGAGGTGTTGATGCAAATGCTCTTCAAAAGCCAAAACGCTTCTTTGGTGCTGCTCGCAACATTGAAGGTGGCGGTTCTTTGACTATCATAGCAACTGCCTTGACTGAAACAAGTTCTAAGATGGACGAAGTTATCTTTGAAGAATTCAAAGGCACAGGAAACATGGAATTACAACTTGACCGCAAATTGTCGAACAAACGCATATTCCCGGCTGTTGACATTATGGCATCAAGTACTCGCCGAGATGATCTTCTGCTACGTACTGAGACTCTAAATCGCATGTGGATTTTGCGTCGATTCCTTTCTGATCGTAATTCGATAGAAGCTATGGAATTCATCAAAGACCGCATGGAACGTACATCAGACAACGATGAACTACTTCGCACAATGGGCGACTAACAATATAATTTATTTAGGCAATATGACTTTTACACCTGACGACTACAAATTCATGAAAACAGTTGCCGAACTCGCCGAAAAAAATATCGACGAGAATGGAGGTCCATTTGGGGCTGTCATTGTGCGCGACGGAGAAATTATTGCTACTGGAGTTAATCGCGTAACCGCCGATAATGATCCCACTTCACACGCCGAAGTAAATGCAATCAGGACAGCTTGTCAAAAAGAAAACACGTTTAAACTTGATCGATGCATCATATATAGTTCTTGCGAACCATGCCCCATGTGCTTAAGCGCAATATATTGGGCAGGGATAAGCCGTATATATTACGGCAACACCCAAGATGATGCCGATGCTATTGATTTTAGCGATAAATTTATTTATCGCGAACTCGACAAGCCAAAAGTTGAACGCGTGATACCATGCATCCACATGCCAAACGATTTTACAATTGGAGCATTTAATAAGTGGAAAAATAAAAGCGACAAAATAGAATATTAATCCTCTAACTTTTAAATAATTATAGTAATGAAAAAGATTTTTATCTCATTCATCACATTGGTTACACTGGTTGCAGGCACTGCAATCGCAGGTCTCCCCATTACAAAAGTTGACCGCATAAACCCTACCGATGAAATTTTTATCGACATGGCTCTTTCTGCTGCTAAATCAAATGTTGAACAAGGTGGACTTCCCTGCGGTGCGGTTGTTATTCTTAATGGTGCATTACGCAGTTCGGGTAAAGCAACTGCTACTGCCACAGCCGAAGAAAACGCAATAGCCTCTTCTCGCAAGAAAAAACTTAACATGGCAACGATCTTCACAATAAACGAACCTACAACAGAAGCTTATAACGCTATATGCCGTTCTGAAGTTGATGCTGTAGTCTTTGTAAACTCTCGTGAGGATGTTATTGCTAAAGGCATTTACCCTGCCGAAGCCTATAACGACACTTTGATTGATTCTACATTAACAAAGGTCCCAATGCATCAAATGGATTACCACGATGCAAGTACTTTCTTAAAGAACTACAAGAAATAAAATTATTTTAATTAAATCCTTTTAATTGGGAGTATAGCAATCACCTTGCTGTATTCCCAATTCTTTTAGACGGCGATTTAGCCGATGTGTAAATTCATAATTTTTCAACCCCCAACGTGGAGATATTAACAAGTTATCGGGCGATTGCGAAACAAAACGTTCTATTGCAATATCTGACCGCACATGCTTAACTACTTCGCAACACAATTCTATATATTCATCAACAGTAAATCGTGGCACATCATATTCTCCTCGCTCCACATCAAGAGCCATGCGCGTTCCTTTTACGAGTTGCAACTGATGTAATTTGACTGTATCGATAGGCAAACGGGAAACCTTGTCAATTGTTTCAATCATCATTCCACGATCTTCTCCCGGAAGTCCCATTATTAGGTGCAAACCAACAGGCAAACCGGCTGCCGATGTGCGCACCACCGCATCGACAGTTTCTTCCCATGTGTGGCAACGATTAATCTTCTCTAATGTCACATTATGAGCTGTTTCTGCACCATATTCTACCAAGACACAAGATTTTTGGTGTATTGAAACCAACTTTTCAAGCAAATCATCCGGCATACAATCCGGACGAGTCCCAATTATTAATCCGTCAACCTTATCGACTGCAAGAGCTTCTTCATACAATGACACCAATCGAGAGATATCGCCATGGGTATTTGTATAGGCTTGAAAATATGCCAAATATCTCATTTCCGGATATTTCTTCCCAAAAAACTTTTTCCCCTCTTCAAGTTGTTGTGTAACATTAAGCACAGGTACACAGTACGCCGGATTGAACGTCTGATTATTGCAATAAGTACAGCCACCACGCCCTTTTGTCCCATCTCTATTGGGGCATGTAAACCCTGCATTTACAGCAATCTTCTGCATTTTGCAAGGGAACAATTCGGCAAGAAATTGAGAAAAATCGCGATAACACGCTGCCATTACAGATGCGTTGTTTTATTTTTTAAATATGCATCTAAAATCACAATAGCTGCCATCGCTTCTACAATAGGTACTGCACGAGGCAACACACAAGGGTCATGACGTCCTTTTGCTTTTAATATCGTAGCATTTCCATCAGCATCTATGGTCTCAACCTCTTGAAGTAAAGTTGCAACAGGTTTAAACGCCACTCTGAAATATATATCTTCTCCATTGGATATTCCTCCTTGAATACCTCCGGAATTATTTGTCGAGGTCTTTATATTACCGGTATCATCGGTATAGAAACGATCTATCATCTCACTACCACGCTTCCCTACTCCGGCAAATCCCATTCCATATTCAAAACCTTTGACAGCATTAATTCCAAGCATTGCTGCTCCAAGTTGAGCATGTAGTTTTCCAAATGCCGGTTCACCAAGGCCTACCGGCACCCCTTTTACTACTCCGGTTATCACTCCGCCAATAGTATCTCCATCGGACTTTACTTGACTTATCAAATCATACATTTGTTTTGCAACTGTTGCATCAGGACAACGCACTTCATTACTCTCTATCTTGGATAAATCATACTTAGTATAATCACTATCTAAGCAGATATTTCCCACCTGAGATGTATATGCATATATCTTAACCCCCAATTGCTCCAATGCCTGACGAGCAAATGCTCCGGCTACTACACGAGCTATTGTTTCACGAGCTGATGAACGACCGCCGCCTCGGTGGTCGCGCAATCCATATTTTTGTGTATAGGTATAGTCAGCATGAGAAGGACGATAAGTCATCCTTATATTTTCGTAATCGCTTGAATGTTGATCTCCATTTTCAACAATAAAACCGATTGATGTACCGGTAGTCTTTCCTTCAAATATTCCGGAAAGAATTTTCACCCGATCTTTCTCATCACGTGCAGTAACGATTGCCGACTGTCCTGGGCGACGACGGTCAAGTTCTTTCTGCACTTTTTCAAGATCAATTTTTATTCCGGCAGGCATTCCGTCAATCACACCTCCAATGGCAACGCCATGAGATTCGCCAAACGTTGTTACTCTGAATATATTACCTATACTATTCTTCATCTTCTTCAGTTTTTACTACGATATCAGCGACTACACCGCGCACATATTTTATTAAATCTTGTGGAGCTAATTTCAACTGCAATCCGCGCTGACCTGCACTCACAAATATAAATTCAAAATCCAATGCTGTTTCATGAAAAAACGTAGGAAATTGTTTTTTCATCCCTATTGATGTACAACCGCCTCTAATATATCCTGTCAATGGCAACAATTCCTTCATCGGAATCATTTCAGCTTTCTTTGCCCCGGCAACCTTTGCCGCCTTTTTTAAATCCACCTCACAATTTCCGGGAACGACACACACAAAATACCCCGACTTGTCACCATGAAGAACAAGCGTTTTAAACACTTGATTTATATTCTCGCCAAGTTCTTCAGCAACATGATCAGCCGCTAAATTATTTTCATCGACCTTATAAGGCACTAATTCATACTGAATTTTTGCTTTATCAAGCAATCGAGCCGCATTTGTCTTTTGTATTCCAGCCATCGTGCATTGAAATTTTCACAAAGTTAACCAATCATCTTTTATTTTCAACGCATTATGTCGCATTTTTACTTTTATTGAGACAGAAACTCTATCTGCAATACTCGTTTTGTTGTTGCTCTAACTGCATAATGTCGTGATGCTCGCATTCCTACAACCCACAAAATTTCAGCATTACGTGTCAATATCCACACCTTTGATTTATCTTCAAGCGACAGCTTTGCATCCGAAAATATATCACTTAACTTCTTTGTCCCTTTCATACCAAATGGAGCCAATCTATCTCCCGATTGCCAATGTCGCAATTTGAATACCGCATCTTCCGATAAAATCTCAGCATCGAAAAACACCTTATTAGTATCTGCTTTTAACGATAAATTGCCATCATTTTCAATGATAGAAACATCCAAATTAATGGGTGATTTAATATTTCCAGATAAATTAATGATAAACTCTTCTCTATTGTTTTCTTGCAACATTTCCGATAAAATCAATCTGCCTCTATCAAGCAATGCGACACAATCTCCGGTATAAAAACGTTTCCCCGATTGTTTTATTGAAGCAACGATATCATGAACATGCGTTGCATTAAATCCACATGGTCGCAACAACTCAAATAATAACGTTTCTGCACCCACTTCATCGGCAACAAGGCGAGCAACCTCAATAATATTCTCCTTCCTGTATTTTTTCTCTATTACATAAACGTGTGAGCGATATATCTCCTCATTACATCTAAGATTTGCAATAGTCATGGCTATCGCATCGCTCCCACCGGGGAATTGCTCATTAAGCAACGGCAATATGACATTACGCAATCTATTACGTTTAAAATCGTTTTGAAGATTTGTACTATCTGTTACATAGCCTAAGTGTCTTTCTCTTAAATACTGTTCAATCTCAACACGCCTGCAATCAAGCATAGGACGCACAATGCGACCATTCCTATATGCCATGCCGGTCAATCCGGCAATACCTGTGCCACGCAACAGATTTAAGAAAAATGTCTCGATATTGTCATCTCTATGGTGTGCAACAGCAATCACATCAGCTCCAACTTCCACTCGTAGTTGCTCAAACCAAGCATATCGCAACTCACGACATGCCATCTCTGTTGATACCCCATATTGCGCCTCATAAGCCGGCACATCAAAATCCTTGACATGGATTTCAGCACCAAGACTTTCAGCCAACGCCACAGCATGGGCACAATCTCGATCAGACTCCTCGCCACGCAGATGAAAATTACAATGGACCACGATACACTCATAACCTAAAGCTACAAGCACATCAAGCAAAGCCACCGAATCGGCACCTCCGCTCAATGCTACAAGCACCTTAGAGCCATCACCCACCAAGCAACGCCCCTTTAACGCCTCCAGTATCTTAAAACGAAATTTTTCCATCTCTCCACAAAGTTACACAATAACCCCGAAACAACAATTATTCGATATATAACAAAAAAAGCGTTCAACCTATATTTGAACGCTTTTTTGTATCCCCTTAATCTATTCCATCCATTCTAAAACAGGGAAACCATCATCTCCAAACTTCCACTTACTATAGCTTGAGCCAGCCCTACTATTCAACAAATCTAACGTCGCTTGACTTTTCATCTCACTTTCCGTTTTAGAAACATTTGAAGATGCTGAACCACTAGAGCTACTACCTCCTATTGCTGATAATCCACTTTTATATAAATATATATTTTTAGATACTGTAAGTCCATTATTATACCCGATTACGGCACCCAAACGATTTAATCCTTCAATATTCAAAGAATAGTTCACACAATTTTGTATCTTATTTGATTGACTTTTCCCAGCAACTCCACATATTCCACCAACGCCAATAGGGTTAGTATTATAGGGTGATTTTACACATCCCCAATTTAATGAATTAATAATACTTGTTCCAATTCCATTACATAATATGCCTCCGGCTTGAACTTCAGATATTATAGTTCCTAAATTTGCACAATCAGATATTATGCAAGGATAAGATGTTGTTGATGAACTTTTACCTACAATACCTCCAACATTCTGATGTCCTTTTATATATCCAGAATTTAAACATTTGGAAACTTTTGTTGCGTTAGTATTATATCCTATAATCCCACCCCCTGTTTCGCCAACAATAGTAGCTTCATTTTTACAATGAACAATACTTATTGTTTTTTCTGTTTGATAATATTCTTTAATAGAAGATGGTATTGTCGTACCAATATAATTAGGTCGTGTTGATCCTGCAATACCTCCAATAGAGCCATTCCCTCTGAAATATGAATCTTTAATAATTACATTTTTCACATTCCCATATAACTTTCCGAACAGACCTACAAATTCACCTTGCGGTCTGTCACAATATAAACCACTAATATAATGGTTATTCCCATCAAATGTTCCACAAAAGAAAAATGAAGGGTCATAGCGTCCTATCGGTATCCATGGCTCAAAATCACTCCCATCGCCATTCAATTCGCCAGAGCTTGTTAGGACATTTCTATTTATAGTTATATCCGCGGCTAATTTTACATATTGATTTTTGAAGATATTTCCTTGTCTCACTGCATCAGAGAAATAACGTAATTCAGCGGCATTGGAAATCCTATATGGATCCGTCGATGTTCCGGAACCACCGGCAAAACCACTAGCGACATAACCTCTATTGGGGCTATTAGCATCTGTTTCATCTTGTCTTTTATCTGAATACTCTCCATTTACGCCATTATCATCTTCTGTTCCGGAATCATTATTACCCTCTCCGATTAATGTTTCATCTTCTATTATAGCCTTAAATTTATTCCATGGAGATTTGTTTTGATAAGCAGATTTACAGCCTTTGGGCACATAAAGAGTCCAACGACTTTCTGCCGGATTCCAATAAGTGCGTTCGACAATAATATTATCGCCAACAGTAGGTGGCGTTGATAAATTTACATACATTTCTCCTGATGTTGCTCCACTTATAAATGCATTATTCCCAATTTTCCTAAGTCCGGTTCCTATCACTATCTTCTTGTAAGGCCCTTCAATTGCATAACCCTGTAACTCTGTTAACGAATTAGGTAAAATTATTTCTTTGCTAATAGTACAAAAATCTCCAATGAATGCACATGATTCAATAACCTCAAGGCCTTCAGAAAAGATTAAATATGACGCACTTGTCAGAAAAAAAGCATTCGTACAAATACGTTTTAAGGATTCGCTAAATTGTAGTCTATAAACATTTAGCTTTTCACAACTCTCAAACGCAGATTTTTCTATCAACTCTATTTCGTCAGGAATATTTATGTCTTCCAAATATTTACAACTATAAAATGCACATTCTCCTATATATTTAGTTTTATTACTGAGCCATATAGTCTTAATTGTCGAACTTTTAAATGCAGCATCTCCGACCTTTTCTAACGATCTATCAGGCATTTCGACTTCATATATTGATGAACTTGCAAAAGCATATGCACCAATAGATGTAACCCCTTCTTCAACTATAACTTTATTGGGTACTCGATTAGCTTTTGCCCATGGAGTCTCGGCAAATGAGGAATAATCAGCCATATCACCATTGCCGATAATCCAAAGATTCCCTTGTATATCTGAATACCACATACACGAACCCGATTCACCTTGCATTGTACTTATCCACTCTCTATCTGTAGTTGAGATACTACCTTTGAAAAATTCCAATCCCTCTGAGACTAAAATATCTCCATCAATTTCAAATTCATATATGGGCAAAATTTTATCCGTAATATAATCTAATTCCACATCATTCCCATTTACTGAATATTTGAAATGAGCAACAGCCCTTGTTGTCATTGTTCCTTGATCTGAGTACTGGTCTTTCCTTCCATAATATAGAATACCATTCGTTTGAGAATAGAAATAGACTGTATATGTTTCATCATGAATACCAACATATTCATCACCTAAACTATAATCCCATGTTTTCAAATCCCAACGAGTACCAAGTAACTCTTCATTTTGAGATATATCCATATCATCATTCCCTAAGCCATCACTGCTACAAGAACTTAACACTAAACTTATAAGTGCTGCGAAAAGGCATCGCCAAATATTTTTCATTTCTTTTTTACTTAATAATTAATTGTTGCTGTTTCCCACTGAGAAGGTGAGATATTAATCCCCGCGGCACTTGCTTCATTGCGTACGCGTCGCATCTCTTTCTGGGCATTATTAAAATCCATTTTTAATGACGTATAACTACCTCCGGTCGTAAACATATCGCCTCCTACTGTTCCTTTTATTCCGGAATCACTACTTGAGCGACTGCCTCCAATTGTCAACGTTTTATAAATATCCTCTGCTCTCTTTTCCCATCTTCTATATGTACTTTGGTAATCAAAAGAGGTTGATGATGTATTTAAATCATAATTTCCTGTTGAATTTTCTGAATAGCCATAATTTTGAGCACGCATCTGCAAAAATTGATCATATGTCAACGATGGATTATGTTGCTTCATCTGCTCATACTCAAATTGATATTGAGCTTCTACCTGCTGAATACTTGTTGATATCAACTGTGCATTTACATTATTTAAATATTGTTGTTGCGCTGATGCTTGTGCCGCAGCATAATACGGATTTAGCAGATAATCCATATTAGAAGCTGACATCGAATAAGTTTGAGGCACCGGTGTCGAATATTTTTGTGCCGCATATACATTCATTGCAGTAGAAGTGGCAGCTACACCTGCATTAAGCACCTCTAACCATGCATTAGCTCTATTTTGTTCATAAATTTCTTGATTTTGCCAAGCTATCTCCTTTAATTCACTACTTTTTTCTTTTAATTCGTCATCGCAGTCTTGACATCCTATAGCTAAACCAAAATCAGATGCCGCATCCTTCCATTTTTCACGATTAAACTTACATACGCCCCTATTATAATAAGCCAACGCTGTTGCCGGAGAACGGGCTATAATTTTATCAAAGACTTTTTGTGCTGATTTATATTCTCCATCATCCATCAATGCCCACGCTTGCTCATACATTGAATACATCTCTCGGGCTGCACGTTCCGCTTCAATCTGCTCTCTATATTTGCGCATTGTTTCAATATCGTTAGGATTGATTTGCAATGTCAAACCGGTATAACATGCATCAATATGAGAATTGGCATTACGAAGCATCTGCTCCGTAATGCCATAACGATCAGCAATTAGCGCAAATGTCTCTCCTCGTTGCACCACATGCTCTATCATCACCTCAGAGGACATAGAAAAAGAGCACAGACACGCAATAGCAAATAGCAAGAAACGCATCTCTACAAATTACAATTTAAAGCCAATACCAAGCATTATTCCTGCATCAACCTCACTTGAAGCCTCATCCCACATAAGTACTACTCCGGCATTCAAATAAATACCGCCTAACTTAATTGCCAATGATGGGGTTAGAGAAAGTCCCCAACCAAATTCCGTCTTACTTTCTTTTTTGTCATAAGTATGTGCTTTATCATCCCAATTAACATTGTTATTTGTATTTGGTGTAGTTGTAACTTTTTTATTTTCTGGATGAGTCGCCCATGTTAAGTCAACAGTAAACGGCACAAAAAATGACACATTCTCGGCTATAGACACAGAATAATTCGGTCCTATTCTTACAAAATATCTCGTGTAATCTGTATCTACAAGCCCTAAATTCATTCCAGCAAACAAATGTCCACCAATTTTTCTATCATTTATAATATTATAATTAACGCCATAAATACCTTCATCAAATGCCTCAAAAGCTGCAATATACCCTAATCCCCAATTATGAAATTCGATTTCTTCTTCACTTTCAGTTACCGATTGTTTTGTTGTTTCCCTATAAGCAGTTGATGCATACGCATTTTGTTGTGTAACCTCGGGGTTGCTTTCTGCGACAAAAGTGGCTACTGTTTCTGTAACAGGCGCAACCGGAATCGTGAGTTCCATCCCAACATAAACAAACTGAGCTATATCAGGATTCAACTTTACAAGTTCTTCCTTTGTTATATCATATTTTTTTGCAATACTTTCAATTGTTTCGCCTCTCTCCACTACATGCACTTTAGTACTTTGCGCTACTACTACATTGGCTATCATTGCTATCACAATCGCCAATACAATTGTTTTTAATCTTTTCATATTTATAGTTTTTTTAGTTGGTTTGTATTACTAAATAATTTGATATGCTCCAAAAAGCTGTCGGGTCCTCTACTTTCAACGTATAGACATTATCTCCCGATGTAGTCAATTTGTAAGACGATGGTGGAATGTTTGTCAATATTCGAGGTCGTTTTGCTTCAAAAGTTATTTCTGTAAACTTACGAATATCAACCTTGGCAAATTTTGACTTATCCAAAGCTCCATCACTCAGAAGCTTTTTCTTCTTAACAACACCTTTACGTTCCAAATCTTTTTTCGAGCCAATAAGCACATAACATGTATTAATCATCTTATCATTGGCTTCCAATGCCTTTCCATAGGCTTTAGCTCGACTATCAAGACGAGTAATCTCACTTTCTTGTTGCGCTATTGTTGTTTGTTGCGATGCCACTTGTGAACGCAATCGCTCAATATCAACATTTTTCTTAGATAATTCTTCGCGCAATGATGCAATCTGAATATCTTTTTGTGCCAATTGAGCTTTCATATGTGCCACCATATTTGAGAAATCGACATTCATGCTATCAGATCTTAACGAATCTTCTAATTGACGAATACGCTCTTGTTGATGACGCAATACCAACTCATAGCGCTCAAGATTTTTCAACACATCATCACGTCCAACAGGTATTTCGTCGGAATGACTGAAAAACAACAATCCTTCCTCTATTGCAACTGAATCAAGTGCCGAATTTATCGTGACCATCATTTTGCCTATCTCGGAGATGCGTTTTTGTTGTGCCTCACTTGCCATTCTTAAAGAATCTCGCTCCGACACTAACTTTATTATCTCTCCTGTTGAATTTCCACCACATCCCGAAATAGACATTAGTAATACCGACATTATAACCGTCAATATTATCGGACATCTTTTGTTTTTCATGGTAAATAGTTATTACTAATTGGAAATAATATCAACATATAACATCAATTGCATATCAGTCTGCAAACGAGCGGTAGGTTTCAACTTTGCCGGAAGTTCATTCCATTCTTTTATCTCCTCTACAGTTACATTATATCGCTTTGCTAATTTTGCGAGCGTGTCACCACTCTTTACATTATGGAATATCACTTGTTGAACATCTTCAACCGGTTCTTCGGGCTTAACCTCAGGAGTTTTTATTATAGCTGGTTTAGGAGCTTCTTTCGGTTTAAACTCTGTGATAATATCTTTAGTACCATCACTATACTTTATTAAGAACACATCATTCTTGTTAAATATCATACTTGAAAAATCCTTCCCACTAAGCCTCTTGAATTCAATTGCATCCTCAGATATTCTAAGATCATATGCCGGGTAAATCTTTCCCTTAACAAGGTACACCCACGATGAAACTTTCTTTTTTCCTAATGCTTTAAGCGATTCTGCATCCTCTGATACACGTTTACCATCTTGCGTAATATACACAATTCCACGTTTCTCGTAAAAAATCATGTAAACGTCTTCAAGATTCAAAAATTGTTCAATAGCTTTTTTCCCTTTTGATTCTTTATAAACAATTTTATCATTCCCGACTTGAACTACATACACCTCTTTTTCAAGTCCATTGCGCAACATAATAATATCCTTTGCCGTCACGCTTAACGCACAAAATAACAATACAATAGAACTAATCAGATATCTCATATCATAATAAGCCTATAGTCTCCCCTGATTTGGCTATTTTCTATAAAACAAAAGACGTGGGAGTCTGTATCTTTCGCTCATCTTGGACTCTGGCACTTCGCAATTGCCCACCTATCAAGATAAGCAACTCAGTCAGCCCACGCCAAGATGTATATACACAACACCACGTCAATACATTTCCATTCACAAGAAATGATCAACCCGAAGTATTATAAACATCTACATGGACGCTTACGTTGCTGTCTCTTCCGATAGGTTTCAAAAAGTTGCGAAGTTTCTGAGTCCGGAAGGATTCGCTAAATAAACGCCTTTTTTATAATATATAAACCCACAACCCCTCTGGGCTACTGAGTCGTTGCAAATATACTGATTTTTTCTTAACTAAATCTAATTTCCTAAATATTTATTCTACTCACAAACTATATAAGCCTTAAATATTATTTGACGGCATATATTACTTTAATTAGGTTCATTGCTCTCTGAATTATTTAAATAGATTATTGTCACTTTTCTTAACTTTATGTCGTTATTATAGTAAATAACTTTATGTTTAACTTTTTAATTTTATAATTATGTCTTATTTTTTTGACTTTCTTACAATTTTCTCTATCGGTGTTGCTCTACCGGTTTTAATCGTTTGGATAATTATGCGAAAAAGCACAAATAAAACAAACAAATTATCTCAGATTATTATTACAGCAATAGAAAAGAACATCAATATTGATATTGAGTCACTAACAAAAGTTTTGCACAATTCTCCTCAAAAAAACATCACCTCAAAATTGCTTATCGGAAACATTTGTTCATGTCTTGGAATTGCCATTGCTGTATTCTTTATTATTTTGGCATATTGTTATAATGAAACAGGACTTAATGACTTTAAGGGCTTTCTCATATTAATTAGTGTAATACTTATCGCTTTAGGCATTGCTTATTATATTACATATTTTGTTGAAAAAAAGAGCAACAATTAAACATTCCCAATCAGGCATGACCAAAGAAGAATTTGCTATAGGTATTGCCAAAGAGCAGAAATCATTAAGACGATTTCTGCTTGCTCTATGTTGTGGAGATAAAACTTTAGCCGACGATATTGCTCAAGAAACATTTATAAAAGCCTACTTGTCATTATCTCAGTATCGCGAAAAAAACAAATTCTCAGTCTGGCTAAAAACAATAGCTCATAATGCATTTCTTGATTCAATCAAAAACCATAAAATTCATTTTACTCTTGACTATGCTACAACTGAAATAAGTAACGACAACTCCGACTCATTATTTAAATACCAGGCTCTATATTTAGCATTAAACAGATTATCTCCAAAAGAGCGTATAGCAATTTTACTATACTACATGGAGGGATATTCAATTAAAGAAATATGTAACATCATTTATTGCTCTGAAGACTCAGTAAAACAACTGCTCCATCGCGGGCGCAAACATCTAAAGGCTATAATCGAACATGAATAACGACAATAATTTAAAATCTTACTTCTTAGAATTCAATCCTGAGATACCAGATGATAATTTCATGGAATTATTATCATCTAAATTGAATATTATAGATCAAATAAAGATTCAACAACAAAGAGCAAAAAAAGAGATGACTATTCGCATTGTTACAACGCTCATTATAGGAATTATATCAACAATATTTATAATTGTATTTAGTCTTGATCTACACTTGACAGATATTTTCCACAGGGTTGAAATTCAACAAATATCACATTTAATAAATAAAATAGCGACTATAGAAATATTCTCTCTCACTAGCTCAATCTACACCATTCTCATCAGCATATTATTACATTCTATTTTTTCAATTCGACAGTTAAATAAAATAACCAGTTTATTCCGTCAAACAAAATTTACAACAACCACTCCATAATAATTGCCTGCTACCTATATGTTACCTACACCATTAAACATATAGGTAGTTTTCTATTAACCACACTATTTCCCATTCATTTAGATGTATAAAGAAAATCGAAACATCACTCGGCAGCATGATTCTCAACTAAACACTAAACGCAAGAACTCAAATCTTGCGTTTTTTATTTAACTCTTAACTTCCACACTCCTCTTTTCTATTGCTCTTCGGGCAAATACCCTCTATTCTCCTCTTTCATCTTTCATCTTTCCTCTCTCCTTTTTCTTCTTGCGTGTCGCGGCTCGCGACAAAAAAAGCCCCGACTCATTCCTGAGTCAGGGCTTCTCTGAAGGGGGCGGTGCCCTTCTCTCCCACTTTCGCAGTACCATCGGCGTGGTGAGGTTTAACTTCTCTGTTCGGAATGGGAAGAGGTGGAACCCTCACGCTATCACCACCTTAATTTCTTTCTATTATGGTTTGCGGTTACCATAAACGTATATGGTGAAAAAGAACATTGGAAGCAAAATTTCTGAGCTCTCCTTACTGTTTTAAGCTATAGTATACCGAGACGACGTCTTTTATCTCGTTACAACTTTTCGTCGCATTTTGTTTTGTTTTGCTCGTTATTCTTTAGAGACGAGCTCTAAGAAAGGGTTTGGGTTATTAGTATTGCTCGGCTATAGATGTTACCACCTCTGCACCTGCAACCTATCTACGTCATCGTCTTTGACGACCCTTATGTGGAGATCT
>JAZOCE010000010.1:0-51493 GCA_045596365.1 Muribaculaceae bacterium | reverse complement strand
GTCGCTCCATTGCAATTTGAGTATGTCGCTGATGCGAAGTCCTGTCATACAAGCGAACAGCGAGGCTTGTTTTAGCACTGGAATACGGCAAGGGGTAGCGGCGAGTTGCTTTACCTCGTCAAGTGTCAGGTACTCCTTTTTAACCTCTTTCCACTCGATTTTCTCAAGAAAATCATTGAGGTTTTCGCGCAACATCTTCTCCTTGTAGGCAATCTTCAGCAGAGCGCGGAAAGTGGAATAATATCCCGCTGCGGAATTTCGACTGATATACGAGTTGGGGTGATGTATCTGCTTGCATTTCAAGAGATAATCTCGGAACTTTTCGCATAGCTCAACGGTAATATCTCCGAAAGTACATTTGCCACCGCAGAACTTCTCGAAATGGTTGCAGACACAATCCCATTTTTCGTATCGCTCGCGTGCCTTTGCTCGGAAGTAGGCAAGGAAATCAACCTTCTGCTTGTTCTTGTCGAGAAAGCCGAACTCCTCGTTGATGAGCGACTGCACACGAATACAGCGTATCGCCTCCGCCTTGTTGAGCATCTCTTGGTTGAACATTCGTTGCTGCTCGTTGCGTGGCTTGGCATAGAGGTAGATACCGAGAAATTCTCGGCGGCTCATCTTCATCGTGTAGGGGTTACGGATTGCGGGGTAGTAATCCAAATAGAGTGAAATACGGTCATTGCGTAACGCCTTTTGGCGCAAGGTTACATTTGTGCAAGTTAGTGTCATTGTTGTTATGTTTTAATTATTTATACTTTTTGTTGCAAATTAAATTGGTGTTCCGATGGTGGCATCAATCACCATCAAGTAACTTTACTCAATCTTCGGTGGCTCAAAGAATTTATCGAGTTCGGAGCGCAGAATCTTGGTGTACTTGCCAATCTTAATGCGAGTGATATTGTGATATTTTACATAGTGGTAGAGCTGATCGCGAGTGAGATTGTATTTCTCCATCGCTTCTGGTATGGTATAATATTTCGGCTCTTCGGGTATGGCGATACCTTTTGCTATATCGAAATGCTTTTTCGAGTAATAGACCATCTTGCCCTCCTTGCGCTTGGGGATTACATTCTTATATACAAAGGAGTAGATTGCCGATAGCGTCATACCGAACTTCTCCTGCAACTCCGCCACGCTGTACCACTCGGTAATACTTGCATCAGGAGCTTTTTTGGCAAAGTAGGAGTCGATATGCTTCTTACTCCAATATGTTCTGCCACGATTGAATGTGCGAGGGATATTATGCTCCTTTGCAATCTCATAAATCCACGACTCCTTAACGCCAAATTTCTCTTTAATCTCGGCTGTGGTGTAGAAGTCGGTGATGGGGACTTTTTCTTTTGGCTTGTTCTTTTCACTCACAGTGATATAGTCAAACATCTTATCTATGTCTGATCGCCTTATGAGTGTTTTACCATCAAATCTAACAGCCTTGATTTTGCCATACCTGATGTAGCGATAGATTGAAGTTCTCCCGACACCTAAAAATGCCGACACTTCGGTTGGTGTTAAGAACTCCTTTTCAGAATGAGGTTTTGCCTCTTCATCAAATTTGAGTTGAAACTCTTGTACTCTCTTTTTCCTTACTCTCTCCTTGTATGCAAGGTTTGCACACCTGTGAGAACAGTAGGCAGTAGAGGTTTTGTGTGCGGTAAAAATAACGCCGCACCACTCGCATTTCTTCTGAATGTCAATGTTACTAGCCATTTTAATTCTCTTTTTAGTTCGCCAAATCTGTTTCATCGCGTACCACAGCGTACCAATGCGTACCAACTTCTCCGTCATCTGACCGATGAAATTTCGCACTTCGGTTTGCGAGGTACACAGGAGGTACAAAAACAGGCGTAAAAAGGCTTAGCAACGATTAACAACGATGCTTGCACAAACAAATATAGCACCCGTAAAGAGTGCTATATTAATCATTTATGATTGATTTAACTATTTGGTAATCAACTGCTTATTTCCCGATGCAGAAGCGGGAGAAGATGGTGGTGAGGATGTCTTGGGAGGTGATGGTGCCTGTGATTTCGCCGAGGTGGTGGAGTGTCTCGCGTATGTCTTGGGCGATGAAGTCGCCGGAGAGTCCCATTGATAGTCCGTCGATGGCTCTTGCGATAGAATCGGCGGCGTGGGTGAGCGCTTCGTAGTGGCGTGCGTTGGTTACCATTATTTCGCCGGGTGTAATGTCGGCTGTCCCTGATGCTTTGATGAGAAGATCTTCGAGTGTCGCAATTCCGAGCCCTTCTTTAGCCGATATCTCGGTGGTAACAGCCTGAGACACTGTGTTATTTAATAATTCATGCAGTTGAGCGATGTCGGTGATGCTGTCGGTCTTGTTTATTGCAACTATGAGTGTTTGTTCGTCGGTGAGTTGAGGTAAAATTTGTTGTGCTGCACGCGATGCCGCTTGAGTGCTGGCCGTGGCATCAATCACCCAAAGCACGATGCGTGCGTCAGAGATTTTTTGCTTTGTGCGCTCAATTCCGAGGGCTTCTATCGTGTCGGTGGTCTCACGCAGTCCGGCAGTGTCTATGAAGCGGAACAATGTGTCGCCTATTTCGATAGTGTCCTCAATGGTGTCGCGAGTGGTGCCATGAATGTCGCTCACGATGGCACGTTCTTCGTGAAGCAGTTGGTTGAGGAGTGTTGATTTGCCGGCATTGGTTTCGCCCACGATGGCTACCGGTACACCGTCTTTGATGGCTGCCCCGGTGGCAAAGGTCGAAGCAAGGTGGCTGACAACAGTATGTATCTCTTGGGCAAGGGTGAGCAGTTTCTCACGCGATGCAAATTCTACCTCTTCTTCAGAGAAATCGAGTTCAAGTTCAAGTAGAGAGGCAAGGTCAAGCAGTTGGTCATGAAGCGAAGAGAGTCGATTGGAGAAATCCCCACGCATTTGGCTCATGGCAATGCGATGGGCAGCGCGTGATGATGAAGCAATGACATCGGCGACGGCTTCAGCTTCAGCAAGATCCATGCGACCATTGGCAAATGCCCGGCGAGTAAATTCGCCTGCAGCAGCAATGCGGCAACCTTGACGAATGAGCAGGTTTATCAGCTCGCGTTGCACCCAACGGGAGCCATGCACTGCGATTTCCACAACGTTCTCACCTGTAAATGAGCGAGGCGCACGGAAAATTGTAGCAACAGCTTGGTCTATAGCTTCACCTCGCTCGTCAACGACAGTTCCGAGGTGAGCTGTGTGGCTTGTAGCGTCAGATAATGGCTTGCCTTGCCACACGCGGTCAACGATGGCGATGGCATTGGCCCCGCTCACTCGAGCCACAGCTATGCCCCCCACTCCGTGAGGAGTGGAGATTGCGCATATTGTATCGTCTTGTAACATCATTTTCTTTTCTTGGGTTTAAGAGTGCTCCAGTAGTGGAATTTGCATTGACTTTCGATGTCGTTTTCGATTTCGTCGGGTAGGACAGAGAAGAAATCGTGGCCTGTAACAGCTTCAACGCTGTCGATTGAAACGGCTGCCGCTTGCATTCCTCCGGGGACTTTGGCATTAGGCATAATAAATCCTATGCCACGAGGTGGATTGGCGTAAGGCGATACGATAACTTTGAAGAAACGTAGTGGAACGGCTACGCGAGAGTCGCCAATGTGTTCTTTGATTTTGTCGGTCGTGATGGGTCCGCAAATGATTGTTATTGCGCTGTCGGCTTGCGCCCATGTGCGGCATTTGTCTTCAAGGCGTTTCCATGCTCCGGAGTTGAGACTGCCTGCCTGTGGGCAAATGTTTGTCATGTAGAATGATTGACGCATTGCTTCCTCATCCCATTTCATATCGGCAGCCGGAGCCATGTGTCCGCGGTCATATCCGGTGTAGGAATAGTCCCAATCGTTGGCACATCCCGGGACATCTTCATCACACAAGAAATTTTTTGCGCGAGGTTCTTTGCCATCGGTCTCTTGCTCGGTAAGTTCCCATGCCACCCAGTTGGGGATGTGCAGCTTTGGATTAAACGAAATAGTCATTGCTTTGTAGTTGACGATTGTCTCGTCGGTATTGGGTGCCGTTATGACCTTTTCGAGGCTACCATAATTTTGTTTCCCCACATGCGACGAGTTGCATCCGCCTATAACTATAACATAGTGAGCTATAAACATTGCAACAGCAATGAAAATGAACCATGAAAATATTGTCATCGGAGACTTACCACCGCTCTTCTTTTTAGCCCTCTTGGGCACACTCCTCTTTTTTGCCATAATGATTAAAGTGTCTCGATTTTGATGTACAAGCTACACATAAATTCAACTTATTTTTTGCCCAGTATAGTTTTTATAGTATTAACTCCTTTTTCTCCTGCAACAGAACGTATTGATTTGCTTATTCTTGTTCTGAGTGTTTTTTCCGGCTCTATAATTGAAGTCATAAGTTTTAGGGCTTCGTTCTCATCTTCGTGATTGGTAAATACTTCAAGGATTATTGGCTTATCTGAGATTTGTGGATTTGTAAAAGTGTCAAGTGCATCTATAAATTCCTCTTTATTAGTAGCAGAAAGATATTGAAAACCAAGATCTTCAGTGAAATGTTTTACGAGTGTAGGAGATTTCGCTCCATAATGACCTGCCGCAGCCATGTATTTGTCGGCTTCGTTACCAAACTTATAACAAAAATGAGCACTTAACTTGAATTCAGCTCCTATTGCATTGTTTATGAGTAGAATGCGAATATTCTTGCCTACGTGTCTGTTTGCCAGAGAGTTTAAATCATAGAAGAAAGCAAGATCTCCGGTGACTAAATAACATAGTCGATTGTGGTTTGCAAGAGAGGATCCAATCATCGAACTTGTACATCCGTCAATGCCACAGCAACCGACATTACTTGTGCACTGAACACCTTCTGGCAAATGAAACATATTCCAACATCTACGGCTGTTTGATGCACTTATATGGAATAACGAGCCTTTAGGTAATCTTTTTGATAATTGTGATGCTGTCCAAATGTTACTGAAAGGTAATTCAGGAATTAGGTTATATATTTCGTTAAATAGCTTGTGATACTTGTCTATATTGTTATGCTTGTTGCTATTTTCACAACTATATTGCTTAAAAAAGAATTCTTCCGACATCTGAAATACGGTTGTCAGTTTTTTAAACGGATCACGTAATTCGCCGTCTTCGCTTACTCTCCATATTTCTTTTATAGGAATTGTTCCGGCAAATGTTGCTGCTGAAATTTCTCCAATGTGTATCATAAGGTCAAATGGTTCAAATACAGACTTGGTATTTTGTAGTTGTTGTAATGTTGGGAGCAAACGATATTTACCATAATATCCACTTGTGTGGTCGCAAATAACAATAGCATCATGTGTGCCACAGAATTTGTCAATTGTTTCGGTCTGCTCCTTTGTAAAATGAACATGGGAGCCTGCATATACACAAATATTCCCTTTGGGGATTTGTGGCAATTCATTCCAAGCATGTATTCTTTTCATTACTCGTACAGGAGGGAGCTCTTTTACGGAAAAATCTCGGCTATATGTGGTATACATGTTAATATGTACCGGTCCTTTCCCATTGTGTGTAAGTTCAAGTATAGCCTTGTTCGCTTCCATTATAACAAATGCTTCATCTCGCTCATCTTTAATAACAGGTAACTCAACTGATAATTTAGCAACATCGTTAGGCATGTTGCTACGGTCTATGTTTTGGAAGATAAGTTGCCCTATTCGATCTTTGCCTTGATGGGATGTAATGGCAAGTACAGGAAGTTTACGATAATAGGCCTCTGTCAGCCCAGGTAAGTAATTACGAGAAGCAGTTGAACCTGTGCATGTTAATACAACAGATTCACCACTTTCAGCAGCAAGACCACATGCAATATACGCAGCAGAGCGTTCATCAACAGATGAATATATCTCAAACCAAGGATCATTTTGAATGCTACCAACAAATGTATAGTTTGTTGTCCCCGGTGATGCAATTACTTTTTTGATGCCATTTGCTTTTAAAAGTGAAATAACAATTTGTACGTTTCGTTCACTTGTGTAAAACAGATCTTCCATAATGCAAATATGTTATTTAATTAATTTCAATTTAATGGGGAGTATAATTCTAAATAAAATAAATCGCACAACTCTGACTAAAAATTTAACATTGTATCGATAATATATGTAAGTTAATTTGTTGCTAAGTGAGGGAATCTCACTTAAAGGAGTATACTCCTTTGCTTCCTTATCATTTAATGCTTCTATATCCCATTGTATGTTTTCAAATTTTGGATTCTTTAAAAAGTTTTCGAGACAATCAATTAACCCTTTTTTAGGAGACGTAAAATTAGATAAATCGCAGAATTGAGCGATTTTGCTGTTGTCAAATGTGCGATTAAAATAGCGACAATATATAACTTGATATTTACGCCATTGAAATCTGAGATTTGTTGATTTCTCTGTCATTACAATAGGAATTTCTTTGCCAAGATGTTTGCGAAGAACGTTTAGATATATACTAAGAATTTCGCTCCAAGGCAAAGAAACAGGATATGTTATATGGAATGCTTCTCCAAGAGCTTTTTGTTGCCCGATAATAGAAGTAATGCCTATTGACACATCTTGACCGAATGTCATGGCGGTGAGTTTGTTATTTATATCTTCTGAAAACACTATGCTTCGTCCTTTTAGGGCACGATAAAGCCAATTCTCTTTTTCGAGGACTCCTAATTGTAAACGCTCAGTATTGTATGTAATGCTCGGACGTATTATTGTAAAATTTTTCTTGCCTGAATTTAATAATAAATCTTCTTCACGAGCCTTAGCCAAAGCATATTCATTTGTTTTTAAATACTCCATGTCAGTGGAGACATTAAGTAGACGAGGTGTTTTTTCGGAGATTGGAGCATCGGATTGTGCATATACTCTTGCTGATGATATAAATATATATTGATGAGTATTGCTTAGAAATTTGGGAAGGAGTGATTTTAAGTTTTCTTCAGAATGAACCATAAAATCAACAATAGCATCCCATTGTTTCATTTCTAACACCTGTTCAATAAATGCTTTTTGAGTAGCATTTCCTTGAATATACTTTATGTTTTTCGTAGAATTCCTTTTGCTACGACTTGTAACGTAAACAATGTTATCGTGTTTGGCTAATTCATTAACCAATGGAACACCCATAGCTCCTGTCCCTCCTAATACTAAAATATTCATGGTTTTATCCTGTGTTTGAATTTTAGTGTTAAGTTTTTTGCTTTTGAAATTATAACACATCTTTCGTTTTTTGTCATTCCAATATATAGGGCACATAAAGATACGGAAATAATCGACACAGCAGCAACAGCAAATAAACGTAAAATTGTCTGTTCCATGTAGTTGCTTAATAGAGTTGGAATGATTATTGCTACTGTAGTTGTTAGAATGATTGGAACGAAAACTTCGCGACTATACATCGAGACCTTTAAGCCAACCATGCTTTCTAATAGGAACATTCTAACTATGAGTACTGTTATTTTTACAGCAATATATGTATAGTAAGCATATTCCGGTAACGCTCCCATGGCAAAGAATAACCAAGCAATAGGGAATTCCATTATCCCAATAGATGTTATAATAATGGAATATCTTTTAAGATTTCCAGTTGCAATACATGCTGTATATCCTGAAGAACCAATGCAATCGCACATTCCCATGACTAAAGCTAATTGTGTAAATATTATGGCATATTGAGGAACATTGATAAGCCAAATGTTCAAAATTTGTTCTGCTTCAATAATTATTGGCAATGCCATAATAAGCATTATGAAATAGGAAAACTTTGCTCCACGACATACCAATTGATGCATACTCTCTAAGTCTCCACTTGCATAGCTTTTTGTTATTTGAGGATTTAGGGCTACCGTAAAATTGTTAACAAACTGGTGGACCGCATTTTCAACTTGTGTTGCAATGCCACGAGCTGCATTAACTGCAACACCAAAGAAGATGTTTATAAGCATATTTATTCCCTGATTATTCAATATATATGTGGTGTTGTTAAAAAAACTCCATCCTGAAAATCCTACCATCTTTTTAAAAATTTCTTTATCAAAAGTGATTTTTCCCCGGCTTTCATCAAAGTTTCGTTTGCAGTATACAATATTAATTATTGTTGTCGTTTGATTGACCAAGAAACCTAATATGCTATAAAAGATGAGTCTATCAATAGGAGATATTGTTAAAAGATAACATATAGCTAAATTCATTAAAGAATTGAAAATACTCAAGTAGGCATATATTGACATCCTTTCATGTGCAATTATGCATGCTCCAAATGGGATAGTAATCAAGCCTATGCAAAAAGATATTATTGAGAATTGGAGAACCCATTTAGCGGCATACATTCGGCCCTGGGGTATTTGCATTTGTGTTTCTAAAAACCAAGTACCTATTAATTCACATACTACAAATACTATGATTGCTAAAGATGCCTGTATTATAATGCTTGTGGAAAAAGTTTTTCTTAAAGCTCCTTTATCTCCACGACCAATTTCAAATGTTATGAAACGACTTGATGCAGATGTTAAAGATGCTGATATTACCGAAAACATTCCAACCAATCCTCCTACAACATTGGATATGCCATAATTCTCTACGCCAAGTTCTTCGAGTATTATTCGGCTTGTGAATAAAGATACAAACATTACGAATAATGTTCGTATATATAGTATAATTGTATTTTTTGCTATCCGTTTATTATCAACAACATTAGTTCCCATTCTATGAATTATAATGTTTATAATGCAAAGATAGGACAAAGAAATGAAAGTGCGAGCGGAACGTGGGGATAATATTGCTCGCATTAAAGATAATGCTAATAGAAATTGTTTGTTAGGAGTGTATAATCTGCCTGTTTTTTGTACATTTTTAAAAATAAATATTTATTTTTACGGAGTGAAAGATGTTTTTGTTCGCATATATAATCTTTATGCCGATGGTTTCAAGAATATGACATGGGGCAGACAGCTTTGGTGGTTGATCTTGCTAAAAGTTATAATCTTGTTTGTCGTTCTCCGTTGTTTTTTCTTCAAACCGGTACTTGCAGGGAAGACTGAAGAACAGAAAATAGAACATGTTGGAGAGCAATTAGTGAAACCAACAGTTGAATAGTAAATTTAAATTATAATATCATGATAGAAACAGCATTAGTCGATTGGTCGAGGTTGCAATTTGCATTGACCGCCGGGTATCATTGGCTATTTGTGCCATTGACATTAGGGCTTGCCGTAATAATGGCTACAATGGAGACAATCTATGTAGTAAAAGGCGATGAGTTCTGGAAGAAAACGGCAAAGTTTTGGATGAAATTGTTTGGGATAAACTTTGCAGTGGGGATTGCCACCGGTATAATATTAGAGTTTGAGTTTGGTACAAATTGGAGTAACTACTCATGGTTTGTAGGTGATATATTTGGCGCACCATTAGCAATAGAAGGGATCTTTGCTTTTTTCATGGAGGCAACATTCTTTGCAGTTATGTTCTTTGGATGGAATAAAGTGAGCAAGCGAGTTCACCTTGCCGCAACGTGGCTCACCGGTATAGGTGCAGCCATATCGGCTGTGTGGATTCTTGTTGCAAATTCATGGATGCAACACCCTGTGGGTATGGAGTTTAATCCAGATACAGTGCGCCATGAAATGGTTGATTTCTGGGCTTTGGTATTAAATCCTGTCGCTATCTCTAAATTTTTCCACTCTGTGTTTAGTGGTTGGATGACCGGCTCGATATTCGTAATAGGAATAAGTTGTTGGTATCTAATAAAGAAACGTGAGACACGCTTTGCTCTTTCAAGTATTCGGGTTGCGGCAATAGTGGGAATTGTTGGTACATTTGCAGTAATGTTTAGTGGTGATAGCTCGGCTATTCATGTTGCCGAATATCAACCAATGAAATTGGCAGCTGCTGAGGGCTTGGAAGAAGGTGGCGAGCGAGCTCCATTCTCAATCGTGCCGGGGGTGGAAGTCCCTGGAATGTTGTCTATCTTAGCAACTCATGATATTGATGGTTATGTTCCCGGTATAAATAATATCCTAGAGGGTTACACCAATTCTTCAGGCGAAATAATCCCTTCTGCTGAAGAGAAAATATCACGTGGCAAAGTTGCAATAGAGGCGTTCAAAGAGTATCGCATGTTGAAAGATGTTGATTCGCTTGGAGCAGTTCAAGCGCGCAAGCTCTTAGATAGTAACATAGACTATTTTGGATATGGTTATATAAATTCGCAAGAAGAACTTGTTCCTCCTGTTACGCTCGTCTATTGGGCATTTCGTGTTATGGTGGGCTTAGGCGGATTTTTGCTATTGCTGATGGTTGTAATATTGTGGGCAGAACGCAAAAAGCGACTATCTGACATGAAATGGCTGTTGTGGTTGGCATTGTTCTCAATTCCATTGGTGTATATTGCCGGGCAGGCAGGTTGGATTGTAGCTGAGGTGGGTCGTCAGCCTTGGGTTATTCAAGGTTTATTACCTGTTAAGGCTGCTGTGTCAAGTGTGAGTGTCGAGGCTGTGAAAACAACCTTCTCCCTTTTTGTCGCTATATTCACACTCTTCCTTGTAATAGAGTTGCGCATAATGATAAAAGCAATTAAAGAGGGTCCAAAAGTAGAAACTAAATAAAGAGAAATGTTATGATTACATATGAATTTTTACAACAATACTGGTGGTTTTTAATATCACTCTTGGGTGGACTTCTTGTGTTCTTGTTGTTTGTTCAAGGAGGTAATGCTCTCATCTTTTTGGCGGGAAAAAATGAAGGAGAAAAGGAGCTTATTGTAAATTCAACAGGTCGTAAATGGGAATTGACATTTACTACATTGGTAACCTTTGGCGGTGCTTTTTTTGCTTCATTTCCACTATTTTACAGCACAAGCTTTGGTGGCGCCTATTGGGTGTGGATACTTATCCTTGTAACTTTTGTTTTTCAAGCAGTATCTTATGAATTCCATAGTAAATCAGGTAACCTTATAGGAAAGACTTCGTTCAGAGTATTTCTCACGTTAAATGGATGTTTAGCTCCACTCCTTATTGGTACGGCTGTTGGGACATTCTTTACAGGTTCTCAATTTTTTGTTGACAAAAATGCAGTTGGAGATATTGCCGCCCCGGTAATAAGTCGATGGGCAAATAGTTGGCATGGACTTGAGGCTGTTGCCAACCCCTTTAATGTGGAGTTTGGTTTAATGGTAATGTTCTTGGCTATAAGTTTAGGAGCATTATATATGATAAATAATATCGCCGATGATAAACTCTCAAGTCAGTTGCGTCGCTATCTGTTAATGAGTTTTGGATGCTTCCTTGTGATGTTTTTGATAGTTGTTTTTCAACTACTCACCATGGATGGTTATGCTGTTGATGCTGATGGTAGCATTAGCATGGAGAGTGGTAAATATTTAAACAATTTTCTACAGATGCCCATTGTCCTCGCGATATTTATAGTGGGAGCATTATTGTTAGTGGCAGGGGTAGTTATTTCGTTGTTAAAAGCATCGTTTAAACGAGGAATATGGTTGGCCGCTCCCGGAACTGTATTGGCAGTAATGGCTATATTTATGATTGCCGGATATAATAATACGGCTTATTATCCGTCATCATTGGATATTCAATCATCACTCACACTTTCAAATAGTAGCTCAAGTGAATTTACGCTATATACAATGGCTATTGTATCGCTAATCATTCCATTTGTGGTCGCTTATATAGCATATTTCTGGCGCCAAATGGATAAAGAGTCTCTCACTTCAAAAGAGTTAGAAGATACGGATAAATATTAGCAATATATATACTTATGCATAATGGGAAAGGAACTGAGTTTGAAGTAACTATTGGTCAAATTTCAGACATTGATACAATCGCACGTTTCCAAATTGTTATGGCATTGGAAACTGAAGGTATGACTCTTGATTTAGAACGTGTTACTCGCGGAGTATCAGCTGTCATGCAAGATAAATCTAAGGGGAGATATGTTGTAGTTAGGCAGTCGGGTGAGGTGATAGGTAGTTTGATGCTCACTAAAGAGTGGAGCGACTGGAATTGTCAATGGTATTGGTGGATTCAGAGTGTGTATGTAACTCCTCAGCATCGTGGGCGTGGTGTGTATAAGGCGATGTTCTCAAAGGTGAAAGCCATGGCAAAAGATGAGAACGTGTCTCAAATACGCCTCTATGTTGATAAAACCAATCAACGAGCACAATGTGTTTATGAGAAATTAGGAATGAGCGAGACTCATTACCTGATGTATGAAGCAACGGAGTTATGATAGCATAATGGCACGTTGTTGCGACCAGCCTTGTGAGCCGTTGCGCAAATTTAGAGTAACAAGACCTTTTACTGATGATAATGCGTTGAGAATTTGTTTCATTAGCTCGGAAAACGAAAGTACACCACTAAATTGTAGAGTGTGAAGGATGCGTCCATGTTGCTTAATGGTTGCAAAAATAATGTCGGAAGATGTGATTGTTGCCATGATGTTGAATTTTATTTGTTTTATATAGCAAATGTAGTTTTTGTTGTGGGCAACAATATATCACCACTGTGTTATAAAAACAAAATGCCGTGCGTTTGTTGGCTGAAAAATAGCTCTTTAATAAAATTTGCAAGTTAATTAGTGATTATCCGCTTTATTTTGATTAATTTTGTAGAACGAAAATTACTAACATTAAAATATTTAGATAATGAGACTTATCATTGAACCTAATTACGACGAAGTTTCTCGTTGGGCTGCAAATTATGTAGCTGCTCAAATCAATGCTGCTAATCCAACTCCAGAAAAGCCTTTCGTGCTTGGTTGCCCCACAGGTAGCTCTCCACTTGGATTGTATCGCAACCTTATCAAATTGAACAAAGAAGGTAAAGTTTCTTTCAAAAATGTTGTTACTTTCAACATGGATGAATATTGCGGAATTCCTCGCGACCACGAACAAAGCTACTATACTTTCATGTGGACTAACTTCTTTAACCAAATCGATATCCTTCCTGAAAACGTAAACATCCTCAATGGTAATGCTGAAGATCCTATTGCAGAATGTGCACGTTATGAAGAAAAAATCAAATCTTATGGCGGTATCGATTTGTTCATGGGTGGTGTAGGTCCTGACGGACACATTGCGTTTAACGAACCGGGTTCTTCTTTGGTGTCAAAAACACGCATGAAAACTCTTACTCAAGATACTATCATTGCTAACTCTCGTTTCTTCAATAACGATGTTAACCAAGTCCCTAAAACTGCGTTGACAGTAGGTGTTGGTACAGTTATGGCAGCTAAGAGCGTATTGCTCATCGTTAACGGTTACAACAAAGCTCGCGCATTGCGTCATGGCGTAGAAGGATCAGTTTCTCAACAATGGACTATCTCAGCTCTTCAAATGCACGCTAAAGCAATCATCGTTTGTGATGAAGATGCTTGTGCTGAATTGAAAGTTGGTACTTATCGCTACTTCAAAGATATCGAAGGCGCTAACCTTGATCCTGATTCTCAATTATAATCAACGATTAATATCAATAATAAAGGTCATGACCGCAAAGTCATGACCTTTCTATTTTGAGAGAATGATGCCTGAGAGTGTGCGCCCGGAGTTTATACCTATGCGACGGGCAGAGAAATAGGTTTCGGGATTGCAGCGGGAGCAGATGTTGCTGAGGGTGATGTTGACAGGGAGTAATCCACAATCAATGAGGGTTTGTCGGCAGGCTTGTTGGAGATTGATGTGGCAACGTGGCTGTCGGTTAATGATAATTTCCGGCACATGAGGAAATGCGATGCGAAATTGCTCTACAACCTCATCGCCCACCTCAAAACATTCAGGGCATATCGATACACCTATAAATGCTTTGATTGCTTGAGGTGTTGCACCAAGAGAGAGCATACATTCTACCGCTTTTGCTGAAATTTTACCCACAGTCCCTTTCCACCCTGAGTGTATTGCAGCTATTACTCCTGCGCTGTTGTCGGCAAGCAACACCGGTACGCAGTCGGCAGTGTTTACGGCAATAGCAACATCGTTAAGATTAGTAACAAGTGCATCAACATTCTCAAGCTCGCTTGAGTTGATTGTAGTGCTGTCAATGATTTTGACATTGAGAGAGTGTGTTTGTCGGGGAGTAATGAGATTTGACAGAGGAATGTTTAGATAATCACACAAGCAATTGCGACAATAGAGGACATGCTCCTCGGAGTCGCCTGTGTAATTGCAGATGTTGAAAGAGGAATAATTGTCGTTGGGTATAACCTCTCCTCGTTGAGAAAAAAATACCCTCACATTAGGAGTAAGGGTATTAGTTATGATGGGCAAATTGTTATTCATATTCTTTAGGGTCGATATCGTCATCCCAATCATATTCAATCTCGTCATCCCATTCTTCATCAAAGAATTCTTCATCTTCGTCATCGCTCATTGTTGGAACGTTTTCAAAGATAAACTCATCTTCTTCTCTCACTCTGTGATGTCCGTCAAGCGGGCGATGAGTGATAGTTGTGGGCTCGATGCGGTTACTTTCATCGGTGATAGCTTGCCATAGCATATCTTTTAAAGCTACTATACCCTGACCGGTTACCGATGAGATAAACACATGAGGTATATCTTCGGGAAGATCCTTTTCCATTTCAGCGATGAGTTCATCATCGAGCATATCGCTTTTTGAGATTGCCAACACACGATGCTTGTCAACAAGCTCAGGATTAAATTGAGTTAGCTCACGAAGCAGGATTTCATATTCTGTGCGTATGTCATTGGCATCGGCAGGCACCATAAATAATAAAACAGCATTGCGTTCAATGTGTCGTAAGAAACGCAATCCCAATCCCTTACCTTCGCTCGCTCCTTCGATAATACCAGGAATGTCGGCCATTACAAATGAGCGATTGTCGCGATAAGAAACGATGCCTAATTGAGGCTCCATTGTGGTAAATGGATAGTCGGCAATCTTAGGACGAGCAGCAGATACCGATGATAGGAGTGTCGATTTTCCGGCATTGGGGAATCCCACAAGCCCCACATCGGCAAGCAATTTCAATTCAAGGATTACGCTTTTTTCGATGGCAGGCTCTCCTGGTTGGGCATAGCGTGGAGTGCGGTTGGTAGCCGACTTGAAATGCCAATTTCCAAGACCTCCGCGACCACCTCTGAGGAGCTTTATTTCTTCGCCATCCTCATTTACTTCGCAAAGGTATTCGCCTGTTTCGGCTTCGAAAACCACTGTTCCGCATGGCACTTCGATGATAACATCATCGCCATCCTTGCCAAAACTGCGACCTCCTGAGCCACTTTGTCCGTTACCAGCAAACACGTGTCGGTTATATTTCAGCGGGAGCAATGTCCACATGTTTTTGTTCCCACGAAGAATGATATGCCCTCCACGACCTCCATCGCCACCATCAGGACCTCCTTTGGGGACATACTTGGCGCGATAAAAATGTCGAGAGCCGGCACCGCCTTTACCTGAACGGCACAATATTTTTACATAATCAATAAAATTGGAATCTGCCATAAAAATGCTAAAATGAAAATCCTCCACAAATTTACGACATATCCCTCGCAATCAAAAATTCCCCAAATAAAAATTTGGGGGAATGTTTGGAATATAGAGGAAAAAGATTGTATATTTGCAATCAATAACGGGAAACACGTGAGAATCGTGTGCTGTCGCGCAACTGTGAATGTCATCGCTGAATCGATGATAAAGTCAGGAACCGGGACCGATGAAAGGGCGGTCAATTAGTCGCTTTCGCATGAAAAAGTGAGACTAGACATACATAGCTCTATGGGTGAGTTGTCAGCATCTTTTAATGTGAAAAATTGTCGACTAAAAGATGTTTGACAATTTTTTTATTTTAAAACCAATAGATTTGTTATGAAGACATTTAGAATTTTAGGACAATGTGTTATGGCGGTTGCCTTGACTGTGTCAATGAGTGCATGTAGTGATGATGAAGAAGACAATGATATCGTCTTTAGTGCATCAAATTATGTGATTGATTATGCCGACAATGGAGCATGGATAGGAGTGTATGATGTGAATAAGGGTGATATTCATTTAGGCGAATTTACCTTTACACATGATGCTGATGCAACAGAGTGGGGTGGAGTAACTTATTATTCTTATAAAGGTTTTTGCCCTTCTCGTTCCACTGATAATTTGGATCATTCAAATGAAAGTTGGGTAGATTATCAATGGGGTGCTATCACCGGTGGTGGAGTATCAGGTAAGGGGACACCTTATATGCTTGCATGTTGGTCAGTTGACGAGGGTGAAAGTGTAGGAGCATCCAACGCTTCGTTGTGTATAACCTATGGCAATGGAGTGTTTGATCCTGAAGAGGTGTATGTAACCAATAGCGCATGGGGTTATTATGGTGTAAAAAACGGCTCGGATTTTAATAGAAAATTTGAAGATGGCGATTGGTTTAAACTTCACATCATTGGAGAACGTAATGGCGTAGAAACAGGTCGAGTTGATGTGATACTTGCCGACGGACAAGATATATTAAATACATGGAAACGAGTTGACCTTGACGCGCTTGGGAATGAGGTGGATGCAATTTATTTCCAAATGTCATCATCTGACACCGGTCAATGGGGAATGAACAACCCCGGTTACTTCTGTCTTGATAGATTAAGAATAGAATTATGATAGTATAGGGTAAAATTATAGTTTGGGCGGCTCTCAATGTAGAATTGAGGGTCGCTTTTTTATCAAATAGTGCAGATATTTGTTAATAATGAAGAGAGTGTCAAAATTTGTAGCTAAATTTGTATCAATATAGAAAAACCGTGATGGAAGAGTCTTTATCGTTATCTCAAGAACAGAAACTACAGCAACGTCTCACGCCGATGCAGGTGCAATTTGTCAGAATGTTGGAAATGACAGGTCCTGAGGTGGAAGACGAGGTGCGTCGTGCCGTAGATGAAAACCCGGCTCTTGAAGTTAAGGATAGCGATGATAGTATGATGTCGCAAGAAGGTGATGAGGCTTCGTATAACGAAAGTGCCGAGGATATGCAACTTGCTGACTATCGCAGCGAAGATGATATTCCATCTTATCGCCTTGAGGCTCGCAACCATAGTGTAAATGATACTTATTATGAACCTGTTATGGTGGCATCGGGGAATACGATAATTGACACGTTGACCTCTCAACTTGCAGAGTTTGATTTGACCGAGAAGCAACTGTTGATAGCCGATTATATCATAGGAAATCTTGATGATAATGGCTATCTCACGCGTGATGTTATGGCAATGTGTGATGACTTGACATTTAATGTGGGTCTCGATGTTGAGATGCGTGAGGTGAAAGAGGTGTTTGACGTGGTGCGTTCGCTTGAGCCGGCAGGTATTGCGGCTATTGATTTAAGAGATTGTTTGTTATTGCAACTAAAACGAAAAGATAAGTCAAAGTCGGCAGATGTGGCAAAGGAAATCGTCGCAAATTATTTCGACCTATTCTCAAAGATGCACTATGATAAATTGAGAGGCTTGTTGAATATTTCCCAAGATGAATTGAAGGATGCAATGGCAATTATACGCACATTAAATCCTAAGCCGGGTAGTGTAATCACAGGAAATGATGCCGATGACCGTTCGCGACACATTATTCCTGATTTCAACGTAGAGGTCGAAGATGATGTTATAACGTTGACTTTGCTCAATAATATTCCCGAATTACAGATAGAAGCAACATTCTCAGGTGAGAACAATGATGGCCCCATGCCGGAAAATCGTTGGGAACGTGAGGCAATGGTGTTTGTCAAGCAGAAACGTGATGAGGCAAAGAGTTTTATCCAGGTTTTAAAGATGCGTCAAGAAACACTATATAGAGTGATGTCGGCGATAGTAAAGATACAGCGTGAATTTTTCTTGACTGAGGATGATAGTCTCATACGCCCTATGATATTAAAGGATATTGCGGCTCAAACAGGATATGACTTGTCGGTTATTTCTCGTGCCACAGCAGGGAAATATGTTGCTACAGCTCGTGGGGTGTATCCATTAAAATTCTTCTTTAATGAACGTCCAAAAGATGACGATGATACATCATTCCATGAGATACAGGCGGTGTTGAAAGCGATTATTGCCGGAGAGAATAAGAAAAAGCCGTTGAGCGACGAGGCGATAACCGCTGAGTTGGTAAACAGAGGATATGATATTGCTCGTCGCACAGTCGCCAAATATCGTGAGCGAATGGGGTTGCCTGTTGCACGATTAAGGAAAGAATTATGATGTATATGTTGGAAAAGATAGCGCGTTTCGTTTCTGCTTTGTTTACACCATTATTGGTTCCAACATATGGGATGATATTGGCATTGTGGACCACGAATTTGTGTTATGTGCCATTGCAATCGCGATTTATAGTGATTGTTGTAACTGCAATATTTACTTATTTGTTGCCTTTATTAGCTATAATTTCATTAATAAAGATAGGACATGTATCGGGATTTTCTCTATCAAATCGCCGAGAACGAATGTTCCCTTACATAATTGTCTTGTTTTGTTATTTAGGCTGTTCGTTTTATCTATATCAAGCTCAAGCGCCTATATGGATTGTGATGTTTCTCATGGGCGCGGCTTTGGCAGCCTTGATATCATGCATAATTAATGTGTGGTGGAAGATAAGTATTCACAGCGCGTCAATGGCAGGAATTGTGGCATTGTCGTTGCGTATTGCGATAGATGAGATGAATGTGAGCAACATGATGCCTATCATCGTGTGTGGAGTCTTGGCATGGGGTATTGTGGGCACATCGAGATTAATTCTTAAACGTCACACTTTGTGGCAGGTGATAGCTGGTGGCGTAAATGGATTTTTATGCGTATATTTGCTATCGGCATTAGTCTGAAAATTAATTAAAATAAATAATATATGACACCAAAAGTGAGTATAATAATGGGAAGTACATCAGATCTTCCCATCCTTGAAAAAGCAGCTTCATTTCTTGACCAAATGGAAGTGCCTTTTGAAATGAATGCGTTATCGGCTCATCGCACACCTGCCGAAGTTGAAGAATTTGCTCGTGGAGCAAAAGCTCGTGGAATAAAGGTGATAATTGCTGCGGCTGGGATGGCTGCAGCTCTCCCCGGCGTGATTGCTGCAATGACTCCGCTACCTGTTATCGGGATACCCATTAATTCTACTCTTGACGGACAAGATGCTTTGTTGTCAATCGTACAAATGCCTCCCGGAATTTCAGTTGCAACAGTGGGTATTAATGCAGGATTGAATGCAGCTGTAATGGCAACGCAAATGCTTGCTCTAAGTGATGAAGCTCTTGCTGTTCGATTTGATGAGTATCGTGCTAAACTATCGGAAAAAATAGTGAAAGCAAATGCCGACCTCAAAGAAGTTAAATATAAGTTTAAAACCAATTAGTCATATATGAGCGTTTTTGACTATCGTCGTCGCCCTGCCCATAGTGTAAATGTGGGTGGTATCCCTTTAGGAAGTGATTATCCTATCAGATTGCAATCCATGACATCGACCTCAACAATGGATACAGAAGCGTCGGTGGAGCAGTGCAAATGTATTGCAGAGGCTGGGGCATCTTATGTGAGATTGACTGCTCAGGGGGTGCGTGAAGCTGAAAATATAGGGCGTATAGGTGAAGAATTGCGCCGACAAGGGGTAAACATCCCTTTGGTGGCTGATATTCACTTTAACCCTAAAGCGGCAACGGCAGCGGCAACTGTAGTGCAAAAAGTACGCATCAATCCCGGCAACTTTGTTGATCCGGGTCGCACATTCAAGCAATTGACCTATACCGATGAGGAGTATCAATCAGAGATTAAGAAAATCGAAACAGCGTTAATCCCTTTCTTGGAATTGTGTCGCGAGCATAAAACCGCAATACGCATAGGCGTTAATCATGGCTCATTATCTGACCGCATCATGAGCCGTTATGGCGATACCCCTGCCGGAATGGTAGAGTCGGCAATGGAATTTTTGCGAGTGTGTATGGCGCGAAATTTCATGGATGTTGTAATCTCGATAAAAGCCTCAAACACAGTTATAATGGTTGAGACTGTGCGTCGATTGGTAAAAGCAATGGCGGCTGAAAATATGGATTTTCCATTGCATCTTGGTGTAACAGAGGCCGGTGATGGAGAAGATGGACGCATAAAATCAGCCGTAGGGATAGGCGCATTATTGAGTGAAGGTATTGGTGATACAATAAGAGTGTCGCTTAGCGAAGATCCTGAATTGGAAATACCTGTTGCCGAAACATTGGTTAATTATATCTCAAAGCGCACCGGGCACAAATCAATAAAAGGTGAATTTGCTCCAGGATATAACTATGAGGCGCCTGTGCGTCGTAAGACTGATGGCATATATAATATAGGTGGAGAAAATGTCCCTGTTGTAATTGTTGACGGGACTAATGAAAATGTTGCTAAGGATTTAACTCCTGATTATTTCTATAATGATGGCGCTTTGCAAAATGCAACATTTGACCTTGTTGAATTAGACGCAGCATCAAGTGTAGCAGATGCCAAAAAGAATGTGTCAGAAAAATCAGTAATAGTTCTATATAGTAATCATGCAAACTCAACAGGTGAAATGCAGGCATGGTTGCATGAGGCAATGCGTCAAGGATTTAATAATCCTGTAATCCTAAGAACTGATTATGGCGATGCTGAATATGAAGCAGTAGCTTTGATGGCAGCAGCTGATTTAGGCACAATGCTATTGAATGGATTTGCTGATGGTATTTGGATTAGAGCTGACAAATTAGATGTTTCTGAAATATCAAGAATCTCATTTGGTATTTTACAGGCATCTCGTTTGAGAATTACGCGTACCGAATATATATCATGCCCAAGTTGTGGTCGCACATTATTTGACTTACAGACAACTTTAAAATCGGTGAAAGAGGCAACAGCCCACTTAAAAGGGTTAAAGATAGGCGTAATGGGCTGCATTGTAAATGGTCCCGGTGAGATGGCCGATGCCGATTATGGATATGTGGGTGCGTCAGCCGGAAAGGTAAGTCTTTATAAAAATAAAACTTGCGTAGAGAAGAATATTCCTACAGAAGAGGCCATCCCCCGATTGATTGCATTGATAAAAGAATCTGGAGATTGGGTTGATGCCAAATAAGATGAACAGTCTGAAAAATATTACATATCACACATTACCTTCGGGGTTGCGCATTGTGCATCAACTGAGTAAATCGCATGTTGAGTATTGTGGTGTGGCAATCAATGTTGGGAGTCGAGATGAGGCTGTCAATCAGTATGGACTTGCCCATTTTGTCGAACATACAATATTTAAAGGAACAAAGCATCGCAAGTCGTGGCACATAATAAATCGCATGGAGGCTATCGGCGGAGAACTAAATGCTTATACGACAAAAGAGGAGACTATTTTATATTCTGTTTTTCCTTATGGTAATGTGCGCCGAGCAATAGAATTGATTTCAGATTTGGTGATATCTTCGCAATTCCCTACAAATGAATTAAATAAGGAACGTGAAGTTGTCGCTGATGAGATAAATTCTTATCTTGACTCTCCTTCAGAGGCTGTTTACGATGATTTTGAGGATTTGATATTTGCCGAGTCTTCTCTCGGTCATAATATTCTTGGAACTGTTGATGCAATATCCGGTTTTACGCAAGATGTGTGTCTTCAATATTTAAAAGATTACTATACTGCCGAAAATATGGTTTTGTTTTATATGGGAAAGACAAAACCTGATAAGATTTTTTCATTGGCAGAGAATAATTTTAGCGCTCTTGTGCCAAAAGGCGTGTTTCGTCAAAGGGTAATGCCTATTGTTCAGCCTCAATTTGATGAAATAAAGAAAATAGGGAGCCATCAATCTCATACTATAATAGGTGCGCATATTCCGGGATTATATTCCGAAATGCGATATCCGATAGCGCTGTTTGCCAATATGCTTGGTGGTCCCGGAATGAATTCATTGCTGAATGTCGCACTGAGAGAACGTCGAGGACTGGTGTATAATGTTGAGGCTTCAACAGCAATGTTTACTGATGCCGGGGCAATGATGATATATTTTGGGTGTGATCCTGATGATTTGACACGGTGTCGCAACATTGTGAGACAAACACTTGACAGAATGATAGATGGAAGTTTGTCGGTGAGAGCAATAGAGGCAACAAAGAAGCAGTATTTAGGACAACTTGCAGTCGCTTCAGATAATAGAGAGCAGGTCGCATTATCATTAGGACGATCGATGATGTATTTTGGAGACATAAAGTCGCCTGAAGATATAAAAAATCAGATTTTAGCAATTACACCCGATGATGTACGCAAGGTTGCCGAGATGATGAGTGCCGATAAATGCTCAATACTCACAATGGAGTAGATAATTGTAGAAATTTAGAATGAAAATTGTTATCTTCGCAGATACAAAATATAGAATATGAAGATTGGCGATATAGATTTAGGGGAACGTCCGGTAATGCTTGCACCGATGGAAGATGTTACAGATCATTCTTTCCGATTGATATGTAAGGAGCAAGGTGCCGATATGGTATATACCGAGTTTGTGTCGGCCGATGCTTTGATACGCAACATCAGTGCTACTACTCGCAAGTTGCATATAGACCCTAACGAGCGACCTACGGCAATTCAGATATATGGTCGTGAGGTGGAACCTATGGTTGAGGCTGCTCGCATTGTTGAGGCTGCTTCGCCCGATATTTTGGACATAAATTTTGGCTGTCCTGTGAAAAAGGTAGCAGGAAAAGGAGCCGGTGCCGGAATGTTGCGTGATATCCCTAAAATGTTGGAAATAACAAAAGCTGTAGTTAATGCGGTGAAAATTCCTATTACGGTTAAAACACGTCTTGGATGGGATCATCAGAGCAAAATTATAGTTGAACTTGCCGAGCAGTTGCAAGATTGCGGGATAAAGGCGTTGACGGTGCATGGTCGCACACGCTCGCAGATGTACACCGGTGAAGCCGATTGGGCTATGATTGCCAAAATAAAAGAAAATCCACGTTTTACATTGCCCTTGATTGGTAATGGCGATATTACCACGCCTGAAAAGTTGAGAGATGCATTTGCTCTATATGGCGTTGATGGTGTGATGGTGGGACGTGCATCAATAGGTGCTCCTTGGATATTTCATGACATGAAGCAGATGCTTGAAACAGGAAAGCGAGGAGCGGAACTTCCTATTACGGAAAAGTTCAAAATCCTTCGCCGACAAATAACAGAGAGCATTTCTCGCATAGATGAATATCGAGGCATTTTGCACATTCGTCGCCACTTGGCAGCATCACCATTATTCAAGGGGATACCACATTTTAGAGATACCCGCATTGCGATGTTGAGAGCAGAGAATTATGAGGAGTTGGATGCAATACTATATCGCATAGAGAATGAAATATTGCCTAATGTAAAGGCGTCGTCAGAAGAGTAGATATGAGATTGAATATAGGAATATTAATACTAACTTGTTTGTTGTGTGCATTTTCTTTAAGAGCACAAATGTCTCAGCACATTTTAAAATCGCGCACATTCTCCGACCTATATATTTCGGGTAGTGTTAATGTTGAGTGTCGTCAATCGCTTGACTCTGCTGGAATGATAGTGTTTAGTGCAACGCCTCAGATTTTTAACAAGATAAAATGTTATAACGAGGGAGATCGATTGAATATCTCATTGGATAGAACAGGAACGCTTGATCTTTTAAGAAATTTATCAAAGATTATAGTATATTACTCAGGAACTTTATCAACGATATCATATACAGGCTCAGGGAGGGTAGTTGTTGTAAATCCTCCTATAGATGAGACTGTTGCAGTTTTGCTGACAGGGTCGGGAAATTTAAAGGTGAGTTCAATAAATGCCCACCATTTAAGTTGTTCTGTTGCTGGCTCGGGAAATTTGTCAATATCGGGAAATACAACCGCAAAAAATATAACATGTACAATTTCAGGCTCCGGTGCAATCGAAATAGCACATGCTAATGTCGCAAAAACGAGTGCAACAGTAAAAGGTCCGGGTGATTTTATCATAAATGGTCGTTCCAATGAAGCGTCGTTTGCGATAAAAGGCTCCGGAAATATCGATGCATCAACTCTTGATTGTGCCAAGATGACAGCCGGTATTTATGGCTCAGGTCGAATTTATTGTAATAGCAGAGTTACAAATCTGATTTCATCAGGAAGAAAGGAAAATATAATAATAAGATAATATATCATGAAAAAGATTTCAGTTTTATTTGTTTTGCTGATAGCGTGTTTCGCTACAGTGTATGCAGGAGAAACGTCTATTAATCGCATGGTCCTCAAAGCGGCAAATGAGTTTGACGAAATTAATGTTTCGGGCGATGTAACGGTAGAAATGAGATATAATCCCAAGTGGGCAGGATATATAGTGTATCACTATGATAAGAATGTTGATAAAAAAGTTCGTTGCCATAATAAAGAAAGTGTGTTGTATGTTGACGGAGCATCTGAGGGGATAATGAGTCGCATAGTGGTTTTTTATGGCAATCCTCTAAAAGCAGTTGTTCATAATGGTGATGCGCGATTAGTGTCCAAAAAAATAGTGAGCAACCCCACAGAGTTTAAAATTATTGTGAATGGTAGTGGCGATGTAAAATTAGGTAATGTGGAAACTGATAATGCCAAGTTTATCATAAACAATAATGGAGGTCTATATATAAGAAATGTAGATATCAAGAATGTTGATGCTGTTATTAACGGAGCCGGTAAAGTGGTTATGAAAGAAAATCCGCAATCATTGAATGTGATTAAGAATGGTAGTGGGAATGTCCAATCAGAAAATTATAATTATTGATGAAAATATATAGGCGGTTACATTTATTGATATTTGCACTATTGAGTATTGTTGTCGGTAGTGCACAGTCAATGTCGCGATATGAATTGGATGTAAAAGATTTTACTGAATTAATGGTTATTAATGGGATAAACGTTGATTATAAATCAAATCCTGACTCAGCCGGTAAAGTCGTATTTCATGCATCATCTGATATCGCATCGGTTATAATGTTTTCTAATAATGGAAAGCAAAAATTGGAGGTTAAGTTGGCTGAAACAGAAGCATCTGTTGAATTTAAAAACCTCCCCAAAGTAACAATTTATTCAAAATTTCTCACAAAGGTTACTAATAGAGGAGACTCAACAGTTAGAATTTTATCGGTATCCCCAGGGCCTAATTTTAAAGCACAATTAGAAGGAAATGGTCGATTGGTTGTGAGAGATATTGATACAAATGCAGTAGAGGGCTCGATTTTTACCGGTAATGGTGTGCTTGTTATTAATGGGAAATGTAGTACAGCTAAATTGAATAACAAGGGAGTGGGCTCTATACAAGCTGATGGCTTGGATGCTGAAATCGTCAAGTGTGTTCAGATAGGAACAGGCTATGTGGGCTGTTCGGCATCTAAAGAGTTGACAATCTATGGGGCATCAGGGAAAGTATATTACAAAGGCTCTCCATTAATTAAAAACCGTTCAATAGGGATAAAAGTTTTTCCTTTGGATAGTGAGGAATAGTATTTCTTGAGATAGAAAAATGACTGAAGAGGCAAATATGAAATTGCGTGCTGCGCGAACAATCAAGTGGAACGTGATTGATCGAGTTTCGACGCAGTTATTATATGCTGTTACCGGAATTGTGCTGGCACGAGTCCTTTCTCAGGAAGATTTCGGATTGGTGGGAGCAGTGATGGTATTCCATGCATTTGCTCCGCTGTTTATAGATAGTGGATTTTCTTATGCATTATTGCAACGTAAGGAGCCATCGCATCTTGATTATAGTACTGCCTTTTGGTTTAATATTTCGGTAGCATTATTAATATATATAATACTGTTCTTGGGTGCACCATTAATCGCGTCATGGTTCCAAAATGACACACGATTAATACCATTGTCGCGTGTAATGTTCCTGTCGTTTATTATAAATGCTTTGTCTAATGTGCAGATTAACCGTTTGATGAAGCTGATGGATGTAAAAATGATTGCAGTTTCCAATGTGATGGGACTTGTCGTTAGTGCAGTCGTTGGGATATATCTTGCTATTGCAGGATATGGTGCATGGGCCATTGTGTGGCAAACAATTACGTTGGCATTAGTGAAAACAGGTGTATTATGGGTGTCATGTAAATGGTGGCCGTTGTTGAAATTCTCGTGGAGTTCCTTCTGCTCGATATTTAGGATAGGTTCAGCAGTGATGATTAGCTCATTTTTTAATATTTTGTTCCAAAATATTTACTCATTCTTCATCGGAAATAGGGTTAATCTTGTGAGTCTTGGTTACTATACCCAGGCCGATAAATGGAGCAAAATGGGAATATCGTCGATCTCACAAGTGTTGACATCATCGTTTTTACCCATATTGTCTCAATTCCAAGATGATAAAGAGCGATTTGCTCGTGCCGCGGCTAAGATGAATAGATTTACTGCTTATCTGCTATTTCCTACAATGGGTTTTTTGTGTGTCATGGCAGAGTCCATCTTCCACATATTATTCGGAACAAAATGGGATGCATCAATCCCTTTGTTTCAACTATTATTGTTGAGAGGAATTTTTGTAGTGTTGGGATCGTTGTATAACAACTATATTATAGCATTGGGGAAAGCTCGTATGATGGTATATATGGAACTGTTAAGAGATGGAGCGGCATTACTGGCATTAATAGTAACTCTCCCGGTATTAGCTCAGTCTTATACAGATGATTTGACCTATGGTATTAAGATAATGCTGATAGGGCAAGTTATTGCTTATGCCTTAACTTTTGTTGTGATGTTAGCGGTAATTTCCAAATTAACACATCGTTCATTGGGAGCATATTTAAGTGATTGCTTACCATATCTTGTTGAAACAATTCTTATTATGTTACCCATGATAATGCTAATACATTATGTAGTAAATCCTATTGTACAGTTGATTCTATTGGCTATTACAGGTTTAGGGTTGTATGTTGGTGCAAATTATATTATGAAATCAAAGATACAGACCGAGGCGATAGATTACTTTATGTATAGATTTCGTAAGAAAAAGTAATAGCGGTAAAGGGTTATATTGATAAAAATATGCAATTATTTAATTTTTTTGCAATAAGTAATAATATTTCATAAATATTTCATACATTTGCAAAAAGTAATTTTATTGAAATAATAGCACAAAAGTAGATAAGTTATATATTACGTCGTGACGACGTGAATATAACAGACCAGTAGCCTTCCCCCGGCTGCTGGTTTTTTTCTGTATGAGGGGTTAGTGGATGTTTTGTGAATATGATAGGGTATAAAAAAGAAAAAGCTATCCCCAAATTTGGGACAGCTTAAATCCTTAAAATAATTGTTCTCTACAATTATTCAGCAACTACAGCTGAGTCAGCGCAGCAAGCTTTAGTAGAATCGCAAGCAGCAGAATCACCGCAGCAAGAATCTACAACTTCTACTACTTCTTCTACAACAGCTACAGAGTCAGCAGCAGCTTCAGTAGTTGCAGCACCACCACAAGAGAACAATGATACGCTGAATACAACAGCAAGTAATAAAACTAACTTTTTCATTTTCTTTTTGATTAAATAATAAAACAATTTTTTAGCTTCAAAAACGCCACAAAGTTAATACAAAAATGTATAATGACAAACAAATTTTCTATATTTTTTTTAAGACAGAAAACAAATTATGTAAATTCCTATTGATTTTATTGAAAAATGCTATAAATTATGCGTTTATGTCAATCGCTTTTTTGCCTGTTGCTATATCATTTGCTAATGCAACAGCTTTAGTGATATGATCGCAGATGTGCTCTTCTCCTATAAGTTGATGAATTTTAGCATGTTTGAGTGTTTCATGCACATTCTCTTGTACTCCGGATAATACAATGTGAATATTTTCTTTCTGCGAAGATTTTATCAATATCTCAAGGTTATGTAGGCCGGTAGAGTCGATGAATGGAACTTTACGCATGCGAATGATACGGACAATGGGTTTATTTGCCATTGATGAGCGCATCATTTCATCGAATTTTGTTGCAACACCAAAGAAAAAAGGTCCATCAATCTCGTAAACTTCAACACCTTCTGCAACATCAAGTACTTCGTGAGTTGTGGCTTCGGTACCTTCTGCAACATCAAGTTGCTCACCGTATACTCTGATCTGAGTATTTTCCATTACACGGCGTAGGAACAATACGACAGCAAGCAAAAGTCCGATTTCTATAGCAATTGTCAAATCAAAGATTACAGTCAACAAGAATGTAACAATGAGTACTGAAATGTCGCTTTTGGGAGACTTGAAGATGCCAATAATTGTGCGCCATCCGCTCATGTTGTATGAAACAACAATCAATACAGCCGCAAGACATGACATGGGCACATAATTTATTAATGGCATGAGGAATAGGAATATCAATAGAAGGACTATTGTGTGAACAATGCCGGCAACAGGAGTGCGACCTCCGTTTGTAATATTTGTCATTGTGCGAGCAATAGCTCCGGTAACAGGAATACCTCCAAAGAATGGAACAGTAATGTTGGCAATCCCTTGACCGATGAGTTCGGTATTACTGTTTGTGCGAGAGCCGGTAACACCATCGGCAACAGTAGCTGAAAGCAGTGACTCGATGGCGCACAATATAGCAATGGTAAATGCCGATGGCATCAATTGGTTGATTGTCGCCATTGATAGCTCAAAGCCATGAGGAGCAGGAATGTCAGAGCTCATGTTGCCAAAACGATCACCGATTGTTTCTACTTTAAATTCGGGGAATAAAGTATTTAAGAAATATACTGCGACGGTCATTACAATGATTGCAATTAATGCGCCAGGTAATTTCTTGGAAATGAAAGGTGTGCCTACGATAACAAGCAATGAAACAAGTCCCACTCCAAGTGTCGCTAAATCAATATTCCCTAAATTTTGGAAATATACGCCCCATTTAGGGATGAACTCGCTTGGGACATTAGTAAGCCCAAGTCCGAAAAAATCATTAATTTGAGTAGAGAATATCGTTAATGCGATACCGGCAGTAAACCCTACAACAATAGGATAGGGGATAAATTTAATGACGGTACCGAGGTGAAATAGTCCCATTACAACAAGAATTAGCCCTGCCATAAACGTTGCGATGGCAAGCCCTTGCAGACCAAAGACAGCGATGATGTTGTAAACGATAACGATAAATGCTCCTGTAGGGCCTCCGATTTGAACGCTATTGCCACCAAATGCCGATACCATAAAACCTCCGATGATGGCTGTAATGAGACCTACTGTAGGCGTTACTCCCGATGCGATACCAAATGCAATGGCAAGTGGCAATGCTACGATTCCGACCACAATCCCTGCAATCAGGTCGTCTTTTAGGCGGCTCAAAGAATAATTGCGAAGGGTTGAGAATAATTTCGGTCGAAAATCAATTGTACCTGAAAAATTCATAACCGTTTCAATAAAAATATATAAATACAATCTTTTTTAACGGCTGCAAAGGTACGACTTTTTTAGCTTATAAGAGTGAAATTTATTGTTTAATTATTCTCTTTCTTTACTTTCGGAACTATAAATGAGCTTAGCTCCCACAAAAAGTATATCGGGAAAAATACTATTGCTAACGTGAATGGATCGCCAGTGGGGGTTACGATTGCGGCAAGAATTAGCATCACAACTATAGCGTGGCGACGATATTTGTTGAAGAAATTGCGAGTGATAAATCCCATTTTGCCAAATAACCATGCAAGTAATGGCAGTTCAAATAATATTCCCATCATTAGACATATCATGATGAAATTATCCATATAGGAGTCAAGTGATAAGATATTGGGAACGAGTGAGCTAAGTTGATAGGTAGCAAGAAATCTCAATGTAATTGGAAATACAAGGAAATAACCTGTCGATGCTCCCAAATAAAACATCCCGCATCCAAATAAAAATCCTCTTTTTGCTCCTCGTTTCTCATGACTGTATAGTCCGGGGCTGATAAAACTCCAGAGTAAATAAATTATAAACGGGAATGCCACAACAACTGCCATCCACAATGAGGAGGAGATGTGAATAAAAAACTGTGATGCAAGTTTGATGTTTATCAACTCAATATTGGATTCAAGGCTTGAAGGTAGCATTGAGTCTATTGAGAGTTTTTGAAAAAGCCGATAGGTAATAAAGTTGGCACGAGTTGGGGCAAGAATAAATTGATCAAAAATTTGAGGCATGAAGATAAATAATATAGCCATTAAAGCAATTAATAGAATAATTGCTTTAAATAAAATGCCTCTGAGAACATCAAGATGCCCCCAAAAACTCATTTCTTGGAGTTGCTCTTTTTCTTGTCCCATGTAAAGGAGATGGGAAGATTATTTTTTTGTGTCGGTATCGTCCTCTTTTTCGATTTCGTCTTTAACTTCTTTCATTCCATCTTTGAATGAGCGCACACCTTTACCTATGCCTTTCATCAATTCGGGAATTTTTTTGCCACCGAAAAGAAGTAAAACAACGATAAGAATAATGGGCCATTCCCATCCATTAAGCCCTAAAAATAATGGTATAGTTAAAAATATAGACATAGCGTGATCTTATAAATATTCTATAATTGATAATATATTACAAATGTACACTTTTTTGAGCAAATACTAAAATGCTGCACCACAAAACACTATTTAATGATAATACAAATGTAAATTTACGGAAAAATTTCCGTAATTCATAAAAAAAACGTATCTTTGTGGCTCATTTTTAGGAAAGTAAATAAAACTAAGGATAAAAAAGATTATGAAAGCGTTTGTTTTCCCTGGTCAAGGGGCTCAATTTGTGGGAATGGGTAAAGATTTATATGATAACAATCCTGTTGCTCACGACATGTTTGAGAAAGCCAATGAGATATTGGGTTTTCGTATTACCGATTTAATGTTTGCCGGTACAGATGAAGATCTTCGTCAAACAAAGGTTACTCAACCTGCAATTTTCCTTCACTCTGTAATTCTTGCTAAGACTTTAGGTGATGAGTTTGCTCCCGAAATGGTAGCCGGACACTCTCTTGGAGAATTTTCGGCTCTTGTAGCTGCAGGAGCATTGAGCTTTGAAGATGGGTTACGTCTTGTTTATGCTCGTGCAATGGCTATGCAAAAAGCTTGCGAAATGAAACCTTCAACAATGGCAGCTGTGCTTGCACTTCCCGATGCTACTGTAGAGGAAATTTGTGCAGGTATTGATGGTGTTGTTGTGTGTGCTAACTATAACTGCCCGGGACAAATCGTTATCTCCGGGGAAGAACCGGCAATTGATGCTGCTTGCGAAAAACTTCTTGCTGCCGGTGCAAAACGTGCAATGAAACTTAAAGTGGGTGGTGCGTTCCACTCTCCATGCATGGAGCCTGCTCGTGCTGAACTTGCTGAAGCTATCGAAAATACTCAATTCAATACACCGGTTTGCCCTGTTTACCAAAATGTTGACGCTAAACCTCACACTGATGCAGCCGAAATCAAGGCAAATCTTTTGGTACAATTAACTGCTCCTGTTCGTTGGACTCAATCAGTTCAAAACATGGTGGCTGATGGAGCTACTGAATTTGTAGAACTTGGTCCCGGTAAAGTGCTTCAAGGGCTTGTCTCTAAAATTTCCCGCGAAGTAACAGTCTCAGGAAAACAATAATTGACGATAGAAATAAATTGATAGATAGCATGGTAATTTATCATGCTCTCATTTTTTTTTGCGGGTGGTGCATCCTTTTTTAATGTTGTTGCGTCAAATAGACAGAAAACAAAAAATCACATGACGATGAAAAAGGAAATAGGATTGTGTGCAATTGCGTTGGCAACATCGGTATTGGCAATGCCAATGACTGCACAGGAGCAAACAACAGAAAAGAGTGTTGAACTTGGAGAGGTTACCGTTAAAGCAACTCCCATCATTCGTAAAGCCGATAGAGACTTGTATGTACCTTCGGAGGACACAAAAAAACGTTCAGCTGATGGACTTGATTTGTTGAATAATATGCAGATACCCACATTGACTGTAAATACCATAATGAACACGATTAGTCGTGCGGGGGAGTCGGTTGAGGTGCGCATCAACGGGCGTAAGACTGATATCAATCAAGTAAAAACATTGGCTCCGGCATCTATCGTGAGAGTGGAGTATCATGAAAATCCCGGATTGCGTTATGGAAGTGCGGCAGCTGTACTTGATTTTATTGTGAAGAATCCTAATAGTGGTGGTTCGTTGCGCACAAATGTTGCACAAAGTCTTGGTAACGGATTTGGAAATCAGTATGTGAATTTGAAATTAAATAATGGACGTTCGCAATTTGAAGCAAATTATTATGGTCATATGCGTCTTGATATGCCTATTTATCGCGAGAATGAGGAGCTATATATGTTACCTGATGGCTCAACATTTAGTAGAGTAGAGTCGGCAATAGGGGGTAATCACAACACCTATGGCGCAAGTGGGTATTTGGCGTATAATTATTTGAATCCTGATAAGACAAATTTTTATGCAAGTGTTTATTATAGTCGAAATACATCTAATTTAATGTCTTATGATGGAATATTGACTATGAGCGATGGATCTCCGGAATTAAAAATTCATGATGCAACGCGAACTCCAAATACTACTCCAAGTTTGAACCTGTATTTGGACCAGAAGATTGGACGAGGTCAGACACTTGTATTTGATGTTAATGCAGGTTGGTATTTAGGACATAGTATTCGTGATTATAGCGAGACGCAAATAGATGATGGTGTAGAGGTTGTTGATATTGATACTCGCATTAACGACCGCAATTTTGCTATCACTGCCGAAGGAAACTATATCAAAGAGTGGAACAAGTCAAAACTCTCCATCGGAACAGGATATACCGGTAAATGGAATCGGTCGGAATATACTCACCTTGACGGATTGATGAGTCGTCAACGAGAAGATCGCATGTTCTTATTTGGAGAATATATACAACGATTTGGGTTACTGAATCTATCAGCCGGAGTAACCGGAGAATATACCAATACGCGTATTGTGGATAGTGATAATAAGGTAGAGAATTTTTTATTGCGTCCGCGTGTAACTGCCAGCTATCGTCTTAGTGATGTTTCGCAGTTAAGACTGATTTTCAACACCTATTCGGGTACTCCGTCATTGAGCCAGATGACATCAATAGCGCAAGATATTGACGGATTGCAAATGCAAGTGGGTAATGCCGATTTGAAACCATATAATAAATACCGATTTACATTGCAATATAATTATAGTGGTAGGCGCATAGCCGGACAATTGTCTACATTCTATTATCGCACGCCTAATGCTATTATGGATTATCGTTATTGGAATGACGAAGGGAAAATAGTAACTTCCTATGCTAATCAAAGTGGTTTCTCTTCATGGGGAGTGCAACTTGCTCCGCGCGTTACGGTAGTTCCCGGTTGGGTAACGTTGAGTGGAACATTACGATTCCACAGAGACTATACTCGAGGAATAGGATATCGTCATTGTGTGAGTAGCTTTGATGGAAGCGGACAGTTGCAAGTTACTCATTATGGACTGACATTGACTGCTCAATATCAAAAAGGGAGCAAATCATTGTGGGGAGAAGCGTTGAGTGAAGGTGAAACAGTCAGTATTGTGGGATTAGGTTATCGATGGAAAGGTTTTAGTTTTGATGCCGGAATTATGATACCTTTCGGACGATATAGTCAGGGAACAGAAACATTAAGTCGCTATGCCGATGTGAAACGCACAATGCGCACTAAAGCTGTTGAGCAGATGCCGTTTATCTCGGTATCATACAATGTCGACTGGGGCCGCAAGTCTCGACAAACATCTAAATTGATTGACAGCGATGCCGGAGTACAGCAATCTACCTCTGCCGGCAAGTAATAAATTAGTCCATTAATAGAATAATAGAAAAATGAGGTTGTGCCAATTTAATTGTAGCACAACCTCTTGCTGTTTCTATATCAGAATTAATTATTCTGATAGTAAATATTTAGTCCGTTTAATTGATACAGACTGTCAAAATCCAGATTATTGAGCTCTTTCAATTTACTTAAATCCAAAAAAAGAGTGTCGGAGAGATTCCAATATTCTAAGTCCCCATTATTGCGAAATCTATAAGTTGATATGTTTTTATTTCGTTTTTTTTGTTTTCTGGTTTTTCCGGTTTTTCCGGTTTTTATTTTTTGTGGATAGTTATCTTTGTTTTTTATTTCTACGGTAATAAGCCATTTACCTTTCCATTCGCAATCATCGATATCTCTTTTTAAAAGATATTCCATAGAACAATTGTTTTCTTTGAAGATGAGATGATACATTTTCCCATCTTGACGAGTGTATTCAATGGCATTTTGTGAATCTTTAATAAAGGCTTTCTTTACTTTTTGAAATTCTTCTTCTCCGGTAAAACGTATTACTTTAGAAATCTTATAGGCTTTTTTTGTTTTAGGATTTCGCTTTTCAGAGCATGTAATATCGGCTTTTGGATTGTTTTCAATTTCTGCAATTGCTTTATCAATATTGCTTTGTGCTGAAGCTACAAATGTCATGCTACTGATAAGCATAAAATAAATAATGGATGTTAAAGTTTTCATATATGTTTGGTCTTGAGGTTATTTAATTTTCAAAAATCACTTTGTGAATTAATTCTTGGGTATCTTCATCATCAGTATCATAAATGATAGCATCTGATATCATTTCTTCAATTGAGGTGGATGAATATTTATACTCATCAATAAATTGTTCTGCTTCTATCAACTCCGGCATGATTAGGTCAAGATCTGTAATTTTCTCGCCATTGCGTATTATATAACTTCCCTCATATATATTAAACTCATCATGCACCTTTGATTGATAATTATACAACTTGATGCCTAATGTGCATAATAGAGCGATAGATGCGGCAATAGATATGGTATATATCCAATGCGTTAAGGAAAAAGAACGTTTTACCTTATGCTCAATAATAGGTGTTGTCATCCCTGAAGCATACCAAGCCATCATTTCTCTATATTGTTCTGCTTCGGGTGCAATGTTTTTTTTTGAAAAATATTCATAGAGCTTCTGTTCCTCGGCACATGTTGTTGATGCATCAAGGAACCGATCTATCCATTGCACGATGTTATGGTCATTGATTTCAGTCATAAGTAGTTCTTTAAAAAAAGTTCTTTAATGCGATTACGGGCACGAGAAAGTTGAACACGCACAGCCACTTCAGAGGATCCTATCATTTGAGCAATTTCAGTAGTCTCCATCCCTTCAATGTGCTTTAACCTAAGAATGATTTGTTGTCCATCCGGCAAAGTGTTGATTAGGTTGTTGAGATTTTCGTCGTTTTCAGTTTTAATAATCACATCTTCAGGCGAAGAAACAATATCATCGATTGATGTCTCGTCAAGAGGCTGAGTCTTAGTACGTTTTAAACGATCGAGACACAAATGTCTACCGATAACAATTGCTAACGCATCGATGGAATTATACTCATCAAGGCGGTCTTTCATGCTCCACAATTTTAACAGAGTATCTTGAGCGACATCGTCGGCATCATCATGATTGCCAAGACAACGGAACGCAATCTCTATTAAGCGTGGGCGCAATCGTGTTGCAAGTGTTTCAAACTCTTTTCGGTCCATACTCACTTATAAGACGACCGACTATGTCAAAACGTTACATCGAAAATGTGGGAATTTTAATCTTTTTGGGCGAAAAAACGATTTATGATTTGAGCAATTGCACCATCACCTGTAACATTGCATGCTGTGCCAAAGCTGTCCATTGCAATGTAGAGTGCAATCATCAACGCATTGTCGGCTTCGCTAAATCCAAGCATAGAAGACAATAATCCAAGTGATGCCATAATAGCACCTCCGGGAACACCTGGAGCCGCAATCATTGTAATGCCAAGCATGCAGATAAAGCCAGCAAACATCATAAAGTTATATTCCATTCCACCAGCCATCATTAAAGCTAATGCGCAAGCAACAATTTTCAGTGTACTACCACTCATGTGGATTGTCGCACATAGTGGAATGACAAATCCTGCAACATTGCTTTTAACCCCCATCATTACTGTTTGTCGCAATGTCACCGGGATAGTAGCTGCCGATGATTGTGTGCCGAGGGCAGTAAAGTAGGCTGGCATCATCATGCCGAGCATTTTGAATGGATTTTTCTTGGCAAATATTGCTGCAATACAATATTGAAACACAAGAATAAAGATGTGTAGCCCAAATATTATGGCAATGATAGAGATGAAAGTCATGAGTATTCCGCCCACTTGTCCGCTGATGGTCATGTTCATAAATATTCCGAAGATGTAAAGTGGTAATAGTGGAATTATAACTTTAGCGATAACAAGATTTATGATGTCTCGAAAATCAATAAGAACGTTGCGCAGATATTGTGTTGATAGCTGAGCACCACCAAGTCCGAGAGTGAATGCCAATACAAGAGCAGTCATGACATTCATCAATGAGGGAATTGTAACCGTAAAGTAGGGCGAAAGATTGTGGGCATCACCTATTTCTGATGAAAGAGAACCACATTCAATCAAAGATGGGAATAACGTCGCACCTGTAAAATAGGATAATAATCCAGATGCAAGTGTTGCAATATAGGCAAGTGCCGCTGTTGCAATGAGCATCTTGCTCGCGCGTTTACCTATATCGGCAATGGCGGGAGCGACAAAGCCAATGATAATCAATGGTATTATAAATCCAAGAAATTCACTGAAAATAGAATTAAAAGTTATAAATGTGCGTGCTAACCAATTGGGGAACAAATATCCAGCCCCTATACCAAGAACAATAGCAATAATGATTCGTGTCAATAATCCTATTTTTATCTTTTTCATGAGTCAATATTATTTAATAATGATTTTTGTAACGTTATTACCTTGTTTCTTAATGTATATACCGGGAGTCAAATTATCTTTTGAAATTTTTACTCCATGAAGATTATAATACTCTTCTTTAGTTGGGATATCATTTATTTCAATGTTTGCAACTCCTGAAATATTAGTATCTGTAAGTTCATAGGCACTGATGCCATTACCTGGTATATATAGGTATAATCTTACTTTTCCATTGCCAAGGTCAACAAAGTCGGCTGTGGCTTGATATGTGCCACTATAGACTGCACCTAATCCATTGTTAGGTAGTACCCACATTTGTTGCATGTCGGAGAACGTGAGATCGTTGGTTGTGGATACAACCTTAAACGTATTTGCCGGAGAGGCATTTTCGTCTCCATTGGCATAAACTACAATCTTTTTATCCCCAAGAGAGAAAATTGTGCCACCGCTATTTGCATAGTTTTCTGGCGCGACGCTTGTGTTTGCTAAGAAAGAGCCACTGCGCGCTCCGGTAGAGAATGTATAACGGGTGAAAGCAGTATTTGAACAATCGATAAATAAGTCATCATCATTTACTGGTATTACGCGTGGCGCAAGTCCGAATGACGTTGCCGATGTCGGGTAGAATGAACTGATGTTTGTTACGGCTTCGGTGTAGCTCCCATTTGCAAATTTCCAACGGAGAACTTTAGCTGAATTTGTTGCTACTCCAAACACTGTGAAATTACCGGTTGTAACATCGCCAATGATAGAAGCATGGTCTATTCGTCCGTTAGGGACATTTGTTGATGTGATGCTTGCTACTTGTGTCGCTATTCCTGTCTCTAAATTGATGTGGTGTATAACTAATGGCCCTTGATTAAAGACGATTAGATTTGAGATACACACATTTCCGTTTGAATCCTTCATGATGTTGTTGCATGGATAGAATGTAACTGAAGCATTGGCTCCTATTGTGATGCGACTGAGATATTCACCGGTAGAGCCATTGTATTTGTCAATATAGGCAGTAGCTGAAGAGCTATTGGCTGTGCGACCTGATAAATATACATAATCGCCAACTGCCACCATGCTACGATTCCATGAGCCAATGCCACTATCATCGGAGAATGTAATATTTTCAAACCCATCTCTGACTGAGCGCATCCACAAGTTTTCAATGTGTATGTTATTCACATCGCTATATGATGCATCATCGTTTATGATAGTGTAACCCTTTTCTGATTCACCAATACCAAGACTTGCGATAGAGAATGTGCGATAGTCCGACGGTGTGTCAAAATAATCGCCACCTTTTGAAACTACTCTCCAATAGAAAGTGCCCATACCTATGCGTGTTGCCGAAACGATTGCTGATGTCGTTTCTGTGTTTGAAGCCACAACATCTGTTGAGTATTTGATTTTATCAAATGTGTTGCTTGTAGAGATTTGCAAAGTAAAATCGGTTACTTTGCTATCAGTAGATTTCCATGTGAAAGTAATATCATCTACAACTTCGGCTTTGTCATTTGGCGAAATTAGCTCCGCCTTAGGAGCATAATTTCCTTCGGGATAGTTTATTATAGCTGCGGGATGCTCGTTGCCATATCCATCATAGACGCATACCGCATACCAATATCCTGATTGTTTCTCGGTCGGTAATGAATATGATGCATTGTAGGTTACACCTTGAAGATATTCACCAGATAAACCATCTTCGGTTGTTGCCAACTCTTTAGTAATAGTGCGAGGAACAGCATATACAGTATATCGAATTGTTTTTAAGCCATCTTTGACAGATGTCCATGATAGAGTACCATTGTTGTTAGTCAGATTGTTTACTGCGCTATATGTAGTGGGTATCTTCCAATCTACAACAGGGACAAGTGATTTTGTGGGGAAACATTTTTCTGCTACATAATTTCCGTGAGATGTATATGTGCCTGTAAAATATTGAATACTATAGAAGTTAGAGCCAAATGCCTTAACTCCATTATTGGCGGCATAGGTGCGTGATTGTAAAACGTTTTCAACATGCTCATCCCAGTGCTCTTGGGTGTTGCCGAGGTCTTCTTGGTAGCCCATAGCTTGCGCAAGGTCATAGATGTTAACGCTGATGTTGCAATGGCAATTTTTAAAATGAGCGGCAAGCCCATACCACCAATTTGAGATTTTCCCAAATGGAGCCATCGAGTGGTCATTATGCCAATAAATCTGTGGTGAGACAAAATCAACAATATGTTTGTTCATCCATGACAATGGATCAGAATATAAAGATGTGTATTGTGTATCATATCCACCCGGCCAAATAGATAATCCGTATTTACTTGCTGATGCACCGGCAGTTCCAGGAGGAGCAATTCCGAAACGCAGTTCCGGACGCACATCTTGCACCATGTTATAAACATCGGTAACCATTTTGTCGACATTTTCGCGACGCCAATCGGCAATGGATAGACTTGTGCCACTATTTTTCCATAATTGATAGTCTGGGGCTGTAGAATCTTCTTTAGTACCGCCTGTGGGGTAGAAATAATCGTCAAAAATCAGACCCTCAACACTATAATTTGTAATTATTTCCCGACACACTTTTACGATGTGGGCACGAGTTTCATCAAGACCGGGATTTAATACGGTAAAAGTACCATTAGTCATGAGCCATCCGGCATTTTTTACTTGTGTATCAAAATCGGTATTCCATGTGCTTGTTGTGCCGGTACTTGACCATCTATATGGGTTTACCCATGCATATACCTCTATGCCACGTTTATGACATTCTTCCACCATGAAAGCCAATGGATCCCAACCCGGATTAGTGCCACGAGAGCCTGTCAGATATGATGACCATGGCTCATAGCTTGATTTATACATAGCATCGCACATGCTACGCACTTGGAAACAGATTGTAGTCAAGTTCATCTCTTCTATTCTTTCAATGTAGGACAATAAATCGGCCTTTTGAGATGCGATGACTGATGCTGATGTCCCTTTTTGCTTGGGCCAGTCGATATTAGCCACTGTTGCAATCCATACTGAGCGAAACTCGCGTTTGATGTTTTCGGCACTTATAAAATTAGGAATAAATGAAAATAGTAGGATTAGAGGAAGAATGAATCTTAGACGGCGCATAGTTATAAGTATGTAGCTTTAATGGTATTTTCAATGATTGATAGTTAATAATTCCACAAAGATAGTCATATTCTTTAATCTTATCGTAAATAGACATAAAAATATCCGCCACATAAGGTTATATGGCGGACCAAACAGCTATTGATTTTTTTATTTTTATTCCTCGATTAGCTCGAAGTCGCTTTTGCCTACTCCACACAATGGACATGTCCAATCATCAGGGATATCTTCAAACATTGTTCCGGGAGCTATACCGCTATCGGGATCACCAACTTCGGGGTCATAAACCCAATCACATACTGTGCAACGATATTTTTTCATAATTCAAATATGTTTTTAGTTGTTAATAAATTCATTTCTTTGACACAAAGGTATATCAAATGTAGATTTGCTCCAACTGAAATTTTCTATCCCTTAATAGATAAAAATTATAGATACTATTCATCATCTATGGGCTCAAACATCTCTCGACCTTCGCCACACACAGGACACACCCAATTAAAGCGGTCAGGAAGTGTTTCAAAATCTGTTCCCGGTGGAATTCCGCCTTCGGGATCCCCGATTTCAGGGTCATAAACCCATTCACACACGCTACAACGATATTTTTTCATAGTAAAGAATAATTTATTGTTTTGCATTAATAACAAATAGGGAATTAATAGAGTTTTATTTTGGTGAAAATTTTTAATACAATTATTTTTGAAAAAAATCTGCAAAAAGTGAAAGGATTAATGAAAAGTTGCGTCTAAAGGAGTAGAAAACAGAAATAAATCGATAGAAACAAGATGAATGATATTGAATTAGAATTCACTAAAATCGTAAAAGAGAATAAAAAGACTATATATACCGTCTGCTATTTCTTTTCCAAGGACACCGTTGAGGTTGATGATTTATATCAAGAGGTGTTGATTAATCTTTGGCGAGGATTTGAGCGCTTTCGAGGGGAGAGTAGTGTGAAAACGTGGATATGGCGTGTGGCTCTCAACACATGTAACACCATGGAACGAAAGAAGAAAACACGCGTGCCGACTATCCCTCTGTCAATAGATATAGACCTATATAACGATACTGACGAACAAAGTAAGCAGATACAAATGCTGTATGACAGGATAAATCGCCTTGATGTCTTTGATAGAGCTATTATTCTTCTTTGGCTGGAGAATATGAGCTATCAAGATATAGCCAACGTGGTGGGAATATCGTTGTCGGCAGTAACAACAAGATTGTTCCGCATAAAAGAACAACTCAAATCAATGACTAACTCAAAAAATGCTTAACCATTATGGAAAAAACAATAGATTTTGCAGAATTAGAGGAATTGAAAATTCAATTCAATCTTCTTAACGAAAAACTTGAAAAACAGCAGATAATAAATGAGAACCTCATCAAAGAGTCAATGAAGAAAAAGATAATTGGGGTTGAGCGATGGTATCGTGCTCGACTTAGAGTACTTATTACAGTCCCTATTCTGATGGCGATATTTGCATCAAATGATTATCATGTTGGTTATATTACATTGTTGGCTATAGTTGCATTATTTGAATTTGTTTTAAATTGGAAGTGTTACAGAACTCTTAATACAAATGAATTGCCAACAATGACTATAACATCAGCAACAGAATGTGTAGTAAAGCATAAGCAGATGCGAGCATTGGCAAAAAAAATATTGATAGCTCCTTGGCTAATGATGGTAATATGGACAATAATGATAGCGAGTGGCTATAGTTGGAATTTGCCGTTGATATCGATAACAATTGTTATGATGATATTGGGATCTGTTTGGGGACATAAACTTGAGAAAAAGAATAGAAGAAATCTTGAAGATGTACTTCATATGATTAATAAAATGAGACGCTAATATGTATAAAAAGAAAATGCGATGGCATCATTGATGCCATCGCATTTATTATTTAGAATGATATTGTGTATTAGAAGGTGTAGAGTACGCTGGCTACGATGCGGTTGTTGCCGACAGAGTGGGTGTTGATGATTTTGCCGTTAGAGTTGTTTAAATCGCCATAGTAAGCCGATGTGTAGTTGTATTCAACACCGATTTTCCAATGAGGAATATTGTAGGTGATTTCGGCAGAGCCACTGATTAGTTGGTCAACATTTGTTCCTGTCCCATACATTTTGCTGACAGCATCATCTGTGCCAAGATTTTTCATGTAGCCAAAGAACACGCCACCTTTCCATTTCTTACCATACACGACGTTTACCCATGATGATGAGTTGCGATTAGGGCTGTATTTTTGTTCGCCTGTAACTGCATCAACTGATTTAACTCCATATCCGCCAAGCATAGATGTTTGAGTGAGGTTAGAGCCTAATACGCTCTTTGCTGCGATGTACCATAGTGGAGATGTGTATTTCATGTGCACTTCGCCCGAAATGGTAGTGATGCGTTCATCAACTTTGTATGTTAGAGCAGTGCCATCTTCAGTTGTTACTGTTGATTGAGTGCGAGGAACAAGCGATAGGACATCGACACCGGCACCGATGATAAAATTACTCGTTTTGTAATCGGCACCAAAGTAGAATTCAGGAATGCAACTGTTCTTGATGTATTTGTTGCTTTTCCCGTCAGGACCATTTGACAAGTATTGTGATTGCCATACTGTAGCAGCTGTTAATTGCAACTCATTGGCATTATAGCGGTATCTCACTTGTGGCGCACGACCGAATGGTTGGAATGGCGAGCCCATGTTGAGGTTTAAGATCTGAGGAGCAACATCGCCATAAAGAGGATTCCAGGTTTGTCCCACAAGAACTGATGATTTACCCCAATTCAAGTTGAAATAGGCATGACGCAAGCGCACTACCGATAATGTTGAGCCTGAGCCACGGAAGTCAAATTCGATTTTTGCAGAAGTATTTGCATTGCCAATTTTAGGACCCTTTAAATCAATGCCAAGACGAGTGTATAGGAGATACATGTTACTGTTGTCGGTGTCGTTCAAGTCCTTGCCGGCAGCATCATAGTTGTGGTCTTTTGGGTAGCTGTAAAACAATCCGTCAACACTCTCTTCATTTGCGCGACTGTTGTAGAACAAATCACCACGCACTTGACCGTATATCTTGAAATCAAAATCTTTAATCTGTGCAAACGCGCTTGTTGCAACAGAAGCTAAAAGTAAAAGAACAGATATTTTTTTCATAATTATGTTATATAAATCAAAAGAAGCTGTTATTGTGAGACAACAGCTTCTTTTGTGTTATTAATTGAGAATTATCCTCCGATAAATCCGTTAGATCCGAGGAAAATAAGCATGGTGTAACCTAATACAAGGCTTATGATACCCATTATGATACCTACTTTTACCATGTTTTTTTGTTCAATAAGACCTGTTGCATGAGCCATCGCGTTAGGTGGAGTACTGATAGGTAATATCATACCCACAGAAGAGGCGATAGCTACACCTATTAACAATGTTGAGACACCGCCAAGAGGAGCTAATGCGCCAGCCATACTTGAACCGGCAACAGCTAAGATCGGCACCAAAAGGTTGGCTGTTGCAGTGTGTGAGATAAAGTTAGCCATTGCGTAGCAGATGAGACCGGAACCTATAATAACTATAACTGCAGGCCATGATTCAAATGGAATAGCTGAGATTAGGTGAGTAGCAAGACCTGTTTGGTTTAGAGCAACACCAAGAGCAAAACCTCCGGCTACCATCCAAAGTACCCCCCAGCTGATTTCTTCAAGGTCGCGACGAGTGATAACCCCGATGATACAGAATACTCCGACAGGAAGCATCGCAACTACGTTAGAGTTAACACCTGTGTATTTGTCAAGTACCCAAAGAAGTACTGTGATTGCGAAGATGATATAAACTGTAATTGAACGCCAGTCTTTTTTTGCTTCACCTTCAATCTTGAGTTCGATAGTCTTTTGTTTGAAGGGGAATAATTTTAATAGTACTACCCAAGAGATGAACACCAATACCAATGTGAAAGGAATCATGAAAGCCATCCATTCACCGAAACCAATGTTCATGTTCATTCCTTCAGGGTCGTTCAAATATTTAAGTGCGATAGCATTGGGGGGGGTACCGATAGGTGTTCCCATACCACCGATGTTTGCCGCTACCGGAATAGCAAGAGCCAACCCGATTTTTCCTTTGCCATCGGCAGGAAGAGCTTTCAATACAGGAGCAAGGAATGTCAACATCATCGCTGCAGTGGCTGTATTACTCAAGAACATTGAGAATACGGCAGTTACTGTGATGAAGCCAAGTAGCACATATTTTGATTGTGTGCCGAAAGGCTTGAGCATAACTTTGGCGAGTTTAACATCTAATCCTGTTTTTGTTGCTGCAATAGCGATGATAAATCCACCAATGAAGAGCATGATAATGGGGTCGGCAAAACAAGCCATCAATGATTTGTAGCTTGTGAGTTTGCCTAATTCCTCAACCGGAATTCCTTCGCGGAAAAACCACAAACTGCTATCAGATGTAGTAAATAGCAATAACACAACGACAAATGTAGATGTTGTCCAAGCAGGAATAGCATTGAATACCCACATCAATGTTGCAAATGCAAAGATTGCAATTACGCGTTGTTCTACAAAGGTTAGTCCTTCAATGCCAAATGCAGATGTTGGCATTGCCCATAAAACAATCATTGTAATAGATGCAATGAGAATTTTAATAAGGCGTGGAGCTAATAACTCTTTAGACATGAGACGTTGGAGTTTCTGACGTTGCAGATCCAACATTTTCTGAGAGCCATGAAAACTTTTAAACATAATATGAATTATTATAAATTAATATTTTCGTCTCGAAAAAGTTACAGCGACATCTATCCTAAAACCTATAAATTGTACCATGCCGCAAAAACGGGTGCAAAGTTACTTCATTTTTTTGAAATAATTAAGAAATACGACGGCTAAATAACTGCTTTTAATCAAAATATTTAAAAACGATAATGTTATTAATGTTAATAAAGCACTAAAAATATGATAATATAAAAACCATAACGTAAATACAGGTGTTTTGGGAATAGTATAAATTCAAGTTTAAATTGTGTTATTATGAATTGGATAGTTGAAACATTTCGAGAATATCCCTCATTGGCGATTTTCTTGACTATCGGGATTGGTTTCTGGGTAGGGAAACTGAAGTACAAAACATTTACGTTGGGTACCGTCACGTCGGTCTTATTGGTGGGAGTGCTTGTCGGCCAAATGCACATTCCAATTTCCGGGCCGCTTAAATCGGTGTTTTTCTTATTGTTTTTGTTTGCGATAGGATATAGCGTGGGACCGCAATTCTTTCGCTCATTGCGTGGTAGTGGATTGAAACAGGTGGGTTTTGCTTGTGCATTGTGTGTTGTGTGTTTGCTCGTAACGTGGGGCATTGCTGTGGCATTTGACTATTCTCCGGGAGAAGCAGCAGGATTATTGTCGGGCGCACAAACAATCTCGGCTGTAATAGGTGTAGGTGGAGATACAATCCAGACATTGAACGCATCTGCTGCCGATAAAAAAGCATGGATTGACATGATTCCTGTGTGCTATGCCGTAACCTATATCTTCGGTACGATTGGCTCGGCTTATATTTTGGGAAACATCGGACCTCGATTGCTTGGCGGTCTTAATAAGGTGAAAGCACAAACGGCACAATTGGCTCAACAATTAAATCAAAGCAGTTTAAATTCTGATCCTGCTTATATTGATGCGAGCCGTCCTGTCGTTTTCAGAGCCTACAAAGTTTCATCATCATTCTTTGAAGAAGGGAAAACCATTAAGGATATAGAAGAATATATCAAATCATTAAAAAGACGTGTCTTTGTTGAACGAGTAAGAATTGATAATAAAATTGTTGATGTAACACCTGATTTGGTAATAAACAAGGGGGATGAAATTGTATTGAGCGGTCGTCGTGAGTTTATCATTCAAGATGAAAGTTGGATAGGCCAGGAAGTCGCTGACAATGAATTGCTTTCATTCCCTGTTGAAGAGTTGCAAGTGATGTTGACAAAGAAGACTATCGATGGATTGTCCATTGACCAATTACGTGCAAAACCATTTATGTATGGCATCATGATAAATAACATAAAGAGAGGAGGTGTAAATATACCTGTGTTGGCACAAACAGAATTGCATGCAGGTGATATATTGACGATAAATGGTCTTGCAAGAGAAGTTAATGTAGCTGCTCCACAACTTGGTTATGTTGATCGCCCAACAAATCAGACCGATTTGATATTCGTGGGACTTGGTATCGTTATAGGTGGATTAATAGGAGCGTTGACATTACACTTGGGCGGAGTCCCCATCAGTCTCAGTACAAGTGGTGGTGCGTTGATTGCCGGACTCGTATTTGGATGGTTACGTTCTAAACATCCTACATTTGGACGTATTCCCGAACCTTCATTGTGGATATTGAACAACTTGGGGTTAAACATGTTTATCGCTGTAATAGGTATCTCTGCCGGACCTACATTTATAAGTGGTATAAAAGAGGTTGGGTTTATGCTATTCATTGCCGGTATATTGGCAACCTCTATACCATTGTTCGTTGGAATATGGATGGGCGCGAAGCTATTTAAATTCCACCCGGCAATAAATTTAGGGTGCTGTGCTGGTGGACGCACAACAACAGCAGCGTTGGGCGCAATTCAAGATTCGTTGCAAAGTTCTATCCCTGCAATGGGTTATACGGTAACTTATGCTGTGGGTAACACATTATTAATCCTATGGGGTGTCGCTATCGTCTTGCTGATGGCTTAAAAATAGATGTATAATTAAGGTATAATTAGTTAATATTATGGACAAACAACACACAAATGATAGTCTCGTATGTCGAGACTTCGAAAAAGAATTAGAAAAAATGAGCCCATTTGAAATTAAAAATAAGCTCATTGAAATGGCTCAAGAGGACGCTCGAAAATCGACAGCTACATTTCTTAATGCAGGTCGAGGTAACCCCAATTGGATTGCTACGGTGCCACGTGAAGCTTTCTTCCTATTGGGCAAATGGGCTCTTTCAGAATGTCGTAGGGTGAAAGATGTGGGAGATGGTATTGCCGGAATACCATCACAAAGTGGAAGCGCTCATCGTCTTAAACAGTTTTTGCTTGAGCACAAAGGGGATGAAGCTGCAACACTATTGGAAGGTGCGTTTGAATACCTTACCAAGAAAAAAGGTGCTGATGCCGATGCGATAGCGCATGAATGGGCTGAAGCTGTTATTGGCGACCAATATCCCACGCCCGACCGCGTTTTGAAGCACACCGAAATCCTTGTGCAAGACTATCTTGCTCAAGAAATGGGTGGTAATGTTAGTTGCGACGGGCAATATGACTTGTTTGCAGTTGAGGGAGGAACAGCTGGGATGTGCTATGCATTTGATTCTTTGCAAGAGAACTTTTTGCTCCGCAAGGGCGATTCAATAGCATTAATGGCTCCGATATTCACCCCTTATATCGAAATACCACAGCTTGACCGCTTTGGCTTTGATGTAACAATGATTAGTGCCAATAAAGTTGAACAAGATGGCTATCACACATGGCAGTACCCCGATGAGGAGATTAACAAGTTGCGAGATAAGAAAATCAAACTGTTGTGCTTGGTAAATCCGAGCAATCCGCCTTCATATACATTGTCTCGCCACACTCTTGACTTGATAATAGATATTGTTAAGAATGATAACCCCGATTTGATGATTGTAACCGATGATGTTTATGGCACATTTGTCCCTCATTTCCGCTCATTGATGTATGAATTGCCACATAATACAATGTGTGTCTATTCATTTTCAAAATATTTCGGAGCTACTGGCTGGCGTCTTGCAGTTATAGCCGTTAATAGATTGAATATATTTGACTCACTCATTGATGCATTGCCCGATGGTGATAAGGAAACTCTATATCGTCGTTATGGCTCGTTGTCATTGCAGCCTGACAAGATAAAGTTTATTGATCGCATGGTCGCTGATAGCCGTCTTGTGGGTTTAAATCACACAGCCGGTTTGTCAACACCACAGCAGATGCAGATGGCTTTGTTTGCAGCTTATGCATTGTTAGATAAAGATAATGTGTATAAAAAACGTATGCACTCGATTATTCAAAATCGTCTTGAAGCATTGTGGAAAACAACAGGTTTTACACTATTGCCTGATGCGTTGAGAGCAGGGTATTATTCTGAAATAGATATGATGGTGTGGGCGCGCAAATTCTATGGTGATGATTTTGCTAAATATCTTGAAACAAATTATGAACCGCTTGACTTTGTGATGCGACTTGCCAATGAGACAGCAGTAGTATTGCTGAATGGCGATGGATTTGCCGGACCAGACTGGTCGGTGCGCATCTCGCTTGCCAACCTTGATCGTAAGTCCTATCTGAAGATAGGCACTGCCATTCGCACCATCCTCGACGAATACTACGCCACCTATAAGTCCTCTAAGTGAAATTAATATTAACAATAAAGTCTCTGTATTACAGAGACTTTATTGTTAATACGGAGTTAATTATTTAACTTCTTTTGTTGCGTTATTATTGGAAATTTTGATGTAGATACCTTTGCTCGGATTTTTTACTATACGCCCTTGTAGATCATATAATATTTCTTTTGCAGATAGGTTATCATATACTTTTATATCTTCTATTCCAACAAGTGCACCATCAAAATCTATTGTATAGTTCTTTACGGCGATATCTTCAATTCCCTTCAATGAAGGAATTTCAAAATATGAATGGAAACTATTTAGATAGGCGTCTTCGGTAGGGTAATATATCGCTTTATCAGTTCCCAAGAACATAATGCTTTTGTCTCCGGCAGATGCATAAACAGGAGCATAGCTACCTACCATATTTATCGCATCTAACTCAAATGTTTCTGAAGCAATAGTTATCGGCTCATAATTAGTTATTGCTATATTTTCAAAAACAGGATCCTCAATATTTTCGCCATTATCCCATTTAACAATATATGGTTTCCCTGCTTCTATCGCAGTAACTGTCTTGAATGAAAGATAAAGCATGCCTGTTGTGCTATCAAATCCATTACGACTTGCAGTATTCAATTCCATAATTGTGGCTCCTTCAAGAGGTGTGCCATTTAAATTGTTTACATCAAACGGCAAACACAATGTAGTCCAACTATTATCCTTATAGAATGTGCGATTGACAAGTTGTGCATTGGTTGTCTTATTTCTTGATGCATAAGTTTCTAAAGTGATAGTGTTGTTAATATCATCGTATAACATCAACTGCGATTCTATAACAACATTGCGAGCATAATTTCCTTTGCCGTCCTCTATTGTAGCATCAACGACTTCTCCTCCAATTGGAGTTGCTATTACACAATCCACGAGAGAAATACCACCATTGAAGTCATCAACAGCTGCCGAGCCTTTGGCAGAAATCTCTACATTAGAAGAAACGATTGAAAGAGATTCGTTACCACCTATATTGCCTGTCATTGGGTACATTCCATTCACAGCAACATTGGTATCGAAAATTGTCAAATTTGCTCCGTTGTTTACTCCTATTCCTATAGAATTGGCATTGATGGTCAATTGACCTTCACCCGTAATAACCGTATTAGCAGCAAAGTCAAACACATTAGACTCAACATTGACCTCTTGATTAATGGTAGAGTTACCTGCCACATCTATTATTAGCCCATCGACACCCTTGTTTTCCACCAATTTTACAGGTGTATTCAATGTGTAATCTCCATTAATTGTCAATATATTATAATTATTGAAACTAAACTTGCCGTCACCTAAGATGTCTTCACTATTACGGCTGGTAACTTGTGTAGATGCCACATAGAGGTCATATTCTTTACCACTAACCGTTATTTTGCAGTTATCATAACACCCATTGGCAAGAGCAGTTATATACACTTCTGCTCCAATAGGTGCATCGGGAGCAATCGTAACAACACCATCAACAACCGGAGCTATATTCTCATCGGTTGTGTGCCATTCTATTTCAGCCTTTGAGTTCGTTGGCATTAGTTGTACCACAAGCTCAATGCGATCACCGGGATCGGCGGTAATATATTTGTCACGCAAAATCACCGACTCTACATTATAATTACCATCAGTAACAGTTATTGTAAATGTACTTGTTGTTATAGGATTCCCGTTTTGTATTGGAGTATAAGTATATACGCCCGGTGTGGCATTGGTAGCATCAATATTCATTTTTTCGTAAATATCGAATCGAACAATTGGAGCCGTACCCTCACCGGTTACTTCTGTTGTAACACCGTAAACTGAGGCAGACAACGGACGCCTTGCGACATCTAAATTAGTCATTTTCTCGCCTGCGGCAATTGTATGACTGCAACCCGACAAATACTCAATAGGAGGGAATGTACCATCATAACTTACATTAAATTGCGCAGCTCGCGTTTTGTAACCAATGCTACTATTGTATGTCTGAATACGCACCTCCAAATAGTTCTTTTCTGCAAGTGTTTTAAGATATACGGTTTCATAGTTGCTTGTTGAGTTGATGGGTATTGTACACTCTTCATCTTCATAGAATTCACCATAAGGCGATCCGGTATTGCGATTTCCTACCGTCCAATTACTTCCCGAGATGCCATACCAATTAGTAGCGTCAGAGGGCACAGGGGAAGCATCGCATCTAATAACATCTCCCACCTTACAATTCAACTCATTGTAAAATTTTTGAAAATAACCGACTGTCTTACTGATATTCAATTCGATATCTTGCAGATAAACCGATGTTCCGATATATATTCTGCTTTCTGCTACACTCTCACTTGCCCAAGCTGATGTTGTTTCTTTTACACGAGTAAATACGGTATGGTTGGAATTAGCCGAACTATTCATTTCAAAGAAACCCACTTCGCTGTCGGGTGTTACTGCATTATTCCAATCATTCTCGGTGAGCGTTGACACATCTTTAGAATAGTTGAAAATAATATACTCTTGTGTTGTCTTGGCATTTGATACATGCACTTTATCGTTTATGTTTGTTAGCGTAGGAGCGACTGGTGAATTTGCACACAATCTTTTTGTGATCTGACGACTTGGACTATATAAATATCCCGAATATCCTATTGCCTCCGCACGAACTCGTAAATATTTTCCTAATTCTGATTCCTTTGGCACATATACTTTTTCGGTTGCGCCATCAATATTTTTCCAAGTTTCGTTATTCTCACTGATTTGCCATATACAGTTTATATCACTTAAATCAACATTACTACTAAGCGAGAAGCCCAACGATTCTCCCGGCACAGGCGTTGATGCCAATGTAATAGTACCTGAAATAGGAGGAGTCATAATTACTACTCTCGTCTGAACCTCATTGTTTTCATCAACTACATAATGACCATCGTTACTAATTTGTCCCTCCCAAGGAGAGACTATAATAAGAGGTGATGCGATAGTTATAGCGCCATCTTCAGCATAAAGACCGGCAGTACCTCCCTTTGCAACTACTTCACCCGATTTAATATTGAGATTTCCACGTGCCGCTATACCATAAGCCCATATACCGGAATTACCTCCTGTGGCTTTAATTACACCATTATTGATAATTATATCTCCACCATTATCCAAGCCTCGGTTGAGTATTGCGGCAGAGCTGTTTGTTGTAACTGTTACATCGCCATTGATTGTCAGAGTC
>JAZOCE010000009.1:0-104400 GCA_045596365.1 Muribaculaceae bacterium | reverse complement strand
GCCCATATACCGGAATTACCTCCTGTGGCTTTAATTACACCATTATTGATAATTATATCTCCACCATTATCCAAGCCTCGGTTGAGTATTGCGGCAGAGCTGTTTGTTGTAACTGTTACATCGCCATTGATTGTCAGAGTCCCATTTACAGTACCTAAACCGGTATTGGCTGAGTTGATTTCCACATCGCCATTGAGAGTTAATCCGTTTTTTGCAGAAATACCAACAATTGATGATTTTACAATTAAAGGAGCACTGATAGTAATAGATAACACATTTATAGCATAACCTTCAGGATTGTTAAGGGTTAGGATATTACCACCGCTAAGCGTAAGAGTATAATCACCACTGATACATTTAAGCGTTTTATTTACATCCATAAAAAGATTTGTATTACCCGTTAGAACGAGTTCTGCATTATCCTCCAAAGTACTTGCATCAATTATTCCAGACACATTCACAGCTTTAGACGCAACACTTTTCGTGTTTTTCTTTTGGATTTGGGGCATCTCATAAGAGGTCAATGATTTTTTTGTTATTAATTTTTCATTGCTAACAATAGAAATGCCTTTACAATCTGTTGATAAAGAGACTTTAGAATTACTAATAGGCACATTAGCAATACTATTAACATTTTCATTTGCAGAATGAATAGTCATAGCTTTTATACCTTTAGTTGCGTTCACTACCAGTCCAAAACCTTTTGATGATTTCAATTCTTGAGCATTTCCTTGATTGTGTATAAGACACAACACTAATAAGAAACTCATGACACTTATCGGTCTGTATGATAAGTCCTTAAATTTCAGCTTTTTCATAAATTTTGAATATTAAAGGGTTTATATATATGCAAAAAAGGTATTTATACAAAAAAGCGCACATCGCTATTGCGATGCACGCTTGAGTTTATAACAAATAGATCAAATTTTCTTATCTCTGAGTTAATTCCATTGTGCAATGGTATGTATGTATGTATGTATGTATGTATGTATGTATGTATGGCATAAAAATAAATTTAATGTATTGGGACAAAATTAATTAAAATTGTCATATAATCAATACGATATTACATATATTCTTTAATGTATTATAATTTACTTATAAATTTGTAGGAATTCTTCGGTCGAATATTTAGTGCCTAAAGGACCATAGTCTCCCAATGCCTTATGGGCCATTTGCTTGTCAGGATTGGTTATACTGTTGTAAGGATCGCCGTATGGTGTTGGTGTCATGGTACTCATAGAGTATTCAAATATAACGAAAAACCTGCCTAACAAGTTTTTGTTAGGCAGGTTTTTAATATTTGAGTGAATCTTATTTTTTTTCGTAGGCGTATATGTCAACGAGTTTAACATTAAAATGTAATGCAGAGTAAGGTTTAATGACTCCGTTATCAGCGGCCCCATAGGCTGATTGATAAGGTATTATCATTTCAACGCTATCCCCAACATGCATTTTTTCTAACGCAATTTGCCATCCTTGAATAACATTGCTGCATTTTGTGCGATAGATGCTGTCGCCCCATTTTGTCAATGTATAGGACGAATCAAAGACTTCGTTGGTATAAAGACGACCTATGTATTTTACGTCAACAGTGCTTGTCAGCATGGGAGTCAGATTCCCAGCTGTTTCGCTACGGTCATTGAAATAATGTAATAGGATGTACTGTGATGGGTCCCAATCGGGAGTTACCTTACTATAATAGGGTGTTCCATCGGGATTTGTGCGAGACGCTTGTTCAAGAATCCATGCTTCATTGGCTTCGCGCCATCCTTCATAGTCTTTCCATACGTTTCCTTCATCGTCGCCACATGCTGCAATAATGAGCATAATTGCCGATACAAAAAATATAGGTAGTTTTTTCATTCTAAAGAATATTAAAATTCTACGATAGGTGCTTTCTCAGCTCCGGCTTCAGCTTTAAACTGAGGTTTTGCATCAAAACCAAATATTCCGGCAAAAATGTTACCGGGAAATTTTTTGATTTTGGTGTTGTACTCTTTAACCGCTTCGGTATAGCGTTGCCGCTCTGTAGAAATGCGATTTTCTGTTCCTTCAAGTTGAGTTTGAAGGTCTTGGAAATTAGCATTTGCTTTCAAGTCGGGATAAGCTTCACGCACAGCGTTGACATAAATATCGAGAGCTCCTTTGAGACTGCTTTGTGCTTGTTGGAATTTTTCAAGCCCTTCTTGTGATGCTTGAGCTTCTGTAGCCGATATGGCATTAGCATCGTTATAGGCTTTTGAGAGTCCGGCACGTGCATCAGTAACTGATTGTAGAGTAGTGCTTTCGTGTTCGGCATATCCTTTTACTGTATTTACAAGATTGGGGATGAGGTCGGCACGACGTTGATATTGGTTTTCTACTTGAGCCCATGTTTGTTCTACGACTTGCTCTTTTTCAACCATACCGTTATAGTTGCTGCATGCACCACCACAAAGGAGTAGAACTACGACACCAACTATTATTAAAGTGATATATTTTTTCATATGAAAATCCTTTTAGTTATTATCCTAATTTGCGAAGCAATGCGTTAAGGCTCACGTTGTCGTGGATGAGTTTGTGAAGGTCGGCAATAGCTACGCGACTTTGTTGCATAGAATCACGTTCACGAAGAGTAACGGTGTTGTCCTCAAGAGTTTGGTGGTCAACAGTGATACAATAAGGAGTGCCTATTGCATCTTGACGGCGATAACGTTTACCGATGGAGTCTTTTTCTTCGTAGTGAGTAGTGAAATCAAATTTGAGTTCGTTGACGATTTCACGAGCTTTTTCGGGAAGACCATCTTTGCGCACAAGTGGCATAACGGCACATTTAACAGGAGCAAGAGCTGCAGGCAAGTGAAGTACCACACGAGTGTCTCCTCCTTCAAGTTTTTGTTCTTCATAAGAAGAGCAAAGAACAGAAAGGAACATGCGGTCAACACCAATTGATGTCTCGATAACGTAAGGAACGTAAGATTCGTTCAATTCAGGATCGAAATATTTGATGTTTTTACCTGAATATTTTTCGTGTTGTGAAAGGTCAAAGTTAGTGCGAGAGTGGATACCTTCAACTTCTTTGAATCCAAATGGCATTTCAAACTCGATGTCGGTAGCAGCGTTGGCATAGTGAGCAAGCTTGTCGTGGTCGTGATAACGATATTTGTGATCTCCAAGACCAAGAGCTTTGTGCCATTTCAAACGTGTTTCTTTCCATTTTGCAAACCAGTTGAGTTCTTCGCCCGGACGTACAAAGAATTGCATTTCCATTTGTTCAAATTCGCGCATACGGAAGATGAATTGGCGAGCAACGATTTCGTTGCGGAATGCTTTACCTATTTGAGCGATACCGAAAGGAAGACGCATGCGACCTGTTTTTTGTACGTTCAAGTAGTTTACGAAAATGCCTTGGGCTGTTTCTGGACGAAGGTAAACATTCATTGCTCCATCGGCAGTGCTACCCATTTCAGTCTTGAACATGAGGTTGAATTGACGCACTTCTGTCCAGTTCTTAGTTCCTGAGATAGGACACACGATTTCTTGGTCAATGATGATTTGACGCAATTCTTCAAGGTTGTTATCGTTAAGAGCATTTGCAAAACGTTCATGTAGAGCATCGCGCTTAGCAGCAATTTCTTGTACGCGAGGGTTAGTTTGACGGAAAAGAGCATCGTCAAATGATTCTCCGAAACGTTTAGCTGCTTTAGCTACCTCTTTTTCAATTTTGTCATCCATCTTGGCGAGTTCTTCTTCGATAAGAACGTCGGCACGATAGCGTTTTTTAGAATCTTTATTGTCGATCAATGGATCATTGAAAGCGTCAACGTGTCCTGATGCTTTCCAAATTGTTGGGTGCATGAAGATTGCAGAGTCAATACCCACAATGTTTTCGTTAAGGAGGGTCATTGCGTCCCACCAGTAACGTTTGATATTGTTTTTGAGTTCTACGCCGTTTTGTCCATAGTCATAAACAGCGCCTAATCCATCATAAATTTCACTTGATTGAAAAACAAAACCGTATTCCTTGGCGTGTGAAACGATTTTCTTAAAAACTTCTTCTTGTTGAGCCATAATTTGGTAAAATTGATAATTATTGATTGTCAACGGGTTGCATCACCGGATGTGATGTGCCGTTTAAACTGCAAATTTACACAATTTTCTTGATATATCAGCAAAATATATAAATGTCATAGTTTATTGACATATCTTCACTATGATTGAGACTAAATAGTTAGTAAAGGTTGTGGAAAAATTGGACTATAATCAGGAAAATTTTGTAACTTTGTGGGAAGGTGTGCAGAAATGTACGCATTAAGCCCAAAACTAATATCATTCCACAGAAAATGAGTGACGAAATAATTCCTTTGGATTCCGACGCAGAAGAACTTGCTGCGGAAAACGCAGCCGATGAACGCGTGCATCTTGATACTTCAAACGATGTTGTAAAATATCATTTGCGAGGCATGTATCGCAGTTGGTTTTTGGATTATGCTTCATATGTAATCCTTGAACGTGCTGTGCCTCACATTGATGATGGCTTGAAGCCGGTGCAACGTCGCATTCTCCATTCAATGAAGACGCTTGATGACGGACGTTTTAATAAGGTTGCAAACATTGTGGGTAACACAATGCAGTATCACCCTCATGGCGATGCGTCAATTAATGATGCGCTTGTACAGCTCGGACAAAAGGACTTATTGGTTGAAACTCAAGGGAACTGGGGTAATATATTGACCGGTGCATCGGCTGCTGCCGGTCGTTATATTGAGGCTCGCTTGTCGTCATTTGCATTAGAGGTGCTTTATAATCCTAAGGTTACTGAATGGACCTTGTCCTATGACGGGCGAAAGAAAGAGCCGGTAACTCTTCCGGCAAAGTTTCCGTTGCTGTTGGCTCAAGGGGTAGAGGGTATTGCTGTGGGTTTGTCATCAAAGATATTGCCTCATAATTTTAATGAAATTCTTGATGCAGCAGTTGCCTATCTTCGTGGCGAAGAGTTTGTGTTGTATCCCGATTTTATAACAGGAGGATTTATTGATGTGTCTCGTTACAATGATGGCGAGCGAGGTGGTGTTGTAAAAGTCAGAGCCAAGATTGAAAAGGTTGATAATAAGACGCTTGCTATTACAGAGATACCTTATGGTAAAACTACAGGGGTGGTTATCGATTCGATATTGAAAGCATTTGAAAAAGGGAAACTGAAGATACGCAAGGTTGATGATAATACAGCCGAAACGGCTCTTATTCTTGTACATTTGTTGCCAGGAACATCGAGCGACAAGGCGATAGATGCATTATATGCATTTACAGATTGTGAGGTGAGCATTTCGCCTAACTGTTGTGTGATTTCAGAGAAGAAGCCTCATTTTCTTGGGGTGAGCGATGTGTTACGCCATAGCGTAAACACGACAAAAGAGTTGTTGCGTCGCGAGCTTGAAATCCAACTTTCTGAAGTCCATGAATTGTTGCATTTTGCATCATTGGAACGCATATTTATTGAAGAACGCATCTATAAAGATAAAGGGTTTGAAGATAGTCCAAATATGGAAGCTGCTATTGCTCACATTGATAAGAGATTGGAGCCTTGGAAACCTAAGTTTATAAGAGAGGTTACCGACGACGATATCTTGCGTTTGATGGAGATAAAGATGGGACGTATATTGAAATTCAATTCAGCGAAGGCTGATGAGTTGATAGCTTCTTACAATGATCGTATAGCAGCACTTAAAAATGACCTCGCTCACATCGTGGATTATACGATAAAATGGTATGAAAGTTTGAAGGCAAAATATGGTGAGGCTTATCCTCGTCACACTGTGATACGCGGATTTGATAATATTGAAGCGGCAACGGTGGTTGAGGCTAATGAAAAACTATATATCAATCGTGAAGAAGGTTTTATCGGTACCGGATTGAAGAAAGATGAGTTTGTGTGCAACTGTTCAAATCTCGACGATATAATAATTTTCTATCGAGATGGTAAATACAAGATTGTCAAGGTACAGGAAAAGATGTTTGTTGGCAAGAATATTCTTCACTTGCAAGTGTTCAAGCGCAACGACTCGCGCACAATATATAATGTGATATATCAAAATGGCAAGGGTGGAGTGTATTATATGAAGCGTTTTGCTGTTACAGGTGTCTCACGCGATAAAGAATATGATATGACACCGGGCAAACCCGGAACAAAAATTGTGTGGTTCTCAGCCAATTCAAATGGTGAAGCAGAGGTCGTTAAAGTAACATTGAAACCAAAACCACGATTGAAAACATTGCAGTTTGATGTCGATTTTGGTGAGTTGGCAATCAAAGGTAAGCAATCACAAGGTAACATCGTAACCAAAAATGAGGTACACCGTTTCTCTCTCAAAGAGAAAGGCGCATCAACATTAGGTGGTCGTGAAGTGTGGTTTGACCCTGATGTGTTGCGCATCAATTATGACGGACGAGGAAACTATCTTGGTGAATTTAGTGGCAATGATCAAGTGCTTGTTATTCTCAAAAATGGAGAATATTATATGTCAACATTTGATCAAAGTAACCATTATGAAGATAATATCTTGCGCATAGAAAAATTCCGTCCGGGACATGTGTGGACAGCGGTACTTAACGATGCCGATCAAGGTTATCCTTATATCAAACGATTTACGTTTGAGCCTACAAACAAGAAACAACGATTCCTCGGAGAAAATGAAAATTCAACACTTATTATTTTGAGTGATGCTCTTGGCGCAAGATTTGAGGTGATATTTGGTGGTGGAGATGCTTTCCGAGGCACGATGGAAATTGATGCAATGGAATTTATTGCAGTAAAATCATATAAAGCAAAAGGTAAGCGTATATCTAACTTTGAAATAGCTTCAATTGTAGAACTTGAACCTCGTGAAGTGGAAAGTGTTGATGATGAGGAGGAAAACGATGCTGAAACGGCTGAAGATGTTGAAGGCATCGAGCCTGAACGCTCTGATGATGAGGTGCGCGATGAAATTAATGGTCAGCAACGCATATTCTAAATTACCAATTGAAATAGTTGCGATGTCTAAATATAAGATTATACTATTATTGCTCTTTATTGCGGTATCAATAGATATAAAAGCGGTAGAGCAAGATTCGTTGCAAGTGGAGCCTTTGCGCCCTGTGGCATCAGCTTATATGTTGGAATTTGGAGGCTCGCGGATTAATGATACATACTTGACGCCTTTAAAATATACCGGTTGGATGGCCGGGTTTAAGTATGAGCGCATGCAGGCAATGAAGTTTAACCCAGAAAAGTGGGTGATGCGTTTGTCGGCAGGAGTGGAAGTTGATCGCACTCAAAATCCGGCAAAAAATGCCGATATGTGGTATCTGGGACTTGACGCGTCATGGGGAATGATGCATCGTTGGAAATTACCTCATGAAATAACCATTGGAGCGGGTGGAAGTACAAGTCTTGACATAGGGTGTTTATATAGTACTCGCAATGGAAATAATCCGGCGTCGGCAAAGGCTGCGTGGACTATTAATGCGATAGGGTATGTGGCTTGGAATTTTAATGTTGGGCGTTTGCCCATTACGGTGAAATATCAGCCCACGTTGCCTATTACCGGAGTATTCTTTTCCCCTGATTATGGTGAATTATATTATGAGATATATTTAGGTAATGATGACGGACTTGCTCATGTTGCATGGTGGGGCAATTATTTCGCAATGGAAAATCTGTTGACTGCCGATTTGCATCTGTCAAACACCTGCTTGCGCATAGGTTATCGTAATCAAATATTATCAACAAAAGTAAACGATATCACCACTCGCATGACAACTCATAGCGTTGTTTTGGGAGTTTCGGGAGAATGGATTAGTGTTTCACCGCGCAAGGGAATTAATCCCCTTGCCCGCATTATCTCCGCGTTGTATTAAAAAAGAAGAAAAGTGAAAAAGATATTAGTATTGTTGATGGCTATTTTTGTTCTCTCTTCGTGTCATGAAGTAGAGGAGTGGGAGAATACGCCAAAAGGGAACTTTGATGCATTGTGGACTATTCTTGACGAACATTATTGTTTCTTTGAGGAGAAAGGGATTGACTGGGATGCTATGTATCGTCGATATAGTGTGAAAGCAAGAAATGTGATTACAGAAGAGGAATTGTTTCTTGTGTGTGCCGAAATGCTTGATGAACTAAAGGATGGACACACCAATCTTTCGTCACCATTTGAAACGTCATATTATCGCAAATGGTGGAGCGATTACCCTCAAAATTATGATGCGCGTCTCATACAAGAACACTATTTTAATTTCAACTATCGCTCATTAAATGATATCGATTATGGTATTCTCCCCGAAAATATAGGGTATATCCATTATGGTAGCTTTGCGTATGGATTGGGAGAAGGTAATATTGATCATATTTTGGCTTATTTTGCGACATGCGAGTCTCTGATTATAGATGTTCGTAATAATGGAGGTGGTAATCTCACAAATGTAGAGCCACTTGTGAGACGTTTTATTACTGAACGAATATTGGCAGGATATATTTCTCATAAAACGGGTCCGGGACATGATGATTTTTCGGAGCCGTATGCCTATTATTATGAGCCGGCAGATAAAGGACGCATAATGTGGGGGAAACCTATTGTGGTATTGATAAATCGCAGTACCTATAGTGCGGCAAATGACTTTGTCTCAGTAATGAAAAATCTGCCCAATGTTACAATTATAGGCGCAACAACCGGCGGTGGTTGTGGTATGCCTTTTTCGTCAGAACTGCCATGCGGATGGTCGGTGCGTTTTTCGGCAAGCCCCATGTATGATGCTAATGGAAACCTCACTGAGATGGGTATAGAACCGACTGAAGGTTGTGCTGTTGATATGGAACCATCTGCAATGTTGTCGGGACACGATACTATCCTTGATTTTGCAATTAGCTATTTAACAAAGTTAATATAGCTCTAACCACCAATGTAAAGGCAACGTATTTTCCCGATGGGTAAACTACCTTCAAGTTTGATGGGTATGCGGCGATTATCGGCTGAGATCCATGTGTCTATATCGTCTGATGATTTCTTCCCGTCTTCAGAGGTGAATTTAAAACTGACATGATAGGTGCTATATTTTTTATCATCAATATTAACGGTTTTAATTCCCTCATACTTGATGTTTAATAGCTCTTTTGTTTTACCAGAAAAAATGTTTATTGTTTTTGTCTCTCCCAATTTCATTGATGGGAAATCAAGGGTGCGAAGATGGTAAAACACACTGAGCATATCAACAGTTGTTCCTGTTGCTGAGAGCGTTTTTCCCTCTGTTGAGAAATCAGTATCCCCTTTTTTGATGCGGTAGCGAGAACAAATTCCTGTAAAATTGTTGCCGACTACGATGTAATCGATTTGATCGCGAACATATTTCCCTTTCTCGTTGGCGCTTTTTACATATTTTGTTGGGATGAAATCAAGAGTCATTTCGCTATATAGAGTGTCGCGCACTTTATATATGCGGTCAGCCCATGTTTCGGTGCGAGCAATGAGGGTAGATTTGTATCTGGTCCCATCGTTTAGTAGTGATAATGTTGCTCTACCTGCTTGAGTGTGAATGAGTCCCCATTTATATGTTACTTTATATTTTAGCTCTTCATTGGGTAAAGAGATAGCTGACATCCAATTTAAGAATGTCGATATCAAAATAAATATGGTAAAAATCAAATGTTTCATGATATATTGACATTTTACCATCTTTAAAGTTTAATCAATGGCAATTTTAATGCATAGCTTGCGGTGATTTCCTATGCCAATGTTAGGGGCATGAGCATCTTCAGGGAATAATATTGCAAATTGTCCGGGATGCACAGAAAACAAACATTGAGGCGCATCACCATAAAATTCTATGTCCTTTTCGTTGTTATATGGAGTGATACAATTTTTTAGATTGGGTGTAGGAGCCCAACCAATTGTTTCTTCTCCTGATTGGGGAACGTGTATATCAATGTAACGGCGGTGTGCTTCAAGCATTTGTTGTGGTACCATTATAACTTCTTCGCAATTTACTCTGATAACACCTTCTTCGATTTCAATGACCCCTTTTTGAAATCTTTCGTTATAATGAGCTTTTATCCATTCCAACGCTTTGCTAATTCGTGGATTAGTCAACGTTGTATTGTGGCAATTATTTATATCTCCTAATATCATAGTTGTTGGCTTATTTGAATAGTGGTAATGTGTCTCGTGATGATTGTTCGATGCGCTTGTTGCGCCAACATTTGCGACAAACGGCAATATATCGGTCGTCTCCACCTATTTCTACTTGTGCTCCATCTTCAACAAAATCACCATTGGCATCAATGCGGGCGTTTATTATGGTTTTTCGACCACATGTGCAAGTCGATTTTATTTCATCAATAGTATCGGCTATTTCAAACAGACGTCGAGAGCCTTCAAACATATTTGATTTAAAATCAGTGCGCAATCCGTAGCAAACAACATTGCTACCATAATCATCAACTATGCGAGCAAGCTGGTCAACCTGTTCTGCTGTAAGGAATTGGGCTTCATCAATTAAAAACCAATCAATGACCGACATTGATTCTTCAAAAAGATCTTGAGCTAATTGGTAAAGGTCGGTATCATGATAAATCCATTGACATTCGCGTTCAATACCAATTCGAGATTTTATGACATTTATTTTGTCGCGAGTATCGATGATGGGTTTCATGCACACATATTTCATGCCACGCTCTTCAAAATTATAGGCTGAAGTTAATAGCAATGCGGTTTTTGCCGAGCCCATTGTTCCATAACGAAAATATAGTTTTCCTTTTCTATTCATGTGGGTATGTATTATTATTCCTAATGCTGATGGGTTTATTTCAATGCCGTAAAGGTAGTAATATTTCTGTTAAAAAAGCCATCAGAGAAATTAAACTTTTCAACATAAAAATGAGTAAAAAGGTTTAATGAATCAGATTGCTAATGAAAATGTATGGATAATTGTGATGTGGGTGTTATGTATTATGCGTTAAAAATTGTATCTTTGCAAACGTTTAAAATAAAATAAAAATGGATCAAAAAGTAAGAGTAAGATTTGCCCCATCTCCAACAGGGCCTTTGCATATAGGAGGAGTGCGCACAGCGCTTTATAATTATCTTTTTGCACGTCAACGTGGAGGTGAAATGATATTACGTATCGAGGATACCGATTCACAGCGATTCGTGCCCGGAGCAGAGAAATATATTAACGAAGCTCTTGCGTGGCTTGGAATTCAGATTGATGAAGGAGTGCGTGAAGGTGGTGAATATGGTCCATATAAGCAATCGGAACGTAGAGATATCTATCGTGAGCATGTGAAAATGCTTCTTGATTCAGGAAAAGCGTACATTGCATTTGATACTCCTGAAGAACTTGAAGCGCGTCGTGAATCAACACCTAATTTCCAATATGATGCATCGACTCGCATGTCAATGCGCAACTCTTTGTCATTGTCGGCTGATGAGGTGAAAGAGTTGTTGGATAACGATGCTAAATATGTAGTGCGTTTCTTGATTGAACCGGGACGTGATGTAGAAGTTAATGACTTGATTAGAGGAAAAGTTACTATAAATTCATCAGTACTTGATGATAAGGTATTGTATAAGAGTGCCGATGACCTACCCACATATCATCTTGCAAATATTGTAGATGACCACTTGATGAAAGTTTCTCATGTGATACGTGGTGAAGAATGGTTGCCATCAGCTCCATTGCATGTGCTTCTATATGAGGCATTTGGATGGACTGATACGATGCCTGCATTTGTTCACTTGCCATTGCTTTTGAAACCTGATGGGAAAGGAAAATTGAGTAAACGTGATGGCGATAGACTTGGATTCCCCGTATTCCCTCTTGAATGGCATGACCCTAAATCGGGTGAAGTATCATCGGGCTATCGTGAATCAGGCTATTTGCCAGAGGCCGTTGTGAACTTTCTCGCGTTGCTTGGGTGGAATCCCGGTGATGATACCGAATTTATGTCAATGCAAGAGCTAATTGATAAATTTTCTCTTGAACATTGCTCTAAATCTGGTGCGAAATTTGACTTTGAAAAGGGAAAATGGTTCAACCATAAATATTTGCAGGAACTTCCCGATGCACAACTTGCGGAATTATTTAAGCCAATTTTGATGGAAAATGGAGTAGAAGGTTTTAGCGATGAATATATCACACGAGTGGTTTCGATGGTAAAAGGTCGCATTAATTTTGTGAAAGACCTTTGGGAACAATCTCGTTTCTTCTTTATAGAGCCTACAGAGTATGATGCCAAAGCGGTAAAAAAACGTTGGAATGAAGAAACACCTCAATTGATGAACGAACTAATCGAGGTGCTAAATAATATTGACGATTTTTCATGTGCGTCGGCTGAACCTATCGTGCTTGGATGGATTACCGATAAAGGTTATCACATGGGAAATGTAATGAACGCATTCCGCTTGACTGTTGTGGGTGAATGTAAAGGTCCTCATATGTTTGATATAACAGAGTTATTGGGCAAAGAGGAGACTATGCGTCGTGTGCGTCTTGGCGTAGAAAGAATTAAGTAAGAATTGTTTTCTCTGCTATAGGAAATGAATTTACTATATAATACAGCTATTGGCATATATAGTCTTGGGGCGAAGGTGCTTTCATGGAATAATATAAAAGCACGCAAAATGTTGGCAGGACAAGCTCGCACGATGGATTATTTGAATAAGGTAATTGATTGTAATGCAAAATATATATGGATACATGTTTCATCGTTGGGTGAATTTGAACAAGGTCGTCCCTTGATTGAGATGCTAAAAGTTCGTATGCCTGAAAAAAAGATCCTTTTGACATTCTTTTCTCCATCGGGATACGAGGTGCGCAAAAATTATAAAGGCGTTGATGCTGTATGCTACTTGCCATTTGATTTAAAAGGCAGAGTAAGGAAATTTTTGGATGTAGTGAATCCCGAAATGGCAATTTTTGTTAAGTATGAATTTTGGGGTAATTATTTAGAAGAGTTACATCGTAGAAATATTCCTACATACTTGATATCGGCAATATTTCGCGATACTCAAGCGTTTTTTAAGTGGTGGGGAGGATTATTCCGCAAAATGTTAAATTGCTATACTCACTTGTATGTTCAAGACGAAGCATCTCAACAATTGCTATTGAGTATTGGGGTTGCAAATGTAACTATTGCAGGGGATACTCGATTTGATCGTGTTACAGATATTCTTGCTAACAGCTTTGAAATTTCACAAGCAAAGGTGATGACTCAAAATGTGCCGATAACGATAGTTGCCGGCAGTACATGGACTCCTGATGAGCAATTACTATTGCCTTATTTTAATTCGCATTTCGGAGTGAAATTAATTATAGCACCACATGAGGTAAACGAAAATCGCCTTGCTGAAATAGAACATCAGTTACATCGCCCATATTGCCGTCTGTCAACAGCAACAGACCTTGAAGCTTCAAATACTGATTGTCTGATAGTTGATAGTTTCGGAAAATTGTCAAGCATATATCGATATGGTCAGATTGCTTATGTCGGTGGCGGATTTGGTGTTGGAATCCACAATATTAACGAAGCGGCAGTTTATGGAATGCCTATTGTTTTTGGCCCTAAATATAAAAAATTTAAGGAGGCTAAGGACTTAATTTCAGTTGAAGGCGCATATAGCATAAAAGACAATGCCGAGTTTGTGTCGGTAATGGATAATCTGTTGACTAATGCTGATGCTTTAAAATTGTCGGGAGAGAGAGCAGGTGAGTATATTCGTCAAAATTTAGGCGCTACAGAAAAAATATATAATGATATATTCAAGAGATAATTCAATAGACTAAAATAATATTTATGCAAAATAGATGCATAATGATTGAATTTTTATGCTATACTTATTAGTGTTATGTATTTTTGTTTGTATCTTTGCATGAAATAATAAATGTATTTTTTGCGATGAAGAAAAGAAAATCCCGTTTGCCGGTAATAATAGATATTTTAACACACAATTGTATTGGGAGTCAAGAGGAATTATCAAAACAACTTGCAATCAGAGGCTATATTGTTACTCAAGCAACATTGTCGCGAGACTTGAAAATGTTGCGCACCACTAAGGTTGCAACTGATATGGGTGGTTATAGATATATTATTGCTGACTCTAATCACATGAGTGCAGAGCCTTTTGCGAAGACTAAAAGCACCGCACAGTCAAGTTTGCATCCTGCGGCATTGTCATGTGCTATATCGGGTAACATTGTTGTTATAAAAACTCGTAATGGATATGCAAGCGGCTTGGCTTACGATATAGATATGCTTGAATCTCCACATATTTTAGGAACTATACCGGGAGCCGATACTGTATTTGCGGTAGTAAATGAAAATTCAAGTCGTTCAGATTTGTACGCATTATTCTCATCATTCCTGCCAAGTCAAGTAATGACTATAGCAAAATCTCAGTTCTTGAATGATGAAAATAGTTAGTTTTAAATATAAGTTATAATTAGCGATTAAAGGAGTACAATTAAAAGATGAAAGATCTGTCAAAGGTAGAAATTTTAGTAGCATCTGAAGAACATGTAAAGTATGTAGATGAAATACTTGATACAATAAATAAGGCTGCTAAAGTGAGAGGTACCGGTATTGCAAAGCGTTCACCGGAATATGTAAAGCAAAAAATGCTTGAACGTAAAGCTGTGGTTGCGTTGTACGACGGTGAATTTGCCGGATTTAGTTATATTGAAAGTTGGAGCAATAAGGAATTTGTCGCAAATTCAGGTTTGATAGTAGCTGATAAATATCGAGGGATAGGTCTTGCAACACGCATAAAACGTCGCATTTTTAAATTATCTCGTGAAATGTATCCTGATGCTAAAATCTTTTCATTAACAACCGGAGCGGCGGTGATGAAGATGAATTTTGAATTGGGATATCGTCCTGTGACATTTGACCAATTGACAACAGACCCTGCGTTTTGGCGAGGATGTGAAAGCTGTGTGAATTATGATATTCTTCAACGCAATGGTGGACATAAATGTCTGTGTGTGGGATTGCTTTATGATCCTAAAGAAACGCAATATCACCGATATAGTTTGACAAATGAAGATTTAGAGGATTAAACATTTATAAAAATGGAAAAAAAGAAAAAAGTAGTTGTGGCATTTAGTGGCGGTCTTGATACATCTTACACTGTGATGTATCTCGCTAAAGAAAAAGGATATGAAGTTTATGCTGCATGTGCCAATACAGGAGGTTTCAGCCCTGAACAGTTGGCTACAAATGAAGCTAATGCATATAAGCTCGGTGCAAAAGAATATGTTACTCTTGATGTAACTCGCGAATATTATGAAAAGAGCTTGAAATATATGATATATGGTAATGTGTTGCGAAATGGAACATATCCTATTTCTGTCAGTTCAGAACGTATATTCCAAGCAATTGCTATTGCTCGATATGCCAATGAAATAGGAGCTGATGCTATTGCTCACGGCTCTACAGGTGCCGGTAATGACCAAATTCGTTTTGACATGACATTCCTTGTTATGGCTCCTGGCGTAGAAATCATTACTCTCACTCGAGATAATAACTTGTCTCGCCAAGAAGAAATTGAATATCTAAACAAAAATGGTTTTTCTGCTGATTTTACTAAGTTGAAATATAGCTATAATGTAGGCTTATGGGGTACATCTATTTGTGGTGGCGAAATCCTTGATTCTGCTCAAGGATTGCCAGAAACTGCCTATTTGAAGCATTGTGTAAAAGAAGGAACAGAACTGTTGCGTTTGACATTTGAAAAAGGTGAGCTAAAGGCCGTAAATGATGTCTATTATGATGATCCTATCGTTGCTATCCAAAAGGTTGAAGAGATTGGAGCCGCTTATGGCGTGGGGCGCGACATGCACGTCGGCGATACTATTATAGGTATTAAAGGACGCGTGGGATTTGAGGCTGCTGCACCTATGCTAATTATTGGCGCACACCGTTTTCTCGAAAAATATACATTAAGTAAATGGCAACAATATTGGAAGGATCAAGTAGCTAATTGGTACGGAATGTTCTTGCATGAAAGTCAGTATCTTGAGCCTGTGATGCGTGATATCGAGTCTATGCTCGTAACATCACAACGTAATGTTAATGGTACTGCAATATTGGAACTTCGTCCTCTTGGTTTCTCTACAGTAGGGGTAGAAAGTAAAGATGATTTGGTGAAAAATAAATTTGGCGAATATGGCGAAACTCAAAAAGGATGGACTGCCGATGACGCTAAAGGTTTCATCAAAGTATCAGCTACTGCTTTGCGTGCATATTATGCTAATCACAAAGATGAACAAATATAACATTCAAAATGGAAGAAAAAAAACTGAGACGATCAAGAAATGAAAAATTAATTGCCGGAGTGTGTGGCGGTCTGGCTAAATACTTTGGACTTGATGTGGTTCTTGTGCGCATTGCGTATATTCTATTGTCAGTATTTACTGCATTTGCAGGGGTATTGGTTTATTTGATATTAATGATGGTTATGCCACAAGAAAAATTCAGTGATACATTATGATAAAGGCAGGAATTATAGGTGGAGCAGGGTATACGGCAGGCGAGTTGATTCGTCTGTTGATTAATCACCCCGATGTAGAAATCAGTTGGATAAATAGTACAAGCAATGCAGGAAATCTTGTTGCTGATGTGCACCAAGGATTGATAGGAGAAACATATTTACGTTTTACTAATCAAACACCTTGGGAAGATATTGATGTACTTTTTTGTTGCACCCCTCATGGCGAAACTCGCAAATTTATGGAAAGCCATGATGTGCCTGAGTCGTTGAAAATAGTTGATCTTTCAACTGATTATAGAATAGAAGATGGAACGCACGATTTTGTGTATGGATTGCCAGAATTAAACAGAAAGCGCATTGTTCGTGGAGCTACACGGGTGGCAAATCCCGGATGTTTTGCGACTGCAATCCAACTTGCACTATTGCCATTGGCCAAAAACTTGTTGTTAAATAGCGACATCCATGTTACTGCGATAACAGGAAGTACAGGTGCCGGTGTTAAACCATCGGCAACATCTCATTTCTCATGGCGCAATGATAATGTATCTATCTACAAACCTTTCCGTCATCAGCATTTGGCTGAGATAAAACAATCTCTTAGCACTTTGCAAAATAGCTTCAAGTCAGAGATAAATTTCATCCCTGTGAGAGGATGTTTCTCTCGTGGAATTATGGCAATTGTATATATTGATTGTCCTGTTGAACTTGATGAGATACGTCGTTTGTATGAAGATTATTATTCTGACCACAATTTTACTTTTGTAACCGATAAGGCTCCTGATTTGAAAGATGTGGTGAATACAAACAAGTGTATCCTTCACCTTGAAAAGATTGATGGCAAATTGTTGATAACATCTGTTATTGACAATCTTGTGAAAGGTGCGTCTGGACAAGCTGTTCACAATATGAATTTGTTGTTTGGTTTACAAGAAAGAGTTGGATTAAATCTCAAACCATCTGCGTTCTAATATTGTCGATATATAGTACAAAAAAGGATCTTGTTTTGCAAAACAAGAGCCTTTTTGTGTTTATAAGAAGTATATTTTATACATTGAAACGGAAATGCATGATGTCGCCATCTTGAACAACATATTCTTTTCCTTCGACATTCATTTTGCCGGCTTCTTTTACAGCATTTTCACTGCCAAGAGTTACGAAATCGTCATATTTTATAACTTCAGCACGAATAAATCCTTTTTCAAAATCGGTGTGGATTATACCTGCACATTGAGGTGCTTTGCTACCACGAAGGAATGTCCATGCACGCACTTCATCAGGTCCTGCAGTAAAGTATGTTTGGAGATTTAGTAGAGCATATGCAGCACGTATGAGTCGAGAAACACCCGATTCTTCAAGACCTATTTCTGCAAGGAATTCTTGGCGTTCTTCGTATGTGTCAAGCTCTGCGATTTCGCTTTCTGTTTGAGCTGCAACGATGAGTATTTGTGCATCTTCATCTTTTACAGCTTCTCGCACAGCATCAACATATTTATTGCCGGAAACGGCTGATGTGTCATCAACGTTGCACACATACATTACCGGTTTGTTTGTAAGTAGGAATAGCTCCTTCGCAAATTTTTGTTCATCTACAGTTTCAAATTTTACTGAGCGTGCAGGCAAGCCTTGATCAAGAGCATCTTTGAATTGACGAAGCACTTCATATTGCATCTTTGCAACTTTGTCTCCACCTGTTTGTGCTTGTTTTTGAGTTTTTGCAATGCGAGCTTCAACTGTTTCCAAGTCTTTAAGTTGCAATTCGTAGTCGATGATTTCTTTGTCGCGCACAGGGTCGACAGTGCCATCGACGTGGGTAATATTATCATTGTCAAAGCAACGCAATACGTGTAGAATAGCATCGGTTTCGCGAATGTTTGCAAGGAATTTGTTCCCAAGCCCTTCTCCTTTAGATGCTCCTTTTACAAGCCCCGCGATGTCGACGATTTCAACTGTTGCAGGAACCACGCTACGAGGCTCACACATCTCAACAAGTTTAGTGAGACGATCATCGGGAACGGTGATAACCCCCACATTAGGCTCGATAGTGCAGAATGGGAAGTTGGCCGATTGAGCTTTAGCGTTTGATAAACAATTGAAAAGAGTGGACTTGCCAACGTTTGGCAGTCCTACGATACCGCATTGTAGTGCCATGATTTAATTAGTTTATTGTTTTGCGGTGCAAAGATACGGATTTTAACCCACACTGCATAATTTCTTAGGTAGTTGCGGATATAAATTTAATGGGTAGTGGATAAGACAAAAGGAGATGCATCTAAAAATTAGAAACATCTCCAAGAAACAGCCCAAATTAGAATGTTATAATATGATTTTGTTTGCTTTGTTACCTTTTATGCGTATATATAATCCGCTTTGAGGGTTTTCAACTTTCACGCCTTGCAAATTATAGTATTCAATAGGGGTGTCGTTTTCATCCATTATAACATCATCAATGCCGGCAGGATCCCATTGGGTATTTAACCATTGAATTCGAGCATCAAGCAGTTGCTTAAATTCAGCTTTCTTAGTTGCAGAATTTGATGTTCCGTAACTTGGCCAGCGTTGATAGTCGCTTGAAATGGCTGACGATATTTCGGATACATATGTATCAATATATGTACTTAGTGTTGGATATTGGGTTGTGTAAAACTCTTTCCATAGTTCCTTTACTTTGGCCTGGAAACGAGGAAATTTTGCAATTTCGGCAATCCAATGTTGAGTATATGGCGAGTTTTTGTAAATGAATTGTTGCTCAGTGCGACGATAAGCGTTGGCAAAATCCCACACCGGACCGAAGCTCCAAATATTGGCTGTGCCACGTTGTTTGTATAGATATGTGCTACCATGGAATGCTTCGGTATTATCCATTATCTCTTGAACAATATAGAAACGAGCCAATGTGTCCATATTTATGTAATTTTCCCAAGTTGTAGAACTTTTGTCAGTCGCATAAATGGCATTGTTCATGCTGTTTAACTGATTTGTCAAATAGTCGTTTTGTGCAGTAGATAGTTCTTCGGGATCTTTATAAGTGAAACGCATGGTATTTCCGTTGCCTTCTGTAATTTTTACCTGAGCAGCATCATCTGCATTGTCTATTTCAAGTAACCATCCGCCTGTGATAATTGTAGCATCTGTGTCTCCGTCGTTTTGTTTTGTGATAGCTACACGATCTTTATCAACGCGCACGCTTTCAGTCAAGAAGTAAAGACCTATATAATCTCCATTTAACACCAGCTCTACTGGACGATAACGAGGAGTATATGCAAGATTTAGACATTCGCTGAGTTTAAATCCCATGGCATTGCGGATAAATGCCAAGTCATCATTGGCATATGCCAATAGGCAATAGTTTTTGCTTTTAGGCATATCTAAGAGCTTGATGCCTACTGTGAGTTTGAAACGATAAGGCTTTTTGTCATAATTAGTCCATGATGTGTTGCCACGACCACGTATTTTCATGGCGACGGTGCTAGATGCGGAGCCGGTGGCAGTGTAGCCTGATGATTTTGGATCAATATAGAAATTTGCATCTATATATGTGTCTTTAGACGTGATTGCAGTCCCATTGCTTGTGTATATGTACATTACGGGAATAGTTCCTGAGAATGTTGCTGCATTGGCAGCTATAATTGCTATAAAAGCACAGATTATAAGGTAAAATTTCTTCATGAAAGTAATGGTATTATTTTGGATGTTTTCCAAAGATACAAAAGATTTGTGATAAAAATTAGCAAGGGAGTATCTTTGTCGATACTCCCTTGTTTTATATGGATAAAATATTAAATTTTATCTTTATTCAGCTTTACCTGCAGAGCCAAGTACGTTGATAATTTTGTGCTTGTAAAGTTTTTCCATGTTATCACGTGCCGGACCGAGGTATTTACGTGGGTCGAATTCGGCTGGTTTTTCAACGAAAACTTTGCGGATTGCTGCTGTCATAGCAAGACGGCTGTCAGAGTCTATGTTGATTTTGCAAACAGCTGATTTAGCTGATTCACGCAACCATTCTTCTGGGATACCGATAGCTGCTTTCAATGCACCGCCGTTAGCGTTGATAGTTTCAACTTCGTCTTGAGGAACTGAAGACGATCCGTGAAGAACGATGGGGAATCCGGGAAGTTTTTCTTCTACAGCTTTCAATACGTCGAATGCCAATGGAGGAGGAACGAGCTTGCCGTTTTCATCTTTTGTACATTGTTCTGGAGTGAATTTGTAAGCACCGTGAGAAGTACCGATTGATATGGCCAAGCTATCGCAACCTGTGCGAGTCGCGAAGTCGATTACTTCTTCAGGGTCAGTATAAGTGTGGTGGTCAGAAGAAACTTCGTCTTCAACACCTGCCAATACACCAAGTTCACCTTCTACTGTTACATCATGTTGATGAGCGTAGTCAACAACTTGATTTGTAAGAGCAACGTTTTCTTCGTATGGGAGGTGTGAACCATCAATCATAACTGATGAGAAACCGCTGTCGATACAAGATTTGCAAAGTTCAAAGCTATCACCGTGGTCAAGGTGAAGAACGATTTGAGGATTAGCCCAACCAAGTTCTTTTGCATATTCAACAGCACCTTGTGCCATGTAACGAAGAAGAGTAGCGTTAGCATAGTTGCGAGCACCCTTAGATACTTGCAAGATTACTGGAGATTTTTCTTCAGCAGCAGCCTTGATGATTGCTTGAAGTTGCTCCATGTTGTTGAAGTTGAAAGCAGGGATAGCATATCCTCCCTTGATTGCTTTAGCAAACATATCACGAGTGTTTACCAAGCCAAGTTCTTTGTAACTTACCATTTAGAGTAATTATTATTAGTGAATAAATATTGTTTGTTCAAAATATAGTACAAAGTTACTGCTTTATTGCTGAATGAGAAATATTAATGCCTATAATTTTTGCAAAAAATGAGAATGCACGCTTTTTATTGCATCGCGTTTATTCCTTTGGACGATTTATGTAGTAGTAAATGCTTCCTACAAATACAGATCCACCAACAATATTCCCGAGTGTAGCGGGGATAAAGTTTGTGGTAATGGCTTGCATGATCTCTATGTTTGCTCCTTCAAATATGCCTGCTGGAATGAAAAACATGTTGGCGATTGAGTGTTCATAGCCAAGTGCCACAAAGACCATTACAGGAAGCCAACACCCCACCATCTTTGCTAAAAGGCTTTTGCCTGAAAGAGCAAGCCACACTGCAAGGCACACAAACCAGTTTGCTCCGATTCCTTTGAGGAATACTGTAATCCATGCCATTGAAACTTTTGCCTCTGCTATTTTGATAATAGCTGAATGGTAGGGCTCGTTTGCTGTTAATCCACACAGATACACAAAAAGGTATGTAAACATTATTGCGCCGAGGAAATTGCCGACATAAACAAGTGCCCAATTTTTTAACACTGCGCTAAAAGAGTGTTTCTTTGCAAAATAAGAGGGAATTAATAATGCATTGTTGCCGGTGAATAGCTCCGCACCAAGTATTATTACAAGAATCAATCCAATAGGGAACATTGCTCCACTCAGTATGCGTTGTAATGATGGGTTGCCTGCTGTGATTTCAGGGAAGCCATATCCAATGATTAGTGAGAGAACTCCCCCCATGGATATGTAAATGCCTGCCAACATCGCAAGGACTGTTAATTTACCATATTTGCCGGAACTCAGAGCAACTTTGTTTGCTCCTATCTCTATTGCTGATTTTATAACCTCTTTAGGTGAATTTAATGCCATGATGACTTGAATTGTGAAATATTCTGCAAGTTACAAATTTTTCTCTTAATTCTAAAAGAATTCTATCATAGCCACTCATTTAGCGTTAACGTGTGTTTATCCATATAATGTGTTTACTATGTAGAAAGTTGTTTTTCTATGTTAGGAGAGCTGCCGCGAAGCGACTGAGATGTATAATGATAGTATGTCCCCTTTTTGCCCGTTATGTTTGGTTGAAAGGTATAAAAAAGAAGATGTGTCATTGACACATCTTCTTTTGCTAATTGTTGAATTTGAATTATTTCTTTGCTTTTTTCTTTTCGAGTTGTTTCTCTATTGCTTCAAGACAAAGGTCGACTGCTTCCTCAAATGTGTCGGCAACTTTTGTTGCCACTAAATCCTCATGTTGAGGAGCCATTATTTTGATTAGTGCTTCTTTGTTCATTGCTGTTTCGGGTTTGACAACCTTTAGAGTTACATCTACATCGGAGATATTCTCATTGTGACGAGCGAGTCGCTCAACTTTCTTGTTGATGAAATTGACTAATTTTTCTGCTACGTCAAAGTGGATGGCTTTAATTCTAATGTCCATATTATCCTCCTTTTTTTAGTGCACGTGGATGTGCGAGTTCATAATTATGTTTCAATTCACGGTATGTAATGTGTGTATACATTTGTGTCGTTGCTAATGAGTTGTGCCCTAATAACTGTTGCACAGCGGTAATATCGGCTCCGTTGTTGAGCATGTCGCTTGCAAAAGAGTGCCTTAAAACGTGTGGGCTTTGACGAGATGAGTGTACGCGCCCAGATAATGCGCGATGTACTATATTGTAAATAAGATTTCTATATAGTGGTTCACCTGTAGGCCGCAAGAAAAATTGAGGCTCAGGGGACTCAATAATATCATCTCTTAGCTGTCGGTATAGGGTAATCATTTCGCTTAGTTCTTTTCCGAAAGGTATTATTCTCTCTTTATTACGTTTCCCGAGCACTTTTAGTTCACCGCGGGCGGTGTTAACGTTTGCATCAAGCAGAGTCATTAGCTCGCTACATCTGATTCCGGTAGAGTAGAACATGAGGATGATAAGCCTGTTCCGGGTTTCTATATAGTCATCATGATCCCATGCTTCAGATAGGATTTTATTAGTCTCTACAGGTCTAATGTAAATGGGTAGTGGCTTGTCGATTTTGGCAAGTGTTATTTCTGTTGCCGGATTAGACTTTAATTCATGATACCTCATAAGATAATTGTAAAAGGCTCTTACGGCTTGTATTTTGCGTCGTGTAGTGCGCGGACTACTATTTTTGGCGGCAAGGTGTGATATCCATTGCCTTAAGTCGCTTGATGTTATGTCTAAAGGTGAGAAATCATCGATTTGACCATTGGTGCAATAATTGCGCCATTGTTCAAGATCGGTCTTATATGACAAAACGGTGTGTGCCGAAAAATTCAGCTCACACCGTATATATGTCAAAAAAGAATCTATATACATAATTAATTCGTGCTAAAATGATATAGAACGATTAACTCGATCCTGTAGCTACGAATTTATGCTATTCTTTTTAAATTTCCAAATAATTTTTGAGAAAAATATTGATTATTCCTCTACGCTGCGAAGTTTTTGTACATAAACAGCTTTCATCATCTTTTTGCGGTTAGCAACAGATGGTTTTTCAAATGCCTGACGGCTACGTAGTTCTTTAACGATACCTGTTTTCTCAAATTTACGTTTGAATTTCTTTAAAGCTTTTTCAATGTTTTCGCCTTCTTTTACTTGTACGATAATCATATTAATATATTAGTTTTTTGTTATTTGCTTTTTTACGTTTAGCGGTGCAAAATTACACATACTTTTTCATTCTGCAAAACTTTTTTATCTCAATTTCAGAGAATAATCGATTTTTCTTTGGAAATATGTTTCACTACAAATTGGAGTCCGCAATAATATCATCCTAATAGCGTGTTTCCCGCGCAACTGATATTTTTGATTTTAAACCATGAAACATCATGGAACTAATGAAATTTAGCCTTTCGGTCATTCTCTTTTTTACTTTCCTCTCTCTTTCTCCTTTTTCACTCCTTTTTTCCGTATCAATTGCCCGAAGGACGCAATCTTGCATGGTCGAGAAATTAGTCCTCCGTACAGATACAGAAAATAAATGTGTTGAAAAGGCACTACAACACAAAAGAAATGCTCCCACACTCTTGTGAGCATGGGAGCATTTTATAGGATAAAAACTTGTCAGTGACAATTCGCCACTTTTTCATTTTTACTTTCTACTTTTTCAACTTATCTGATGTATTCTTTAGATACTTTGTTGCCTTGTACTTTGATGAAGATACCACCTGAAGGATTAGCAACTTTCATGCCTTGAAGGTTGTAGTATTCTACCGGTGTTTCAATCTCTTCAGTGAAAATATCTTCAATTGCTGACGAGCCCTCTTTCTTACCATTATAAGAATAGAAACCGATACCTTGACCATCTACACAACACCACACGTCAAGCACCATTCCGTCTTCGCGGTCGGTAGCAACACAAAGTGTTGTCATAAATTGTGTATTACGTGTAGCGCCAAAGCCTGCTTCAGGATATGTTGCCATTGCAGTTGCCGCATCTACACCATTTGCCACGTCTGCCAATACGAATGCTCCTTCAGCAAGCGATGTTGCTGATTTGTTTAAGTATGTAGCAATTGCTGCAAGTTTGCGAGTGCCAAAGTCAACTAATTTAAATGAGTTAGCATTGCCATTTACAATAGATGCACAATCTTTTTGCCATACACCTGATGCATTGAACAATGCCGGTATTCTGTCTTTACCGTCAGCCCAGAATGAGCCATCGCTATTGATTACGAAATCAGTTTCACCTGCATTTGCACCAAGGTTAAATGCTTCACCACTCTTGGTTAGTGCAATTGTTTTAGCATCACCCACTGTTCCATTTGTAATATCATAGTAAACAACTGTTGAGCCTTGACAGAACCAAATGCGTCCATTGCTTGAGTTGCCACTTAACACCATCTTGCCACCGAGTGCTAAAGAACCATGAGTTGCATCTTCTTTGATTACTGTAGGAGCTGATGTGTCGCTATCCCAACGATAGATTTTCAATGTTCCGGATGCAGCTGAACTTGGAGCAGTTGCACGATTTGATGCGTATATCTTACCATCGAATGCCACGATATTTGATAATATTACGGCACCACCGGCAACACCATCAACGCTAAGAGTACCTTTAGCAGTACCTGTATAAGCATCAACAATATTGATTACAGGAGTTGCAGAACTACGTGCATTCAATACATATAAGTTGCCGCCGTTGTAGGCTATTGAGCGAGTTACAGGAGAAGATAATGAGAACCAGCCGTCAGCTGTGGTTTTCTTCCAAATTTCTGTTAGAACGATGTTTTGGTCATCAAGTGTGTAGTTAGGATCTTCAGGTGTGGTTGGATCTTCAGGAGCTACGGGTTCTTCGTCGCTTGGTACGCTTCCGTCTTCATTTGTAAGAATTACTTCTGTCGGGATTTCGATGCGAACTAAGTTGCCATCTGCTTCTTTGCCACTTGATACTGCAATATAGCTAACAAATTGTCCTTTTCCAAGCGTAAAGCTTGTATTAAGAGTGCAACGAAGAGTACCTCCTGTAAGAGAGTTCCAATCAGATAGAGCTTCAACTTTAATTGCTGATGTAGCAGAGTTGTAAGACATATTTGCGGAAAGTCCTTGAGCAGTGATTTTTACGTCTTGTGTTACTGTTTCACTTGAACCATAAACTGCTTTTAAAGAAACTTCGGCAACGCTACTTGTTATTTTTGCTTCCACAGGGGTTGCAGGAGCAGGAACTGTGGCATATACACTCCAGCAATATGTTCCGATATTTGCGCGTCCACTATTGTAGCCGAGCCAGTCGTAAGATGAATGTTGTCCGTCATCATCGCCCCAATATGAATCATTGGCGTCTCCGTAAGGGTCGTGGCAAACGAATGAACCTGTTCTGTTTACAAATCCTCCGGCAGTAGTATATGTACAGTTTGTGCGGAATCCAAGGATTAAGTGTCCTGAAGAACGAAGATACACACATAGAGGAGATGGACGTCCTGCTGCTGATTCTGAACAGAATTTGCTCCAACTACCGCTTGCTGTCCAAAGATATTCAGCAGTAAGGCAACCATTAAGTTTCATAAATGAAGTCATATAACCACCGCTTGGAGCACGACTTCCTGTCCACATGTAGCCATATGCACCTGGTACACTATAACAGCCATTCCCATATGCTGTTTCGTTGAAAGTTTTTGTGCCGGCTTTGTTGGTAAATGTAGCACTAATAGCGTGAGCATATTTAAGTGCTGTACCGTCAGAACGACGATATGTAGTCTTTTGAGGAAGAAGATCATAATAACCGAGATACATACATGCAGATGTAGGAGCGCATGTTACGTGTCCATGAGCAGTACATCCATTAACGGCAGGAGAGTCATAGATTTGGCTGTAATAAGGAATGTCAAGAGCCCCGATTGTACCTTCAGCGGGAACTGGGCTTGGCTTGATATTTGGGTTGTCATTCGCATTGCTGTGGCGAAGTCCTACAATAGTTTCTTCATCAAAACTGATAATAGTTTCTTCTTTTACTGATGCAACTGCAGGAGTGATGCCTTCAACAAGGTTTTTAACAACAAGACCACGTTTTGCGCCTGTTTTATAAGGAACATATAATTTGTTGTCTCTTGTGATAATGGCATCTGTAGGAAGATTGTCAGAAGATTTTACAAGAGTAAGTTCGCCTGTTCCATCAAAGTTTATTTTCTTGATAGAAGTTCCTGCAATTTGGAAATCGTTGATGCGGTCGGTTTGAGTGAAGATAAGTTCTTCAGAGTTGTTTGCCCAAGAAATTGACTCGCCTTGTCCAAGGTTGAAAACTTTTTTTGTTGCACGTTCTTGAACGGCAAGAGTTCCGTTACCTATTTGGATGGCGATTTTGCTTCCGTCGGGAGACCAAATGGGACGATAGCCGTCATTCACAGGTAAAAATTCTTTTGCTCCTGATGTTACATCGATAACATACATGCGTCCGTCGATGTTGCTGTAAGCAACTTTAGTTCCGTCGGGAGAAATGTTTGCGATATTGGTGTAGAAACCGAGGTCAAATGCTTTGCGTGTGTTCCCTTTGCGTACGATTAGGCGATTTCCCATTGTGTAGGCCATTGTCCCATCGTTTGCAAATGATACTTGACCACATTCCCACACGTAGTCTTCAAGGACTGTAACGATACCTGTTGTTACATCAAGAATAGCAGGCGCTTGTTCGTCTGCATCATTGAAACTTTTGAAACCGAGGTATTTGCCATCGGGGCTGAGGTTGGTGTAAAGACCACAGTTGCGTTCTTGCAAGATTGGAGTTAGTTTATTCCCATCAAGTGAATAGATTTCAGAGTATTCGCTGTTGGTGAGAATGATGCCGTTTGCTGTTTCCATAGGTGTACGAAGGTACCCCATGTCACCGACTTCGTAGGAGTCGATTTCGGCAAAGGCATTTGCTGATGTCATTAATAATGTGGCAACAGCAAGACTTTTGAGTAGTTTTTTGTGCATAATTTTAAGGTAATTGGTTATAAAATGAATTGTTTAGTTATATTCAAAGTTATCAAATTGCAAATTTATGAAATTTTAAATTAGATATTGGATATAATTGCATTTTTTTTATTTTTCGTCGTACCATTTCGAGTACATGAGGTAATTTCGGGCGATTTTTTGGTTTATTTCCCTGCTTTGTGCCGGGTCAACCATTTTGATGAATTTAGCAGGTGCACCACCCCAGAGTTCATTTGGTCCAATTTTAGTTTTAGAGAGAACTACGCTTCCGGCGGCAACAAGTGCGCCTTCTCCTACTTCGGCATCGTCCATGACTACTGCTCCCATTCCAATGAGCGCGAGGTCGTGGATTTTTGCTCCATGTATGGTGACGTTATGCCCTATAGAAACATCGTTACCTATCTCAATGGTTGATTTTTGATATAATGTATGTAATACCGATCCATCTTGAATGTTGACCCGGTTGCCAATTCTGATGGAGTTGACGTCGCCACGCAATACGGTGTTAAACCAAATGCTGCATTCGTCACCCATTACGACATCACCAATGATTGTTGCGTTATCGGCAAGGAAACAGTCTTTGCCTATTTTGGGCGTAATTCCAAGGAGTGGTTTTATAAGTGCCATATATAATAATGTGTTAACGGGTTAGTGGGGCTGTTTTTGCTTTGAGCCATGCTTTTTCTGCGTCGTTAAGTCTTGGTGAGATGCGATTATATACCTCTTGGTGATAGTTGTTGAGCCATGTGATTTCTTCATCTGTCATTATTTCAGTTTCAAATAATGATAAATCAAATGGGAAGAGTGTCAATGTCTCAAATTTGAGGAATTCGCCAAATTCGGTTGAAAAAGCGGGGATTGTTAATACCAGGTTTTCGCAACGGATGCCATATTTGCTTTCGCGGTATAACCCGGGCTCGTTGGAAGTGATCATACCTACGGTAAGTGGTGTTGGGTTTTCGTTTAGTCTGATGCTTTGTGGCCCTTCATGAACGTTGAGAAAATGTCCAATGCCATGTCCTGTGCCATGTAGATAACTCAAGCCTTCTTTCCATAGGAATTGGCGAGCAAGGGCGTCGAGTTGTGCTCCGCGGGTTCCGGCGGGGAATATTGCAGTGCCAAGAGCAATGTGTCCTTTCATGACAAGTGTAAAATCGTGACGCTGTTCTTTGGTGGGGTTGCCTAATGAGATTGTGCGAGTGATATCAGTTGTCCCGTCAAGATACTGTGCTCCTGAATCAAAAAGGAATAGGTTGTCGGGCTGTAGTGTTGCATTGCTCTCATCGGTGGCTGAATAGTGAACAATGGCGCCATGTGCTCCATATCCGGCAATCGGATTGAAACTGTCGTCAAAATATAGCTCTCCTTGAGCGCGGAATTTTGCTGCAAGTTCGCCAACTTCGATTTCAGTGAGTGTCTCTCCTTTTGTCATGCGTCGCTCTATCTCCATATATAGCTTGACGAGTGCAGCTCCATCGCGTTCCATCGCTTTTCTGATGCCGGCGAGTTGAGTTTCGTTCTTGCAGGCTTTTGGTATGGCAACGGCTGATTGTCCTTTTATTGCACGACTGCCAAGCACTGACGCAAATCTATCGGCAGTGCCGGTTGGGTTTATGAGTACTTTTTGGGTCGAAGGTAAAGCTTGAAGGAATGAGATGACAGAATTATATGGTGCTATTTGTATGCTGTTGTTGTTTAGGTATTCAAGAGTTTTTTCGTTGATTTTTTTGTTGTCGATAAATAAAGTAGAATTCTTTGCAGCAAGGAAAAGGAAAGATGTGGCAACAGGATTGAATGCAACATCGTTGCCGCGTATGTTTAATGTCCATGCAATTTCGTCAAGGGCTGAGATAAATGTGCTGTCAGCTCCTTGTTTTTTTGCGTTTTCGAGGACACGTTTTATTTTAGATGCTGTTTTTTCTCCGGCATATTCTTCTTCGTGCTCAAAAATCTCTCCATCGGGTAGTTGTGGGCGGTCGACCCAAATTTTGTCAATAGGAGAGAATGTGTCAATTAAGGAAATGCCGGCTGTTGATAGTGTGTTACGCATTGATGTGGTTTCGGTTGTTGAGAACACCATGCTATCAATGCCCACTATTTCTTCATTTGAAAGGTGGTCGATAAGGTATTGCACTATTGAAGGAGTGCCCGGAAGACCATCTTTCATTAAAATGATGTCGGTGCCGGATAGCTGTTGCGCCGCTTGTATGAAATATCTTGAATCAGTCCAAAGTAAGGCTTCGGAGAGGGTTATTACTAATGTTCCTGCTGAGCCGGTAAATCCGCTAAGCCAACGGCGTACTTGCCAATGGTCAGAGATGTATTCGCTTTGATGAGGATCGGTTTGAGGTATTATTGTTGCGCTTATTCCTGAGTTTTTCATTTCCGCGCGTAGTGAGTCTATTCTGGTTTTTATGGATGTATTCATGTCTATATAATTAATGTGTATATTATTGAAATGCAAACTTACGAAAAAATAATGATGTAGATACACACTTAAAGGTGAAAAATGAGTTAAATGTTTGTTAGAGACGAATAGTTATGAATATTATTTAATGGTGTAAATAAGTGGGTTAAAGGTGTGTAAAGATTAAAAAAAGAAAAAATTGCAAAAAAATAAAGTTGAAATATTTGGTAGATATAAAAACTTAGCGTACCTTTGCACTCGCTTGAAGTCCCTAAGTGTGGTTTTAAAGCAAATGCCTCTTTAGCTCAGTTGGCCAGAGCACGTGATTTGTAATCTCGGGGTCGTTGGTTCGAATCCGACAAGAGGCTCAAAAGAAAAGCAGTCGCAAGACTAAGGCCGGGCGAATACCAGAGTGGCCAAATGGGGCAGACTGTAAATCTGCTGGCGTATGCCTTCGGTGGTTCGAATCCATCTTCGCCCACCTTTTTTATGCGGAAGTAGCTCAGTTGATAGAGCATCAGCCTTTCAAGCTGAGGATCGCGAGTTTGAGCCTCGTCTTCCGCTCTAAGTTTTACGCCAATGTAGCTCAGGGGTAGAGCACTTCCTTGGTAAGGAAGAGGTCACGGGTTCAAATCCCGTCATCGGCTCTACTTAAAAACGACGAAAGTTGAAGAGTGTTTGAAAAGTTAATCATTTAATCAAATAAAAATAGCAAAGTTATGGCTAAAGAGAAATTCGAAAGAACCAAACCGCATGTTAACATCGGTACTATCGGTCACGTTGACCACGGTAAGACTACTTTGACAGCTGCTATCACTACAGTGCTTGCAAAAGCTGGTCTTTCTGAATTGAAGTCATTTGACCAAATCGACAACGCTCCAGAAGAAAAGGAACGTGGTATTACAATCAATACTTCTCACGTAGAGTATGAAACTGAAAATCGTCACTATGCACACGTAGACTGTCCTGGACACGCTGACTACGTTAAGAACATGGTAACAGGTGCTGCTCAAATGGACGGTGCTATCATCGTTTGTGCTGCAACTGACGGTCCTATGCCTCAAACTCGTGAACACATCCTTCTTGCTCGTCAGGTAAACGTTCCTCGTATCGTTGTATTCTTGAACAAATGTGACATGGTCGACGATGAAGAAATGTTTGACCTTGTTGAAATGGAAATGCGTGATCTTCTTTCAAGCTACGAATATGATGGTGATAATACTCCTATCATCCGCGGTTCTGCTCTTGGCGCTCTTAATGGCGAAGCTCAATGGGAAGCTAAGGTAATGGAACTTATGGCAGCTGTAGACGAATGGATTCCACTACCTCCACGTGATATCGATAAACCATTCTTGATGCCGGTTGAAGACGTATTCTCAATCACTGGTCGTGGTACTGTTGCAACCGGTCGTATTGAAACAGGTGTTGTTAAAGTTGGTGACGAAGTTCAAATCATGGGTCTCGGTGCATCACTTAAATCAACAGTTACTGGTGTTGAAATGTTCCGTAAACTTCTCGATCAAGGTGAAGCAGGTGACAACGTAGGTCTTCTTCTTCGTGGTATCGATAAGAACGAAATCAAACGTGGTATGGTTATCTGTCACCCGGGTGTTGTTAAACCACACAGCAAATTCAAAGCTTCAGTTTATATCTTGAAGAAAGAAGAAGGTGGTCGCCACACTCCATTCCACAACCACTATCGTCCACAATTCTACATCCGTACTCTTGACGTGACTGGTGAAATCTCTCTTCCAGAAGGTGTAGAAATGGTTATGCCTGGTGATAACGTGGAAATCATCGTTGAATTGATTAACCCTGTAGCATGTGACCAAGGTCTTCGTTTCGCTATCCGCGAAGGTGGTCGTACAGTAGGTTCTGGTCAAATCACTGAAATCCTTGACTAATCAGGATAATTGATAAATATAATCGACTCCTGCTTGATGGGAGACTTGATAGAAGGAGTCGATAATTTACGGGATTAGCTCAGTTGGTAGAGCACTGGTCTCCAAAACCAGGTGTCGGGAGTTCGAGTCTCTCATCCCGTGCAACGAAAAGATAATAATGAAAAAATTGAAACTACTTACGAATATTGAGGAGTCTTATGCCGAATTGCGCTATAAGACTTCTTGGCCTACCAAGAAGCAATTGATTAAAAGCGGAATTATAGTGATGATCGCTTCCATTATTATATCACTTATAATTTTTGCTATGGATCTATTGGTTGATAACTTTATGCACTTAATTTACGGTTTAGGCGCATAACTTTAAAATTGGAATTCAATGGCTGAGGGAAAGAGAGCATGGTATGTTTTACGTGCCATTTCAGGTAAAGAAGCTAAGGTGAAAGAAGTTCTTGATGCAGCTATCAAGAATACCGACCTTGGTAATTACGTTTTTCAAGTTTTGATTCCTACCGAGAAGGTGCTAACAATGCGCAACGGGAAGAAGGTTATAAAAGAAAAGAACCTTTATTCCGGTTATGTTTTTGTTGAGGCTAATCTACAAGGTGAAGTTATGTATGAACTTCGTAATACCACAAATGTGATTGATTTCCTTAAAGGCAAAGGCAAGGATGCAAAACCTGAAGCTTTGCGTGAAAGTGAAGTTAAACGCATGCTTGGTACAGCTGACGAGTTTATTGATTTAACCGATGAAGGAGTTAATGATTACATGGTGGGAGAAACTGTAAAAGTGAATTATGGTCCATTTAATGGTTTCTCTGGTGTGATTGAAGAAGTTAATGCCGAAAAGAAAAAGCTTAAAGTTATGGTCAAAATATTTGGCCGCAAAACACCTCTTGAATTGGAAAATTCGCAAGTTGAGCGAGAATAATGGATTGTGGTTACGCACTTGAAATGTTTTCGCGTTTATAACTATCTAAATTAAGATTAAAATGGCTAAAGAAATTGCTGGACAGATCAAATTGCAGATTAAAGGTGGAGCAGCAAATCCATCACCGCCAGTAGGACCTGCGTTGGGTTCTAAGGGTATCAACATCATGGAGTTTTGCAAGCAATTCAATGCCCGTACTCAGGACAAGGCTGGCAAAGTGCTACCAGTTGTAATTACTTATTACACTGATAAGAGCTTTGATTTTGTTGTTAAGACACCACCTGTTGCAATTCAATTGCTTGAAGCAACAAAGAAAAAAAGTGGTTCTGCACAACCAAACCGTACAAAAATTGCGGAAGTAACTTGGGACCAAGTAAAGGCTATTGCTGAAGATAAAATGCCTGATTTGAACTGTTTTACTGTGGAATCGGCAATGCGTATGGTTGCCGGAACAGCCAGAAGTATGGGTATCACCGTAAAAGGGGCATTCCCTGAAAATAACTAATAAACTTCAATTGAAATGGGTAAACTTACAAAAAATCAAAAGTTGGCTTTAGAGAAGATTGAAGCTGGGAAGACTTACACTCTTGCGGAAGCGGCTGAAAAAGTAAAAGAAATTACTTTTACAAAATTTGATGCGTCGCTTGATATTGATGTGCGTCTTGGCGTAGATCCACGTAAGGCTGATCAAATGGTGCGCGGCGTCGTTACATTGCCTCACGGTACAGGTAAAGAAGTTAAAGTGCTTGTATTGTGTACTCCTGACGCTGAAGCTGCAGCTACTGCTGCCGGTGCTGACTATGTTGGTCTTGACGAATACATCGAAAAGATCAAAGGTGGTTGGACTGATATCGACGTAATTATCACACAACCTGCTATCATGGGTAAAATAGGTGCCCTTGGCCGTGTTCTCGGTCCTCGTGGTTTGATGCCTAACCCTAAAAGCGGTACAGTGACTCCTGATGTAGCTAAGGCTGTATCTGAAGTGAAAAAAGGTAAGATCGACTTCAAGGTTGATAAGAACGGTATCGTTCACTCTTCAATCGGTAAAGTTTCATTTACTGCTGAGCAGATTAAAGAAAATGCAAAAGAGTTTATAAACACTCTTATCAAATTAAAACCTGCAACAGCTAAAGGTACCTATGTAAAGAGTATTTATCTTTCAAGTACAATGAGCCCAGGTGTTAAAGTGGACTCTAAGTCAATCGAAGATTAATTTTAAAAGATTAAGAAAATGAGAAAGGAAGATAAAGCTCTAATCATAGAAAATATAGCAAAAACTCTTAATGAGTATAGTTGCTTTTACCTTGTAGAAACTGCTGGTTTGAATGCTGAAAAGACAAGTGAACTTCGTCGTGCTTGTAACAAAGCCGATATTAAACTCATGGTAGTTAAGAACACTTTACTTGAAAAAGCACTCGAATCGCTTGAAGGTGATTATTCTGAACTATATTCTTCTCTTAAAGGTTCAACTTCAATCATGCTTTCTAACACCGGTAATGCTCCGGCTAAGTTGATTAAAGAAGTATTGAAAAAAGAGAAAGATGCAACTCTACCACGTTTCAAGGCAGCATATGTTGAAGAAACTATATATGTTGGTGCTGAAAATCTCGATACTCTTGCAACAATCAAGAGCAAGAACGAACTTATCGCCGACGTTATTGCACTCCTTCAATCTCCAGCCAAGAATGTTGTTTCAGCTCTTACTTCTGGTGGAACTAAACTACATGGCATACTTGAAACATTATCAAACAAAGAAGCATAATTAATTACAACAAAAACAATTAAAATTTAATATATCATGGCAGATTTAAAAGCTTTTGCAGAACAACTCGTTAACCTTACAGTTAAGGAAGTAAACGAACTTGCTCAAATCCTCAAAGAAGAATACGGTATCGAACCTGCTGCTGCAGCTGTTGCAGTTGCTGCTGGTCCTGCTGCTGCTGGTGCAGCTGCTGCTGAAGAAAAATCTTCATTTGACGTAGTTCTTAAGAACGCTGGTGCTAGTAAACTTGCAGTTGTTAAGCTTGTGAAAGAACTTACTGGTCTTGGCTTGAAAGAAGCTAAAGAAATCGTAGACGGCGCACCAAGCGTTGTTAAAGAAGGTCTTGCTAAAGCTGACGCTGAAGGTCTTAAAAAACAATTGGAAGAAGCTGGCGCTGAAGTTGAACTTAAATAATATTGCCTGAATTTCAGGTAATTAGGTTAAGAATCCTCATGGATGATGATTCTTAACCTTTTTGTGTTATAATTTAATTTGAGTTCCCTTTAACGTTAATTTAGATGTCAGTTTCAAATAATAAACCTCGCGTTAACTTCGCGTCGGTAAAGAATCCACTTCCTTACCCCGACTTCTTGGAGGTGCAATTGAAATCATTTAAAGATTTCTTGCAATTAGATACTCCTCCGGAAAAAAGAAATAATGAGGGTCTCTATAAAGTTTTTGCCGAGAATTTCCCTATTGCTGACACTCGCAATAACTTTGTACTCGAGTTTCTCGACTATTATATCGATCCACCACGTTATACAATTGATGAGTGTCTTGAGCGTGGATTGACTTATAGTGTCCCCCTCAAAGCAAAATTAAAATTATATTGTACCGACCCTGATCACGAAGATTTTGCTACCGTAATTCAGGATGTATATCTTGGTCCTATTCCATATATGACTGAGAAAGGGACTTTTGTTATTAATGGTGCTGAACGCGTAGTTGTTTCTCAACTTCACCGTTCTCCTGGTGTTTTCTTCGGACAAAGTACTCATGCTAACGGAACTAAGCTTTATTCAGCTCGTATTATTCCGTTCCGTGGATCTTGGATCGAATTTGCTACAGACATTAATAATGTTATGTATGCTTACATCGATCGTAAGAAGAAACTTCCTGTAACAACACTCCTTCGTGCTATTGGTCTTGAAAGTGATAAGGACATCATCGAGATTTTTGGTCTTGCTGAGGAACTCAAAGTAAATAAAACCAATCTTAAGAAAGTTGTAGGTCGTAAACTTGCTGCCCGTGTATTGAAAACTTGGGTAGAAGACTTCGTTGATGAAGATACAGGTGAAGTTGTGTCTATTGAGCGTAACGATGTTGTTATCGACCGTGAAACTGTTCTTGAAGAAGAACACATTCAAGAAATTCTTGATTCAGGAGTTACAAATATTCTTTTGCATAAAGAAAATGTGAATTCAAGTGATTATTCTATTATTTTTAACACTCTTCAAAAGGATACAAGTAACTCTGAAAAAGAAGCTATTCAATATATCTATCGTCAACTTCGCAACGCGGAGCCACCGGATGATGCAAGTGCTCGCGAAGTCATAACTAATCTTTTCTTCTCTGAAAAACGTTATGACCTTGGTGAAGTTGGTCGTTACCGTATAAACAAAAAACTTGATTTAGGTATTTCAATGGATGTAAAGGTCCTTACAAAAGAGGATATTATTGCAATCATTAAATATTTGATTGAGTTGATTAATTCAAAGACTGATGTCGATGATATTGACCACTTGAGTAACCGCCGTGTTCGCACAGTTGGTGAACAATTGTACAATCAATTTGGTGTTGGTTTAGCTCGTATGTCTCGTACAATTCGTGAACGTATGAATGTGCGTGACAATGAGGTCTTTACTCCTGTAGATTTGATTAATGCGAAGACTATATCTTCAGTAATCAATACCTATTTCGGAACAAATGCGTTATCTCAATTCATGGATCAAACCAACCCTCTTGCCGAGATGACTCACAAACGTCGTATGTCGGCTTTAGGTCCTGGTGGTCTTTCTCGTGAGCGTGCAGGTTTCGAGGTGCGTGACGTACATTACACCCACTATGGACGACTTTGTCCAATTGAAACTCCTGAAGGTCCAAACATCGGTCTTATCTCTTCTCTTTGTGTATATGCTAAAATCAATGATCTTGGTTTCATTGAAACTCCGTATCGCAAAGTTGAAAATTCTAAAGTTAACCTTAATAACGACGAGATAATCTATCTTGCTGCGGAAATTGAAGAAGGTAAAGTTATCGCACAAGGTAACGCTCCATTGAATGAAGATGGTACATTTATTCGTGAACGAGTTAAGGCTCGTTTAGATGCCGATTTCCCTATTGTGGCTCCCGGTGAGGTAGAATTGATGGACGTATCTCCAACTCAGATTGCGTCTATTGCTGCATCGTTGATTCCGTTCCTTGAACATGATGACGCCAACCGTGCTCTCATGGGATCTAACATGATGCGTCAAGCAGTGCCTTTGTTGCGCTCAGAAGCACCTATTGTGGGAACAGGTCTTGAAGGTCAACTTATACGCGATTCTCGTACTCAAATTACTGCTGAAGGAGAGGGTGTAATCGAATATGTTGATTCAACAGTGATTCGAATTCGTTACAACCGTACCGAGGACGAAGAATTTGTATCATTTGAAGATTCTGTAAAAGAATACAGTATTCCTAAGTTCCGTAAAACTAACCAAAGCACAACAATTGACCTTCGTCCTATCTGTGAAAAAGGTCAACGCGTAACTGAAGGTCAAATCCTTACAGAAGGTTACTCAACAGAAAATGGTGAACTTGCTCTTGGTCGCAACCTTAAGGTGGCATTCATGCCATGGAAGGGTTACAACTATGAGGATGCGATTGTGTTGAACGAACGTGTTGTGCGTGAAGATATCTTGACATCTGTTCACGTGGATGAATATTCTCTTGAAGTACGCGAAACAAAACGTGGTATGGAAGAGTTGACATCGGATATTCCAAACGTGAGTGAAGATGCTACTAAGGATCTTGATGAAAGAGGTATTATTCGTATTGGTGCACACGTTGTTCCTGGTGATATCATGATTGGTAAGATTACTCCAAAGGGAGAATCAGACCCAACTCCGGAAGAAAAATTGCTTCGTGCTATCTTTGGTGATAAGGCCGGTGATGTTAAGGATGCATCATTGAAAGCATCTCCATCACTTAAAGGTGTCGTTATCGGAACAAATCTATTCTCTCGTGCTACTAAGAAGAAAAAAACGAAGAGTGCAAATGCTCAACTTCCTAAGCTTGACGAAGAATATGAAGCAAAACAAGATACACTTAAGGATGTTCTTGTTGACAAGTTGATGACCTTGACTCAAGGCAAGACTTCTCAAGGAGTAAAAGATTTTATTGGTTCTGATATTATCGCAAAAGGATCGAAGTTTGGTGCTTCTATGTTGAAAGATATTGATTACGATACAATCAACTTGAGCAAATGGACTTCTGATGCTCATACAAACGATATGATTCGTGCGACAATTGTCAATTATTTGCGCAAATCAAAAGAAATCGAGGCAGAATTGCGTCGTAAGAAATTTGATATCTCAATTGGAGATGAACTTCCTTCAGGAATTATGCAAATGGCAAAAGTATATATTGCCAAGAAGCGTAAAATCAGCGTAGGGGATAAGATGGCAGGGCGTCATGGTAACAAAGGTATTGTATCTCGTATCGTACGTCAAGAAGATATGCCGTTCTTAGCCGATGGTACTCCTGTTGATATCGTTCTAAACCCACTTGGTGTGCCTTCTCGTATGAACTTGGGACAGATTTTTGAAACTGTTCTTGGATGGGCTGGTGCTACACTTGGAGAGAAATTTGCAACACCAATTTTTGATGGTGCAAGTCTTGATGACCTCAATGAATGGACTGACAAAGCAGGTCTTCCACGATATGGTAAAACATATTTGTATGATGGAGGTACAGGAGAACGCTTTGACCAACCTGCAACAGTGGGTGTGATTTATATGTTGAAACTTGGTCACATGGTTGAAGATAAGATGCACGCTCGTAGCATTGGTCCATACTCTTTGATTACTCAACAACCTCTTGGAGGTAAGGCTCAATTTGGTGGTCAACGTTTCGGAGAAATGGAAGTTTGGGCACTTGAAGCATTCGGTGCAGCACACATTCTTCAAGAGATCTTGACTGTTAAGAGTGATGACGTTACAGGTCGTAGCAAGGCTTATGAAGCTATTGTTAAGGGAGAACCAATGCCACCTGCAGGTATCCCCGAATCTCTCAACGTCCTTCTTCACGAACTTCGTGGTTTAGGATTGAGCGTGAATTTAGAACAATAAAAATTCTTTTTACTACTAAAATATGGCTTTTAGAAAAGAAAATAAGATAAAAACCGGTTTCTCTAAAATTTCTATCGGGCTTGCTTCGCCCGAAGAAATTTTGGAAAAATCAAGCGGTGAGGTACTGAAGCCTGAAACCATAAACTATCGTACATATAAGCCTGAGCGTGATGGTTTATTCTGCGAACGCATTTTCGGCCCTGTAAAAGACTATGAATGTCATTGCGGTAAATATAAACGCATTCGTTACAAAGGTATAGTGTGTGATCGTTGTGGTGTAGAGGTAACAGAAAAGAAAGTGCGTCGCGAACGCATGGGACACATCAAACTCGTTGTGCCTGTTGCTCACATTTGGTATTTCCGCTCACTACCTAACAAAATAGGTTACTTGCTCGGACTTCCTTCAAAGAAACTTGATGCAGTAATTTATTATGAACGTTATGTGGTTATCCAAGCAGGTAATGTTGAGAATGTACAAGAATATGATTTGCTTTCTGAAGAAGAATATTTCGATATAGTAGATAAACTTCCAAAAGAAAATCAATACCTTGAAGACTCAGATCCTAACAAGTTTATCGCTAAGATGGGTGCTGAGGCAATCTATGATTTATTGCAACGTCTTGATCTTGATGATCTTTCTTATAAATTGCGTCATCAAGCAAATACTGACGGATCTCAACAACGCAAAACTGAGGCGTTGAAACGTCTTCAAGTTGTAGAGTCTTTCCGCGCTTCACGCCATCGCAACAAACCTGAATGGATGATTCTTCAAGCTGTGCCTGTAATTCCACCTGAATTGCGTCCATTGGTGCCACTTGATGGAGGTCGTTTCGCTACAAGTGATTTGAATGACTTGTATCGTCGCGTAATCATTCGCAACAATCGTTTGAAACGATTAATTGAAATTAAAGCTCCTGAAGTGATTTTGCGTAACGAAAAACGCATGCTTCAAGAAGCTGTAGATTCATTACTTGATAACTCTCGTAAATCATCAGCGGTTAAGACAGAAGCTAACCGTCCTCTCAAGTCTCTTTCTGATAGTTTGAAAGGTAAGCAAGGACGTTTCCGTCAAAACCTTCTTGGTAAACGTGTTGACTACTCAGCTCGTTCGGTAATCGTTGTCGGTCCTGAACTTAAGATGCATGAGTGTGGTTTGCCTAAAAATATGGCTGCTGAACTATACAAACCATTCGTGATCCGTAAACTTATCGAACGTGGTATTGTAAAAACTGTAAAATCAGCTAAGAAAATTGTTGACCGAAAGGAGCCCGTTGTATGGGATATTCTTGAGCACGTAATGAAAGGACATCCGGTGTTGCTTAACCGTGCTCCAACTCTTCACCGTCTCGGTATTCAAGCATTCCAACCTAAGATGATTGAAGGAAAGGCTATTCAATTGCATCCGCTTGCATGTACTGCGTTCAACGCCGACTTCGACGGAGACCAAATGGCTGTTCACTTGCCTCTTGGTAACGAAGCTATCCTCGAAGCTCAAATGTTGATGCTTGGTGCTCACAACATCTTGAACCCTGCTAATGGTGCGCCTATTACTGTGCCTTCTCAAGATATGGTACTCGGTCTTTACTATATCACAAAATTGCGTAAAGGCGATAAAGGAGAAGGATTCAAATTCTATGGACCAGAAGAGGCTGAAATTGCATATAATGAAGGTCGTGTAACACTTCACGCACCAATCTCTGTTGTCGTTGATGACATCGATGAAAATGGTAACAAGGTTAAACGTCTTGTTGAAAACACTTCAGTAGGTCGAGTACTTGTTAATCAATATGTGCCAGAAGAAATTGGTTACGTTAACCAAATCTTGTCAAAGAAATCTTTGCGTGATATCATCGGTAAAGTGATTAAGAGCTGTGGTATTCCACGTTCAGCACAATTCCTTGACGATATAAAGAATCTCGGTTATAAGATGGCTTTCAAGGGTGGTTTGTCATTCAACCTTGGAGACGTGCTAATTCCTGCTGAGAAAGAACAAATGGTTAAAGAAGGTAACGAACAAGTTCAAGAAGTGATGAATAACTACTCTATGGGATTCATTACTAACAACGAACGTTACAATCAGATAATTGATATTTGGACACACGTTAACTCTCGTTTGTCTGACACATTGATGAAGCAATTGACTGCTGATCAACAAGGTTTCAACCCTGTATTCATGATGCTTGACTCAGGTGCTCGTGGCTCTAAAGACCAAATTCGTCAGCTTTCAGGTATGCGTGGTCTTATGGCTAAACCTCAAAAGGCCGGTGCTGAAGGTGGTCAAATCATCGAAAACCCGATTCTTGCCAACTTTAAGGAAGGTCTATCAGTGCTTGAGTACTTTATCTCTACTCACGGTGCACGTAAGGGTCTTGCCGATACAGCGTTGAAGACTGCCGACGCAGGTTACTTGACTCGTCGTCTTGTTGACGTTGCTCATGATGTGATTATTCACGAAGAGGATTGTGGTACATTGCGTGGTCTTGTATGTACTGAAGTTAAGAACAACGACGACGTTGTTGCCTCTCTTGGTGAACGCATCCTTGGTCGTGTATCAGTACATGATATTGTTGACCCGACAACAGGAGAGGTAATTGTTGCTGCAGGCGAAGAAATCAACGAAGCAGCAGCTGATCGCATAAACGGATCACCAATAGAATCTGTTGAAATTCGCTCAGTACTCACTTGTGAGTCTAAGAAAGGTGTTTGTGCTAAATGTTATGGACGTAACTTGTCAAACAATCGTCTTGTGCAAAAAGGTGAAGCTGTCGGTGTAATTGCAGCTCAATCAATTGGTGAGCCTGGTACACAGTTGACACTTCGTACATTCCACGTCGGTGGGGTTGCGTCAAACATTGCTGCTGTATCATCAGTAACTTCGCGCTATGAAGGTGCTCTTGAAATTGATGAACTTCGCACAGTAGAAACTGAAGAACTTGATGCAAACGGACGTCCTGTAGAAGTTGTTATCGGCCGTCTTGCTGAAATGCGCATTATCGATCCTAAGACTAAGATGATGTTGACAAATGCTAACATCCCTTATGGTTCTAAACTATATTTCAAGAATGGAGATACAGTTAAGAAAGGTGATGTAATTTGTGAATGGGACCCATTTAATGCTGTTATTGTTTCAGAAGTAGCTGGTAAGATCAGTTTCGAAAATGTTATTGAAAACGTAACATATCGTGTTGATGCCGATGAACAATCAGGTCTTCGCGAAAAGATTATTATCGAATCTAAAGATCGTACTAAAGTTCCTGAGGCAAATATCCTCGATGCAAACGGACAAATAGTTAAAACATATGCTCTTCCTGTGGGCGCACACTTAATGGTTGAAGATGGAGATGAACTTCGTGCAGGTGAAATCTTTGTTAAGATACCTCGTGCAACAGGTGGCGCAGGTGACATCACCGGTGGCCTTCCACGTGTTACTGAGTTGTTTGAAGCACGTAACCCATCTAACCCTGCAATCGTTTCAGAAATAGATGGTGAGGTTAAGTTTGGTAAAGTTAAACGTGGTAACCGCGAAATCTCGGTAACATCTAAGATAGGTGAAGTTAAGAAATATCTTGTTCCATTGTCAAAACAAATTCTTGTTCAAGAAAATGACTATGTGCGTGCAGGTACGCCACTTTCTGATGGAGCTATTACTCCTGCTGATATTCTTAACATCATGGGTCCAACAGCAGTTCAAGATTATATCGTGAACGAAGTGCAAGATGTATATCGTATGCAAGGTGTGAAAATCAATGACAAACACTTTGAAGTTATCGTACGTCAAATGATGCGTAAGGTTAACATTCTTGATCCGGGTGATACAAGCTTCCTTGAACAACAAGTTGTTGACAAACGTGATTTCATGGAAGAAAATGATCGCATTTGGGGTAAGAAAGTGGTTGTTGATGCCGGAGATTCTGACTCAGTTAAACCTGGTCAAATCATCACAGCTCGCAAACTTCGTGATGAGAACTCAGCGCTTAAACGTCGCGACCTCAAACCTATTGAAGTGCGTGATGCTGTTCCAGCAACATCGGAACAAATACTTCAAGGTATCACTCGTGCTGCTCTTCAAACTTCAAGTTTCATGTCAGCTGCATCATTCCAGGAAACAACCAAAGTTCTTAACGAGGCTGCTATCAATGGAAAAACGGACTCACTTGAGGGCATGAAAGAAAACGTAATATGTGGACACTTGATTCCTGCAGGTACAGGTCTTCGTGAATATGAGCGTCTTGTCGTGGGAAGTAAAGATGACATCGAAGGAGTTTTTGTTTCATCAGATATGATTAAGTAATTATTCCTTAATATGTAAAAAGGGTGTGTAATATAAAACACACCCTTTTTTATTATAAAATAATTTATTATCTTTGCTGAAAGTAATTTAAAAAATAAAATAACAAATGCAAGTAAAGAAAATTTATTTTTTAATACTGTTCTTTATTTTATTTACTATAAGTAAAGTAATGGCATCAGGTAATCTGTATGATTTTGTAGTGTGGCAAAGCAGTGGTGAACAAGTTAGATATTCTTTGACTGAAAACCCAAAAGTGTCTCATAATGGAACAAATTTAGTTGTTACAACTACATCAGCATCTATAATGTATGATGTTGCCAATATTGTAAAATTTACAATTGAAGAAATTTCAGGAGTAGAAGATGTTACAGAAAATCAAGCCGAAATTGTAGTAAAAAGCAATGTCTTGTATTTATCGGGATTTGCGATGAACATTAAAGTTGTTGTCTCAGATATAACAGGGAAATTTGTTTACGCTGGCTGTACTGATGAGAATGGAACTTTGAGTATTGATTTCTCAGAATACAGAGCAGGTGTTTATGTAGTTTCTTCTAATAGTGTTAATTGTAAAATTATTGTGAAATGAAAAGTAGAGTAATTTTTGCAATAGCACTTGTAATATCTATATTTACTGTTGATGTAAACGCACAGGGCCTGATTGTAAACAAGAAAGATGGAGAGCAAATCAACACGACCTATCGTGCATTGGACATATCTCTACTTATATTGATGGCTCAAACAATCCCGGTGTTATAATAACTCGTAAGGGAGGTGCACAAACTACAGTCCCACATACTGAATTTGAAAGCATAGTTCCTTATGCTGAAGTTCCACTTGCCGGTAGCGAAATTGGTAATGGCGAAAATGTAGGTTGGGCTAATGTAACTACAATTGTCGAAGGAACACATGGAGCTATCCCCGATTATATAAACATTTATAAAGCAACCAGATTGCAAAACAAAAACTGTGTTGCATATATTGCTGTAGCAGATTTGAATAAGGTTAAGTTTAATGTGTTGGGAGATGCCAATTCATTAAAAACACCATCAACACAATATAATTCATATAAAGCACCTATATTGATGAATGGTGGTTATTTCTACCAGAATTCTCTTAGCTTAATAATGAGAAATGGTCAACTGATTTGTCCTAATGTGCAAGTTGATTCTCCTGATTGGAACAAGACATATTATTATATGCCTCGTGGAACATTTGCTCAAAATTATGATGGTACAATTGAGGTAAGTTGGGTTTATACACAAACTGAATATTGGGGTGGTACAACATATTCTTATCCCACATCTATGCCTCTTGAAAATGGTCGTATCCCAATGGCTGATTATCCTGCCGGAGGTAAAGTATTCTCAGCAGAAACTGCTGCAGGAGGAGGTCCCGTATTGCTTAAGAATGGTGTAATCTATAACACTCACTATGATGAATATCTTCCTGTTAATGTTGACTCAAATAGACCTCGAACAGCATTAGGTTATAATCCAACAACCAATCGAATTGTTTTCTTTGCTTGTGCAGGAGATGGTATACTATATGTTAATGGATTTACATTGAATGATTTGTGCTACATATTCCAGGATCTTGGATGTACTGAAGCAATTAACCTCGATGGTGGTGGCTCTACTGTTATGCTGATAAATGGTAAACAAATATTTGCTCCGTCTAATGGAGCACAACGTTCAGTTGGTAGTTGTGTAACGTTAGAATAATCGACTCATTTATAGGTAAAATAAGAGGCAATGTAGCATTGTCTCTTATTTTTATAGTAGTAATGAAGCATCGCCGTAGCTGAGGAAACGGAAGTCTTTTTCAAGGGCGAAATCATACATTGCTTTCCAATCGCCATTGACAAATGCCGAGACAAGTAGAAGCAATGTTGATTGTGGCTGATGGAAATTTGTGATAATTCCTTTTACGATTTGATATTTATATCCGGGAGCAATTATCACTCGAGTTGATGCAATCAATTTGTCTTCCCCGGTTTCATTAAGATGCTTTAGAATTGCGTTTAGAGACTCTTTGACTGGTAAATGAGGATGTTCATTACTATAAGGATACCACTGAGGTAGTTCATTTGCAGGTAATCCTTGATATAGTAGACAGCCGATGTGGTATATGCTTTCGAGCGTGCGAACTGATGTTGTCCCTACAGCAATTACATCTCTATCCGTTGTTGCTAATTCTTCAATCAGAGAGCGAGAAACAGAGATAAATTCGCTATGCATTTCGTGCTCTCCGATGTTTTCACTTTTGACCGGTTGGAATGTGCCTGCACCCACGTGTAGAGTCAGTTCTCGTCGAGGTATTCCTCGACGAGAAATGGCATTGAGAACATTATCGGTGAAATGTAATCCGGCAGTAGGAGCCGCAACAGAGCCGTCAATGTGAGAATAAACAGTTTGATAGTCGATACTATCACTTTTTTCAGTAGAGCGATTGAGATAGGGGGGAATGGGTATTTCTCCTGCCGCTTCAATTATCTGAGCAAAAGTAATCACGCTGTTATCCCATGAAAACATTACAACAGATGCATTCCCATTCTTGTTTATGCGAGTGGCGTTAAGAGTGATGATAGCATCATTAATCTTTACATCTAAAGATAGCGAGCCTTGTTTCCATCGCTTTGAGTTGCCCACAAAGCACAACCATGAACATTGTGCAGTAGAGCCGAAGCTCACCGCATAGTCGCGAGGCTCAACCGGTTCAAGACAGAATATCTCGATTAATGCACCACCATTGCCTTTGCGAAAGCGCAGACGCGCATTTATTACACGAGTATTATTATATATCAGCATTGAATTGGCTGGCAATAAATCGGGAATTTCAGCGAAAATATGTTCCGAGATGTTACCTTCGCTATTTCTGACAAGCAACTTGCATTTGTCTCTTTCTGTTAGCGGGTGTTTAGCTATTCGCTCATCAGGCAACGGATAATTATATTCTTCAATTCTAATCTCTTTGATATTTGTCATCGTCTAATAATCTATTTGTCCGCAAAGTTAGTAATTGTCGAGATAAAATGTCGGTCGGTTGGGTAAAAAGGTGTAACTTTACACAATAAAATTTCAAAATAGAGAGTAATGGCACAAATAGGAGATATAGTGCGCTTCTTAAATTCAGTGGGAGGCGGAAAGGTAGTAAGAATAGAGGGAAATATAGCATATGTTGATGAAGATGGGTTTGAAACGCCTGTGTTACTCAAGGAGTGTGTTGTTGTAACACCTGTAAATGCAGCTCCTCAAGCGCAAAGCAAATATGTGGCTCCTCCAACTATTGTTCCGGAACAACCCAAAGTGCCAAAAACAGAAGTAATAGAAGAAACCGAAACAGGGGAGAAATTAAATATAGTACTTGCCTATGAGCCGGCAGAGATAAAGCATCTTAATACAACAACCTTTGATGCCTATCTTGTAAACGATTCAAATTATTTCTTGTATTTCACATATCTGACTCGTGCCGATGGCTTCGGTTGGGTAACACGCTTTGCCGGAATTGTTGAGCCCAATATTCAGTTGTTTCTTGGCGAGGTAACAAGAGAGCAGTTGCCTGAAATGGATCGTGTGGCAATACAATATATTGCTTTTAAACGTGATAAAGAGTTTTCATTAAAAGCTCCTGTTGCGGTAGAATATCGTCTCGAAACGACAAAGTTTTTCAAATTACATTGTTTCCATGACAATGTTTATTTTGATACACCAGTTATTGCGATTGATATAGTTAAAAATGATATTCCTTATCGCTCGATGGTGGTAGATAGCAGTCAGTTGGAAGACGCAATGCGTCAAAAACGTGCAGCCGATCGCCCTTCACGACAACCGGTGCAGAAGAAGGAGAAACGCCCCGGAGTGATAGAGGTGGATCTTCACATTCATGAATTGCTTGATACCACAGCCGGATTGTCTAATAGTGATATGCTTGAAGTGCAATTACAAGAATTTCGCCGAGTGATGGCTGAAAATATCAAAAAGAAAGGGCAGAAAATAGTCTTTATCCATGGAAAGGGTGAAGGCGTTTTGCGCAATGCTTTGTTGAAAGAATTAAAGAAATATCCTCATTGTACCGCTCAGGATGCGTCTTTTCGCGAATATGGATTTGGAGCAACTCAAATAACCATACATTAAAATGATATTTTGTTTTAGTGGCACAGGTAATAGTAGATGGATTGCCGATGAGCTTGCTCGCAATCTGAATGATAGAGTCATTATGATAAATAATGACAGCATGGAGTGTGATTTAGCTATTGGCGAACTTGTATTGTGGGTGTTCCCCATCTATTCGTGGGGATTGCCACCTGTCGTTAAAACATTTATCAGAAATATAAGACTAAATAATTCCGAAGCTATGCATTATATGGTGTGTAGCTGTGGCGACGATATAGGACAGGCTCATCATCAGTGGCGCAAAGAGATTATTCGCCGAGGTTGGGAGGCTATGGCGTCCTATTCAGTCATAATGCCCAACACTTATACCTTGATGAAAGGTTTTGATGTGGATGCTCCGGATATTGTTGCAAGCAAACTGAAAAATGCAGTAAATCGCGTTAATGAGATTGCACAAAAGATTAAATCGGGTGTTAAGACAGATGATGTAAAGCGAGGGAGTTGGGCATGGATAAAAACTCACATCATATATCCCTATTTTGTGAAATTCTGCATGTCCCCCAAGCCATTTCATGTTACAGAGCGTTGTATCAGTTGTGGAAAATGCGCTAAAGAGTGCCCATTGAAAAATATTACAATGCCTGACTGCCGACCTCAGTGGGGCGATAATTGTGCCATGTGCCTGCGATGTTATCACACATGCCCACATCATGCAGTGGAATATGGTAAAGAAACAATAACTAAAGGTCAATACCTTTTCCCTAAAGAATGCTAAATTATGCGTAGCTCAATATTATTGTTTGTGTTTTTAATATTGTTCATTACAAGTTGTGGTGAGCATGGACGCTCATCAACAGATGTGAGGTTAAATGCCGCAGAGGAATTATTGTGTGAATTTCCTGATAGCGCATTGGCACTGCTCCGTAGTATAAATGTTGATTCAATTACAACAAAGTCGGATTATGCTCGTTATGCCTTGTTGAAAGTACAGGCACAATGGACCACAGAGGGAATAATTGAAGATACTGCATTGATTGATGTTGCGTTGAATTTTTATCAAGACAACCATGACCCGGGAATGATGACGCGTTCATTGGTTTACAAGGGAATAGTTTTGGATCGAGCGGGGAATGATACAGTCGCTATTGATTTTTATTGTAAGGCACAAGAAAATAGTGATACGGCATTAGTTCCAACTATGGATATTGAGGAGCATCGAAACAGATGTTTGTCAATTGTAAGTCAAGAAATGAAAAAACTAAAAGCAAAGCGAGAACGATCTGAACGTAATGAAAAACTCATAAATATAATTATAATATTATTGTTCATTGCATTATTATTTAAAGTTATGAGAATGAGATTGCAGGCAAAGCAAAATTTAGAGCATATAAAGCAACTGCAAATAGAAAATAATGAAACAAAAGTAGAGTTGTTATCAAGGCTTGAAAATGAAACTAAATTAAAATCTGTTTTATTGGCGCAAATAGAAAATATTCGTGAGATGATAGATATGTCATACCGTTATAGCGGTAGTCCGGCAACTTTTATGAAACGCTTTCAAGATAAGGTTAAACGCACTAAGTTGCCTGATGACTTTTGGAAGGATTTGCGTTTTTTTGTAGATAATAATTACAATAACATAATAACACGTTTAGAACAGTTACATCCATCATTAAGCGAGGATGAATTATATTTAATAGGACTAATGTGTTGTGGTTTCTCTTATACAGAGATTGCAATATGTATGGGATATAGTAATGTGTGTTCTGCTAATACAAAACGTGCTCGAATTACTCGGAAATTAGGATTAGAAGAACCGTTAAAAGACTATATTGAAAGACTAATGACTATGAAGTAATATTGATATAGAAATATTTTTATGCGCTATTGATTGTCAGTGTGTTACGATTGTGTGATATATGTTGATATAGGTGCTGATTAAATCTGTTTGTATAGCTTTGTATCATAAAAACAAAGTATTATGAACAGATTTTTTTTATTGATTTTAATAGTGTTATTATCAAGCACTATTAACGCTCAAGATTTAATTGAAACAGATTCTATAATTGAAAATCTTGGAGAGATAGAGATTATTGCACATCGCAAATTAGTGAAACATTCTATTGGTAAGATAGAATATGATGTAAAGGGGGATAATGATGCTTGTGCGATGTCAGTAATGGATATTCTGAAAAAAGTACCAATGGTTATTGTTGATGCGAATGATGAAATATCAATAAATGGTAGTAAAGATTTCGTGATTTATAAAAATGGCAAACCAAGTGGCTTGTTTACAAAAAATCAGAAAGAGACACTTAATTCGATGTCGGCAGGATTGGTGAAACGTATAGAGGTAATAACTGATCCCGGTGCGCAATATGATGCAGAAGGCATTAACGGTATTTTGAATATCATAATGGATGAACGTAGCGTGATTGATGGAGTTGTAGGGATAGCGCGTGGAGTTTCAAATACAGTTGGGATGTATAGTGGTACTATAAATTTGACAACGCAAACAGGCAATGTTACCATAGAGGGTAATTATGGCTATAATAGATATGGGGAAAAACAGCAATTGACAAAAGATGAAATGGTTGTAACATATAAGGATAGCGGGAATACTTTATCGCAAAAAGATAGGAGTGTATCTACTGGAGGAGTTCATAATATAGGGCTCTCTGCAAGTTGGGAGATAGATAGTTTGAATTTAGCAACAATATCTATTGATGGTCAACTTATGCAATGGAAATATAAATCAATGGGTAGTAGTGAAATGTTTTCTCCCAATGGCGAGATGTCATATAAATACGATATCAAATATGATTATCCACCATATAATAGTGATTTTTTGAATGTGCGTGCCGATTTTCAACATAAAACACAATTGAGAGGAGAGGTTTTGTCATTCTCTTATTTGTTATCTCGTTCCGAGAATAAAATGGTTGGAAATGTATATTATGACAACAAAGAAAATGTACCTATTTCGTATAGTTCAATGGAAATGAGTCAAGATGCTGTCGATTGGGAACACACTTTCCAAGCTGATTATGTGAGACCTGTTGCAAGTAAGATGAGTTTAAATGTGGGTGCAAAATATATAATGAGACGAAATCAAAATGAGACACGTTATCTGTATGATGACGGACAATGCAGTAGTTCGGATTTTGAACACTATTCACACATTGGTGCTTTATATGGAGAATATTCAATAAATATCAATAGATGGCAAGCACGTGCCGGATTGCGTTATGAGTACTCTCGACTTGGAGGAGAGTATTTTGATGGAAGTAATCCTGATTTTCATAGAGACTTAAATGATTGGGTGCCAACTCTTGGTATGAATTTCTTGTCTAATGATGCTAATAGTTTCACGTTAAATTATAATATGCGCATAAAGCGACCATCAATAACAAGATTAAATCCATCGGTTTTTGAATCTCCTATATCGGTGTCGACAGGAAATCCATATCTTGTGAGTGCTAATCAGCACAATATCTCATTTGGACACATGTATAATTCCCAACGATTAACATTAAACACGTCGTTGAGATATACGATGATAGATGATACATTTATGAAAGTAAATCGCGTAGTTGATGATGTAATATACTCAACTTATGCCAATGTAGGGAGATATATGATGTATGCAATACAAGGATATATTCAGTGGTCTCCGTTAAAAAAGACTCAGTTGATGGCAAATTATGGCTTGTATTATCAAATGGCTGAGAACAAAGCGATGAATATAACACTAAACCGTTGGCGTATCTATTGCAGAACTCAATTAACTCAGCAATTGCCATGGGAATTGAGATTTATATTGGTGGGAGGACATAATGGTGGAAATGAAATTACGCCATATAGTTATCAAGAAGGATGTTATTTTTATTCATTTGGCTTACAACGCAGTTTCCTTAAAGAAGATAGATTGTCGGTGAGATTAGATGCCTATAATCCATTTTCAGAGAGCTATTATGACGCACCAACTCATATTGTAAATGGCGATTATACCGGAATTTCTATAGAAAAATACAGAAATAAGATGATTAAACTCACAATCGCATATCGTTTTGGCTCACTTAATGCCCGAGTGAAATCCACTTCCAAAACAATCACCAACGATGATGTAATGTGATATTGGCTTTTCCGGCGTATTTTCATTATCTTTGTTATTGGAATAATTAAGATAGTATGGAATATAAGTTAAGAGATGATAAATCGGCTGACAGAAGGTCTCGACCATTAATATTGATAAGTAATGATGATGGGGTAAATGCTCGAGGATTGTATCACTTGATAGATTGTGTCAAGGACTTGGGTGATGTCGTGGTTGTAGCGCCGGCAAGTCATTGTTCAGGACAATCATCGGCTATTACTGTCGATAAAATATTGCGTGTGAAGCAACATGAGGATTATTGTGGAGCTAAAATATATTCAGTTACGGGAACTCCTGTAGATTGTGTGAAGATGGCAATGCATAAAATTCTTGATCGTAAGCCCGATTTAATGCTCTCCGGCATAAATCATGGCTCAAATGCAGGTAATTCGATTATTTATTCAGGGACAATGGGGGCAGCGATGGAGGCTTGTATGATGGGTGTTACTTCAATCGGCTATTCTTTTTTGTCATACCTTGAAGATGCCGATTTTTCGCCATCAACCACTTATATTAAGAAAATTACTTCGCAAGTGCTTGCTAATGGTCTGCCCCAGGAAGTTTGCCTAAACGTCAATATCCCATCATCAGATATACAAGGGATTAAGGTTGCTCGTGCAGCACGTGGATATTGGACTGAAGAATATGCAGAATATTCTGATCCCATAGGCCGTCCATTTTATTTATTGACAGGACATTTCCACAATGAGGAGCTTGATTGTGATGAGACCGACATGTATTGGCTTGAACGTAAATATGTAACAGTTGTTCCTGCTCGCACTGATATGACAGCGCATGATGCGATGCCGTTGTTGACAGATGTATTGCAGTAGAGAATAGAAATTATATTTTTACCTTATCGGGGTGTTTGGCTATGAATTCTTTCCATGAGCGACACCCTTTTTCTATTTGTGGGCGTGATGATTCATAGAAATGGCACAATGCAGCCCCAAGGGCATCGGTTGCATCAAGTTGAGGGAGTAGAGATTCTTGAGGAATGTTGAGGATGCGGCGCAACATCTCTTGTACTTGCTCTTTGCTTGCAGCACCATTGCCGGTAATTGCCATTTTAATTTTGCGTGGCTCATATTCACATATCGGTACATCACGTTGCAGAGCGGCCGCCATTGCTACACCTTGGGCTCGTCCGAGTTTGAGCATGGATTGCACATTTTTCCCAAAGAAAGGTGCTTCAATAGCCATTTCATCGGGAAGGTATTGGGTGATGAGACCTGTAACGCGTTCAAAAATGCGTGAAAGACGAAGGTAGTGGCTGTCAAATTTGCTTAATTCGATTACCCCCATTGCAATCATTTCGGGCTTTTTGTTTTTGACACCGAGAATGCCATAACCCATTACGTTTGTTCCTGGGTCAATGCCTATAATAATTCGGTCCCAATATTTCAGATCTCTCCCTTCGCTCATCGATTGATGATTTCCATGAATGTGGTGAAATGCAATACTTTTTCGCCCCACAATTTAAAGATGCTATTTTTTAGGATAGTAGCATCTTGTTCATGCCAATTGTTGGCATCTTCATGTGATTGGGCGCGCATTTGTAGAGCATAGCTTGTCGCTTCGGGGTCAGTTTCAATGAGTACACGAGATAATAATGGTTCAATGAAAATGCCCGATTTTTCGGCAGTGGGGATATATGTGTCATTAAGCCATGCTATAAATGGCTGTTCAATGGATTTATGCACAAGAAATGTAGTGTTGAGTAGTATCATACCGTTGCCAATGCTTCAATGCCAATGATTAGGAAAACATATAGTATCCAGCCAATCACTTGTAATATACCTATAATGAATGAAACCAATACCCATGTGCGAGCTTGCTTTGCTTTTGCTTCGGTTTCGGCATAGTCTTTGCGACTCCATGCCGACTCGGCAAGTGCCGACATAATAATGGCAATAATACCAAATATCTGACAGCAAAACACAGTACAAAGAATTGATTCAACCAACCATGTTTTTGGTTTTGGCATCATAGGAGAAGTTGACGGCACCATTGGGGTAGTAGGTGGTTCTTGTTGTTGGCTATTGAATTTTTGAGCATTATAAATAGGCGGAATTGATGAATTGAATATTGCAGAATTTACTTCGGCTATATTCTTAGCCGGAAGCCAATTACTCATTCCTTCACACCATAAAAGAGTGTCGGGGGTAATACCTTTTTGAGCGAGCTCATTAATTTCAAAAGGGCCTTGTGGTTGATTGTTAACAGCGATATAATATTTCATAATCTTATTTATTATTTCGTTCTTTTAGTTGTTGTCGAATAAATCGAGGGACAAAACGAAGATGTCTCATTATCGTTGGAATTGTTCCATAATAATGGCACATTATGTGGAAACGCTCTTTTAGTGACGCTTTGCGATTGGCAGTTGTCAATCCTTCGCTTAGATAGTCGATGATTGTTTCATTTATATATATGTTGCGGCGTGAGTGTTGAAGACAACGTATGCACCACTCGTAGTCGGCTGAAAAACGATATTTCAAATCATATTCTCCTGCAATGCGTCTTAATACGATAAATGCCTGATGACATACCACCATGCCGTTGGCAAAACTTTTAAGAGTCAATGTTTCCGGTGCTGTTAAATGTCGGTCTCCGATGTGTTGCCGTTGAGCATTGACAAGCTGAGTTTGTCCATACACTATGCCTGGGAAATCGTTATCCATTATCACGTCAGCAATCTGTTGTAGTGTGTTGGGCGAGTGAAATGCATCGCCGGCATTAAGGAAAATGAGGTATTCACCGGTAGCGACATCCATAGCCTTGTTCATCGCATCATATAGCCCTTTGTCGGGACTTGAAAATAATCGCATCTCCTTAATCTGGGCATCCTCGGCTATTTTAATTGTATTGTCTTTTGATGCCCCATCCATAATAATGTGTTCAAACAATCGGCATGATTGCTCGCCAACGCTTTTTAGCGTTGCGGGCAACGTATTGGCTGCATTGTAAGTAACAGTTATTATGCTGAATAGTGGATTCATCTATTGAACTTATATAAAATTGAGAAATACAAAGATAAAGTTTTTAAAGCTAAAACAAAAAAGTGATACTAAAATAGTAGAATAATAAATGTGTTAACAAAATTTAATAGGGAAGGGTAAGTGGGACACGTTTTATAGTTAACTTTGCGTTGTTAAAATAACCTAATAACTAATTTATTAAAATGAAAGATTTGAAATTTTTTGGCATCGTAATGATGCTTGTGATGGGAATGAGTTTTGCTTCATGTTCAAGTGATGATGAAGGAGGACCAAGTTCTGGTTCAATTAAAGAAAACCTTGAAGGTGAATGGTTTTTGGTAAGTGAAAAGGAAGTTTGTTCAGAAGATGGCATTACCTACACAACTTGGGATTACGATGATCAAACTGCTGGAGGTGTTTGTTCTGAAGGATGTACTGACCATGATCCTGAAAAATTGTATATAGAATGTATTGGGGAAAATACCTATGAAGTAACTTGGTCTTATTATTATAATAGTCGTTGGTATATAGATGAAAGTGAAATATTTGAAATTGATGGAAATGTTATTTCTGAATATACAGAAGAATATGGTGGAGATGTATATTCTGAAAAAGTCTATATAAAAAGTGTTTCAGCAAACGAATTGGTTATTGTTGAAGAAGAAAAGGATGTATATGAAGATGGTCGCGCTCATAATAATGTCGAAACATATACCTATCGTCGCAATAATTAATACAAAATCAGTATAAAACGAAAAAGGATGCATAATTATGCATCCTTTTTTAATTTCTTTTTTAGAGGTGATTATTCTCCAGGAATAATAGCTTCGCTTGGGCAGTTTTCAGCGCAAGTACCGCAATCGATACAAGTATCTGGATCGATTTTGTAGATATCACCTTCAGAGATAGCTTCAACAGGGCAAGCAGAAATACAAGTTCCACAAGCTACACAGTTGTCAGTAATAACGTAAGCCATAATTGAAATTGTTTTAAATTATACAAATTTTATGTTTAACACCGCAAAGATATAACAAATAACTTAATTGAAGAAACTTTTATTTTAGATTATTTAGTAAATAAATAGTTACTTATTGATTTGTAGATTGATAAAAATTTCGTCAATCGCAACTTTTTTGTCGCTTTCAAAAGCTATGCGATAAAATTTGTCTCCTGAGCATTTGAAAGTGATGCAGTCAACCCATGTATCGTGTTGTGCATTTGCAAAATCAGGGACATCTTTAGTCGCCTTCAGAGTGTAATTTTTGCCATCAGATGATGAATATAAATACACTTTATAGGGGAATGTTATTCCTTTTTTTAGGCACTTTAGAAAGCGAACAGAGATGTTCTTAATGCTGTCAGTTGCATTAGGAATGTCAATAGAGTTATATCCATCAGAGAACTTAGTCCAATTCTCATTAAGAGGGCTCTCGTCTCCTATTTTGCCGTCAAATAGAGGATTATCATTATTGATGTATCCGTTTACAGCCTTGCCCATTAAAGTGGCATTTAGAAGATGCCAGCGTGAGTCATTGGCGCGCCAAGATGAATAATCATCGGCTGCAATTTTAGAAAGGTGGGGTTGGGCAATTGAATAGGGGGTGCTATTGGTATCCCAGATACCATAAACCATGAATGAGATAATGCGCTCAGCTCCACCTTGTGATGCCGCAGCAAGTTGCGAAATAACACGAGGCATTGCTGCAGGAATTAGAGCCGATTGACGGCTATTCAACCCTTTTTCCCAAGTGAAAAGCTCACAATTGGCCCACATCTCAATATTTGTGCGGTCGTGGATCGCTCTCATCTTCTTCCAGCTTTCTTTTAGGCGGGGCATTGGGAAATCTTCTCTGACGCATCCCACTTCATCTTGATATGCGATGATATCGACTTTTAGTTTTTCTATTTGTTCGCCAAACTTAGGGTTGTCAAATTCTGAGCAGAAAAATCCGTAAGGAGAAATCATGGTTTTCTTGCCAGGAGTCAGTTTGTGGGCTTTCTCAACAAGCGAGTTAACGGCTTTAACAGCGGCATCAGTAAGCACCGGGCCGAGGCAGTCTTCAACAGGGAGATACCATCCATAGAATGAACTACGGTTGCCATATATTTGCGCGAGTTCATTCATTATATCCTTCTGGCGTTGTAGGATTTCGGGTATCTTAAGATTGTCATCCTGGTCTTTAGCCCATCCAATACTCATGAATACTTTCATGCCCAGTTGGTCGGCTTCGTCCATTATCGCACACACAGGGCTTTTGCGATTGGCGTCGTAAGCCCATGGCATAATCTTAGAGGGATAATCGGCTTTGCCTTCATTGGCTGTTGCCATGAATATTAGATATTCAATCCCTTGGTCATGCATTTCTCTGACTTTTGCTTGCCAAAAGTCAGGGTCGGTATTATCCATGTGTTGAGGATTGGTATATTTGTTGCGAACATCTTGATAGAACAAATTAACCCAACTACCAGTAACGGGCAATATCTCTTGAGCTGATAAAGAAATCGCATTTGCCACAACAAGTGCAGCAAATGCGATAGTTTTGATATACTTATTCATATACATTATTTCATTGTGATTTCATCAACGAAAACAAACGCTTGAGCACCTGCAAATGCGTGCCATGAAGGTAGCGCTTTGTGGCTTTTAATGATGATGTTTAAGTAACGAAGAGGTTTAGCGTCAAACTTGATAATGTGATTAGGAGTGCCAAACTCTACTTCTTTGATAATTTCGGGATAATCTTCTTTAGCAATGAGGGTGTATTCGTTGCCATCAGTTGAACCATATATCTCTACACCAGCAGCATCGACAACACCGTCGCATTGGAACACACAACAATTAAATCCTACTTCAGTGATTGATTGTTCAGCACCCAAGTCAATAACTACATCACAATCATTTCCTACGAACCCAATCCAACGACCTGTGCGGTAGTTAGTAGTTCCTCCGACGATACCATCAACAAGTGTTTGTGCACCATTAAAGGCATATCCGTTGGCTGGAGTTGTTTTGAATGAAGCTGTTGAGAAAGAAGCTATGTTGGTATTGATTGTATCGCTGATAGCGCGACTCATTACACCGTTGCTAAATGAAGCGGCTTTGATAATCATGCTACTATCAATAGTAAATGGACCTTCATAAAGTTTAGACTTCTCAGTAGGCTCGCTGCCATCAGTTGTATAGCGTATTTCGCGATTTTTCAATGTTGTGAATGTTACTTCAAGAGCTTTCTTCTCAGGAACAGGTGTATATGTCGCATTTACATCGCAAAGATGTTTAGCATAGTTGTAACCATACTTATCGTATATAGCAAACATTGCTGGAATACGATCTTTGAATGATTCATAGTCTTTGAGTTGAGGCTCAGTCCATTGCACTTCACACAATGCAGCAAGACGAGGCAGTTCCATGTATTGAGCTTGACTGAATGTTTTGATATATTCAGTCCATAGGTTACATTGAGCACCAATAACAAGTTTAGCTTGTTCTTCGGTCAATACACTTGGAATGGGTTCAAAGCTATAAACTTTTTCAACCGGAGTATATCCGCCAATAGCAAATGGTTCATGTTGAGTGTCCTTTGATTGATAGAAATCAAAGTAGCAGTGAGTATTTGGCGATAATACTACTTTGTTGCCGCGGTTAGCACCTTCGATAGCTCCGGCAATACCTTGCCATGAAAGAACGATAGCGTCAGATGGAATATCAGCTTGCAAGATTTCGTCCCAACCCATCATGATGCGACCTCGCGCCGATATTACTTTATAGATATAGTTTGTTACATATCCTTGAAGGCGGTCAAATTCATTGAATTTACCTTTTGCAGTAATACCTTCTGCTTTAATGCGAGCTTGGCATTTAGGACATTCTTTCCAGCGAGTTTTAGGACATTCGTCCCCACCGGCATTGATGTATTTTGATGGGAAGATATCCATGATTTCGTTAAATACGTCGGTCAAGAAAGTCATTGTAGAGTCATTTCCCACACACAATACTTCTTCAGTTACACCCCATTCAGTCCACACATCATAAGGACCACCTGTACATCCGAGGTGAGGATAAGAAGCAAGTGCAGAGCGCATGTGTCCCGGCATATCAATTTCAGGAATAACATTTATATATCGTTCTGCTGCATATTCTACAATTTCTTTAGCTTGTTCTTGTGTGTAATATCCAACAACAGGAATTCCATCCCATTCACCTGGGGTGCGACCTATAACAGTCTCTTTGCGATTAGACCCTATTTCAACGAGTTTCGGATATTTCTTTATTTCAATGCGCCATCCTTGGTCATCATTAAGGTGCCAATGGAAGTTGTTGATATTGTGAAGCGCAAGCATGTCGATAAATGTCTTAACTTCATCAATAGTGAAGAAATGACGGCACACGTCAAAGTGAGCTCCACGATATTCAAATCGAGGATAGTCATAGATCTCAACAACAGGCATTTCTACAGCGTCAACTTCTGCACATGGAAGAGATTTACGTATAGTTTGCAATGCTCTAAACACAGCTGCGGGAGTAGCACCGTTGATGACGATACTATCGGCATACACATTAAGCTTATATGCTTCAGGATTTTCGTCAACAAGGCTTGCTTGCAATTTAATTACTTTGTCTCCATTCTTGCTGATTTCAATACCTGTCATATCTTTGATGTATTGAGCCAGGAATGTCGCGTTGCGAGTCATATCCTCATCGCCATAGTGAACTATTGCTACATTCTTATCAAGGATGAACTGATTAGTAGTTGTAGTGTCAAGAGCGATGTTGTTTGGGCGTGGAATTACATCGTAGTCAGCACTACCGGTAGATGTACCGCATGAGCAGATTGCCACGCATGCCATTGGTAATAAATACTTGCAAAGATTTTTCATATAGGTTGGAATGTTATTAGTTTTTTGATATTGATTTATGTACGCCACAAAAATTTTATTTTAGTGAAGAACATTGTTACTAAAACAGCCATAGATGTTATAATTACACCTTGAAGGAACCCTAACCATGGGCCTTGGCTGAATACCGAGAAGTATTGCCATACACCGCATAGGATTAGTATAGGGAATATTAGTAAGTTATCAGCGACATATGCTACCATTGGGTTTTGTCCCGACATGACAAGGAATGCAGTCCCTTTATGACAGCGGAAGAAGTCGCAGATGATGCTGAAAAATATCAGTGTCATAAAAGATAGCCCTGATGTTGTAAATAGATAAGAGAATGTTACAGGGTCTTTTTTGATACCACCTTCAAATGGCTCAATCGCTAATCCTAATAATATCATAAATGCGCCGATTATAAATAGGTTTCTCCACAATGTGCCGTATCCGGTTAATCGTTTTAATATAATCCAGCCTGCCATGAGTAATGACAAGTTTAGGATGATATTTAAACCGATGAATCTCATGTATAGGCAATAAAGATTAACGATTACAATAGCAAGAGTTATAAATAGTATTGTCCATGCTTTGGCTTTGCTTGGTTCGTTTATCTCATTGGCGCCATTTGCTTTGCGTTCAGCCAACCATTTTACCAATACTTCACCTGCAAATGCTCCAGGTATTACAATAAACAAGTATTTCAAGTACATGGGGTTGTAAAACCAAGTAATAGGAGAGTAGCTCATGAATGCACCTGCCCATGAGTTGGGAACGGTAGCCGATATCGTTACCATGAAGAGCATCAAGAGGATTGCTAAGCGCAGTTTTGGCTTGTTGTATGTAAAGATGTAAAGCAACGAAGCAAATACAGCCATATTGGCAAGAATGAGTATTATAATGTTGCTTGTGTGCAAGTCAAATGTATATCCGTTGGGATAGTCAATACATAAAATTGCAACATACCCTACTGCCATTGCTATCAACTGTATTGCCCATCTTAACCAATTGGAAATCTTTCCCGGTAATCTCATGTAAATGGGGAAAAGTAAGATGAAACAGAAGATAGCAAGCCATTGTGATGTTGTATCACCACCTGTCATGTAGGGGTAGAAATGTTGTATTAATATCGAAAAGTAGGTAAGTAACACTCCTCGCCATAATGCCGATAGTGTCATTTTTAATTTGCTCACCCCTTTTTGAATTTTTTTGCCGATAGAGAATGGGAAGGCTGCTCCCATTGCAAAAAGGAAGGAAGGAAAAACCAAGTCAACCCAAGTCAATCCCGGAACATCGGGATTGAATGCATGGGACGGGGGGGGGGTCTGTGCGTGGTACATCCATCCCGGAAGAATTCCTGACACAATTGATGCGCTTAACACCATTGTGATTATGGCATATCCGCGTAGAGCGTCTATTGATAAGGCGCGGTCATTCATAGGTTCCCTCCTTTTTTCATCCCTTCTTCAACTTCTTTCCAAAGGTCTTTAGTGATGATGTGTACAATATCAAATACCATCAACCCATCAGAATCTTTAAGATTTTGAGCTATTGTTCTTGAAAGGTCAGGACGATTTTCATAGAATTGATCCACCAAAATACCTCCCATGAAGTCGTTTTTGCCAAGGATTTCGCGCAATTTTTGGCATGAACCTTCAACGCAATACCATGTGCCACTTTGTGCTTGGCTATCTGTTTCGTTCCACACTAATTTATTGCTTTTGCGATAATCTTCAAGTGTGATATCGGTATAATAATTACCTGTAGCATAGATGTCAATCAGTTCGGCATATCCATAATTTCTATAGTTTGGAGTTGCCCATTCAAAGTCTTTACTCGGATCATAATCTTTGCTTGCAAAGTTCACACCCACTTCAAAATATGATGGATACCAAGCCCCTGTATAGGTACAGAAATCAACATTAGGATTTGTCGCTTTCACCTCTTTACGTGCGCGAGCCATGAATTCAGTAATATTTTTAGTGCGCCATTCAGCCCATTGTTTAGCAAGTTTGCCATAAACAGGAGTGTAGCGTTTTCCATCTTTTTTCCATGAAAGGATATCAGATGGGAAGTTTTGCACTTTTTGACCTATGTATTCTTCAAATTTTTTGCGACTCATATCTGAGAAATCGGTGTTGATACCATCGTAACGTACGCGGTCAAGCATCAATCCGTCAACAGTAGGATATTTTGTGATAATCTCTTTCATGATGCTGATTATATAATTTTGGTATTCCTCGTTGATGGGGTTTACCATTGCACCATATTTGTTTGGTCCTTTAAGTTTAGTGATAGGGATAATGCCTTTTACCGGGTCATAGTAGTGTGAAGCCCATTCGGGGTGCCCTTCATAAACGACTCCGCGTTCTTTGTGATTGTTCCCGGCACAGAATACATTCATTGATGCAAGCACTTCAAGACCAAGTTTGTGACCTTGTTCAATGAAATATCCCAAGTAGTCAAATCCTGGATGGTTTTCTCCTTCCCATTCTTTGTGAATGGGGGCAATGTCGCTGTCAAATAGCACTTCGCCTGTGATTGGGCGCAAGCACACAACAGCATGAGTAAAGCCGAGAGATTTTATTTTAGAAAGATAGTAGTCGATTGTGTCGGTGTTACTGAAACGGCGGAAGTTGGCTTCGGCATCAAACCACATTAGCGCAGGTTTTTGTGTCGCAGCTGTGGTGTGTTTAATCTCCATTTTAAATGGAGCAGCAGGAATACCTACATTGTTAAACAATGAGCTTTCGTAGTAATTGTGGTAGCCATATCTGACTTCAACAGGATAAGGCACTTTTTCGCTCCACACTCTCACGACATTGCTACTATTAAGAATTTGTGCTTTTGCAGGATATACTTTTCCTTTAAAGTCAACAAGTTCAAAACCTGATAGCTCTTTGTTCTCAGGAGTTAGTCCTTTCTCTCCCCCTTTAAAGCGAATCCAATAGGTCCTATCTTCGTTTTTTTCGCAACTTACGGCGATGGGTGCTTCGCTCATAATGCCTTTATTGCCATATGCGTTATTGAGAGCAAGGTAGGCAAAGCGTTTACCCACTTGAATTTTCTTAGGGAAATGAATGAAGATACTATCGCCAAGGTCTCCTGTGGTAACCATGCCTGTGTTTTTTACTTCAGATAGCAAATCACTTTGGACTTGTCGAAAATCAGACCATAGTGTTTTTTCACAACCCATATCTTTCCATGGTGCTAATTGAGCATAATAGAATGGCAGATTCTCATTATTAAATAGTTTTCTCCAATCGCTAACCATCGCAGGGAACAATTTGCGATATAGTTCAGCATTAGGAGTATTGGCTTCTCCTTGATACCACAGAACACCGGCAATAGGGAATCCTTTCCATGGATTTACCATTGCATTCCATAAAAGAGTAGGGGTGCCTTGAAGCCATCCGAAATCTTTTTCTGTTCCGTTGATATTGGGTAATTCAATATCGGGGAATTGAGCGGTAAATGTTTCGCGAGGCATCCATGCTTGTATTGTTGACATGCTCCATGCACATTGAATGATACCTACAGGTACATCGAGTGATTTTTCAAGTTGATCAGCAAATACATATCCCACTGCGCTAAATTGAGCAACGGCATCAGATGTGGGTTTCTCCCATTTTGCATTAGCAATATCGTTCATGCCGGTTGTTGACCATGCATTTTCTTGACGGAAAAGGCGAATGTTTCTACGACTATTAGCTTCAGCAATTATTTCTTGAGAGTTTTCAACAGGTTGACCGGTAAACCCTCTCATGGGCATTTCCATGTTGGATTGTCCTGAACACAACCACACTTCTCCAACATAAACATCATTCAATGTTTTAGCGGTGCCGTCAGATACAACTATGTCAAACGGACCACCAAATCCTGGAGTTGCGATGTCAACAGTCCAATTTCCTTGACTATCAGATTTGGTGTTGATTTTTTTGTTATCCCAGCCTGTTTTGATTGTTACTTTAGTATCGGGATTTGCTGTTCCGCGAAATGTTACTGTTGATTTTTGTTGCAATACCATGTTGTCATTGAAAAATGATGGCATGGTTATCTCGGCATTGGCGGTCAATGCTCCGAAAAGGAATAGAGATGCTATAGAGCTTTTTATTTTCATGATTATTTGTTTTTTACGTCTTGAATATAGATGTTACCGAAACGGTCGGTTACTTTAACCTGTAATTTTGCATTAGGATTTTTGGGAGTAGCGCGGAACATGTGGTCGTTCTTTGTTGGATAAATCCAGTCATATTTTATTTTGCTTTTGTCGCTACAAAGGATTTTTGTGTAAGGGTCGTAACCGCTGAATTTAGTCATATCAGATGTTTTCTCTCCATCTTCAATTAGTTCAACTTTCCATTTTGAATCGTAATTCCACACATTTGCAACAATATCAGATGGAGCTTCTTCACATTCGCCAATGCCATAAACACGCATTTGGAAATTGCGGTCATATTCGGCTCCTTTGTAGTACCATTCAACTTTGTTGCCATTAACCTCATAGACCGCATATCCGCGAGGAGTGCCGTCAAGACATTCGGGAATTTGCCACCATGTTCCACAAGCCGATGCTGTATTATGTTCCATGATTTTATCGTTGAATTCCATGTTGAGGTTATAGTGCATGTGACCGGTTATAATGTGAGTCTCATGGTCTTTAAATAAATTATGTAGAGCACGAGCGTTCACTGTTTGGTCAGCGATAGTGAAATAATCATATTTGAATTGTTGCTCATCATTGGTTAGTCGAGATGGTATGTGCATGAAAACAAATATAATGTGATCTTCGGGTACTAATGCAAGATCTTGTTCAAGCCAATTGAATGTTTTTTCGTCAATATATCCCATATAGAAATAATCTCGACCAACGAAGAAGTTGTTGTTTAAGATAATGTAGTGGGCTTTTCCTTTGTTGAACGAATAAAAAGTGGGTCCGAAGTAGTTCTCAAATGTTTTATATGATGTCTCATGAGAGCGTCCATAATAGTCCATGTCATGATTACCTATTGCACGGAACATAGGTATTTCGATGTTAGAAACAGTTTTAATATAGTCAGGATATAGGAAAGGGCTGTCGCCAACGATATCGCCGCAATCAAAACCAAATATATCTCCTTTGATATTGTCAATTGTTTTGCGACAATCATCAACAATTATTTTGTATTGTTCAATGTCGGCAGTAGATGTTACTTGAACATCAGAGTGAACGACAAAAGCGTGTTTCTTGTCGTTGTTCTTGTTTTTAGTTAAGACAAAATCATAGGTGCTTTTGTCGTTACTAAGTTTTTGAAAAAATTGAGGTATTGTTTTATCTGCTACAGGGACTTTATATCCTGCAGGAGTTGAGATATATACAAAGCGTGCATCAATCGGAGTAGTTATAGTGTAAACCCCATTTTCATTGGTCGTTACAACATTTCGTCCATCGGTAACAGCAACATTTGCAATTGCATTTTTACCATCACTGACTTTACCGGTAATTACACGGCTTTCTTGTGTTTGCGCTGATGCGCTAAGGCTTGTTATTGAGAACAATGTAGCAAGCATGAGGCTTGCTACATTGGATTTTAGAGCTTTCATCTATTAAAAACTTCTATTTTAGCGTGTTTAAATATTTGTCGATACCTGTTTTGCATGCGTTCCAATAATTATAGTCGCGCACATGCACCATGTCAAAAAGGAAATATCCGTCGGCTGCGTTGATACAAGCATCAATGGTTTTAGTTACAGCTGAGCCTTGACCTCCATTTTCATAGCCTGTTGAATTTCCAACGTCAGGACCTCCGGCAAATAGCACATCGCCCATCAGTTTGGATTTTGCCAATTGGCAGAAGCCTTGACATGTCCATTCTGTTGACCCATAGATGCTATTTACACCGGCATATGCTCCGAGGAGCATGAAATCCAAGTGGTCGGCGTAACCATATTTATTCCAGTCAGTGTTAGCCCATGAATAGTACATTGATGCTTTATATCGTGGACTTGCCCAGTTTACGCCTACCTCATTATATGTAGAATACCATGCGCCAACGTATGTTCCAAATTGAATGTTACTATTAACTGATTTCACTGCTTCACGAGCTTTCACGATGAAATCGTGAATAACTTTTGCTCTGAATGCCCACCAATCTTTTTGGTAACTTGATGCGATACAATTAGGAAAATTTGAGATTGAGTGCCCAAGGTAGTTCTCAAATTTCTTTTTTGAGACATCAGAGAAATCAGAATTTTTATCATCATATCGACAGCGGTCTAAGAATATACCATCGAGGTCATATTTCGCAAGGTCTCGAAGTAGGCTGAGCAAGAACTCTTGTACTTCGTCATTTGCCGGATTGAAGAACTTGGTGGTGTAGCTGTCACTGTCGGTATCCATTGCGTTAACAAGAGAACCATTGAGTAATAGTGTAGTTACCCAATCTTTTTTTGAACTATCGCGGAACACAAGACCTTGTTCTCCGAGTCCGTAGGGATAAATACAACCACCGGTAAATGTGTTTATCGCTGCATGAATTTTTAGACCGAGTTCATGACCTGCATCAATAAATGCTTGCAGATAATCCCATGTCTCGGTGCGCACATGATAGTGATAACCACCTTTCCATGTGGGCAGTTTTGTAGCTTGGTCAACAACAGAAGTATTGAAAAGTACATCACCCATTGAGTTTCTCACGTCAACTACGATGTCGGTAAATCCGGCATCAGCGGCTTTTTTTAAGTCGCGAGCAATGTTTTCTTTGCTGTTGGCAAATTCAACAAAGTTAGCTGCTGCATCAACCCAAATATAACGAGGTTTTACTTCTACTATTTCCGGCTCATCTTGATCTTCATTGTTGTCAGTGGGATCCTTTTTTTCTTCTTCCTCATCCCACCAGTTATTATCCGGTTCATCCTCTGAACAAGCTGAACAAAGAGCTGCTACTGTGAGTAGAGCAAAACAGATGTTTATAAACTTAAATCGCTTCATATTTAATAATGAAAATTATTATTTAAATGCTGCGCAACTACCAACTGTGCGTTGTGTGCCACCGCTTGGTTTGATGATTTCGTTACCGTTGAATAGCATAACAGTCGAACCACCACCGTCAAGGTTGATAGATTCTGTGCAACCGAGAGCCAATAATACGCTTGCAGTGTTTTCAAGAGTCAAACCGCGAACGCCTTCAGTGTTATCACCTGCACAAGCAAAGAGAACAATACGATTTGCAGTTGGGTTGTAACCGATTGCAGTGCGAGGACGGTTGTCAGTTGGGTTGACGTTCAAATATTCATCTTCCCAAGAGTTGATGATTGAACCACCTTTTGTAAGAACCGGTCCACCTCCGATTGCTGTTTGTGCAGAGTATTCTTTACCACCTTCAGGATATGAAGCACTTGGAACAACGTCTTTTTCAAGAGGCATTGATGTTGGGTAAGAATAAGAAACACCTGACAATAGAGTATATACCCAACTCACTTCGATGCTACCATCATTAAGAATGGAGAAAGTGCCACGAGGAGTATAGTAGAAAGTTTCAGTCCAGTCTGGAGAATCTACTTGATTGTTAGGACAAATCAATTCGCCATCACGCACGATAAGGCTCAACGATGATTGATAGAAGTAACCACCATTAACCACAATAGGAGCCAAAGACTCTTCATAACGGTCTGATGGAGTAACCAAGTTTTGAGCGTCACCAAGAACATCAAGAGTTGCTTGAGCAAAGTCAGCTACTGCGATATAAGCATAAGCGTTTTTGTCGCAAAGAGTAGCCGGTGATTTGTATATTTGGATATAATCGGGAACGTTTCCATAAGCTGCTTCCAACGCCAAAGTTTCATTGGTCCATCCAAGAGCTACGATTTCAGGGTTAGCATCAGCTGGTTCTTCTGGTTCAACAGGTCCTTCAGGATCTTCTTGATTAGTACTCCAATCCCACCATTGAACATTATCATCTCCTTCGCTGTCGCAAGATACAATAGCCATTGAAAGTACCAAGCAAGCAGCAGGAATAAATAAAATTCTGTTAAATTTCATGAGTTTAATTATTAAAGGAACAATCCCGTCCTCAAAGAGAACGGAATTGTTCGAAGTTTAGTATTAATTAGTCTTTAATACAGTCAGCTACGTAGGCCCCAAATACTTGTGAATTGTGGTCGTAGTAGTAGATGTATAGTTTAAATCCATCAGCACTTGGTGCAATAACCACGTCACCTGATGCAACAGAGTAAGAACCTGTTTGATACCAAGTGATAGCTTGGTTAGTGAGTTCAAGACAAGCAACGTCAGTTACATTTGTACCGGTGAATTTGCTACGGTCGTTTACATTGTATAGATACAATTGCGGACCCATACCCCATGCCGGGAAGTGGCTCACAACGAACAATGCCATGTAGTTAACATTGTTGAAACGTTTAGAGTCAAGACAGTTAGGATTCAATCCCCATCCTGTCATGTCAGAGCCAACAGATGCGTATACAGAACCATCGGCATTAACCCATGCAAGTTGAGAGTATGAAGGATAGTAAGACAAGAAGCAACCAGCATTAAGATCAGTAGCTGAAGCAGCAACTACAGTAGCTGTATTTACTGGAGCAGAACCCCAAGCCATGCCAGGGATAGCTTTATTTTCAACTGCAACAACTTGACCACCTTGTACTGCAAGAACAGTAACTTCGTTACATGAAGATACTCCGTCAATACCTTCATTAGTAAACATGATGACAGCTTCAGTATCGATGTTACCGATGACTTTCATCTTAGCTCCTAATGGGAAGCTTGAAGGATTGCTAAATGTATAGAACAATGTAGGAGCTTCAGTAACAGATTTAGTGCGATAGATGTTTACAGTTTCTTTGCCAAGAGCTTTGTTTACGATGAGCAAGTTTTCAGCTTCGTCATTTGTTACACTACCTGCAACAGCTGAGCCAAGGTTGATTTCACCCATCTTAACACCTGTAAGACCGTTAACATAGATAGGAGTGCTACCATCGCCCAAGCAGATTACTACTTTGCCTTGCAATGCCGCCAATGATGGACCCACCATTTGATCAAATGCAGGTAATCCGATGTTAGATACTGGATCAAGGTTAAACAATTGCTCAACGCTTTCTTTAACAAAACCTGATTCGATCTTTTCAGGAACTTCTTTAAGCACGATGTATTCAGCTTTTGTTACACCGTCATGAGCAGTTACTGTAAGAGTAAGAGGTTCGTTGATGTTAACAGCTTCAACTGCAGGGTCAGGAGAAATTGTAGCGTGAGCTGAAACTTCATAAGACGCAAATACCGCACTAAGGTCATCGGCAGAAATCAAAGAAACTTTCTTATTAGCCTTGTCGATGATCCCATTGAGAGCAGGATCAAGAACAGCAAATGTCATTAGTTCACAAGCGTTTGATTTAACGCGTTCACCGGTGATAATGATGTTCTTTTTGTTACCTTCAGCATCAGTGTAAGTGAATTGATTTTCTTGAGTCAAGTCAAGAATAGTCAACGCAGGTTCGATGAAACAGTTAGGAGCTAAAGCCGCTTGAACGCGTACGTTAGTCATGTATGGAGTTGTTTCATCATCAGATGTAACAGGGTAGAACCAGGGTACAGGAATAACCAAACGATCAGGCATTTCTTCCCCGATTTCCAAGCGAGCCATTTCTTGGTCAACAAATGGACCGGAAGTGAAAATGGCTGTCAAGCTGGTGAGACCTTGACGGTCGGCAGTTGGTGCAACATATTTTGGATCTTCACAAGAAGATGTAGCTACCAACATAACCAGCGCTAAAAGATATAATATATTCTTTTTCATATCAATTTAATTTTAATATTAGTTCCAAGCAGCTATTTGGGTAATCTCCTTGTTGTTATCCAATTCGCTTTCAGGTATAGGGCAGCTATACATTTTTTCAGGGAAGTTGCGGTCTTGGTCATCAACAGTTACATAGAAGTAAGTGAATGAGCCATTAGCATTTTTTTCAATCTTAAGACCATGAGCACGAACTCCGGTAAATGCTGTGTGAGCAAGTCTCCAACGACGCATATCCCAATAGTAGTGACCTTCGTAAGCAAGTTCCACTTTGCGTTCTTGACGAATAGCGTTCATGATGTTTTCACCTGAAACAGTCAATGCAGGAAGACCTACAGCAGGACGAGTGCGCACGTCATTAACTTTAGCCAATGCTTCGGCAGTTTCACCTAACATGTAGCAAGCTTCAGCATAGTTAAGAAGAACTTCGGCATAGCGAATGAATGTGTAAGGTTTAGTACTCTTAGCACCATCAGCAAACATGTTGTTTTCGTCAACAAGTTTGCGCAAATAGTAACCTGTTGTAGATTTTCCATCACACATGTCGCCTTTCATCCATTCAAGCCATCCGTCGGCACCACCAACATATGATTCGATAGTGCGATCTTTCCATGTAGCTCCGTTGTAAAGGATAGTGTGGTGGAAACGTGGCTCAAGTTGAGCATATGGAGGAGTGTCGTTAGTACCGGCCTCATTGTGCCATCTTGTCCAGTCAACTTTAGTACCACCAGCCTTTTCAAATGATTCAACCATTTCTTGAGTAGGACAGCCATAGCCACCGCTTACAGGGTTGCCATAAGCCGCTTTGTCACCACCGGGAGAATAGTAAGCATCGAATTGGTGAGTTTTAGCAGTCAAGTCAAAACAGATTTGGAATATTGCACCTTCACCACCATTGGTAAATGGAGTTTCAAGGCTTGCAGGCATTGAATAACCTTGTTTCATTACTTCTTCAGCCGCTGCTTTGGCATCAGCCCAACGTTCAGCATAAAGCATCACGCGAGAAAGAAGAGCATAAGCAGCACCAGAAGTCAAACGCCCGTTAGGAGTGATTGAAACAGGAAGGTTTTCACCTGCAAACATCAAGTCTTGGTAGATGAGTTCATAAGCTTCAGATACAGGAGATGTACCTTTATCTTTTTGATATTCATCAAGATTTTCAGTGTAAATAATCAATTGAGGATAGCGTTTTGCCAATATAGAATAGTACAATGCGCGGAAGAAACGGAATTCAGCTTCGATTTCAGCTTTTTGGTCTTCAGCAAATGTACCATACTTTTTGAGGTTGGCGATGCTTTGGTTAGCAGTAGCGATGTATTTATACATTGTTCCCCATGCTCCAAGATAGGTATCTACATAACCATTTGTCAAGGTCGAAACACCGCCATAAGCCATTTCGCTTGGGATACGGTTAAGAGAAGTGTAGTTGTAACCACCATATTTGAATAGGTCAGTCAAGGCTTCAGATAGACCTATAGAACAGTCTCTTGAGCAACCATATCCTGTACCATATGTACCGATGTATTGAACGTCTTCATACATATAGTTGGCTTGCAACTGAGCATATTCATAGTTGCTCCAGATAAGTTTATCTGATGCAGAGTCGGTGGGGGTGGTATCAAGATAATCATCACACGACACCAACGGCATTGCTGCAGCAAGCGTTAAAAGTAATATATTAAATTTTGTTTTCATTGGTCTAATGTGTTAGAAAGTTAGAGTCAAACCACCCATGATGGTGCGTTGTTGTGGATAGTAACCGTTGTTAACTTCAGGAGACTCAGGGTCAAATCCGCTGGGTAGGTCATCGAGAGTGAAGAGGTTAGAACCTTCAACATAAACGCGAAGTTTTTCGATACCAGCTTTGCTCATCCATTTTTTAGGGAATGTGTAACCGATTTGAGCTGATTTCAAGCGCACGTAGTCACCTTTGCGGAACCAGAATGTAGAAGCGAGACCATTGTCGCTACCATGTCCGGTGTTACCTGTTGTCAAACGAGGCATTGAACCATTAGGATTGTCGAGATTCCAAGCATTTGTGACAAGGAATAAAGGAGAGTTACCACCTTCTTTGAATGTTTGAGTCCAGATAGTGTTGTCGTCATAACCGTTGTAGTAGGTACCTGTCATAGATACGTCAAATTTAGCACCGCCTGTGAATTGAGCATTGATATCAATGCCATTCCATTCAGCAGCTAAGTTAAGACCAAATGTGATTTCCGGGCGAAGACCGTCACCGATGCGACCGCGGTCATCCCAGTCGATCTTACCGTCACCATTGCGGTCAACATACTTGATGTCACCCACGTTAGGACGAGTACCAAACCATGCAGAGTTGTCAATCTCTTCTTCTGAACGGAAAAGACCGTCAGCAACCCAACCATAAGTAGCGTTCAAGCTTGTGCCTGTAACTTTTTGCCATTCAGGGATGTTGGCAGCGTCAGGATATTTAATCCAACGGTTTTCAGCCCATGATAGGTTAGCTGCGATTGAGTAGTTGAATGGTTTACCTGCAACGTCAAATTTGTGACGGTGAGTAATCAAGATGTCAATACCGCGAGCGTCAGTAGCACCTAAGTTGGCATATGATGGGTGATAACCTCCCATTGATGGTGGATAGTTAGAACCAAGAGATTGAAGAATGTCATAAGTGTAGTTGTAGAATGCATCGAATTCGATACCAAGTTTACCACCCCACATTGTTGCATCAAAACCCCAGTTCCATGAACGAGTTTTAGTCCATGTCAAGTTAGGATTGGCGATATATTGAAGGTAAAGTGAGTTAACTGTAGTATTGTCAAGGAACAATTTGTTACCGAATGCGTATGTGCTCAAGAATGCATAAGCAGCAGAACCTGAGTCGTCACCAATCAGGCCGACAGAAGCACGAAGTTTCAAGTCATCCAACCATGAACGAGTAGATTCCATGAAGCTTTCTTGAGTGATGCGCCATGCAACAGATCCAGAGGGGAAGAATGCCCAACGTTTGTCAGAAACGTTACCTGAGAACTTGTAAGAACCGTCGTAACGGCCACTGAATTCTACAAAATATTTTGAATCGTAGTTGTAGCTTGCGCGGAACACATAACCCATCATGCGAGATTTATTGCTCCAACCACCGATGCTTTCCATTGTTCCCATTCCAAGTTCAGGAAGTTCAGGGAAATCAAGGTCTTTAGCATAAGCTGAGTGAGAGTTTGATTTGTTTTCACGCATTTCAAGCAAAGCCAATGCTGATACATTGTGTACTTTGTTGAAAGTGTTGTCATAGTTCAATTGGAATTGACCAAGAAGTTGTTGTGAGTAAGTAGAACCTTCACCAACTTTTACTGATGTTCCTTTTTCACCATTAACAACAGTGAATGTACCACCCACTTTGTCGTATTGATTTACTTTGAATGGTGTAGAAAGGTTTTTGTTGCGAGAGTTAGCGTAGTCATAAGCTCCGGTAACTTTGGCAGAAAGGCCTTTTACCCATGGGAAGTCAAATTGCAAAGAGATGTTTGAACGCAAGTCAAGAGAGTTAGTTTTCTTGTAACCTGATTCATAGATGGCAGCAAGAGGGCTGTTTGGCACAGAAAGGTTATTAGAACAGATACCTGTGTAAATGTCATCTACCTTAGGAGCAAGATAGGGGTGCATTGCAATAGTTTGTTTTGCAATAGACATGTAACCTGCTTCATAAGTACCGTTGTCGGCACCACCTGAGTCATAACCGGGTTGAGAGCGATCAGAAACGAAACCTGAAGCGCCCATTGTCAATGTCCAATACTTAGCAAGTTTAGACTCTAAGTTAAAACGCATTGAGTAACGGTTGTAGTCAAAGTTGTCAATGTTACCTTCTTGTCCCAAGTAACCGATTGAAGCATAGTAGTTGTGTGTGTCAGTACCACCTTGCATAGAAAGAGTGTGCTTAGTAGTTGTACCTGTACCAAATACTTCATCAATATAGTTGTAATCGTGGTATCCGTCAGTTGGATCACCATTAGATACCAATTGGAACATTTCTTGAGTGTACTTAGGTTGGTATTGAGAACGATCAGTGATTTGTCCGCTTGCCAATTGGTCCATCATGTCAGCCATGTTGTAATAGTTCATGAATTGGAGACCATTCATGAATTTAGGGAAGTTGGCATTCATAGATACACCCACAGACCCATCATAAGTTACACGAGGTTTACCTTCAGAACCTTTTTTTGTAGTAACGATGATAACACCACCGGCAGCGTTAAGACCATAAACGGCAGTTGCGGCAGCATCTTTCAAAACAGAAAGGCTTGCAATGTCGTTAGGATCGATTTCGTCGATAGAGCGGGGAACACCATCAACGATGTAGGTAACAGCCTTGCTTGAACCACGAATTCTCAAAGATGCTTGGTCAACACCAGGCTCACCTGAAGTTTGGATAGAAGAAATACCGGCAACTTTACCACCAAGCATTTGAGTTAGCTGGGTAGAAGGAGCAGCCAATAGCTCATCACCTTTGATTGCTGATACAGCACCTGTGATTGAAGATTTCTTTTGTTTACCATAACCTACAACAACTACCTCATCAAGGTTTTCTGCATTTTGTTGCATGGTTACATTGATAACCGATTGGTTACCCACTTTAACTGCGACAGGATCCATGCCGACGTAAGAGAAGTTGATTGTTTGGCCTTCGCGAGCTTGTACGGTGTACTTACCATCAAGGTCAGTACTTACACCTACAGATGTACCTTTTACGGTAACGCTAACGCCAATCAATGGCTCTCCCAATTCATCGGTTACTGTACCCGAAATCGCTTTTTGTGCAAAACCGATAGCCGGAATTGCAACCATTAGCAACATAGCAACGAACATGCGTCGCAATGTGCTTGTTGATTTTGAGTTAGACTCCATAATAATTGAGATTTGTTAGTTAATATTAAATTAGAGTGTTTCTAAAATTTGCCAACATTGGTATAGTCCGCGAGGAACGTGGAAACATCCTTTCCATTTACCACCTTTAAGGTTGAGTAACACCTCTCCTTGACGATTTAGATAACCAAACCATTCAGGATGTTCTTGGTCTTTGAAATGTTCCCATGTGTAGTTGTGTACACGCTCAAACCATTCAAGACAACGAGGATCTTTTGTGAGTTGATATCCTTTAATCATTGAGATGAGAGTTTCAATGTGTACCCACCATAGTTTTTGATCCCATTCAAGTTCTTGAGTGGGGTGTCCTTTTAGGTCCATGAAATAGAAAATACCACCATGCTCTTTGTCCCAGCCATATTCAGCCATGCGTATAGCAGTGTCTTTGGCTTTTTCAATGAGTTCAGGACGGTTTAGGCGTTTGCCAAGGTCCATGATAAACCACATTGCTTCAATGGCATGTCCAGGGTTCATATGGCGTCCGTCCATGCAGTCAACCAAAGAACCGTCTTCGGCTACATTTTCTACAACGAGTCCACCGAGTTCAGGGCGTAAGAATACATCCATTACTTCGTGAATACACACATCAATTGTCTTTTTCATGAATTCTTCGTCTAAAAGAGGCTCTATTTCAAGAGCAAGGTTACAAAGAATCATTGGTAATGCAAAGTTTTTCAACGAGCGTGTACCCGGATGGATTTTATTCCATTTTCCTTTAGGGTTATCAACTTTAGATAATACAATGTCAAAAGTCTTTTTAGCAATCTCGGCATATTCTTTGTTGCCGGTTGCGATGCTTAATTGACCAAAAGCCATTGTTGCAAAAGTGTAGGAGAAGATGTTGTAGGGCTCTACAAGTGGTTTACCCTCGCGAGTTAGAGAGAAATACCAGTTGTAATTGCCGTCATGCCCATATTTTTTGAGGAATTCTCCACCTTGAATTGCTGCATCAAGCCATTCTTGGCGTTTTTCCACTTTGTTGTAGAGCATAGAGAACATCCACACCTCGCGCCCTTGTAACCAGATAAATTTATCGGTGTCAAAGACATTCCCTTCTCTATCAAGGCATGTGAAAAATCCGCCAAACTCTTTGTCTTGAGATTTTTCAAGCCAGAAAGGAAGTACCGAATCAAGTAGTTCGGTTTTGTACTGTTCTGCTAATTGTTTAAAATCCATTATTTATATTAGTTATAGTATAGTATATGTTACTTTTTTGTCCAATATTTCTCAATTTCTTCAAGTGATTTTCCTGTTGTTTCAGGGACTGCTTTCCACATGATGAGCATGTAAGGAATACAGCATATTGCAAATAGCAAGAATGTCCCTTGTGGCGTTATATTGGTTAATAACCAGGGTGTTAGCTGTCCGATGAGGAATGTCCCAATCCACAATGCAAAGCTTGCAATTGACATTGCAACGGCACGCACCTTGATGGGATACATTTCGCTGAGGATAACCCAAACAACTGCGCAAATTGAACCGGCACAACACACGATGTAAAGCACGAAGAATACAAGCAAGTAGTAGCTTGAGATGTTCATTGCTTCGCCCCAAATAAAGTATGCTGCAATTAACAAGAGTGAAACAATCATTCCCGATACACCATAATAGATGAGTTTCTTGCGACCGATTTTGTCGATGATGAACATTGCAAGAACTGTTGTAATCATGTTGGCAAGACCTACGATTACTTGATAGAACAATGCGTCGTCACTTGCAAGCCCTGCGCCTTTGAAGATTTCTGGTCCGTAGTAAAGTACTGCATTTACTCCCATGAATTGACCAAGTATGGCAATTGCCATACCGATAATCAATGCTTTGAAGATGCCTGGTTGGAATAATAGTTTAAACTCTGATTTTTCGTTACCTGAGTTCCTACTCACTTCTTGAGTAGCCGCAATTTGTGCGCTCACATCTTCTTTAGTATAGTATATGCGACCGAAAATGTTTTCAGCATGAGAGATTTTATCTTTAGTGATGAGCCAACGTGGACTTTCAGGGATACACATTACTATAATAAGGAAGAATAATGAAGGAACAACACCCATTCCTAACATTCCTCTCCAATATTCGGTAATGAATATCTTATCAAAGAAATTGCCAAGTGCTTCACCTTCTTGTGCCAAGCTTAATAGTTGGTCGTTAATGATATATGCCGCAACTACACCTATTGTTACCGCAAGTTGGTAAAGAGATACCAATAGTCCGCGGTGTTGAGGTACTGAAATTTCAGAAATGTATAGCGGACATACAATTGACGCCAACCCGATACCCATACCACCTACAATGCGATAAAGTACAAGTTCGATGAATGTTCCACTGATAGCACATCCAATCATTGAAACGGTAAATAGTAGAGCTGATAATATCATTGTTTTTTTACGTCCAATGTTGTCACCAAGTGCTCCACCAAAAATCACACCGATGATTGCTCCAAGTAATGCGCTTGAGACAAACCATCCTTTCATTCCATCATTGAGATTGAATTGTGTCGATACTTCAGAGATTGTACCTGAAATTACTGCTTCATCGTAACCAAATAGGAACCCTCCCCATGCAGCTACAAATGATAGAAATAATAAATATCCGAAATGAACTTTTTGTTTCATGATGCGTGTTTATTATTTAATGCCAAAATATTCTTTGTAACGATCATATAAATGTCCTGCTTGCAAGTAGGCTGATTGTGGAGACATGAAGTGGCTGAATTCAAAAGTGATAGCTTTATCATAGCCTGCACGCTTAGCTGCTTCAAGTTTCAAGCGAAGTTTGTCAAACTTGATAGGGAAGAATTTAATTGGCATGTCGCGGTCAAAAGATTCAGCATTGGTCCAGCATTGCATACCATATTTGTCAGCAAGACGTTTGTTAACTTCGAAGAATGCATCAAGTTCGTCATAATCGATTTGACCATCTTGGAAAGCACATGCGTCAACAACATCATGAATTCCATCAAAGATTTCGCCCCATTCGCGTTCATGTTCTTGAACAGATACAGCTTGTTCTTTAGTTAATGCAGAACCTGATGCCATAACAGCTTTTTTTCCATCAATCCATGGAGAGATGAATGTTGGAAGTCCACCAGAAACATCTTTACATTGTTTACCCATTGCGTGGAATGCTTCGATGGCACCTTTTGTTTGTCGGCTGATTTCACCGCTGATATACCACCCTTGGAAGCTCTTGTGCTTGCTACCGTAGTTTTGCCACACTTCGTCAATTACATATTTGTTGTCTTCAATCTCCCATGACAAGTCACCGGTGTCCCAGTAACGACCTGAGTCATACAATCCAAAATAGAATTTCATGTTATATTTATCGGCAAGAGTCAAGAACATTTCAAGCAAGTCTTGTGATGGCTTATAACATCCTTTCTTTAATAGATATGGGGAATTGTAAGTTATAAATTTGCGGTATCCAGAACGAATCATGATAACTGTATCGATGCCAATAGCTTTCATGTGTTGGAAATCTTGATCCCATTCTTTCATCCCCCAGTTTTGATGGGGAATATCGTGGGAGATTTCATCGAGGAATGTCCCTGTGATTTTTAACCCTTCGTTTTTCGGTACTAACCAATTTGCTTCGTCAGCAGCTGCTGCAATGCGAGCTTTTTCTTTGTCGCTTGTATCGCAACAGCTCATTAATGCTTGAGCCGCAAAAGCAGAAGCTCCCACGGCAGCAATGTCTTTTAAAAATTTTCTGCGGTTACTCATAATGCGTTATTCTTTTCTTATGAATTTGCCTTTCAGTGATATGTCCATGTATTCAAATGGATTAAGAATTTCATCAATCAAAATGGCAAAATCACCTCGTTTAATATTCTGAGAATTATTGTATTCAGTGATGTCATACTTCTTTAATATCTCTGATACGGAGTTCTTGACGTCTCCGGTTTTGATGTGGTGAGTGTCTGCTATGTTTTCTATCAAGTCAATTGCATCTTTATAGGTTAATGCAATCGTATTTGATGGTAAGCGGTAAGTCATTTTGGGAAATATCTCCTTTAACCCATCGAGTTCGGTCGATAATAATAGTGTATCGGCTCTCAACCATGTTTGATTAGCCCACCCAACATTGCGCCCTTCTCCTTTTAAAATACCTGTTGCTCCAATACGTTGATAGGCTTTAAAACGTGTGTCACCTTTAGCTACATCAAGGTATGGCATCAGATATCCTCCTGCTTCAAGGATTGAGCGTTGTACCTGTCTTACACTCACTTGCGCCGGAGTGATGTTTTCTTTTACCGCAAGTGCCGCAAGTGTACCGGCAGCAGTACCAATTTGCAGTACAACCGGTTGTAGACGAGTTGTTCCGTTGACGATGTTTGAAACAGAGATTGATTTCTCTGCTACAATTAGGTTATCAACTCCTTGAGGAATTAATGTCCCGAGTGGTAAACCAAATGATGGTACCGGATGGAAATATAAACGAGGCAGTTCTTCAGTACCGGTATATCTTGCATGGTGATGATCCACCGGATAGTCTCCTACAGCAATGCTTGTGCGATAGAGCGCGTCTTCCTGAGAGTAGGGTTGTGTGATGTGGTTTAGTGTAAATCTCACTTCCCCATGAATGCGTCGGCTTTCACGATGGTAAGGGATGAATGGAAGCTTGTCGGCAGTGGGAAATTCATCGTCGGCAAGCCCCAATGTATTAAACCCTAACTCTGTTTGAAGAAAATAAATGAACCCAAGAGTGAAGTTTTTGGCACTCTTTAATGCTTCTTGTCGTTCTTTCGGAGATTGCTCGATTATGTCTAAATAATAATCGTTTCCTTCTATTGGCCAGTTTATCATGTATTTGTCATTTGGTAATTTCCCGTAGGTAATCATCATGTCGTGACTCCACATGCGATCCGGCTCAGAAGGGTTTGTGCATAGTTCGTTGATACAAGAACAAGCATACATTGAAGGATCATATCCTTCCGGTTTTTCAATAGTTGCGTCTTTTCCATAGTCTTTCAGAATTGCGACATAGGTTAGGTCTTGAATAATTCCATTGGCATGCTCAGGCGCAATCTCCTCTTTTGTGAAATTGCGACTTTCCATGCCTATGTCATATTTTATCCCTGTCATTTTTGCAATGTCACCCAACTCTGTTGCGTCAATAATTATAGAAGCTGAAATGACATTAATCCCCCCATTGCAATCTTTTAATTGTGCAATCCATTTACCTTTTTGATTGTATCTAAGTGTTTCTAATTTCGTATTTAGAAGTAATTGTATTTTCTGTTCTTTGGAGATGATGTTTTTGAAAATTTTGTTGCCGACAGATGGCTCAAATTGTACATAGCTCACCCATCCTGTTTGAAGCGCTTCGGCTGAGCCATAATGGTTTACGAGAGAGTCTTTGAATTCACCCCACATTCCGGAGGGAAGATCGTTATTGCCATCAATCGCACTTACTCCTGCAGATGTTAACATGCCACCCACCCAAGATGTTTCTTCGACGATTATAACCGATGCACCCATTCTTGCAGCTTGTACACCAGCCGATACACCACTTGCTCCGCCACCGACAATTAGAATATCTGTGTTTTGGGATACTTGACAATATGCATTACATAGGCATGAGAATGCAGTGATAATGGTAACAAAAATGGATTTTATGCTATTTGTTGCTATAAAATTCATTTTTTTTGTTGCAATATGTTTCATTAGTAATATTAACGCATTTAAGATTTAATGCAAATATATGAATTATATTTAATATAAAAAAACAAGTAAGTAAATATTTTTAATAATTTAATCACGAAATTTGGTTTAAAAATTTGCAGAAAGATAGAGTAGTGCAAATCGTCGATTTAAAATAATATGGTTTTAATAAATGATTGTTAATTTAAAAGTTTTTTTTAACTTTGCAATACAAACACTAACGACAAAATATTTACTAACTTTATAACATGACACATACATTACTAAGAGAAATTGAGACCGGAAGTAAAAGTGCGTTGATGAAGAAACGCATTATATCATATTATATTCATAATGGAAATTCTACAATAAATGATCTGGCTCTTGTATTGGATTTAAGTATCCCAACAGTTACTAAATTTATCGATGAAATGTGTGCGTCAGGGCTTTTGTCGGAATATGGTAAGTTGGAACGAAGTGGGGGGCGTCATCCCAGTCTTTATGGATTAAATCCGACATCGGGATATTTTATCGGTGTTGATGTCCGACGCTATTCTATGAATATCGGATTGATTAATTTTAGCGGTGAGATGATTGAAAATCAGATTAATTTACCATATGTATTTGAAAATTCTGAAGCCGGTCTCCGAATACTCTGTAATCAAATACGTGATTTTATAGATGCTTTAGATATAGATAGTGATAAAATCTTAAATATATGTGTAAATGTATCTGGTCGTGTAAATCCTGATTCCGGATATAGTTATAGCTGGTTTAATTTCGGCGAAGATCCACTTGCTCAGATTATGTCTGAAATGGTGGGGTATCCTGTGTGTGTTGATAATGACACTCGCTCAATGACCTATGGAGAATTCATGAAAGGCACTGCTAAATCCCATAAAAATGTATTGTATATTAATGCAAGTTGGGGTATTGGCTTGGGAATGGTAATAGATGGAAAGATTTATTTAGGAAAATCGGGATTTGCGGGAGAGTTTGGTCATGTCCCGGTTTATGATAATCAAGTTATCTGTCATTGTGGGAAAAAAGGTTGCCTTGAAACAGAAGCATCAGGTTATGCCGTATATCGCAAGTTGATAGAGCGTGTTAATATAGGGGAAATCTCGGTGCTTTCCGATGATATAAAGGAAGGCAAAGATATTACGCTTGAAAAAATAGTAAAAGCTGTAAATGATGAGGATATTTTGTGTATTGAATTGATAGAAGAGGTTGGTATTAATTTGGGTAAAGCGATAGCCGGATTAATAAATATTTTTAATCCGGAGATGGTCGTTATAGGAGGTTTGTTGTCAATGACCGGAGATTATTTAATACAGCCCATGAAGACTGCAATACGCAAATATTCATTAAACTTAGTAAATAAAGATACAATAGTGTGTGCATCATCGTTAAGAGCGAAAGCGGGTATGATAGGTGCATGTATGGTGGCTCGTAGCCGATTGTTTGAAGATTCATATTCTTCTATATTTTAGTATATAAAATTGTTATTATAAATTAAGGGATAGGCTCAAATGTTAAATTTGGGCCTATAATATTTTATTGAAAGAGGTCTATTTATTAAATTTGCGATAAAATAAATAATACAATAAAAAAATGAAATTAGATTTGAATTTAGATCCTGATAAATTAAAGAAAATAGTTGTTATTTTAGGAGGTGTACTCGCTGTGGTTGTAATTGCTTTGATAGTAATTACATCTGTTATGGGAAGCAAAGTGAGCGAGATTGTAGCAGAAAATGAACAATTGCAATTGACTAATGAACAACTACAACTTGCCGGGGAATATCAAGCATTGAATGATGAATTTGTGCAATATGAAAATCAAGCACAAAAATTAGCTAATGATTCAATTCTAATAAAATATGCGGCTGCAAAAAGTAAAGTGGAGAAGCTTTTGCAAGAATTGAACAGTGAAAAAAAGAAGAGTGCTGCACGCATAAAAGAGTTGCAGTCGGAAATAGAAACCCTAAAAGGAATTCTTCGCCACTATGTAGCGCAAATAGATTCATTGGGTAAAGAAAATGCAGGTCTTAAGGCAGAAAATAAGAAGATAAAGAATCGCAATGCAGAATTGTCAGAGCGAGTAGAAGAGGCAACACGCAAAAACGAAGAGTTGTCGGAACGCATGACGTTGGCTGAAAAACTCAATGTAACAGGCTTGTCGTTGACTCCTTTGAAAAAGAATGGTAAAACAGAGAAAAAGGTGAAGAAGGCTAAACAACTGATGGTCTCATTTACTATCCCTCAAAATAATTCAACACCTGTGGGAGAAAAAGTAATTTATTTGCGCATAACAACGCCAGAAGGAAATCTTCTTGGAGATGCAGGCTCATTTGAGTTTGAGGGAGCATCATTGCAATGTACGGCTCGCAAGACGATAGAGTATGCAGGCGAGGAAATTGCCGATATCAATATTTATTGGGATGTAAATACAGTTCTAAATCCAGGAGAATATATGGTAGAACTATTTGCCGATGATTATCGTTTAGCATCAAAGAAATTTACATTAAAAAAATAGAACACAACATGATATTATCGTGGCATGATTTTGTTGCAGAAATAGCCGGTACAGAGGTTACAACAGCTTCTGCTATATTCAAAATGTGCCTTAGCCTGATATTAGGGTCGGTTATTGGTCTTGAACGAAAGCGAAAAGGCCAGATTGCCGGAGTGCGCACATTTGCATTAATTTCAATGGGGGCGACTCTTGCAATGTTGATATCTATATATGTTCCACAGGTCTATCTTGGACTGAAAAATGGAGATCCAGGACGCATTGCTGCACAGGTTATTACGGGAGTCGGATTTCTTGGTGCCGGTGCAATTATCCAAATGAAGGGCTCAGTGAAAGGATTGACTACAGCCGCCGGAATATGGATGGTGGCAACATTAGGAATGGCTGTGGGTGTTGGTTTGTATGTGTTGTCAATTATAGCAACTTTATTGATTTTGTTTATTCTTGTTCAACTTGAGAAATTTGAACACAGAATAAAAATTGGTTCGGAAACACGCATTCTCAAAGTAAAAGTAGTCGGCATCGTCAATAATATTGATGATTATAAACGAGTGATGATTATATATAATATACACATGAGCAATGTGCATATTGAATATGACTATAGTGAAAACATCACCCGCATTAATTTTGCTATAGTTGCTAAAGAATCAACAGATTATCCTAAACTATTAAGTGCCTTAAAACAATTGAATAACACCTTGCTATTATCTGTGGGTGTCTAAAATATATAAATATGACAACATTATTAATTATGGCGCAAGTAACAGACGCAGTCGCATCTGTTGCTGAATTAAATATAGAGAGTCTAATATCTGATTTAGCCTTAATTCTAATACTTGGAGCAGTTGTTACCGTATTGTTTAAATGGATGAAACAGCCGGTAGTGTTGGGGTATATTGTTGCCGGTTTTTTGGCGAGCCCTCATTTTGAATATATTCCATCTGTTACAACTGAAGAAAACATTGAATTTTGGGCTCAGATAGGTATTGTTGTATTGCTATTTTCGCTTGGACTTGAGTTTAGCTTCAAAAAACTGCTAAATGTGGGAGGCTCGGCAGTAGTAACGGCACTCATAATCGTAATGGGAATGATGGCAGGCGGATTTGCAATAGGGCATTTCTTGGGATTCTCAAATATAAATAGTCTGTTCCTTGGAGGAATGTTGTCAATGTCGTCAACAACAATTATTATTAAGGCATTTACCGATATGAATTTGCGCCAAAAGAAGTTTGCGTCAATGGTATTTGCTGTATTGATAGTAGAGGATTTATTTGCTGTATTAATGATGGTTATACTATCCTCTATTGCAGTAAATAATAGTGTCGAGGGGGGAGAGATGCTATATAGTGTGGGAAAACTTGTGTTTTTCTTGGTGATGTGGTTCCTTGTAGGAGTGTTTGTATTGCCATCACTATTTAATGCCACACGTCGATTTTTAAATAGCGAAACATTGCTTGTAGTGTCAATGGGATTGTGCCTCGGAATGGCAGTATTTTCGGTATATTGTGGCTTCTCGTTGGCTTTGGGGGCATTTGTGATGGGCTCAATTCTTGCGGGAACAAGCATGGCTGAGCGTATAGAGAAGGTAGTTGCACCGGTGAAAGATTTATTTGGTGCTGTATTTTTTATCTCTGTAGGAATGATGGTTGATCCCGTTATCATAGTTGAATATATATCTCCGATATTAATCTTGTCAGGAGTCGTTATATTGGGAATGATATTCTTTGGCACATTTGGGATGCTGGTTACCGGACAGTCTTTGCGGGTAGCGCTACAATCCGGCTTTTCATTGACACAAATAGGGGAATTTGCATTTATTATAGCATCTTTGGGTTTATCTTTGGGCGTATTGGACCCGACGATATATCCGATTGTTGTTGCAGTGTCGGTGTTAACAACATTCACAACGCCATATTTTATAAAAATGTCTAATCCTGTGTGTGATTTTATCGAGAAACATTTGCCACGACGCCTACAGTTCTTAATAGATAGATATTCACAGAGTGCTACAAGTGAGAGTGAAACAGGAAAACTATGGGCATCGTTATTTAAACGCTATTTGTGGCGAGTGATGCTATATTCAATAGTATTGATTGCGATATCATTAATATCACTTAAAATAGTATTACCCTGGTTGATAAGTGTAATGCCAGCGTGGTACAAATTGACCGGAAGTATAATTACGTTAGTGGCTATGGCTCCATTCTTGTTGGCACTGTCCTATCCGGTGTCAAAGAAAATTGAACGGAAGAGGTTGAGAGCAGCTAATGCACATTTTGATGTCCCCTTGATTGTAATGTCAATATTTCGATTTATATTAGCATTAGGCTTTGTCGTTTATGTGTTAACCTCTATTTATTCAATGGCAGTGGGTATAACTTTTGGTCTCGCCGTATTTATTATGATTATTTTCTTCTTCTCTAAAAAGGTTAAACGCCGCATGCGCAATATCGAATCAAAATTTATGAACAACCTAAATGAACGAGAATTGCGCAAAAGTGGGAAAAATAATAGTCTTATTAGTGATTTGCACTTAGCTTATATGGAAGTTGGATATAATTGTCCGTTTGTGGGAGAACGATTGAAAAACTCTAATCTGCGTAAACAATATGGTGTGAATATAGTAAGTATTCAACGTGGAGCATCTACAATCCTTATCCCCAAAGGTGATACTCGCATATTTCCGGGTGATGTGTTAGGGATAATAGGTACCGATGAACAACTTCAACGATTATTACCAGTGATTGAGGCACATGATGAGCCCGAAAACGGAGATGCGCATATAAAAGTGAAAATGTTTAATATTCAGTTGACTGATAACTCGCCATTGTTGGGTAAAACAACAGCGACAGCCTCATTACGCAATGATTACTCGGCGCTTGTTGTTGCAATTCAGCGAGACGATGAATATATTAAACCAACCGGAGAAGTCCCATTTGAAGTGGGGGATATCGTGTGGCTTGTGGGAGATTCCGAGCGATTATCGCAATTGAAATGATTGTTGATATTGTGTAGATAAAATGGCTTGTATATGAGCATGGGTTGTTGTATCTTTGTTTGCCTAAAATAAAGATATAGATGAGTGATGTAATAAAACTTTTGCCGGATTCGGTCGCTAATCAAATAGCGGCAGGGGAGGTTATTCAACGTCCGGCATCGGTAATAAAGGAATTGGTGGAAAATTCGGTTGATGCCGGAGCTACTCATATACAGATTATTCTTAAAGATGCAGGTCGCACATTGATTCAAGTTGTGGATGACGGATGTGGAATGAGCGACACCGATGCGCGATTGGCATTTGAGCGACATGCGACATCAAAAATCAGTCAGGCTGCTGATTTGTTTGCTCTAAACACGATGGGCTTTAGAGGAGAAGCGCTTGCGTCTATTGCCGCTATCGCTCAGGTCGATTTGCGTACAATGCGTAGGGATGAAAGCATTGGTACAAGATTGATAATAAATGGGTCAAAAGTAGAAAGCCAAGAACCTGAGGCATGCCAGCCCGGAAGTAATATGATTGTGAAAAATTTGTTTTTCAATGTTCCTGCGCGGCGCAAGTTTTTGAAAAAGGATTCCGTAGAATTAAGTAATATATTGCGAGAATTCGAGCGATTGGCTCTTGTTAATCCGGAATTGGAATTTACACTTATTCATAATGACGCTGTATTGCATCAGTTGTTGCGAGGTTCATTGAAACAACGTATTGGGGAGTTGTTTGGCAAGTCATTGGAAAAACAAATCATTCCCGTTGAGACCGATACCTCAATAGTGAAAATCGCCGGATTTGTAGGATTGCCAGAGTGTGCAAGAAAACGCAATGCCCTTCAGTATTTTTTTGTTAATGGTCGCAACATGCGACATCCATATTTCCACAAGGCCGTGATGCAGTGTTATGAGCAGCTAATACCGTCAGATGAACAACCTAATTATTTTTTGAATTTTAATGTTGCTCCTGATACGATTGATGTGAATATTCACCCGACTAAGAATGAAATCAAGTTTGAAAACGAGCAATTAATATGGCAAATTCTTGTTGCTGCGATAAAAGAATCATTGGGTAAGTTTAATGCTGTTCCATCAATAGACTTTGATGCAGATGATATGCCTGATATTCCGGCATTTAAACCAGATGCAAATGCTCAACATGGTATCGAACTTGATTTGTCATATAATCCGTTTACTAAGTTAACAACTACATCAGCTCCGAAATCAAGTGGAGGAGGTGTGTCATCTTCTTGGCGTAGAGAAACTAATGTTGTTACCGGAGATTGGGAAAAATTATATGCCAATTTTATAGGTAAACGAGATAATCGCATAGAAAATATACGCGCAAGTGCGATAAATGATATCGGTGCAATTACTGATAATCAAGAAGAGGAGGTAATAGTACAATCTAAATTAGATATTGAGTCTGACGATGTCGCCCCAAATTTTATACAGATAAAAAATCGATATATTCTGTCTCCATCGAAATCCGGTTTGATGGTAATAGATCAGCAACGAGCACATGTCAGAATTTTATATGATAGATATATGGACTTAGCTCAGCTTGGAGCTATGTCAACACAACGAGTGATATTTCCAGAAGTGTTGCAACTATCGTCATCACAAAATGCTATCATGGAAAGTATTTATGAAGAGGTATGTGCGGTGGGTTTTGATGTTTCGTATCTTGGAGATAACTCATGGAGTATAAATGGAGTTCCATCGGTAATTGATGGAGTGAACTCTAAAGACGCCATATTGAAGATGATAGAAAGTGTTACTGAAAGTGGTGAGGAGATAGGTGCCGGATTGAAAGAGAAAATTGCATTGTCAATGGCATATGCAGCATCAATAAAGGTAGGACAATCGTTAACACAAGCCGATATGGAGCATCTCATGAGCGATTTATTTAAACTCGCAACGCCTAATTACACTCCTGATGGAAAACTCGTTGTCAGTATAATATCTATTGATGATTTACATCGATTGTTCGTATAATAGGAAAACAAGAAGTTAAATGAAACGTATATTATTTGTTGTTTTAGCAATCTTTATGATTGCCTCTGCTTCTGTAGCAAAGACTGTTGCAGAAAGAATCGACTCATTGATGCAAACACGTTACAGTGTTAATGAGCCGGGTGCTGCAGTGATGGTAATGAAAGGCGATAGTGTCTTAATTGAGCAATATTATGGCATTGCCGATATGGAAACACGTTGTCCTATAGCAGATACTACAACATTTAATATCGCTTCAATTTCAAAACAATTTACAGTCGTTGGGGCATTAATGTTGCAACAACAAGGAAAGTTGGATGTGAATACCCCAGTGGGTGTTTTCTATCATGAATTTACAGCTGATTTTTGGAAAATAGTAACATTGAAGCATTTGGCAAGTCAATCATCGGGAATTCCCGATTTACGAGATCGCTCGTCTCGTGAGAGAATGATATATGCCAATGATTCTGTATCAATGAGCTATTTCCCTCAAGTGAAGGAATTGACATTCTCTCCTGGAGAATATTATGATTATGTCAACCCCACATTCTTATTGATTGCCGGTGTAATTGAAAAGATTGTTGGGAAAGAATTTGTTGATTATCAGCAGGAAATGATATTTGATAGAAGTGGAATGTCATCAACGTATTATTTTAATCCCGATGTTACTCCATTGTGTCAATCTCATGGGTATATATTGAAAGATGGGGAGTGGCACGAAAAGGATTATGGAGAAGAAACGTTTTTTGCTACTCGCCCCGATGGTGGAATTTATTCCAATGTGAAAGATTTGGCTAAATGGGAGCGAGCATTGGCGTCTAATGCTATCTTGAATGATTCATTGCTTGACCTTGCCTATACTCCGGTCGTGTCGGTAGCAGATAGCCATTTGTGTGATTATCAGCGTCGCCCAAACACCTACTATGCGATGGGATGGTTTGTTGATAAAACACCAGGATTTCCAACAAAGGTTTATCACACAGGCGATAATGGCGGATATCAAGCCTATTTGGCTAAATATCCATCGGAAAATCTCTTTATTGCTGTCCTTGAAAATCGAAATGATAAAGATCGTTGGTCGATGGCTGTGGAAATTGACCGTATCTTGAAAGAGGAAGGGGTCCTACTCGGTGGAGATTAATTCATTGAGGCGGGTATTGAAAAGTTTTGCAGATTCATCGCTACAATCAAACTTATATCGCTCATAGACCATTCGTACTATTCTTGAAACGATATCTACTTGTGCTTGTTCTCCTGTAGCAATAGCTTTTTTCATTTCTGAGCTATAGTATATAGCATCTTCTTCCGGAGTTTTGATGGTAATTGAATAATAGTCAAATGAATTGTTGAAAATCTTTGTTGCGATGCTGTCAGATGCTAATGATTGTCTCATTTCGCCTGCTTCTGAAATAATTTCCATTCGATTTATTGCATCAGTAGCCAAGCGATATTCGATTCCTAAATTGGCGCCAACAACAGCATGATTGTATAGGCTATAATATTGCTCAGCATCATTATTGTTGCGTTCAATAGTGTACAAGTCTTTAACACTTTTAGCGATATCAATAGCATCCATGATTGCGATGCTATCTTTTTTTGCTTTTGCATTCATTAATGCACGTGAATATAGTAATGCATCCTTTTCAGGAGTGTTTAAGACAATATTTACATTATTAAATGCTTTTGATAAAATATCGGCTTGTGATTGCTTGCGCAAAGTAGTCAAAATTTCATTAAAACGATTTAAGGCATCATTTTGCGAGTCAATATCTCCTGATTTAACTGCTAAATGATAGTCTCTGCCTATGCGACGTCCTTCTTGAGCTAATCGCTCATTGGTTAAGCTACTTTGAGCAGAAACATCTGCTGAAAGCGTAAGTGCTAAAGAAAATAACACCCCAAAGAAATATTTAAACATGCCTTATTTTGTGTTTAGATTTAGTTGACGATATTCACGTGGAGAATTTCCTGTAAGTCGCTTAAAATATTTGCCAAAGAATGATTGGTCGGAGAAGCTTAGTGCTACTCCCACTTCTTGAATAGACATTGCTGTGTTTCGGAGCATCATCTTTGCTTCGAGAATGACGTAAGAGTCAATCCACTCTCCGGCAGTGCGTCCACTCACTATTTTCACAATAGAAGAAAGGTGTTTTGATGAAACTTTTAACTTGTTGGCGTAATAGTTTACATCGCGATGTTTGCGGAAACTGCATTCAACAAGAGATATGAATTGATACAGAAGTTCATCTTTTCGTTTGATAGATTTGTCAGGTTGTTCCTTCATGTTTGCGGTATACAGCCCAAGAGTTTCATAAAACACTGCCTCGCAAAGTGATTGGATTACATTTTCCTTATACGGATACTCTCCACCATTAATTTTATCTTGCAACAATCGGTATAAATTGAGTTGATTGTTAAGTTCTTGGCGATTTAGAGGTATTACAGAGTTGTTTAAAAAATGCATTACGCATGGATAGAACTTAGACATAGAAGGTAATGTCCCATTTAATGCATTCATTGTTACCAAGATAAAAATTCCTTTAAAGTCGGCACTTGCATCATAACTATTAATGATGTGGCCGGGTCTTAATACCATTAAAGATTGTTTTGTTAAGATTTGCTCCGTTACATCTACCGATATTTTGAGCTGTCCTTCAACGCAAACAATTGACAAAAGAAAGTCGGTTTTTACCGGGAATTTTAAATGGGTAATGGCGTTGATGTTGTCAAATACGACAATGTTTCTTCCCGCTTGAGGACTTCCTGATGCAGGTGAAATCTCCTTTGTGTCCCAGATTTTAGATGAAATTCCCATTTTTATAGATTGATTTTATTGCAAAGATAATATTAAGCTATTTATAATAAAAAGAGTTTTTGGCAAAAAAATCGTAAATTTGTCCACAAGAGAATGTATAATTCCTAATATAATTAATGTTTTTGTCAATTCTTTAATCATAAAATTCAGAAATGAAGATATATATTATTGGTTTATTTGTAATATTAGCGGGTGTCTTAAATGTTAATGCATTATCAATAACGGACAATCAAGTGAGCCAAGTATTGAAAAGCCTTGATGAAGAGATACTAAAAAGAGATGTCTATACCGATGCGCGTCAGGAACGTATCGGATCATTAAAAAAAATGTATTTGAAATATCCTGTAAATGATAGTCTGTGGCTCTCATCGACTATGCATCTGGCTGAAGAATATACTGCATTTAATACTGATTCGGCATTATATTATTTCACAATAGGGCGTGATAGAGCAATAGAATTACAAATGGACTCGATTGCAATGGCATTTAAAATACAAAGAGCAACATATTTGCCCTTGGTCGGGTTTATTCAACAGGCAGTTTCTGAATATGAGAGCATAGGGCCTGAAGATGTTCCTAAATCAATGCTTGAATTATATTATGATGCAGGGCGTCAAATGTATTCATATATAGCTTCATTTTATCTGAATTATCCCAAAGAACAAGATAAGTGGGGCCGACTTTCAATGGAGGCGCAAATTAATCTGATTTCTTTGCTCGATAAAGATTCTCCCCAGTATAAACTCAATCAAGGTGAATATTATTTTGCCAATCATGAGTATTCCAAAGCGAAGATAATATTATTGGATTTACTCAACTCGGTATCGGAAGAAAGTAATTTGTACGCGAGAGCAGCTCACATAATATCCGATATTGCTCAGGTGAATAATGAAGATAATGATTTTTTATATTATTTGGCATTGTCAGCAATTGCCGATATAAAATCAGCAACACTTGAAGTGATGTCATTACAGGAACTTGGCGAAAGTTTGTTTAAGAGGAATGATGTTGATCGTGCCCATACTTATTTATCGGTTGCGCTTGCTAATGCGGTAAAATGTCATGCATTGATGCGCATGGTGCAATCGGCGGAATCTCTTCCCATTATCGAGTCGGCTCATAGAGTCGAAGTGTCATCGTGGCAAAATCTGATGTATGCTTTTATTGCCGGATTAGTGATGATGCTGATGTTGCTTATCGGTGTTTTATTGTTTCTGCGAAAAGAGATGAAACGCATGGCTTTATTGCAACAGCATTTGCGTGATGCAAATAAAGTAAAAGAACTTTATATCAGCCAATTTTTGAGCTTATGTTCAATATACATGGATAAACTCAATCAGTTCAGTAAAATGGTGAATAGAAAAATAACCACAGGGAAAGTTGATGATTTATATAAAATAACCAAGTCGGGAAAATTTGTTGAGGAACAGAGTAAGGAGTTTTATGATGTGTTTGATAATGCCTTTCTTCACATCTATCCTGGTTTTGTCGCAGGTGTAAATGCCTTGTTTAGAGATGAAGAACAGATAATGTTGCAAAATGAAGAAAAACTAAACACCGATCTTCGTATTTTGGCATTTATGCGACTTGGTATTGACGATAGCTCACGCATTGCACAAATTTTAAATTATTCTGTAAACACAATCTATACCTATCGAAATAAATTGAAAAATAAAGCAAAAGTAAGAGAGTCTTTTGATTCTGATATTATGAAAATCAGTTCGGGTTATTAAATAGAAACCTTAATATTATTTAGTGAAAAAATATGAAATGGTGAAATCTCTTACTAAGAGATTTCGTGTAGTGAGTATTCCGCTGAATATCAGCGAAATACTCGATGGAGTGTGTTTCGTGTTTGCTCTGAATTAAAACAATTTCATGCTATTTTTGTGCGTGTGGTTAAATTTTTTTTGCGTTAAAACTTGTAGATTGTATAAAATTATCTAAATTTGCAATACATGAAATGGTGAAATCTCTTAGTAAGAGATACAGTATTAACTTAAATTATTGTATATGCTCGGAAATAACACAAGCGGCTTTCCTTAAGGTACTTCATCTTTGAAAGCTGTCCCCTTGATTGGGGAATTCTTAAACCTATCAAAATCAGGTTGTTGTAAAATGACTGTAATTAGTAACTAATTAAAAAAATTCATGAGAAAACATCTTTTTTTATCTCTATTGTTGGCTGCCGGTATGCCTATTACAGCATACGCCAATCCTGAACCACAGGCAACCCAACAATCAATTGGTGCCATCACCGGTACTGTCGTAGACGAAAATGGTGAGCCAGTAATTGGCGCTAGCGTGTTTGAAAAGGGAAATTCACGCAATGGTACAGCTACTGACATTGATGGTAAATTCAGTGTTAAAGTTAAGCCCGGAACAATGCTAAAAGTTAGCTACATTGGTTACCGTCCGGCTGAAGCTACTGCCGCAAATGGCATGATTTTTACTCTTACTCCAGCTGATGCTCTTCTTGACGAAGTTGTTATCGTTGGTTATGGCGCACAAAAGAAAGTAAACTTGACAGGTTCTGTTTCTACTGTCGATATCGCTAAAACAATGGAAGGCCGTCCCCAATCAGACGTGACTAAAGCTCTTCAAGGTGCTGTCCCTGGTCTTTCTATAACACAAACATCAGGAGACCTTAACGAAAGTGCTTCAATGCGCATTCGTGGTCTTGGTACTTTGAGTAATGGCGGTGTTTCTAACCCTCTTATCGTTGTTGACGGTGTTCCTACTGAAGACCTTTCTTGGCTTAACACTCAAGACATCGAGTCAATCTCTGTATTGAAAGATGCTGCATCTTCTTCAATCTATGGTTCTCGTGCTGCTTTTGGTGTTATTTTGGTGCAAACTAAAGGTGCTAAAGAAAGAGATCGAGTATCAGTAAACTACTCTAATAACTTCGCTTGGGATAAAGCTACTTATCTACCTAACTATCCCGATGTCCCAACTCAATTGAAAGCTGCTATTCAAGGTAAAGCTCGTCAATCAGATGACGCAGTTGAACTATTTGGTATGTATTTCGACGTGATGCTTCCTTATGCTGAAGCTTGGAAAGAACAAAATAGTGGTAAGGCAGGTTATCGCGAATTGCGTCCATTTGAAAGCTGGGATAACGTAGGGGACTACGCTGTTGTTGATGGAACTCCATTGTTCTATGCTGACTGGGATATACAAGATATCTTCTATAACAATGCTGCTCCTTCACAAAGCCACAACTTCTCAGTTAATGGTACAAGCAACACAACCAACTACTATATGTCTTTAGGCTATAGCGAAAAAGAAGGGCAAATGAAGGCTAACCCAGACGAAATGACTAAATACAATGTAACTTTTGATGTTAACACTCAAGTTACTGATTGGTTGAAGGCTGGTGCTCGTTTCAATTGGTCACGTCGCGAATACACTCGTCCATATTTCTGGTTGAATCCTTATCAATACTTGTGGCGTTGGGGTTCTTTCTTTGGTCCTTATGGTACACTTGACGGAATGGATTTCCGCGCTCTAAGCGAAATCAAACAAGCTGGTGACCGCACTCGTACTCAAGACAAAACTCAAATGACTGCGTATTTGAAAGCTGACATCATCAAAGGACTTTCTTTGAATGCTGATTTCACCTATCAAGTGCGCAATATTGGTGAAAAATATGCTGACTTTACGGTTTATGGTTATGGTTGGGGTTCTGTTAATCCTTCTTACATCGTAGGTCCTGGTAGCACAACTGCTGTCCGCACCAACGATAAATACAACACTTATACTATCAATGTATATGGTAACTATAACTTCTCTCTTAATAAATCTCACAACTTTAATGTTATGCTCGGTGGTAATGCCGAAGGTATCTCTTATGAAGGTTTCAGCGGAGAGAGAATGAATTTGATTAACCAACAACTTCCTGAATTGAACTTGGCTACAGGTAGCCAATATGCAAGTTCATGGGCTGGACATAGTGGTACTGCTGGTTATTTCGGTCGTATCAACTATGACTACAAAGGTATCTACTTGTTGGAATTGAATGGACGTTATGACGGCTCTTCTTCATTCCCCGAAGGTGACAAATGGGCATTCTTCCCATCAATGTCAGCAGGTTATCGTTTCTCTGAAGAAGCTTACTTCGCTCCATTGAAAGATATCGTTAACAATGGTAAGTTGCGTTTCTCTTTCGGTGAAATCGGAAACGATGCTGTTGGTCAATATATGTTCTTGTCTACTATCAGCAAAATCAGTGATAGCAATGTCCACTGGATGGATGGTTCAAACAAAGTTAACCAATTCGACATGCCTTCATTGGTATCAAGTAGCTTGACTTGGGAACGCATTCGCACTCTCAACGTGGGTATTGACCTTGGTTTCTTGAATAATTCACTTACTGTAGGATTTGACTGGTTCCAACGTGAAAACCGTGATATGCTTGCTCCTGCAAAAGTGTTACCGGATGTAGTTGGTGCTTCTGCTCCTTATGAAAATGCAGGTACTCTCCGCACTCGTGGTTGGGAACTTTCTGTGAACTGGAATCATCGCTTCGGTGAAGTTGATGTATATGCTAACTTCAACATTGGCGACGCTAAAGCTGTTGTTACAAAATGGGATACAGACGTTAAATTGTTAGAAAACTATTACACAGGTCAAACATATGGTGATATCTGGGGATTTGAAACAGATCGCTATTTCACTGAAGATGACTTCAATGGTCAAAATGCTGACGGCTCATGGAACTATAAGCCAGGTATCGCTGACCAAACTGGTATCCAAACTGACAACTTCGTATATGGCCCTGGTGACATCAAATTCAAAGACTTGAATGGTGATGGTAAAATCGATGGCGGTAATGGTACTGCTGATGATCACGGTGACTTGAAAGTTATCGGTAACACAATGCCTCGCTATGAATATAGTTTCCACTTAGGTGGTGCATGGAAGGGATTCGATATCGACTTGTTCTTCCAAGGTGTAGGTAAACGCTCTGTATGGACTCAATCTGCATTTGCATTCCCATTGATGCGTAGCGCCGACTTGACATTATATGCTAACCAAACTGAATACTGTCAATATGAACCTGCTCAAGGTATAGTTGATATTAATCAAGGTTATGATTTCCCACGTCTATATCCTGGTAACGAATATTATGGTTCAGTTCCCGGTATCGGTCCTGGTTGTCACAACTACTATCCTCAATCTCGCTACTTGGTTGACATGTCTTACCTTCGTTTGAAGAACGTGACATTTGGTTATACTCTTCCTCAAGTGTTGACTCGCAAAGCTTACATCGAAAAAGCTCGTGTATATTTCAGCGCTGACAACCTTGCATTATTGCACAAAGGACATGATTTGCCTGTTGACCCTGAAGTAAATGCCGGTCAAGGTGGTTTAGGTAACGGAACATGGGGCCGTATCGCACCTATCACTCGCACTCTTTCTGTAGGTCTACAAGTAACATTCTAATAACATAAAAGAGAATATATATGAAAAAATTATTTATAATTGGAGCGGTTGCCGCAACAATGGGGTTGGTAAGTTGTGATGATACAGTTACCAAAGAACCATTAGACGTGTTCGCAAATAACTCTGAATATTGGAGCAACACAGTGAACTTGGATAATCAGTGTAACCGTTTGTATGAAGAATATTATGGATATGGGAACGGTGCCGGTACTGGTAGCTGGTTCTATTTCAAGACTTTGAGTGATGACCAAGCAAATGCAACATTTGATACTTGGACTTACACTAACGTTCCTTCTGCATCATCTACATGGTCAGGCGCATGGGAAGTTATTCGTGGTATCGGATATATCACCGATGGTTTGAAAATGTCATCTTTAGATGCTGAAACTAAAAAATATTACGAAGGTGTTGCTCGCTTGAATCGTGCATGGCAATACTATCAACTTGTGCGCATGTATGGTGATGTGCCCTGGGTGAATAAAGCTCTTGACACAAATGATCCTATTGTTTATGGCGCTCGTGATGACCGTGACGTAGTTATGGACTCAGTGCTTGCTGACCTTAACTTTGCTGATGCTGTTATTTCAGGAACTGATAAAACTTCTTGGAACAATGGTATGGTTAACGCTATGAAAGCTGATATTTGTCTTTATGAAGGTACTTTCTGCAAATATCGCACTCAAGCTGATAATGGTAAGGCTCCAAACGCTGAACGTGCTAATAAATATTTGCAAGAATGTGTAAACGCTGCTAACAAAGTATTTGCTCTTGGCTATCAATTGAATGACAGCTATCAAGGTAACTATAACTCAGATGACCTTTCAGCTAATCCTGAAATGATTTTCTACAAGGATTACTTGGTAAATGTGTTTATGCACTCTTTGATTAGCTACACATGTTCTTCTTCTAATCAATATGGTATCACTAAAGATGCATTTGACAGCTTCTTATTCTTGGATGGTAAACCATTGGCTACTACAACTATGGATAAGAGTGATGCTGCTGAAATGGAAGGCGACAAAGTTTCAATCAAGAATGTTCTTGCAAATCGTGATAAACGTCTTGCTGCTATCGTTGACCCATACTTAGGTTTCAAAGGACATGGTTATGTTCGTGACGATGTTCAAGATGCTCCTAACATGACTTCTGTTACAGGTTATACAATTGGAAAATTTGATGATCCTCAAAAATATCCATTGGGTAACCGCGACCAAAACAACAAGAACTATACAGATGCTCCTGTATTCTGGTTGGCTCCAGTATATTTGGCTTATGCTGAAGCTAAAGCTGAATTAGGAAATATCTCTCAAGGTGACCTCGATTTGACAGTTAATAAATTGCAAGCTCGTGCTGGTCTTCCGGCTATGACTACAGCCCCTGCTGCTGACCCTGCTAATGATATGGGCGTTAGCAACTTGATTTGGGAAATTCGTCGTTGCCGTCGTTGTGAGTTGATGCTCGACAGCTGGTATCGTTATTGGGACTTGATCCGTTGGCATCAATTGGATAAACTTGACACTAACTTGAATCCTGATATCCTTCTCGGCGCGAACCTTTCTAATATTGCCAATGTTGAGGTTGATGTTAACGATAAAGGTTATATCATGACTTCTAAAGGAGCAAGTCGTACTTATAGTGCTAAACATTATTTATATCCTATACCATCAGGTCAAATCACTTTGAATCCTAACTTAGGACAAAACCCAGGTTGGTAATAATTTGATAATCTGATAATAGATTAAGGGCGCTACTCCATTAAAAGTAGCGCCCTTTTTTTATTTTAATGCTAATGTGTATTATTGAATAGTTTTATTGACGTGAGGTGCGTTTTTCTGTAAAAACGGGGGCGAAAAAGGTGCGTTTTCCGAAAATGAGATTTTTTTTGAAAATATTTTGCTGAAATATTGCACAGTTCAAATTTATGATATACCTTTGCACTCGGAAATCACAAAGAGACCACAGGAGAGATGGCAGAGTGGTCGATTGCGGCGGTCTTGAAAACCGTTGAGGGTAACACCTCCGGGGGTTCGAATCCCTCTCTCTCCGCAACAAGCGACTTATCGACTGTTTCAGTAGTTAAGTCGCTTTTTTATTTTATAATCGATTATACAAACTTAAATTCTATATTTAAAATGCTTACAGCAAAAGAAATTCGCGAGTCTTTCAAGGAGTTTTTCCGTAGCAAGGAACACCAAATTGTGCCTTCGGCTCCTATGGTTATCAAAGATGATCCCACATTGATGTTTACTAACGCTGGTATGAACCAATTTAAAGATATTATTTTGGGGAATGCCGTGGCAAAATATAAACGTGTGGCTGACTCTCAAAAATGTTTGCGTGTGAGCGGGAAACACAATGACTTGGAAGAGGTGGGAATGGATACTTACCATCACACCATGTTTGAAATGCTTGGAAACTGGTCGTTTGGAGATTATTTCAAACAAGACGCTATTGATTGGGCATGGGAATATCTTGTAGATGTATTAAAACTTGACCCAGCTAACTTGTATGCAACTGTGTTTGAAGGCTCGTCAGAAGATGGCCTTGAACGTGATGATGAAGCTGCTGCTATCTGGGAAAAACATTTGCCCAAAGATCATATCATTAACGGAAATAAAAAGGATAATTTCTGGGAAATGGGTGATACAGGACCATGTGGACCTTGTTCGGAAATACACATTGACTTGCGCCCTGCTGAAGAGCGTGCTGCCGTTTCGGGACGGGAGCTTGTAAACCATGACCATCCACAGGTTATTGAGATATGGAATCTTGTGTTTATGCAATATAACCGCAAGGCTGATGGCTCATTGGAAGGACTTCCAGCAAAGGTTATTGATACTGGTATGGGATTTGAGCGCCTTTGCATGGCATTGCAAGGAAAGACCTCAAACTATGATACCGATGTGTTTACTCCGTTGATTGGTAAAATTGCTGAGCTATCTGACAAAAAATATGGCGAAAATGTCAAGGTTGACATCGCTATGCGTGTTATTGCCGACCATGTGCGCACAATCTCGTTCTCTATTGCTGATTCTCAATTACCAAGTAATGCAAAAGCCGGTTATGTGATACGTCGCATCTTGCGTCGTGCGGTGCGTTATGCTTATACTTTCTTGGATCAAAAATCGGCATTCATGTATCGTCTTGTCGATACGTTGATTGAGAGCATGGGTGAGGCATATCCTGAATTGCCTGCACAACGCGAATTGATAATGAAGGTTATCAAAGAGGAGGAAGATTCGTTCCTTCGTACGCTTGAAAATGGGATTCGTTTGCTTGATAATGCTATCTCTGTGGCTAAAGAAGCCGGTAAAAACGAGATTTCGGGTAAAGAAGCATTTGTATTATATGATACATATGGATTCCCTCTTGACTTGACTGAATTGATTTTGAAAGAAAATGATATGACTCTTGACCATGCCGGTTTTGACAGCGAAATGGCTGCACAAAAGGCTCGCGCTCGTAATGCGGCTGCTGTTGAAGCTACTGATTGGGTGGTTGTGCGTGAAGGCGAACAAGAGTTTATAGGATATGATAAAGCAAGTGCAGAAACTCAAATTTTGCGTTATCGCAAGGTGAAACAAAAAAACAATGAGTTTTACCAAATAGTACTTTCTGTAACCCCTTTCTATGCTGAAATGGGTGGTCAAGTGGGAGATAGCGGTAAACTTGTTAATGGCGATGATGTGGTAGAAATTTACGACACAAAACGCGAAAATGGCATGGGTGTTCACTTGTCAAAGAAACTTCCTAAAGATATAGAGGCGACATTCGTGGCACAAATCAACGAGGATGCTCGATTGGCTACATGTTGTAATCACACAGCAACACACCTTCTTCATGAGGCGTTGCGCGAAGTATTGGGCGCTCATGTAGAACAAAAAGGATCATTTGTTTCGCCTGATGTGTTGCGTTTTGACTTCTCTCATTTCCAAAAAATGACATCAGAAGAGATTTCGGCGGTAGAGCATCTTGCAAATAAAAAAGTGCGTCAAGCTATTGCACGCGATGAACGCCGTAATGTGCCAATTGCTGAGGCTCAGGCAATGGGAGCTATGGCATTGTTTGGTGAAAAATATGGTGAAGAGGTGCGTGTGATTAAATATGGCGACTCTGTTGAATTGTGTGGTGGTACACATGTTGATAATACCGGAAATATCGGTATGATAAAGATCGTTTCAGAAAGCAGTATTGCTGCGGGTATTCGTCGTATTGAAGCTATTACAGGTGCTAATGTAGAGAAAGCAGTCGATGAATTGACTGCTGAGCTAAAAGAAATCAGTAGCATGTTTAATAATGCACCAAACTTGTTGCAAACATTGCGTAAATCAATTGAAGAAAATGCAGAATTGCGCAAGCAGGCTGAAGAATATTTCAAAGAGCGCGTAAATAACATTACAAAACAAATCCTTGAAAAAGCGACAATAGTAAATGGCATAAAGGTAACGTCGTTGACAGGTGTGCGTGTTCCAGATGTTGTGAAAAATGTGGCATTTGCTGTGCGTGCGGCATCTCCTGAACACACAATGTTCCTTGGCGCGACAGTTGACATGCAAGGCAAACCATTATTGACTGTGATGTTGACGGAAGATCTTGTGAAAGAAGGATTAAATGCATCAAATGTGGTGCGTGAAGCTGCTAAGTTAATTAAAGGAGGTGGCGGTGGCCAGCCTGGATTTGCACAAGCAGGCGGTAAATATAAAGAAGGAATAAAAGAAGCCGAATTGAAATTGCGTGAACTATTAGGCTTATAAATCCATTTAAATAATTGTTTGGAGCGTTGCGTCTGATGGATGCAACGCTCTTTATTTATGGAAAATTATTATTTGAAAAGTGAATTAAATGAGCTATTTTTGTGCTATGGAAAGTTTATGGGATAACATATTTGAAGAAGATAAAAAACGCATCGATTTTTTGCGTGCAGAGTTAAATCGTCATAATCACAATTATTATGTGCTGAATACTCCTGAAATAGGTGATAAGGAGTTTGATATGATGATGAAAGAACTTGAACAGCTCGAAGCACAGCATCCTGAATGGGATGATCCGTTGTCTCCAACACATCGCGTGGGGAGTGATATTAATAAATCATTTATACAGGTGGCTCACATTCACCCTATGTTGTCATTGGGTAATACTTATTCCATTGAGGAGGTTGGCGATTTTATGCGTCGCACAACAACCGCTTTGATGGGAGAGGCTTTTGAAATAGTTGGAGAGTTGAAATTTGATGGCACATCAATATCGTTGATATATGAACATGGAAAGCTTGTGCGTGCTGTTACTCGAGGCGATGGTGAAAAAGGAGATGTTGTTACTGATAATGTTAAGACCATAAAAAGTATCCCATTGGCATTATCGGGAGATGATTATCCTGAAAAATTTGAAATAAGAGGTGAAATTGTGCTTCCTTGGAATGAATTTGAACGATTAAACAAGGAACGCGAGTTTAATGAAGAGCCATTGTTTGCCAATCCTCGTAATGCTGCTTCTGGAACTTTGAAGATGCAAAACTCTGCCGAGGTGGCTCGTCGTGGCTTAGATGCTTATTTTTATTATATGCTTGGTGATGGTTTGCCATGTGATAACCATTATGATAACCTCATGTCTGCAAAGCGTTGGGGCTTTAAGATCTCAGATGCAATTACGCTGATGAGCGGTGTTGACGAAGTTGATGCATTTATTAACAAGTGGGATGTGGAACGAAAAAAACTTCCGGTCGCAACCGATGGGCTTGTGTTTAAAGTGAATTCTTTGCGTCAGCAACTGAACTTAGGATTTACTGCAAAATCTCCTCGTTGGGCGATAGCATATAAATTTCAGGCAGAACGAGCTTTGACGCGGTTGCAATATGTATCTTTTGAAGTGGGACGCACCGGGGTGATTACTCCTGTGGCTAATCTTGATGCCGTGTTGTTGTCGGGGACAATAGTGAAACGTGCATCGTTGCACAATGAAGATATAATTCGTTCTCTTGATATACATGAACATGATATGTTGTATGTAGAGAAAGGGGGAGAGATTATTCCTAAAATAACCGGTGTCGATGAGTCGGCGCGTGAAATAGGAAACGGTCCTATTCAATTTGTTAAACATTGTCCATCATGCGGTACATTGTTGGAACGCATAGAAGGAGAAGCCGCGTGGGTGTGCCCTAATAAATATGGTTGTTCTCCACAGATTGTAGGTCGAATAGAACATTTCGTCGGTCGTCGCATGATGAATATTGATGGTATTGGTGAAGAAACAGCGGGATTGTTGTTTGATAAAGGTCTGATTAGAAATATTGCCGATTTGTATTGCTTATCTCATGAGCAACTGAGGATGCTTGACAGATTTGCTGATCGTAGTGCCGAGCGAATAATAAAAGGTGTCGAGGATTCTAAGAATGTGCCGTTTGAACGTGTCCTGTTTGCGTTGTCTATCCCTTATATCGGCGAGACGGGGGCGAAGAAACTTGCACGCGCTGTGCGGGATATAGATACGCTGATGGCGATGACTGCAGAACAACTTGTGGAAATTGAGGATATCGGTCCTCGCATAGCTGAAAGTATAGTTGAATATTTTACAGAGCCTGTAAATAGAGAAATAGTAGAGCGTTTGCGTGACGCCGGGGTGCAAATGTCAGTGTCAGAGGATGTAGATGATGGTCGCACAAATCGCCTTGAGGGTAAGTCTATTGTGATTAGTGGGACATTTACTCACCATTCGCGCGATGAATATAAAGCCTTGATAGAAAAGCATGGAGGAAAAAATGTGAGTTCTATTTCAAAAAAGACCGATTATGTATTGGCTGGGGAAAATATGGGACCGGCAAAGTTAGAGAAAGCCACATCGCTCGGAATTGAAATCATTGATGAGGAAAAATTTCTGCAAATGATATCTTGAAAATGTATAAAAATGCATACATTAAATATGTATATGCATAAATATGCTAAAATGTAAATGAAATATGATTTTTATGCGATATTATTTGCATAAATAATAAATATTATTTTCCTTTGCGAAGAAATAAAAAGAACGCAGAATTTAAAAATTCAATCATGTTAGAATCAAAGAAATTTTTATTGCAAGAATCAGAGATACCCACAGCATGGTATAATTTAGTGGCGGATATGCCGGTGAAACCTCGCCCTATATTGAATCCTAAAACTAAGGAACCGATGAAGGCAGAGGATTTATATCCCATGTTTGCTGAAGAGTTGGCACAACAGGAAATGAATCAAACTGACCGTTGGATTGAAATTCCAGATGAAGTACGCGAGATGTATCGAATTTGGCGTCCCACTCCATTGGTCCGTGCTCGCGGATTGGAAAAAATGCTGGACACTCCTGCACACATATATTTTAAGAATGAAAGTGTTAGTCCTGTTGGCTCTCACAAACTTAATTCGGCTATTCCTCAGGCCTATTATAATAAGAAAGAGGGAGTGACAAATATTACAACAGAGACAGGTGCCGGGCAGTGGGGTGCTGCGCTATCTTTGGCTGCAAAACATTTTGGACTTGAATTGGCTGTTTATATGGTGAAGGTGTCTTATCATCAAAAACCCTATCGTCGTTCAATTATGCAAACTTATGGTGCGCAGGTTATTGCATCTCCGAGCATGTCAACACGTGCAGGCCGTCGTATATTGACAGAAACCCCCAACTATCAAGGTTCATTGGGTACTGCAATTTCCGAAGCTGTTGAATTGGCTCAATCTACACCTAACTGTAAATATACACTTGGCTCTGTGTTTAATCATGTTTCATTGCATCAAACTGTAATTGGCCTGGAGGCGGAAAAACAAATGGAGATGGCAGGAGAATATCCCGATGTGGTAATTGGGTGTTTTGGAGGAGGTAGTAACTTCTGTGGCATCTCATTTCCATTCATGCGCCATAACTTTTTGGATGGAAAGAATACTCGCTTTATTGCAGCCGAGCCGGCTTCATGTCCAAAGTTGACGCGTGGTGTATTCCAATATGACTTTGGCGATGAGGCAGGATATACTCCAATGATACCCATGTTGACACTTGGTCATAATTTCTCTCCTGCAAATATCCATGCAGGTGGTCTTCGTTATCATGGTGCTGGTATGGTCGCGAGTCAATTGATGCAAGATGGTTATATAGAAGCTGTGGATATTCCACAATTGGAAACATTCAAAGCTGCTACCATGTTTGCTCAAAGCGAAGGCATTATCCCTGCTCCTGAAAGTTCTCATGCTATAGCAACAGCAATACGCGAAGCATTAAAAGCAAAAGAAGAGAGCGTTCAAAAAACAATCTTGTTTAATCTCTCCGGTCATGGGCTTATAGATATGGCTGCTTATGATAGTTATATCGCAGGTGATTTGTCAAATTATATTGTGTCGGATGAAGAGGTTGCGAAAAATGTCGCGACGCTTGATAAGATAATTTAATGCATATATAAATATATGTAAAATGCGGTAGGTAGAGCTTATCGCATTTTTTATTGTAAGATGAATTTTAGTGATTGGTGTTAATCTTCTGAAATTTAGTGATATAGATAATTTGTCGAAAAGATGTGAATATACTTAACGCTTAATAAAAGTTAAAAGGTGAAAGTTTTTGGCTATAATATATGTTTTATAACATAATTTTGTCTACCTTTGCACTCGCTTTTGAGAGGGAGGCTGTAGCGACAGACATCCGGTGGCGATAAAAGCCACGCTCGAGAGCTCCGAAAAAATAAAAATCAAAAAAAGTTGATAAAAATTTTGTTGGGAATAAAAAAGGTTGTACC
>JAZOCE010000008.1:0-12727 GCA_045596365.1 Muribaculaceae bacterium | reverse complement strand
CCCGTCAAAAAGTCAAATGATGATAGTCGGCGAACAGGGCGATTCTCCTCTTGTGCCATAATCTGCTCACGACGGAGGAGAAGGGTTCTTCCCCATCTGTCGGGCAGAGCATCAGCAAAGCATCCGAAAATATCTTTATTCGGCTGAGTATATAGGACCCCCGGATAGTTGTTAAGGTCTTCGCTGAGGGTAATGGCATTGTACTTCTTTATCCAACTATCGGCAAACTTAAAACTATAACTATCCGAGCCACGAAGTGATTCGTAACCTAGTTCTCCAACAAGCTCAATCTCTTTGAGGCAATCAAAATCGGCATATACATACAACTTCTTCATAGCAAATTACTCTTTTTTTGATGCTCTTTTGCGAGGAATCATATTCATATCTTGCAACGCCCTGCCAAGTTCGTCATCCTTTGCCAAAGAGAGAATGTCATCATCGAGCTGCAGGGCATACAACACACGCAGATAGATGCCTATCGCCACTGTGGGGGCACCTTTCTCTATGCGCGACACTGTAAGAGGCGAACAAGTAGCGCGCTCTGCCACCTGTGCAACGCTCAAATTGCGACGCAAGCGAGCAAGCTTTATCTGCTCGCCAACAAGCTGCATCTTCTGCTCCAATTTTCGGGGTAATTTTGTCCCCATTGTACTCTTTGCCATAACCGTAACATATCATATAATATGCAAAGATAATACTTTTTATTTATTTTATGATAGGTTGAGAGTTTTTTGTGCGTTTGATTAGTTTTTAGTCGCAGGTCTTATTCAAAAAAGTGAGACAGTGTCCCACTTTTTTTGAGGAATCAAATGTATCAGCAATTGAACTATAAAGAAATCCTTGATAGTTTAACCTATTATAAACAGGTTTCACGACTTGGGAACTTGCATGGTGGCATACTTAAAATTAGCTCGTACACAACTTATACACAAAGTTATATACTTACATATCAACTAGTGTCGACTCATGAACACTTATAGGAAAAGTGATGAGGATAAGGCGAATAATAATATTATTATTTTTCCAATAGCTTTTCAATTATTTCTCGTTGTTTTTTCTTTTCTATTTTTGGATCAATAAATTGTAGAAATTCATAACCAAAGTCGTTTCCTCCTTTTCTATTCTGTCTTGGCTCTAATCCTTCAATGAGAATAGCTTCTAAAGCGTTTGCGACATTTTCAATAGAGAAATTGGTGTTGTGAAAATCGTCTGTTATTAAATGCCCATTATCTGATATCCCATAAAATCCAAACCATGAAAATCGATTCCATCTACCATTTAATCTATCTTTGCAATGATCCGCTAAACGTTTAGATATAGGTTGTTTTATGGCTTGCCCTACATATATGACTTCTCTATGGTCATGTAAAAGATATATTCCTACTTGGTCTTTAAAATTTATACAAGAAGAACTTCCATTTTGGCATCCATATAGATTTGCATTTCTCCAATCTACGTTTTCTCGGGACCAAAACATCCCAAAATTTTTAATAATATGTTCTCGTTCTATTAATTGTCGATCTATTAATTCTTCTGTGTTTATTTCATTTTTATGATCTTCGTTCTCGATTATATTAGTAGGAAGTAACTCAAAAATACCATTCCCGAGTTTTTTAAATATATTCTTTTTTGTTGTAAGTTGAGCGCTGACAGTCATTTCGGGTGTATTTCCCATTTCGGTCTGATTTCTATATCCATTCTCTATGATTTTCTTAGTGATATCTGCATAATGCATTGGTGTCCCTTCTTCTGCTAGCACTTTTATAATTGCTTCTTTCCAAGTCATAGTTTTGTTATGTATTTGATTTAATGCGGAATAATGCAAATATATAGAAAATATATTGAAAAGCGTCAAAAATCACCTTTAAAATAGAATGTTTAGTGGGATTTATATAGAGGTGGAGGATATTGAATGGGTGATGCGAGGTTGCTATTGAGGTAAACGTTGGTTTTATACCCGATAAGGTGTAATTATAGGGGTATTAAGGGTATAAAACAAAAGAGAGCTACATTTCTGTAACTCTCTTTTGCTGTGGTGCCACCAGGAATCGAACCGGGGACACAAGGATTTTCAGTCCTTTGCTCTACCAACTGAGCTATGGCACCATCGTTGTTTTGCGATGCAAAGGTAGGTATTGTTTTTGATATATGCAAGCGTTTTGCAATAAATTTGCCTAATTTTGTTGCGCTTCGTCGTTTTGTGGCTTGGTAATGCGTATTATTTCAAGCCTTGTAGCTGATTTCTTAACAATTTCAAATGTTAATCCGCCAAGCGTTATAGATGCGTCTTTGGCAGGTATTGTGCCGGTTTCATAAAGTATATATCCTGCAAGGGTTTGATATTCGTCTTCCTCGGGGATATTCAGATGATAAGTTTCATTTAGTTCGGCAATTTCAATGCGTCCTGAGAATTCATATACTCCGGGGGCGATTTCATTGGCAAGGATGCGTTTGTTGTCATGCTCGTCTTGAATATCACCAAAGATTTCTTCCACGAGGTCTTCAAGTGTAACTAATCCGGCTGTGCCTCCAAACTCATCTATAATGATTGCAACGGAACGTTTTTCGGCAAGCAAGCGTCGCATCATCTTGTTGGCAAGAAGTGTTTCAGGAGCGAATAAAACGGGCTTCAATTGTTCTTTCCAATCTTGATTAAGGTCAAACAACTCGCTTACGTGGATATATCCGAGAACGTTGTCGATGTCTTCTTGATAAACAATTATTTTTGAACGACCTGTTGAGGTAAATAACGCGCTTAACTCGTCTCTTGTGGTAGTATCAACGTTGATAGCAACAATTTCGTTGCGAGGAATCATGCAGTCTCTCAAGTGTGTTGATGAGAAATCGAGTGCGTTGTGAAATATTTTCACCTCATGTTCAACCTTAGCATTGGCTACAGTTGCGGTATCGTCTATTGTTTTTTCTATATATTGGTTTAAATCTCCTATAGATAGAACACCAAGTCGGGTATCTTCACTATGTATTCCACATAGTCGCATGAGCACTTTAGAGAGCCATGATGTGAATTTCGATATAGGGAATAGGACAATGTAGAATATATAAATGGGGATTGAGAATATTTTTAGTGAACGGTTTGGGTTTATGCGAAATATTGCCTTAGGGAAGAATTCCCCGGTAAGAAGGATAATTGCAGTGGATATGAGCGTTTGCATTCCAAGCACAAATGCTTCGTTATCCCACATTGTGCTTGCAATCCAGGGATCAAGGATTTTTGCTGCCCCCATACCATAAATTACGAGCATGATATTGTTTCCAACAAGTATTGTCGAAATAAACATGTCTTGTCGTGAGTAGTACAGGTTGATGATTTTATTGATTAATCCGCCTTTTTTTACATCAAGCTCCACTCTGACTCTATCGGATGATATGTAGGCTATTTCAGATCCTGAAAATAGGGCAGAGAAAACAAGAGATATGCCGATTATCGCCACCCATGTCCAAAGCGCATCAATTTCCATCTGTTGTTGATATTTGTTTTAGCTCAAGTCTTTCGGCTCGTTTTGACCTGTTGACCTGAATTGGTTGTATCGAGTTATTTATTGTTCGTGTTTTAGGGTTGCTTGGTTGTTGCAATGTTGTTTTCTGAGGGGTTGTTATATCAGTCTCAGGTGATTTGGCGATTGAATCAGTATTTGCAATAGTCGTACTATCGTTATTCTGCTTCCTCATCTCATTGATGGGAAAAATCCCCGACACACGATTGATATAATAATCTGTCATTGTTTCATTGGAAACAAAGCCATAACCTTCGATTATGCGGTCGCTCTTTTCGATGTGAATAAACGAGTCGGTGTAAACCTTTTTGTTTTGTTGATCCCAAAATAATAGTTCAGTATCAAAGCGATCTTTTGCAACATTGAGGGCGTGTACGCTACTTGAGAATTTCCATAATTTGCGTTGACTTAGGTATTTTGCCGAGTCACAGTCAAATGTAGCATCAATATTTAAATCGTTGTCATATTTTTCAAGGTGCAAACCTTCAGAAAAATTCCATCGTGGTTCTACCGCTTCATCAAAAACAAGCCACAAAGGAGCTGTAATCTTATATCGAATTACCCCCGAGTCAGAAATCACTGTTTCTACATCATGGGTTTCCATTGTGGGAGTTGTTTCGTGATCAATCGTGATATTGACAAACTCTTTTTTTGTGTCTCCGCATGATGAGCCGATAGCCATCCACATTAAAAAGAGGACGGCTATTAATAGGGATTTCAGAGATTTATTATGTGTGATTGCTGATTTCAATTCTTGGGATTAGCGTATCTTGTTCCTCCAGAACCACATTTCGTTGAAATTGATTCCGAGTGTGATATTAAAATAATCTTCTTTTATTAATGTTGCAGGATGAGCTTCACGACGACGCCATTCAAATCCGAGATTAATCATAGTTTTTGATTTTGGAGCCGGTAGTCCAAATCCGGCAGAGATACCATAGTCTCGAAGGTTGTTGCCATTTACCAAAACATAATCGTGGTTATAGAAGCCACCGATGCGATAGGTAATGCGTTGTAAATAACTGCCACGCACTTTAGGTGTATATTGTAATCCGGCCGCTACTTTCCAACGATTGTCAAACTGCGCATTTTCAAAAACTACATCTCCTGTATTCTCGTTGATGATTGGTGCTGATTTTGCATCTTTCCATGGCTCATAAGTAAAGTCAACTTCAGCCATTAATTTTTTGTTCCACTCCCAATTCAAGCCAACGCCCAAAGATGAAGCAAGAGAGTATTTATTTTTAAGTTTTGTTTCTCCAACGGTGTCGGGTTTAGCATTTTCAACAGATATATCATAATAAGTCCCCCATGTCTTTCCTAATAAAGATTTGCCAGGAGAATATACAACACCTATTGTTCCTCGGTTTTTGCTACCGAAATCAATCGAGTATTGAGCCCCAAATTGTACTCTCCAGTCTCTGATTTGCATAACTCGTTCAAAAAGAGATGTTGAGCCATGGTCGGTATAGGCATATGCATCATTGATGATTGTTCCAAACAAATATGAAACATTAGCACCCACAGAAAGATTCTTGTAGAGATTAGCACCAACTCCCACATATAATTGGTTTATGCCACCTATCCCTTCGCGAGAGTTTGAGCCATGAACGATCTCATCTCCAAACGAATAGCCCACAGATGAGAATGGGACCAAACCTGCACTAACTCCCATATATTTTGTGATAGGGAATTGCAAAGTGATATAATCAATTCCACCACTATAGTCTTTGGATTTTACACCTTTTTCTTCTGACCATATTGTATTGAAATTAAGTCCCATGTCAAACAAGAATGTCAAACTATCGATTGAAGCGTAACTTGCAGGGTTCATTGCATTTATTTGTCTTCCTGATCTCATGGCATATCCCACACCGCCCATTGCACGTTGAGCCGATGATGCATTGTCATTCAAGAATCCATAACCAAATTTTGAATATGGGCTTGTTACTGATTGTGCCGAAACTCCAAATATTGAGCCAAAAGCCAATATTGTAATGATAAGTAGTTTATTTATTCTCATTATATCTTAATATATAATTTAAACCTCTATTTACTAAATGCTCATCTATTTCAATCGGGAAAGAGAGCAATTCCTGTATTTTATTTGCCGAGCCACCGGTCAATAAGACGATGGTATTATCGGGTAAAATCGATTTATAATAAGAAATCTCGCCAACGATGCCATAGATGGCTCCTGCTCGTATAGCTGTTTCTGTATCTTTTCCCCATGTCGGGCAATTCCCTTCATGGCTCACTTTGGGAAGTCTTGCTGTGAGTTGATGCAACGCATCAAGTCGCATTTTTAATCCCGGAGCAATATTACCGCCCTTGAAACGAGCGTCATCTGATAGAATATCATATGTAACTGCCGTTCCCATATCCACAATTAAGACATTCTTGCCGGGGTGCAACTCATAGGCTCCGGCGACAGCGGCAATGCGATCTCTCCCCAAAGTTGTCGGCGTATCATAATCAAGGGCTATTGGTAGTCGAGTTTCATGAGTGAGCTCTATTACATTATCACATGCTTGATGTAACGCAGTTGTGATATCTTTCCCTGAGACACCAACCGAACTATATATCGCTGATGATACATTATATTGCATAATAATATCTTTTACATCTTGAACAGAGAGTTCCTGATGAAAGCTATCGGCAACATATGCATCATTGTGCCATATAACAATCTTTGCGGCGCTATTGCCTTGGTCTATTGTGAGATTATATCCCATTTCGGGGGCAAAATTACGAAATCCTATTAAATAAACTCGTCAAATGATGATGTATTTTATAGTTTGACAACTATAAATGCCAATAATTAGCGTTTATTTAACTCATTTTCACCTTTTTGCTTTTTTGCTGCTTTGGCGATGGTCCGGGGAATCATGATTGAAGTGTATATCTGTATGATGCCTCCTGCGAGAGTGAATGCGAGCCAATCAGTGCGTCCGGCGCCTTCATAGAACATGAAAAATACTGCAACACAGAAAAATATTGCACTCCATGTTTCTATGCGATAAAGACGTTTGATTCTAAATTCATTACCTTTATATGGGGTTAATAAACGACCAATTAATAGGAGTATTGCTCCTGTGGCATAGATGTATTTGAACAAGATGCCACCGGTGTTAAATAGAGGAAGAATCGTGCCGGCAACGATTAACAACATTGATATTGTAATCATCCACAATATAAATGCCGATGGTTGCTTTGTTGTATTATTTGTAGTTTTACTTTTCATTATCGGTAGTATTATTCAAAAACATATACATCTTCATTGGCGTGTTGCATGTGGTAATGTTCACGCACAACTTTTTCCATTGCTTCAGGATTGTGGTTGAGCTGTTGAAGCATGTTGTTATAATAATTGAGAGTATCGGTGTTTTCTTGAATTTTAGCTTTTAACTCATCTATTTTATCATTGTATTCAAATCCTTGCATAATAGAGTTTTCATTAAAAAACAGAACAAAGACTACGAAAGCAACAATAGCAATCAACGTTAGAGATATGTAGCGACGACACCATTTTATGCTGTCTTTCATGAATTCTTTGAAAATTGGTTTCATAATCTTATGAGAGAGTTAATTTTAAATTGTCTATAACAGTTTTCAAATAAGGAGTTGTCTCTATAACGTGGGCAAGCACTTCCCTCTCGTTCCATGTGTGTGGCGCTGCTTCGCCTTCATTTATGCAAATGGAAATGGTGATATTATCATTTAACAGAGAATTATGCAGATAACTTAAAATATCGGGCATTGCATGTGCCATGATATCCTGTTGATTGGGATTTTCTACAGCTATGACATAGTTGTCCCCTTCAACTTTTTGTGGACGAGATGCACGCATTGTGTTTATAAGTACATGCGCTGTGGGGTGAGCATGAATATATGTTTCCCACGCACTATCAAGAGCATCAAGGCTATAGCTGGCATTGCGCTTAGACGCGTTATATGGATTATGAGCAATCTCTTCTTCTGTAGTTTTGGCTACACCTGTTTTAATCGAAATCATAGGAGCCTTAATCCCTGTGTGCTTGATTGTTGGCGCTGGCGTCGGACTTGGAGTTACCCTTGGCGGTGCCACATGTTGTGGTGTCGGTGGTTGCGCTTTGGGTTGAGGCATTACCGGAGTTGTAGCCGAAGCCGGAGTCACAGGTTTAGGCATGGTGGCGGTAGAAGATGGAGCGACAGGCTCTATCTTCTTCAACTGCCCCTCTCCGTCGCCACCTTTAGTGGGGGAGGGGCTGAGCTGTTGGCACAACTTAATGAGCGTCAGCTCAATGAGAAATTGCTTGTTGGACGCTGTACGATAATTCAAATCGGCATTGTTGCATAAATCCATTGCCGAATATATAAATTGTGGAGTGCATTTTTGTGCTTGTTCAGCCATCATCTTGCGAGTGTCGTCGCTTGCTTCGAGAAGACACAATGTCGATGGCTCGCGTGCCACCATCAAGTCGCGAAAATGTGAAGCGAGACCGGTAATGAAAAAATGAGAATCAAACCCACGTTCACGTATCTCCTTGTATATTAGCAATGCATCGGGTACATTTTTTGCCAAAAATGCGTCAATCAGACGCCCATAATATTCATAATCAAGAACATTGAGATTTTCAATGGTTGAATGATAAGTAATATTCCCCATTGACGATGCTGCTACCTGGTCAAATATTGAAAGAGCATCGCGCATAGCGCCATCAGCTTTGCGGGCGATAACGTTTAGTGCTGCCGGCTCGGCAGTAATCCCCTCTTGTGATGCTACATAACTGAGGTGGTCAACCATATCTTGGATTGTGATGCGGTTGAAATCATAGATCTGGCATCGGGAAAGAATAGTAGGGATGATTTTGTGTTTCTCGGTTGTAGCCAGAATGAACACAACATAAGCCGGTGGCTCTTCAAGAGTCTTGAGGAACGCATTGAACGCTTGAGTCGAAAGCATGTGAACCTCATCGACGATAAACACTCTGAAACGACCAGATGTGGGTGGAACGAGCACCTGATCAACGAGTTGGCGAATATCATCGACGCTGTTGTTTGAAGCAGCGTCAAGTTCTACTATGTTAAGCGAACGCCCTTCGTTAAATGCACGACAAGATTCACACTCGTTACATGCGTCTCCGTCGGCAGTGCGGTGTTCGCAGTTGATTGTTTTTGCAAAGATGCGCGCACAAGAGGTCTTACCCACACCGCGAGAGCCACAAAACAGATAGGCATGAGCAAGCCTGTCGGTGGCAATCGAATTTTTTAGTGTGGCAGTCAACGCTTTTTGTCCAACGACCGATTTAAAAGTCGAAGGGCGGTATTTTCGCGCAGATACTAAATAATTGTCCATTGGGTAAATGTTTGTTCACAAAGTTAATGATTTGCCCCCTTTCGCACAAATTTTTCTATTATTGTGATTAACCCAATGAAAAAATAATCGATTTTAGGCGATTAATCCCAAGGAAAAACTTTTATCTAAATGATATACTTACAAAAATAAAAAATCATTCATCTCAAGCATAATACACTTCAAAGGTACTCACGTTAAGTGAGATCGATATAGGCTTGTTACTAAATTTGTTGTCAAATATTGGTTATTTTGGCTACAACATTTTTGAATTGTGGCATAGTGCATCCAACATCGGCATTAATGTATGTAGGATCGCAAACAATATAACGCTTGTTGTCTATCAACAAATAATCTCCCGAAACGTTTTGATTAAAACATACTGCCGTTGCAACATGATTAGGGTAATAAAGCAACACAATATCCAAACCTAAAAGTTCACGTATTAATATTGCAAAAAGAATTGATCGGTCTTCGCAGTCGCAATAAGGATAATAAAGTGTTTCATCGGCAAATAAAGGCCTTTCATATCCAAATTGGGCGCCATCGGTTTTGTAAGCAAAAGCTGTTTGTACAAAATTAAGAAGCAAATTTGCTGCTTCAAGATTATTTTTACCATCTATTGCATGTCGCAAAGCCGGGTATAATTGATTTTTGGAAACGTCGTTCAATGATGATTTAACATATACACTCCATAAATCAGTCAACGGATAATCGTTATAAAACTCAATCAGATTGCGGTTTGTAGCTATCGTTGCCGATGCTGAGGGAAAACGTTTTGAAGTCAATGTGCGCGAATTTGTCTTTTCTATTGACAACAATGGACTGTTTGACATGTTCAGCGAAAAATATTGCTCTTTAGGGAATTCTCTGTCAAAGAGATGGTATGTCCGGCCGTTGGCATCTTTATCAATGATATAATATTTGCTGTTATTGATAGCTAAATAAGGATATTGGTAAATGTTGTCGTTTGAAGGTAATAACAGAACAAGGCTTTTCCCGGAGCGAGCAATGCGCACTTTGTAGCCTGATTGTGTAAGGATATACATCTGCAATAGTTTTGCTTCATTCTGGGAATGTGCAGGGAAAAAAGTTGTTGCCATTTTCTCAATGAAACGCAGATACCCCCAGTCGGGTAGCTGTAATTTCTCTTTCCATGCGAGGCAATCTGTTACAACAATGCTGTATTTGTCATTTGTAAGTTGCAACCACGCATCAGCGACGGAATTTTCATCAATCCCCGATAGCTTAAATTGATGTGTTGCGGTTAACGAGATAGTGCATGTCGTTCCGTAAAACGAAAATTTAAATTGAGGTTGTTTTGGTTTTTGAAGCTGATTATTGGGGATAATTGGTTTTGGAGTAGCAATAGGAATAGATGTAGGTGGTTGCTTAGTAAAATCAAATGGGATAGGAGTAGTGGTTGGAATATCATCGGGCTTCTTAACTATAGGCATAGGTGGCTCCGGACGTTCAGGAACAGGGATAGCCGGTTTTGCTTCATGTTTTGGCCATGTTTGGCGCATATAATTTGCAAATTCTCTATTAATGCTATCTCGATATGTATTGAACTCGTGTTCGGCTTTACTCTTTTTTTGTTCAAACCATTCCGATGCAAGCCTTTTGTAATCCTCAAATGATTGAGACGCAAGATTACAACAGACAAATAGTAATCCTATTGAAAAAATCAGTTTCTTCACTACTTATATTTATAATTTGTTTAACACATTATAATGTTTCTGAGTATCTACTCTTTAGACTTTTGATGCCAATATTTATATTGTTGCATATTTTTTTTAACTCCATATCCTTCTTCATAACATAAAGCAAGATACTCCGCGGCCTTTTTATTACCTTGTTCTGCCGATTCTTTAAAATACTGAAACATTTCGGTTAAAAATTTTTTATTCTTCTCATATTTCCGATAGCCGTTTGGTATTAAAAAAATATAATAAAAATGACCAATATGATATTTTACGTTTGCATATTTTTCATAATTTTTAAGATAATTAATTGCCTTAAAAATTATTGTTTCAAAATCATAATCGCTATTTTCATTCAGATAATTATATTCTCCAATTACACAATTTATAATTCTAGGTATAAATGTACCTATTTTACGATGTTGATATATTTTTTCATAACATGCACGTGCTTTAGTGTAATTTTGCTCTGTTCCTCGTCCAGATTCATAACATATTCCGAGATAGTAATAAGCATCAATCTTCCCCATTTTAGCTGCTCGATCAAATAATTTAAAAGATAATTCATAATTTTTGGCGCGATCTGCAATGAGCCCATTATCATAAAACTCCTCAGCAGACATTTCATTTGTAGCAATAACTCCATCGCCCATATCTTGCCATCCGAGTAATTCTTTTGCTAAAAGCACACTTACGTCTTTTATCTCGGAATGTAGAATTCCTGATTGAGCGTTTGCTGATTTTTCTATTTTTGCGGTTTCAACATCTAAGATATTAGCTGTAAGAAATAATGTTTGATTATCAATTCGAGCAACTTCGACAATAAGAATATATTCAGCTCCTGTCATTTCTCCTAATTTCTTAATTTGGGAGTCGCTAACTAATCCTGTGCGTTGAAAATCATGTTCTTGCATAATAGAAGAGAGATCGACACGATCATATCCCTCGTAGCCGGGGGTAGAGGTTATAGCCCAAGATATATTGTTTCGAATCATAAATTTGACACCATAATCCAGGTCATCAGCACGATTTACAATTTCTAATATCGCAACTTTACGATTATTTTCCACGTAACTGAATAGCTTTGTTTTATCTTCAAATAAATCTTCAGCCATGGTCCTGCACATCTTTTGAAGCTCTGTCGCAGTAGTAGCCGATTCCACATTTATTGTTTTTTCAATTTGTGCACTTTCTACATTCAAAATTTTTGCGACAATAAAAATACTTTGTTCATTTAGCATTACAGCTTCTGAAATTAAGATATAGTCGGCACCTGCCATTTCCCCTAATTTTTTGATTTGCGAGTCATCGACCAAGCCTGTGCGTTGAAACTCCTGTTCGTCCATGATAGACGCGACATCTACACGGGTATAACCTTCATATTCTGAGGTCGCAGTAATAGCTTGGGCAAGGTTACTGCGAATCATCAATTTTACTGCATATGGGATCTGTCCCTCTTTATCTATTGTTTCAAGAATTGCAACGCGTTTTGTATAATTACTTTGCCCGAATATAGGCGTTGCGAGCATTAATGTAATAAACGTGAGTAATATCTTTTGTCTCATTTTTCGATAGAAATTATAATTAGTGGTTTTTGGTTTTTGTTCGCTTTCCGTTTTTATATGTTCGGGTTTGCGTGTGTCGTCCATTTGCGTAGCGTTCCCATTTGCCTTCCTTTTTTCCGTTAACATAATACCCTTGCATATAATCATTTTGAGAAAAATAGTATCTTGCAAATCCTTCTTCTGTGCCGTTTTGCCAATTTGATTCTTCAAAATCACCATCGGTCCAATAGAATGTCCCTTTACCATGTTTTTTGCCATTTGCCCAGTCACCCTCATATCTGCTGCCACTGGCATAATAGTATGTTCCTTTGCCATGTCGTTTCGAATTAAGATATTCTCCAACATATTTATCTCCATCCGCCCAAGTCCGTGTGCCTTGTCCGTTAAACTCCTCATTTACCCAATTTCCGACATATCTTCCACCATCAGTGTAATATTGAGTTCCTTTGCCATGTCGCGAGTTATCATTCCACTCACCAACATACTTTTCTCCATTATTCCAAATTAAAGTGCCATGACCTTGTCTTTTGCCATTCACCCAGTCTCCCTCGTAGCTTTTGCGTTTAAAAGCATCGTCTGAGGCATAGTGCATAGTCCCTTTGCCATGAG
>JAZOCE010000007.1:0-81332 GCA_045596365.1 Muribaculaceae bacterium | reverse complement strand
TTTATTCAAAGCATCAGCATCACCTTCCATTGAGCTTTTCATCAGTCCATTGATAACATCCATCATTGCGTCCATTGAAGTACGACTCCATCCTTTGGGAACAATGAAGTTTTCGGCTGACATAGGTGTGAATCTAACTCCGGTCATTACTTCCATCCGTGCATCTACATGGTTGTACTTCTGCACCGGATGACGCATCTTCTCTGATTCCCAAACATCATAACTATATCCGCCGTCACCCAAGCTGGTCGTACCTGCTGCGATTATCATCGAAGCATCCTTCTTTACAACGAAATAATGTTGGCAACTTACGCCCGAAATCACTTCTTCTCCTCTGAATGTTTTTTCGGTTGTATTCGAAATGCTTTCAAGTTCAAAACCAAGCAACTCTTTTGTTTTTCCTCGCATCTTCTCACCTGTGAACACAGCATAAGACTTTATTTCAGGCATCAGCAGGCAGAGAGAATCTTTGCCGAACATCAACATCGGCATCACTCCACCATCTTTCTTAGGTAACTCCATACGGATAACATTGCCACGTTCGCTGACTTTATAGAGCAATTCATTACTCGATTTGACTACCCAATCAGCAGTGTAGCCTTGCCCCATCGCCGATGTTGCTCCCAGCAACACCACGAATAATGATAATATCAGTCTCTTCATAATGACCCTATGTATTGTTGGTTTCTTATATTCAGGAATTAATAATATTCAGTCATTTTAATAAAGCCGAAGTTGTAACCGACGTGGCGTTCCACACGCACTGTGTTACCGGTGCGATATTCGGTTCTTCCTTTGGTGATATTGAAGCCTTCAATACCGCCTGTATAGCTTCGGTTATACACAATGGTAGAGTTGGTTGTATTGCCATAACGGTCTATAGTGCGAGCACGCTGACGTAAATTTTTAGATTCGCTTACCGGGATAAACTTTGAAGCACCACCCATAGCGGCTTTACCAACTACATCAACCATTTTGCCTACAACTTTTTTCCCAGTCCATTTGCCTATTGTATTTGTATATCCTTCAGGGTCTTGGCTGTGTGGATTATCGGCAAGGCTTTCGTATGTTGTATATTCGGCACGTTCACCGGTGGTGAGATTGCTTATCTTGGTTGTTCCTGTTGCATCATTATGCGAGATAAACGAATATTGGTCATTCTTCTTTTGCAATCCAAACGAGCCCCAAGGCAACGGTATATCCACTCTCCACCCTGGTTTTGGTTTTTCGCCATAGTTCTTGAGTTCACCACCACTCTTGTGGATAACCGGAATTTTGGGCATATCAAGCTGTGAAATAATGCTCATTGTTTCTTTTGCCTGTATTTCCAACGATTGCACATATTGAGCCCACATATGCTCTACATTAAGTCCAAAACCGGCTCCTCTGTTCAAACTATATGACCAATCATGATAAATATCTTGCGCGACCTCATTAAGGATATATTCCTGCATATAAGTATTCTCGCAATACCCCACAAGCGAAGTCATTGTAGCCCAATATTCCTCAAGTAGAGGCTTCTCGTAGGTCTCATAGTGCCATTTTTCCACATCAAGCACAGCTGTCCACATAGCATCATAATAATTACGCACTAATCGTTTCCCAAACGGTATCTTGCATCTGAGGCACTCAAGTTCACATCTCAATTCTTCAACTTTTGTATCAGCGTGCTTTTTACATTCTATTTCAGCCAATTCACACTCCCAAATACCATTCATATATATTCCCCACTCATTTTCCCCGGTTTTCAACGCCAAGTCTTTACGCTTCTCTAATTCCACGAGATGTTCGGGATATGTCCCAAATGTCTGCTCACCACGATGACATGCCCAACCTTTTGTTTCACGGTCAAGCAAGTCCTCATAATAGAACTGCCACAAGTAGATACACCAATATTGGCGAGCATCGAGCAGATAACTGCCATCGCCACTGCCACGTGCCTGTTGCGAAGCCATGGCATAATAATCCATATCGGGAAGTGCCGGCACTTGGAAAATGTCCTCAGATATACCTTGTGCGCTTACTATCTCAGTAGCTACTTGATCTACTGTCTCAAGCATTTTTTGCGTATTTTGCATACCCATAGCCAATATTGCACCAATTGATGGGTGTTCCATCATCAATTGGTCATTGCGGACACTAAGACTATCAACACGTGCTGCCATTTCCTTGTCACGCTTGTCAAGCGACTGGTATGTAGAATGAATCTTGCCATTTTCACACAACCAAGGCAAAGATTTCATATCGGCAGGAATGTTCTCTACCGGATTCAGGAAACCCGATTTTGTGGCACGCATAAGCGAGGCCTTATTATCTTCGGAGAAAACATCATTGAACAACTGCTCATAATCAAAACCATCACAGATTTTGAGTTTGGCAGTCTCCATCGCCATTCTCAATGAGAACATCTGAGAAGCCGTGATATTGCTAAAGTAATTTTCGGCACTCTTAAACAATGTTTTTGCCGCATCGACATATTTACCCTCGGCAAGATTGATTGAGGTCAACACTTGATATGCAAGTCCAAAATCGGGAGCATTTCTAATCGCCTTATCCACATATCGACGAGCAGTAACAAAATCTCCCTTTTCAAAATAATACTCACCCAAGTTAAGTGCCACAGTGGGATTGCCGGAGTCATATTTTTCAGCAGTTTCCCAATATATTTTAGCATTATCCATGTCATTTTTGTAGGCAAACAATATGCCTGCATTGTTATATGTCAATGCCGATGGGCAAAGCATACACGAAGCGACAGCACGCTCAATCATATCGCCTGTCACACAGCCTATCTCAGCAACAGAAATCAAGTCGCCATTATAACTCATTACATAGCTCACCGCCTCATCTTGCGGCATATCCTTGGTTTCCTCCACAAAAGCATTAAAAGCTTCCCATATTCCATCATCAGTAACATCAAGAGTCATATCAACCTCAATTTGTTGTGGGGTATCAAATTGATCGATATATACTATTTGTGCCACATCATGCTCATCGGTAACGGTAATCATTCCCATGTTACCTCCAGCAGCCAATTCACAACCTTGCGACGGGTCAACCCATGGCGATGAGCAACGAGGTGGCTCAGGGGCATTTTGTACTAATTGCTCACGAGCATTTTGCTCGTCCATCATATCCAATCCTTGCATCATGGCATCGGCATCGGGCAGCATTTGTTTCACTGCATGTTCGGCTTGCGACCTTGTCATGCCTCCCATCATCTGAATTTGTATCATCTGCTCGCGATATTCAGGGCTCGACATAAATTCCATTTGTTTTCTTGTCGCTTCATCTATTTGATTTGAGGAGCCACCCATGCCCATAGCACTCTTAATATCGCTCATACTCATTCCTTCGGGTAATCCCTCTGCCCCAACAAGTTGCTCTATCATCTTATCGTCGAACTGACCACTCAACAACTTATTCAAGTCAAAACCGGCCGGCAATTCTTTTTCAAGGCTTTTCAAGGTCTCTTCATCGACGTATTTTGATATATCGGTACTTATTGAAGGCATTGCACCCATGCCTGCCGACGCATTTTTCCACTCATTACCGAGACAGAATATAACCGATTCAGGTATCTTCGTGTCAAACGACAATAGGCTCAACTTCCCTATTCCCGAGCTTTCCATACCCAAATCTATAACAGCCACCTTTGTGGTATTATAATAGAACGTAACTTCATGACCTTTGCTGCTGCGATATAAATCGTAATAATACTTAACACCGTTAAGGTTACATTCGCCCTGCTTCATGAAAGTTAAACGTCCGATATCACCTAAATCGGGTTCATTTGGACTTATCGGATTAACCGTATATGTCTTGCTTCTTTCATCAAGCATATAATTGAAGCCATTGGCTGTCAACGTGGTAATACCCATATTGGGGAGATGGGTGAATGTTACACCACCCTTTACAGCTATTTCAAATGTGGGCATCATCGATTGTGTGGCTCCCTCATCTTCAATCTTCATCAACCCTGAAACTTTCATGTAGAATTTCCCTTTATTGATGGCATTGACAATGCGCTGTGACACAAGCTCCTTACTTACATTTTGAGCAATAGCGACATTGCCAAAAGTACACGCTAACAACACATATATAAATAATCTTTTCATAATCATATGTTTTAAGTTACCAAATTTCTACTTTCTCACCGCCCTTTTCCTTGAAAATACGGTTAGCGGCTTTTGTAAGGCTCTCGGATTGGAATGAATTGTGAACAAATGGTTCCAATACATTGCCCTGATAGTCGATGATGCCTACTTTACTGCCTTTACGGGCTTTCAGTATCCGGCAGTCATTATAAAAGGACAACTGATCATATCCGTCATTCAATATGACTCGTCCGCTTTTGTTTATAAGTACGGCTTTACCCACCAAGCCGGCTATGGCGTAACCCTCTTTCGTGAAAAATCCATGTTCTTTATGGGCAGAGATGGCATCGAAGCGATCGGGTGCTATCAATACACTGCCCGTTGTGGCATCTATGATTCCTGCATAAATTTTACCATCGGCCTTTTTGTCCAAGATACACACCAGACTATTTCTTATTGTAGCGTCCCAATAGAATTGCTTGCCCACGCAATAACTACGGATACGCTCTTTCAGTGCCGAAGGATTGGAACTTCCCCATTGTGCTGCCATATCCGCTATTTGGGTCTGTGCGGCGACATCCTTCTTCATATCTGCACTTACCTGAGTACTCATCTGGGCTTTCATCTTCTGATAATCGGCTTCACTGAGTAGCCCCTTCTTTTTGAGATCGTCCAATTGGGCTAACGCATCGTTTAACACATCACTCACCGTACCTGCTTCGGCTTCACTCTTCTTGCGGTCGACTTGATTCTTGGTTGCCCCCACCTTGTCGGAATGGTTCTTCAGTTCCACCATAAGATTGTAGAAAGCCTCTGTATCGGCATCTTTCTTCAACACCACGCCCACACGCTCATTGCTGCCCTCTTCGGAGAGAGCCGACACATTCACCTCTACAACTTGTGCCATTGCTGTCATGAATAGTGGTAGCAATAGTGATATTAATATCTTCTTCATTTCTGCCTGTTTTAATTAAGTTATTTCATTATTTTGCAGGTTCATCAGAAATCAATGCCCATGTTTTGGGATTATAGGTTGCATAGTACTTAATCCCATTTACCCAATGACCCAAAACTATCATTCCTTTTTCTTCACTCAAACCGAGGTACTGAAACGGTACAACTGTCTTACCTTCCATATTGATGATACCGTATTTGCCATCGGGCATTTCGCAAGCAAGGTAACGGATATTGTTGTCGGTAGAAAGCGTATAAAACCAAATATCCTTGTACTTACACTCCGCCAAAGATGTACCATTCATTTTTATAGCTCCCCATAGATTATTCTTACAGACAAGAGCAAAATCCCCCTGATTATGTTCGTACTTCATCTTGGTGTAGGCGAAATCAATCACCACATTCCCGTTTCTGTCGATAATGCCATACAGTGATTTTCCGTTCACACTCTTTTGTGCTTTGATATATCCCTGCTTGCTGAATCTTCCCGAAATTTTGGAGTAAACTGATTCGCGGCCGTCATTTCGAAGTGAGGTATATTCCAACGGAACAACTACATTCCCTTGCCCATCAACGAATCCAAAATAATTCTTTTTGCTCGCATCCGTTCTACGAACCATTGCACGCCCATTATCAAATGCGAACACTTTACTGAACGACATTCCACCTATGCTTTTGCCTACGATGCGTTGCCAAATTCTATCAATCGCTAACAAGTTTCTCTCTGATGGCGATTTACGTAATTCTGTAGAATAGGTGTTGTTCATCTCTTGCACGAGTCCTAAAAACTCAGGAGAAGAAGCAACCGTATTTGGTATCAATATAAATTCCTCACTCTTTTTTGCTTCTGTCAAAGGTCGTTGCATTGCCATCCACTCTTGTGCTTGCACAATAATTATTTGGCAAATACATATTAGGAATATCATTATTTTCTTCATCTCCGTAGATTTTATGATTCGTACTCTTTTTACTTACTCAATCGGTTGCCTTTATGGTCGAAATAGATGCGGTTATCACCCGTAGTTCCGAAGCATTGCAAATCGGTGTACCATACCAAATGGCTGTAAGTCGGCGGAAGCGTATAATTACCATTACGGTCGATGATGCCTTCCTTGTTCTCCTGCGAACGATAGACTCCGGCATACTCGCCCCAAGGTGTTGGAATGAACTTGATTTTTACCTTGTGGTGTTCGTCCTCGGTGAACATACACGGAATTTTCACATTCCCGTCGCGGTCAATCATTCCCATCTGATACTCCTTGTCGATGACCGTTGTCCAGCCCTTGCTGTCCTCGTCTTCCATAGGGTCATAGACATTGTGCTTGCGGAAGTTGGCATTGTTGAAGTCATAGACCTTGGTGTATTTCAACGGAACTACCAACTTCATCTGCTTGTCCACGAATCCCCAAATCAACCGACTTCCGTTTTTCGTCTTCTCCCGAATGGCAACCGCTGCCCGTCCGTGGCGGAAATTGCGGATTTCTTCGTAATTGTGCAACTTGCCGTCCACCATCAATGCCGCTATCTGTCGTTTCACGGCATACATCTTTTCCTTTTGTCCCTTGCTTTCTGCAAATTGCATAATCAAGACAACAAGTTGTTCCTCGTTTTCCACGCGATAAGCCCCGGCCATCATCGTATCTTGTTCATCAATTTTATCCTCTCTGCCAAAGTTGAAAGGTCTGACATCCTTGTCGTATTGTGCCGAGACAGAAAGCGACAGAAACACAGCTATGATTCCCAAAAGTATCCGTTTCATCTCCGTAAGTTTTTTAATTGGTTGGTTAATCACTGCCACTAAAGGTACTCCGAAGAGTACCCATAGTTGCAGTTTTCTCTGTATCGGGTAATTGCGGACGAGAATTACATCTTTACAAACTGACTTTGTCCATTTGTCATCGCGACTCGGCATAGTTCAAGTAAACTTGACTCTGCTCTCACTGCTTGACAAGTTGATTTCGTCCATTTGTCGTCGCATCTCGGCATAGCTCAAGCAAGCTTGGCTCTGCTCTCACTGCTTGACAAATTCAACTCGGCGGTTTTTGGCACGTCCTTCGTCGGTGTTGTTGTCGGCAATAGGATTGTTTTGACCTTTACCCACAGCTGTGAGACGACTTTCGTCAATACCCATTTCCACCAACTTCGCCACGATAGCTTCTGAACGTTGCTCACTCAATTTTTGATTTGATGCTGCATTTCCTGTATTGTCGGTGTGACCTTCTACCGAGAACATGAGGTCGGGATTTTCGGTCATCAGCTGAACGATGCGGTTGATTTCACCCATCGATTCGGGCTTGATGGTGGCCTTGCCCACATCGAATGTGATGCCGTAGGTGATAATCTTTCCATCAGTCATCATGCGGTCATACAATGGCACTGCACCTTTAGCAATACGCACATTTTTAAGATAAGTATTGTATTCAGGTTTATTGCTTCCATTAAAAAAAGTTATCCACCCTGCGCCGGCTTTTGCATTAGGGATATTTATTACACGCACACCATCGATATAAACCTTTAACGCACGTTTATTAAATGAAATAGCATAGTGATGCCATTGACCATCGTTTAATACCAGTTGAGAACCCGAACTTGCCGAACCGTCTGTATATGTATCACTTGTTGAGCCATTTTTAACATAAGCCATCCTAACACTTTGTTTGTCGTATCCCAAATAATAAGTTAACGTATATATTTCATTATCTCTTCTTTGATTCGGAGCCATAAAATCAATCTCTAAACTTGGAGCGCCATCTTTGTGGCTGTCATCATACAACATATCGTATTCAACCGTAAACACATCGCCAAGATAATTTGTGGAATTGTCGACCATCAATGGCTTAATCCAAGAGTCATTTCCAGCCATGGCGATTACAGTCTCTCCGTTTACTTTTGCGATTTCGGCAACACCACGTTCAAGATCCCAACGACTTGGGAACTCACCCAATTGTTCACCAATAAGCAAGTCTTCGAAAATGATTTCATCGCCGGGGACGAAGTCACTTTTTGCATAGGTAGCTTCAAGTGATTTAGGTGTTTGTTTTTTGCTACTTGATTTAGATGAAGACTGAGTATATTCCTCTTCGGCATATTCCTCTTGATCATTACTATTGTTCTTATTTTTCTTGCTACCTGTGTTTACATTACCATCAAACACATTATCGACTGCTTTTTCAGTCTTGCGATCGACATTACGTTCAACACTGCGTTCCACTGCATTTTTTGCTGCTTTCTCAGCCGTTTTACCAAGTTTTTTCAACCAACCTTGGGCATTTACATCTGCTGTTGCTCCCACAACGAGAAGCATAGACAACAACATTAAAAACTTTTTCATAATAGTATCTGTTTAATGGTTAATAATTTTTCAAATGGCTCAATTTTGTTTTACGCAAAAATCTCGATAAAAATTTAATTTCACATAATAATATAGTTGTCAATAAGTCCCAAAAACATCAGTTTGGACTTATTACTCAGCAAAATCAATTTTAATTGAGATCGAAACGGAGCATGTTGTGATTATTTTTTTATCGCCCGGCTCCTATGCGACGGTTAAAAATCAGGAAAGCGTGAAACCGTCAACTTATTTTTTGAAAGCAGGTTCTGGTAAACCTTCGGACTAAAATAAGCAACAGCCACACGCTTTTTTTGTTATGAGACAATCCTCTCGGAGTGTATACATATAACAATCTGCGTGAAGAGTAGCGCTTATTCTCGTCCTTTTTTTTGAATTTACCAGATTCGCTTTCAGAGAATGAAGCTGAACACTTCCTATATGTCTAAAATAACCAACTTCTATGGCATCTTTACAAATATAGTTAAATATTTCAGACCTTGAAAGTTTTTGCTACATTTTTTTGGCTGTTGCTAATATTTTTTTTGCAAATATATGTTCAAAAACATGATAAATTTTGTTTTTTGCCTGAAATCAGTACAAAAAAACGAAATCAAGACTCAGATTTTACATCTGATAGCCATGTCGCCGGTGTTTTACCAGTAATTTTTTTAAAAACGAGAAAAAAGGTAGAACGAGACCTAAAGCCACACTCGGCAAAGATGCTATCGATATTATACCCCGACGCATCAAGATTCAACAACTGACGCTTTGCCTCCTCAACCCTCATCTTGTTTATGAATTCAAAAAAATTACAATTCAAATAATTATTGATGGCACGAGAAAGATTGCGCTGAGAAATATTTATCTCCTTGGCAAAAAAAGCGATTGAAATATCGGGTTGCAAATATGCTTTTGTGTTTTGCAGATGTTCTGATGCTCTATCACATATCTCTCGCATCTGCTCTACTGTTAAACTCTGAATAGAATTATTTTCCACAATAGGCTCAACTGATACAAACTCCTGATTTGTTATAAGCACAGGATGCTTCAACGAATTGTAGACCAAATATGTCATCGCTATCACATTCAATATCTGTATGAGCCAAGCATCAGTGCGAGGCCAAATGATATAACACACCATTACAATAACAAACAACGAGGCAAATAATATCATCAACACACAAATCCATTCTTTTTGCATCCATTCAGCATTGGAAGATGTTTCCATAATTTGCTTTCTACGTTTATATAAATAACGGAATATCGCCGGAAAATAGGTTATAAGTTGCACTAATATAATAGTGGTATTAATATCCCCTATCCATGTATCATCACCCTGCATTTCATAAATAATTGTATCAATGCGTTCTTGCCATGACATCGACATACATAGCAACCAGCATCCCAAAGTCGGCAAAAAATGTAACAACTGCCAATAATTGAATTTAAAACCGGGTTTGAAATTTTTTAATGTAAACAACCATAATAATGGCAACAGCATCGTATTTACCGAACAGCTGATGGGAAACATAATAAGCGAAAAATCATGCCATCCAAGCATGCGGCTCATATTGTAAAGATATACCGGAACGTTAGGGACAACGATTACTAATGCAGCATATCCATTCTCCCCCTTGAAACGAGTTGCAAACAATAAAATTCCTGCGAGCAAGATTAAAATCGTGATGCAAGCAAAGTTTATCGCCAATATGATTTGAGTATATTCAACCATTGTAACCTCATCTTTATGGCAAAGATAATGTTTTTTACAAAATTTGTTTTCAGAACTTCTATTTATTTAAAAAAAAAGGGTGTAGAATAAAATTCCACACCCCTCTCAACGGTCAAATATTTTACTACTTAATTTCAATGGGTTTTGATGCCGGAGACTCATTGTTAACACGGTCAAGAGCCGTAACCACATATACTCCTTTTTCTTTTGTATCAAATTCATTAGCCGGAGTTACAACAACTATAGCTGAAGCATCTTCAAGGTTAATTGATTTTTTGTCGGCAAAGCGATATACAACATATCTAACAACATCGGTAGCTTTGTTTTCTAAAACAGGAGCTTTCCATGTTAATTTTCCTTCTTTATTAGCTTTAACCTCTACTATAGCAGGGATTTCAGTTGAAATCCAAGGATATGATGGAACAATAGCTATTGTTGATTGATGATATGCAGCAAGAGAGTCAGCAACACCTTTATAGTTGTTAGTTACAGAATAACCTGGCCACCAGCAGTTGCCATGAATTCCACCGGGGAATGCACGCGACATTTCGATTTTAGAACGTAATTGAGTTGCATCGGTAGATGGTTCAAGGTCAATACGATCCATTGTGCGATTTACCGATTGACCGATATACATGTGACGATTATTGTTGTTCTCTGCCCACCATTTATTTAATATATCATGAGAAGCTAACTTGTGCTCACGTTCCCAATAAAGTTGTGGCATCATATAGTCAACCCAGCCTTTTTCGGTCCATAATAACACGTCGGCAAAAAGAGCATCATAGTTTTGAAGTCCATTTGTATCACTACCTCGAGAATCAGATTTCTTATTGCGCCAAATACCAAATGGACTGATACCAAGACGCACCCAAGGTTTTGCTTCAACAATAGTTTTATGAAGTGTTTCAATGAGTTTATCGCAATTTTGACGACGCCAATCACCACGATCCATACCATTACCGTATGCAGCATAAGATTTATCATCGGGAAAATCAACTCCGGTGATTGGATAAGGATAGAAATAATCGTCCATGTGAATTGCATCTACATCATAGCGAGAAACAATATCATTTACTACCTTAGAGATAAACTCAATGTTTTCGGGCCAACCCGGATCAAAATATAATTGTGAGCCATAACGCACAAATCGCTCGGGGTGTTGATAAAAGATATGATTAAATGGGAGCTCCTCTTTTTCTGATGTTGTTACACGATAAGGATTTAACCATGCATGCAGTTCCATGCCACGAGAATGACATTCATCAATCATAAATTGCAATGGATCCCACATTGGAATTGGTGCAACACCGGCTTTTCCTGAAAGAAATCGGCTCCATGGCTCATAGTTAGAAACATAGAGAGCATCAGCCGATGGACGCACCTGCCATATTACAGCATTACATCCTGCTGCTTGCAATTTATCCAATTGATCAATGAGATAAGCTTTGTTTTCTTCTGTTGTTTGTTTTGAATACTGCCTTTGATTAATAGTGTGCATCCAAGCACCACGAAATTCGCGCTTTGGATTTTCAGCAAACATTGACACTGTAGATACAGCGACCAAAGCTAACGATAAAATTTTTCTTTTCATCAGTTTTTATTTAAGGGTTAATTTTGATTTTAGGTTAATATAGTGCGAAGTTAACAAATAAAAAACGAATTACCCCAAAATCATAATAAAATTCCTATATTTGTAAAAATAAAACATGAGATTTTGCCTAAGGGCAAGAGTTTACATCTATTAACATTTAAAAATTACCTAATGGAATGTAAATTGTTGTTTGTCAGATGTTAAACTGAAATATTGTGTAAAAGAATATTATTAAACGCAAAAGTTAGAAAACTCGCCGAAATAGCAAAATTTGTCAATTTGCCCGATTTTTTGTACTTTTGCACCGATATTAATACATAAAACTAAAATTTTATGAGTTACAATTTATTAAAAGGAAAACGTGGCATCATCTTTGGAGCACTCAACGACATGAGTATCGCATGGAAAGTTGCAGAAAAAGCAGTTGAAGAAGGTGCGACTATCACATTGAGCAACACCCCTATAGCCGTCCGCATGGGAGATGTTAATGCTCTTGGAGAAAAACTTGGAGCAGAAATCATTCCCGCTGATGCAACAAGCGTTGAAGACCTTGAAATGGTGTTCAAAAAATCAATGGAAATACTTGGTGGAAAGATAGATTTTGTGTTACACTCAATTGGGATGTCGCCAAACGTGCGTAAAAAACGCGTGTATGATGACCTCGATTATGATTTATTAGGAAAAACTCTTGACATATCAGCAATATCATTCCACAAAATGATACAAGCAGCAAAAAAACTTGATGCAATTGCTGAATATGGTTCTATAGTTGCACTTAGTTATGTAGCAGCACAACGTACATTCTTTGGTTACAACGATATGGCCGATGCTAAAGCATTGCTTGAATCAATTGCTCGCAGTTTCGGTTACATCTATGGTCGAGAACACCATGTGCGCGTAAACACAATTTCTCAATCGCCTACAATGACAACTGCGGGTTCAGGTGTTAAAGGCATGGATAAATTGTTTGACTTTGCCAACCGCATGTCTCCTCTTGGCAACGCATCGGCAGACGAATGTGCCGACTATTGCATCGTAATGTTCTCTGATCTAACAAAGAAGGTTACTATGCAAAATCTCTACCACGATGGAGGTTTCTCAAACATGGGCATGAGCCTTCGTGCTATGAATGCTTATGAAAAAGGGCTTGAAGAGTATATGGATGAAAATGGTAAAATCATTTACGGATAATTATACTTAATAATAAAAAATAACGATGTTCAAAAATTTTGAACATCGTTTTTTTATTAATCATCTATCTCAGGAGTAATAATCAAAGTCGTTTCAATATTTCCATCGGGAATATCGGCTTCATCTTCCACTATCCTAACAGGATAAGTCATTATAGCAACAACAGGAGGATAATCGACCGCCAATAACGAACTGCGCATTTGCAATAGATGACGTCCCGTCATTAACAACCCGGTATCAACAGAGTAGTCAAATGGTGGTATCGTAGCAGTCCCAACGTACATTCTATCCCAATAATAACTTGTAGCTGCAATTACTACTTTTTGATTGTGTTTAACAGGGACAACACTTATACTATCAATTGATAATGTATCACCTTGAACGACATAGATTGTATTATCAATAACTTTTGCCCCTGAAATATCAATCGACATTTTCACTCTTGGGAAATCATCATCATGGTCATCATCACACGATACCATGAGCAATGGAAGGACTAATAATAAATAAAATACCTTTTTCATATACACTTTGTTTTGGTTAGTATATACAAAACAAACAAAGAGAATACTGGTTTTATTTATTGATTTAAATAATCACAAAAAAAGTGGAGATATATACATCTCCACTCTAATTCTCAATATCGACTAATTCTTGAAAGTCAATGAGCCTTGATTATAATCAATAATTATTGGCTTGCTCCGATCAATCTTTTGAGCTAATATATCCTTAGATAACTGATTTAATATCATGCGATGTATCACTCTCTTTACCGGACGAGCACCAAATTCCGGATCATAACCTTCCTCTGCCAAATAATGCAATGCGCTATCGGTAACCTCAAGTGTTACGCCATTACTTGCAAGCATGCGCTTAATGCTGTCTATCTGCAACTTGACAATTTGCTCTATCTCGTTTTCATTTAACGGAGTAAACATTATAATTTCATCAATACGATTTAGGAATTCCGGTCGAATTGTCTGTTTCATCATTTCCAAAACATCGATCTTTGTTCGCTCAATGACCTCATAACGATTATCAGCTGTCATTTTTGCAAAATTTTCTCTTATCAAGTGAGAGCCCATATTTGAGGTCATAATGATAATAGTATTTTTGAAATTTACCAATCGCCCTTTATTATCAGTCAATCGTCCATCATCAAGCACCTGAAGTAAAACATTAAACACGTCGGGATGAGCTTTTTCGATCTCGTCAAAAAGAACTACCTGATAAGGTTTACGACGTACTGACTCCGTCAATTGTCCGCCTTCATCATATCCTACATATCCCGGAGGCGCACCAACAAGACGAGAAACAGTGTGTTTCTCTTGATATTCACTCATGTCAATGCGTGTCATCATGTTTTCATCGTCAAACAGATACTCAGCAAGAGCCTTTGCCAACTCTGTTTTACCCACCCCAGTGGTTCCCAGGAATATAAACGAGCCTATGGGTCGGCGCGGATCATTAAGTCCGGCACGACTACGACGTACAGCATCGGCAATGGCACAAATGGCATCGTCTTGACCAATTACACGTTTGTGTAATTCATCTTCAAGGTGAAGCAATTTTTCTTTCTCACTTTGTACCATTTTATTTACCGGAATGCCGGTCCATCGAGAGACAACATCGGCAATATCTTCGGCATCAACCTCTTCTTTTATCAAGGCATCTTCTCCTTGCATTGCTTTGAGCTGCTGCTGAATAGACTCATTTTCTTTTACTTTTTCTTGAATCTTAGAATAACGTATTTCTGCAACACGAGCATAGTCGCCCTCACGTTCAGCTCGCTCAGCGTCAAAATTAAGCTGTTCTATATCAATCTTATTCTGTTGAATGTGATTTATCAATTCTTTTTCAGCTTTCCACTTTGCAGTATAGGCCTTTTCTTCTTCACGCAATTGAGCAAGATCTTTTTCTATCTCTTTAACATGAACTGAATCGCCTTCACGTTTAATAGCTTCACGCTCGATTTCTTTTTGCGCTATTTGACGAATGATCTCATCAAGAACTTGTGGCACAGAATCAATCTCAATGCGCAATTTAGAAGCAGCTTCATCTATAAGGTCAATCGCCTTGTCAGGGAGGAACCTATCAGTAATATAACGCTCTGATAGTTGTACAGCTGCAATAATAGCCTCATCACGAATGCGCACCTTGTGATGGTTTTCATATCTTTCTTTTAAGCCACGAAGAATAGCAATTGCACTCATCTCATCAGGCTCGTCAATCATTACTTTTTGGAAACGACGTTCAAGAGCCTTATCCTTTTCAAAATATTTTTGATATTCATCAAGTGTTGTTGCTCCTATACTACGCAACTCGCCACGAGCAAGAGCTGGTTTTAGTATATTGGCAGCATCCATTGCCCCTTCTCCTTTCCCAGCACCTACAAGAGTGTGAATTTCATCAATAAACAAGATTATTTCACCATCACTTTGGGTAACTTCATTGACAATTGCTTTTAAGCGTTCCTCAAATTCTCCTTTATATTTAGCCCCGGCAACTAATGCTCCCATATCCAAAGAGAAAATTTGTTTTGTACGCAAATTTTCAGGCACATCACCTCGCACAATGCGTTGTGCAAGACCTTCGGCTATCGCTGTTTTTCCTGTCCCCGGCTCACCAATCAACATTGGATTATTTTTAGTGCGTCGACTTAAAATCTGCAACACACGACGAATTTCTTCATCGCGACCAATCACCGGATCCAATTTACCGGCACGCGCTTGTTCATTAAGATTTATAGCATATTTACTCAATGCGTTGTAGGTATCCTCCGCCGATTGTTCTGTTGCTTTTTTACCTTTACGCAACTCATCTATTGCCACACGCATATCTTTCTCATTAAGTCCTAAATCCTTCAATATAGTGGAAGCCTGACTTTTTATCAGATATAGTGCAAGCAATAATGCTTCAATTGTTACATATTCATCACCATTATCTTTTGCTACATCCAATGATTTTTGTAATACATCATTGGTTTCTCTACTAAAATAAGGCTCACCGCCAGAGACCTTAGGTAATGAAGAAATTGTCTTGTCTATCAACATAGAAAGCTGACCTATATTGGCTCCAACTTTTTGGAAAACAAATTTGACAAGAGAATCACCTTCTGTCATTACGCCCTTCAATAAATGAACCGGCTCAATTGCTTGACTTCCGGAATTGCGAGTTATCTCAATGGCCTTTTGTACTGCCTCTTGAGACTTAATTGTAAACTTATTAAAATTCATAGACGTAAAAATTTAAACCTATTTATTAACAATCAATCATACAGTATAGTTGACTTTTATTTTTTATTTTAGTCTCCTTTCACTACCTTTGTAAATGCAAATCATATGCCAAATAACTATATGAAAAAAATTATTACAAATACGATATTTTTTTTATCTGCCATTCTGTCACTTAATGCGCAAGAGGCAGAAACACTCTTCCAATATCCTCACATTCCTGATATCCTTACAAATCTTGATGAAAGAAGTAATTATCTTGTTTCTCATTTTTGGGATAGATGTAACCTAAAAAGTGCTTTCTATTCAAAAGATCGTTTTAAACAAGCATTTAATGATTATATTGCTGTTGCTCCTTATGCACACAAAGACACAATGAATCTTTCAATTGAAAAACTGATAAAAACGGTTAAAAAGAACCCGGAAAACATGCTAATATTAGGCGAAATTGCTCAAGAATCGCTATACGGAGATAGTGCTCAATTTTGGAGTGATGAATTATATTTACCCTTTGCAAAAGCCGTTGTCGAGACAAAAAAAATTCCAAAAGAACGTAAAGCGCGCTTTGCATATCATGTAGAAGTTCTTGAGCAATCTCAAGTTGGAATGACTGCATATCCTCTGACTTTTATAGATGAGCAAGGAAACAAGCAAAACCTTAAAGACCTTAGTAGTGCCACATTTATATTATTGTTCATTAATGAGACTGATTGCGATGATTGTATAATGGCACGCGCAAGAATGGCCACGAATATTAAAATTCAACAATTAATAACCGAAGGCAAATTATTAATTGTTAGTATAAATCCAACAGAGGCTGACGATGAATGGAGAGAAAATACATCAAAATACCCATCATCATGGATCAAGGGAGCTTCTCCTGATGTTGATTCTCATTTTGACATGAGAATGACTCCAAGCATATATCTTTTGGATCAAAAGCATACAATTCTTGCTAAAAACATAGATATTAACACTTTAATAGCAACCGTTTCAAGACTATGAAAATAGCAGCGTTAATTTCGGGAGGTGTTGATAGTGCAGTTGCAGTACACCGACTATTAGAGCAGGGGCATGATCTTCATCTATTTTACATCAGAATAGGTCTTGATACAGGAGAAGGTGATTGCTCTGCCGAAGAAGACATTGAAATGTGTAGTTATATTGCAAAAAAATATAATCTTCCCTTTGATGTTGTCTCTTTACATGAAGAATATTGGGAAAATGTAATGGAATATGCATTACAAACAGTCAAGCAAGGGCTCACTCCTAATCCGGATATCATGTGCAATAAAATGATCAAATTTGGCTATTTCGAACAACGCTGGGGACACGTTTATGATAAAACAGCAACTGGGCACTATGCATCTACTAAAATAATCAACGATAAAGTTTATCTTGCAACTGCAGTTGATCCCGTTAAGGATCAAACTGATTTCCTTGCTCGCATAAGCTATGACCAATTGAGCCATTTAATATTCCCACTTGGAAGTATTCCAAAACCAGAAGTTAGAGAAATTGCGATTAAAGCTCAAATGCCTAATGCCTATCGCAAAGATAGTCAAGGAATATGTTTTCTCGGCAAAATAAATTACAACGACTTTATTCGTCGCCATCTCGGAGAGAAAAAAGGTGCAATTATCGAACTTGAAACCGGTAAAAAACTTGGAGAACACAAAGGATTCTGGTTTCATACAATAGGTCAACGTAAAGGATTAGGTTTAAGTGGCGGACCATGGTATGTTGTTAAAAAAAATGTTCATGACAATGTAATATATGTCAGCAATGGATATGGAACCGAGAAACAATATGGCAACACATTGCATCTTGACGAAATGCACTTTATAACAGAAAATCCATGGCAAAATTCATGTAACCAGGTAGATATTACATTTAAAAACCGACACATGCCTGAATTTTTGCCGGCAAAACTCACCCATTTAGGAGATATGGAATATGTGATTGAATCAGAAAATAAGGTTCAGGGCATAGCTCCAGGGCAGTTTGCTGTTATATATGACAAGGATAAGCGTTTATGCTATGGCAGCGGTATAATAACCGGACAAAACATAGTATTATAATATCATGAAAAAAGACAAAGTAAAGTTATCAATACTTGGTATCACTTTTAGCGAAGTAAAAGCAGGAGTATATGCCATAATATTAGAACAAGAAGATGGACCTTATCATCTTCCCATTATCATAGGCGCTCCTGAAGCACAAGCTATTGCACTTGAAATAGAAGGAGTAAAGCCCCCTCGCCCACTTACACATGATTTATTTATAAGTTTCTCTAATGCATTTGGGGTTGCGTTGAAAAGTGTCTATATATATAAATTTGAAAATGGGATTTTTTATTCAGATTTGACTTTTAGCGATGGAGAAAGAGAAGTAACAATTGATTCTCGCACATCAGATGCTATAGCGATAGCAATACGAACCAAATCTCCAATATACACAACCTCTAAAATTTTGGTCGAAACAGGCTTCATTAACGAAGATACTGAAAGTGCTCACAAAAAGATTAATGATTCCGAACAAATAATAAAAAAGCCCAAAATAGAGAATTACACTATTGAGGAACTTGAACGCACATTACATCAACTTGTTAATAATGAGGAATACGAGAAAGCCGCCATTGTTAGTAAAATCTTAAATGAGAAAAAAGTAAATAATAAATAGTTAATTATCATGGCACGACACATTAAAGCAAGACTCATTATAATGAACTTCTTACAGTTTGCTATATGGGGATCATATTTAACTTGCGTAGGAAATTATCTCGGAAACGCTGGATTAGGAGATCTAATTCCTTGGTTTTATGCAATTCAAGGAATTGTATCAATATTTATGCCGGCAATTATAGGAATTATAGCAGACAAATATGTACAACCACAAAAAATGTTGGGTATTTGTCATTTAATTGCCGGTGCATTCATGATTGCTTGTTGGTATTTAGGATACTCATCAGGACAAGAAGGACTCGTGCCAGGGAAATCAGCGATATTAACTTTATATACTATAAGTGTAGCCTTCTATATGCCTACATTAGCTCTATCTAATACTGTCGCATTCTCAATCTTACGAGAGAATGGATATAATACAGTTTCGGCATTCCCCCCAATAAGAGTATTTGGGACCATTGGTTTTATTGCGACAATGTGGTTCGTCAATTGTGCAACGTTGACACAAGATGGTGAGTTTTTCTTTAGTTTAAGCAATCCTTTTAGATTTCAATACACCTATATGCAACTTTTTGTATCTGGAGCATTAGGTATATTATTAGCAATGTATAGCTTTACACTTCCACAATGCAAGATAGTAAAACATGAACGAAAACAATCTATTATTCAATCTCTGGGATTAGATGCGTTTAAGCTATTCAAATCACATAAAATGGCTTTATTTTTCATCTTCTCCATGCTATTAGGTATGTCATTACAAATAACAAATGGCTATGCAACCCCATTCATTACAAGTTTTAAAGCTATTCCTGAATATGCAAATACATTTGGAGCAAACAATGCGACACTTCTAACGTCACTTTCTCAAATATCCGAAGCTTTATGCATCTTACTAATCCCATTTTTCTTGCATCGTTTTGGTATTAAAAAAGTAATGTTAATTGCAATGTTTGCATGGGTTTTACGATTTGGACTATTCGGTATCGGTGATCCCGGAACCGGAGTATGGATGTTTGTTTTATCAATGATTGTATATGGTGTAGCATTTGACTTCTTTAATGTTTCCGGTGCGCTATTTGTCGAACAAGAGACAGACAAATCAATACAAGCATCTGCGCAAGGTCTTTTCATGCTTATGACAAATGGTATTGGTGCTACTGTCGGAACACTCATTGCCGGAAAAGTAGTAGAACACTTCTGCCACTGGGACAATGGATATCTCATTGGTAATTGGGGTATTACATGGATAATATTTGCATCGTATGCATTAGTTGTTGCTATATTATTTGCAATATTATTCAAATATAAACACCAACCTAATAAACTTAAACAATAGAATGATACAATTCTATGCGCCAAATATTATAGAGAATCCAATTCTACCGGAAAGCGACTCTCAACATTGTGTAAGAGTATTGCGCATGAAGGAGGGTGATATTATTGATATAATCGATGGCAAAGGCTACCGATATACATGTCGTATTATTGACGCACATCCCAAACGCGCCCATGTTGAAATAATCGATAGAATTTCAACACCTTTAACATGGAGGAACAATATCATTATTGCTGTCGCTCCAACCAAACACATAGACCGAATGGAATGGATGGTCGAAAAATTAACGGAGATTGGTGTTAATCAGATTATTCCTTTACTATGCCAACATTCTGAGCGCAAAGAGATAAAAGTGGAAAGGCTTGAAAAAATAGCAATCTCCGCAATGAAACAATCATTAAAAGCGACATTGCCCACAATCAGACCAATAACATCATTCAAAGAAATAATTCAAAATTTAAATACAGAACAAAAATATATTGCATATTGCGATACATCAATTCCACGAAAGCTCCTAAGCAATGAATATGTTGCACATAAAGATACAATTATTTTGATTGGGCCTGAAGGAGATTTCTCGATTGAAGAAATCCAATTAGCATTAAATAATAATTATCAACCAATATCTCTTGGTGACAATCGATTAAGAACAGAAACCGCAGCAATTGTGGCATGCGATACATGTCACATAATAAATCAAATAAATCATTAATAATTTATGTTAGATTACCTAAAATCATCAACTAACAATTTTTTCCTTCTTGCCGGTCCATGTGTTATTGAAGGAGAAAAAATGGCTCTTGATATTGCAGAAAAAATAGTAAAAACTACATCTGAACTAAATATTCCATATGTATTTAAGGGTAGTTATAAAAAAGCTAATCGCTCTCGAATTGATTCATTTACCGGAATCGGAGATGAAGTCGCTCTCAATATTTTAAAAAAGGTAAAAGATACTTTCAACATTCCTGTTGTTACTGACATACACACTGAAAGAGAAGCAGAAATGGCAGCCGAATATGTCGATATTTTACAAATTCCCGCATTTCTATGTCGCCAAACAGATTTACTCGTTGCCGCAGCAAAGACCGGGAAAATGGTAAACATCAAAAAAGGGCAATTTCTTTCTCCTGAAGCTATGGCATTTGCAGTCCAAAAAGTGCGCGATGCGGGGAACAACAAAGTTGCAATAACTGAACGTGGCACAACATTTGGTTATCAAGATCTTATTGTTGATTATAGAGGCATACCTGAAATGCAAAAATGTAATTGTCCAGTAGTTCTTGATGTTACCCACTCGTTACAACAACCCAATCAATCAGCAGGAGTTACAGGTGGTCGTCCCGATCTAATAGAAACCATAGCACGAGCTGGTATTGCTGTTGGAGTTGATGGTCTTTTTATCGAAACCCATCAAAACCCATCAGTAGCAAAAAGTGATGGAGCCAATATGCTACAATTAGATAAACTACCTGAATTATTAAAACATCTAACTATAATCAAACGAGCAATTAACCAATTCTGAAACAAATGAAACTATATAAATTTACTATTATAGCTATGATTATAGCTATAATACCTATTTTCATACATGCACAAAAAGGACTTGATGCACCAATGACAAAAGCCGTAATGAAGGTATATCAAAACTTATTGGATGAAGATCCTGAAGACTATGAGACATACTATCATCGTGCATGTGAATATTACAAACATAATGAGTACAGCAAGGCACTCTCCGACATAAATAATGCACTGAAATATACTCCAACGACACAAACAGGAACAAGAGTTGAGCAATTAGTACTTCGTGCAAACATATATGAATTGCAAGGTAACATAAACGATGCATTAACAGATTTAATCACAGCCAATAAGCTAAATCCATCATCATATATTGTCCTATATCAAAAAGCCAATATTGAGTATCAACTTGGCAAGTATGCAGAAGCAAAAAATGACTATTTACGAATGCAACGTATCAACAATAGAAGCCAAGAAGCATTAATCGGATTAGCTCGTATTGCCGTAAAAGAAAACAACTATGGACTCGCTAATGAATATTCCGACCAAGCTGTTGATATTGATCCATCACAAGCCGATATATACGTAAGACGAGCTTCTATTAAAAGCATGATGAAAAATTTCAACGGAGCCGTTGATGATTTAATTCTTGCAATAAGTACTGATAATAACAATACTCGAGCATTACAAGAATTAGTAAAACTCAGCAATGATAATTATCCTGCTGTTGTATCTGGATTGAGTAATGCAATCAGACAAGCGCCTAAGGTGGGAATGTTTTACTATATACGCGCTGTAATAGCTGAAGCTCATCATAAATATCTTGCAGCAATTGCCGACTACAAAAAAATAATTTATGAAAATCTATACAATTATTCAGGCATATATAATTCAATAGCAAAATGTTACTATGCTCTTGGAAACTATGAAGAAGCTCTTGATAATATTGATTATGCTCTATCTGCGTCAAAAAAGAACAAAGAATATTATACAACTAAAGCAAAAATATTGCGAGCATTAAACAATGCAACATCATCAATAGAATGTGCCAACAACGCTTTAAGTATTGATGCCAACTATAATGATGCCTTAATGCAAAAAGCACTTGCTTTAACAGACTTAGGTAAATATGAAAATGCGACTGCTCTACTCGGAGAAATAACATTAAATGATGCTTCTAATGCATTTGCTTACCTTCAACGAGCTTGGATTTTAGATAGACTAATGAATCAAAACAATAATGCTCAAGTATTCTATAATCGAGTTATAAACCTTTCGTCAAACGATATTAAAACGTTTAAAGCGTTTGCCTACCTTTGTGTTGGAGACAAAACATCTGCGACAAAATGGATTAATGACATTCTGATGCCACTTGAAACATCCGATGGATATGAGTATTATATTGCATCATGTTTTTACGCATCAGATGGAGATAATGAGAATGCATTAAAATATATGGAATTAGCACTACAAAAAGGTTATGCCAACTATCACGATTGGAAAACAAATAACGATGGATATATAAATGTCTCATCTATTAGAGAATTACCTCAATTCAACAAATTAATAAACAAATACTCCTCGTTATTCAATTAAGTAGAAAAGCCTCAGTTTGAGGCTTTTCTGATTTTATATAACCGGAATGAACTTTCATATATGGGGAACTGCAAATTCAAAATAACATCATCTGTTATATCGGCATGAGCATCAGTTTCTATTGGGTATAACATTGAATCATACCATACTAAATCATAATGATTTTCAAAAATAGTAGGTTTCAACTTTCCTTTAAGCATCCCAATATTCCATGATAACTTATTGGTAATTGCTCCCGAAATATATAATATCAAATATTCTTCATTATCTTTTACGATTGCAAACTTGTAACGTCCTCCTATTTTGGCCTTTTTATCGTCATTATTACGATCTAAATATTCCCAAAATCCCTCAATTTTATCATCTGAGAACTTTAAATAATTATTTATCTTTTCGATTGACCAATCAGTTTCCACTTCTTTCTCAATATTTCTCTTTGTTTCAACCGCCAAAGACATTACATGTAACATATCGTTGGTATAAATACCACATTTCCCATTATTTAAATTATGATTAAACTTAGATACAAAATTCAATTCATTTTTTCCTGTAAAAATTTTAGCTGACTCCTTATTACATTCCAATAATATTGTATTATATCCTGTAGCAACATCTAACCCCTTTAGAAATCGTCTATTTTCAATTATTGAATCTGTTCCGTTCTGTTTCTTGCCAATAATTACATCGGCATATCGTTGATCCAAAAAATCTCCATAACAAGAGTTACCACACAATATTTTAGCATAATAATAATCTTTAGCTGTTTTGTAATTCCACACAATACCCCATTCTTGACTGCTTTTTCCCTCTCGTTCATCATTTTTATTAAGTGCAGCCCTTATCTCTAAAGAATATGATATAGGAGATTGTTTCAATTCGACTAAAAATATACTATCTTTCGAAACACTAATATCTTCTATATATACTCTTTGTTGAGCATTTGAATATATACAAAAACAAACAAATATTAATAATACATATAAACGTATCATTTATTTATCAACTTTATTACAGACTCAACGAAATCATTTTTTGGCATATCCCATGGTAACCAATTGATTTTAAATCCACGACGCTCCATACCTCTAAACCATGTCATTTGTCGCTTGGCAAATTGATGAATAGCGATTTCTAAATCATAAATCATTTGTGTGTAACTAATTTTACCAGTTACATATAATGTCAAATACTTATACTCTAATCCATAATATATTAAATCATCAGGATTGACACCATTACTAATAATATTCTTAACTTCTTCAATCATTCCTTCATCAATACGAGATTTCAACCTATTTGAAATACGCGCTCTCCTGTTCTCTCTATCAATATCAACACCGACAATTACGACATTTTTCATTGGGTTTGGCTTTGTTTTAATAGCTTTATCTGGATTTGATTTATAATAATATTGAATTTCTATCGCTCTTATCGCACGTTTAACATTATCAACATCAGTAACATTATGCAATGTTTTTATTGAAGATAGAATATCAGTTAGTTCTTCCAATGATTTTCCCTGCAATGATTTTCTTAACTCTATATTTTCTGGAACTTCAGGCAACCTTAAACCATTTATTACCGACTCAATATATAGTCCCGTTCCTCCACACATAATTGGAAACTTACCTCTTGTTTGAATATCTTTAAATACTATATCAAAATCACGCAAATATTCATATAAATTATATTTATATCCGGCTTGACAAATATCAATCAAATGATATGGGATTTCGCCATAATCATCTAAATCTTTTCCTGTACCTATATCCATCGACTTATAAAGTTGACGAGAATCAGCACTTATTATTTCTCCTTTTATCACATGAGCAACATCTACAGCTCTTTTCGTTTTACCGGAAGCAGTAGGACCTGTTATAACCAACATTGAGGTTAATATATCCATAATTAATATCCTATCCCATTAACATATTTTCGCCAGAATCGCTTTAGGCGATAAAATGGTCGATCTTGATTATTGATTGAAACATACAACCATTCATTGTCATTTAAATCTACCTCCCAATCCTTTAAATCTCTTAATCTGAAAGTTGGCTTATAATTTCTTATTCCATATAATCTACGTCCTGAACGATCATATGTTTTCCATGCCATTATTATTCTATATAATCGATTAAATTCCGAAGCTACCATGGGAGTAACTTGATTCGTATTAATTAGATCATTAAGTTGTTTCAATGTAAACCATTCTCCTTCTAATCGCGATTGTTCTATAATATCCTTATTCTCAACAAAACACGCATAATGAAAGATATTACAATCAGCATTAAAATTCTTATTAGTGTACATTAATCGTATTTCACTATCGGTAATACCTGATAAACTCTTCATATACAATTCCACATCATACTGCAACATTCTGCTTCTGTAAGAAAGATATACTTTTGCAGGAGTATCGTATTTATCCTCTCCTGCTCTTGCATCATCTTTATCAGGATCGTATTTCTTTAAAAAAACATAATCACCGCAAAAAATCATATACCGTAATAATGTTGAACTACCATGACGAACCGGACTCCCTTCCACATCCTGACAATAATAAGTCCATAAACTAAAATATCTTACACCTAAATATAGAACAGAAATACCGAATAAAAGAATTGGGAACCACACATAAAAGAATTTATCGGGTGCATTCAGATTTACATTAATATAAAATATCGCATAATATAGCCACATTATGACAGACATTAATAATGACAACATCATTAACATTCTTACTTGATATTTCCCTTCCTGACTAAATATGTTTCCTAGAAAACCTCTTTCTGCTGCTGATCCATGCCTAAATGTACAATCTACACAGAAATTTAATTTATTCCCTCTCATATATGCCCAAGCTGTTACCACAAAAGTTATGGGAGCAACAATTAACGCTGATATGAATGGAATTTCAGGATTAAAATTCTTTTCGTCAATATATTTCAACATAAAGTCATTTACTTGAAACATATTAATCGTCACCATTACTACGGCCGACCAAAACAAAACTCTTGTGCAAATAAATGGAATTAAGTAACACACCGGAAGATGTGCCTCTCGATTGCGTCTTACTAAAGTAAATAAAAAGAATTCTAATGTGAATACAACCAATGGTAACCACATTTTATCAATATGTGGAGATATCAATAAGATAGCCATTAACGATCCTACACCTAATATCCAATTTGCCCATAGGCTAAAAATCCCATAGCCATTTGCCATCCTTCGTTCTTGTTCCATTACATGTTTCGATTAAAAAAATCTAACATTTTTGCATATACTAATGCACGTGAATTACAATGATATATTGAGTGATTCATGTTTGGGAAAAGCAACATATCACACATCACTCCATGAGATTGCAACTCTGAAACATACTCGAGCGTATTCTGAACATGCACATTATCGTCAGCAGTACCAGACATCAACAATAATCGACATTTAACATTCGCAGCCCTTTTTATTGGAGAACCGACGTTATATCCTTCCTCATTCTCTTTTGGTGTTAACATGTAACGTTCAGTATACACCGAATCATAGTATCTCCAATCTGTCACAGGTGCAACAGCAACAGCTGCTACATATGGAGAGTTTTTATCTGATATTGCCATTAATGCTTCGTACCCACCAAAACTCCATCCATAAATACCTATACGATTTGCGTCTACATATGGCAATGATGCGGCATAATTAGCTGCAGCAATTTGATCTATTGTTTCATAGTATCCAAGTCTCTTATATACTATTGATTCAAATTCTTTACCACGTCCTCCTGTACCACGTCCATCAACACACATCACAATATAACCTTGTTGTGCAAAATAACAATCCCAATCAATATGCCATCTATTGAGGACTTCTTGTGAACCTGGTCCACTATATTGCGACATAACAATAGGATATTTCTTAGAGGGATTAAAATCTAATGGTTTAATAACGTAACCGTTTAATGTTACACCATCATTAGAAAACGTAAAAAATTCTTTTGTTGGAACTGAACTATACTTCTTAGCATAAACTGAATTATCCTCGATTGTTCTCAATTCCTTTCCTTTACTATAAACTTTATAACTTGGCGGTGTCGTTACATTGTTATAGTTAAGCACATAGAAATTCATTGTTGGATCAAAAACGGCAGAAGCCATGCCTGTTTCAGGAGACAGATGTGTGATTTTACCTTTTTTATCAATTTTACTTACTACTCGATTTATCGCACCATTAATTGTTGATTGAAAATATATATTACCTAATACATCTATTCCATAAAAATCTGTAATCTCATAATCTCCTGATGTCACTTGCCTTATTTGATTTCCAGTGTAACTATACTGATATAAGTGTGAATATCCAGTTTTATCTGAATTGATAACAAAATACTCGGGATAATATTTTAATGTTTCATAAGTTTCAGGTGTAATCCAAGAAGAAGATTCTTCCACATAAATAGATTTTACCACTGTCGATTTGGGATTTACTGAAAATATCTCCATCCTATTTTGCGCACGATTTAATGTTGTTACAATTAATCTCTCAGGAGAAAAAGCATAAGATATGCGCGGAATATACTCTATGTTCTCTAAGAAAGGTATATTTTTAAGTTTTCTTGTCTCCACATTATAACTATATACAGCAACCTTAGAGTTTTGTTCTCCAGCTACAGGATATTTATATGTAAAATCACCCGGATAATACTCATATTTAGTATAAGGATTACATGCTCCTTTATATAATGGGAAAGAATATGTCTTTACATCCTTTTCATTGTATTTTATAAAACATAATGACATATTATCAGGAGACCATGACATTGAAACATCAGTAGTAAATTCTTCTTCATAAGTCCAATCAGGAACCCCATTGATAATTTCGTTTTTTTTCCCATCATTTGTTACTGCAACTTCAGTTTTATAATCTAATTTCTTTATATATATATTATTTTCTGCAACAAATGCCACCATACGTGCATCAGGGGAAAACATCGGGGCTTGCTGACGGTCAAAGGTCTCAGACAAACGAGTCAAAATATTACGTTTTATTTCAAATACATAATATTCAGCATCAAACGATCGACGATAAATCATCTTTTTATCACAAAATATCAACATCTTTGAGCCATCTGCACTCAATTCAAAACCATCAATTTGATCAAGCTTATTTTCTCTTGATTTACTACCATCAAATACTATTTCTAACTCCTTTCCTGTTTTGGTTTCATATTTTATTATAGTCTTATTATCTCCTCCTATCGACAAATAAGACAAGCCATCAGGCATATATATATATTTATTTGGCGTATTGGGAGTATTTTCAGGGAAAACATATTTCCCTATTTGCTCAACATGATTAGCTCCAAACATCGTGGCTATTGCAGATATAGCTAATACTAATGTTATTATAGATCTTAAATTTTTCATATTATGTATTTAAAACAATGACATTTGAGCATCATTTTCAGGTGTCTGCTTACGAGATGGAGACTGATATCCAAAATCTTCATCTGTTGTAGAAGGAGTTGGACGTGTCACTGTTCCGGGAGGAGGAGTAGCGACCAACCAATCTGTATCATCCAAAGATTCATCAATTGCTGATATTTTAACTTTTTTCTTGTTTTTTATTGCAGCAACAGTTTCATCTTCGTCAAGATCAGAAATTGGCATTAAGCCGATTGTTTTCTGTGATTTCAGATTTTCAAGTTCCTTCCTTAACTGCTTTTCTGATTCAATCTGCTTATATAAATTATTTTCTATTGTCTTCTTTAATGATACCGTTTCCTTTTCAAAATCAGCAATTGTTTTCAAATGCATCTTTACTTCTTCTTGCAATTCTGAGATGCGACTATCTTTCTTTTTCTTCACATCCTCAAAAAGAGATATTTGTTCTTGAATTTCATCAAGTACTTGCATTGATGAATGAGCTTCTTCAAGTTCTTCTCGAACTGATTGAAGTTCCTGATTAGCAAGAGTTAACTTTTCTTTAAGAGTGTCTATTTCTTCTGACGAATTTCTCTTGCCATTTGCCAATGTTAATAATTCACGTTCTTTTACTTCTAACTTCTGGATAGCTTCTGATGCTTTACTATTTAAATCATTTATCATAGCATCTGCAACAGCCTCTTTTGCCTTTAATTGTTGGATAGCATCATCAAGGGTTTTATTTTGAGCAGTGAGATCCTCAATTTTTTTATTTAATTCACCGATAATATCTTCCCTTTTAATACCATCTTTTGTCTCTGAATTTTCCAATGCCATCAATTGCTCTTTCAATGATGCTATTTCGTTATCTTTTTCTTGAATAGATTGATTTGTAGCATCTATAGTCGCTTGTAATTCATTTTCTGATTGTTGTGTTTGTGCATCCTTTAGTTGTGTTTGCAAATCTATAATTTGTTGACGCATCACCTCAATATCTCCATCAAGAACCGAAGACACTTTGAGTTTATTCAGCAAGCTTTTATTTTCGAGATCATATTGTTCCTTTTCAGCTTCAAGTGTCGCTACTTGCTTCTCTAAATCATGTAAACGCTCTGACATCGCACGTTTTTGTCGTTCAGCGCTCAATTGTTGCTTTTGCCATTCACTTCGCTGTTCATCAACATTTTTATTCTGAACTTTTAATTGAGATATTTCTAATTGTAGTTTACTCTTTTCATCTTTCCATTTTAATTCTCCACGCTGACGTGCTTCAGCAACGATTTTTTCAAGATAATCTTTCATCCCTTGATTTAGAGAATTATATATATATTGTCTCTGAGCATCAACGTCTAAACTTGATTTAATAAATTCAGGTAATGAATCATTAAATATCTTTATTACACTATCAAATATCTCAAGTGGTAATTTATTTTCAAACTCCGTATTTTCCTTATTTATGGTCTCCTTGGGTAATTTCACTTCTTGCTGATTTACTTTACCATATGATACAACAGAACTATCATCTTCCATTGTATCAAAATAATCATCAACATCTGAAAAGCCCAATGCTTGTTTTACTTTTCCAAATATAGACATATCTTTTATTTATTTTTTAGGCTTAGCTACAACACCAATACTTTTTCGACCGTTGATGCCAATAGCTAACGGATTTTTAAATTTCACGATTCTCACAAAATCACTTTCATAGACTGCCGGCATTTCGTTCAGATAATCAATATTATAAATTCCATTATGTGAAGATGTATCAATAGTAAAATACCCCACTCCAAAAGATGTGAGATTTTGAAAAAAGTGAGTTCCTTGACTTGGTTCTATTCGATAGTTACTCAATGAGGATTCTACAATAATTTTTGCCTGTGAAATATTAGGCCACTTCACAGGTATTCCAAGTGCAGTATCGCTTGAGCCCCATCGTCCAGGACCAACAAGGATATAACTTTCTCCTTGTGCTGTAAAGTTACGATTTATTTTTTCAATTTCACGTGCAATTAACGAATTATTTGATGAAGAAAAATTCTCAGGACGTACATATACGATTGTATACACATTTTCAACATTCCCATGTCCAAGAGCCGTGTTACTTCTTAATATTAAATCCTCATCAGGAATATTCAAGACACTCTCATCAACAAGTTCTTTCCTATCAATAATCGGACGTATCTGCAACCAATACAAATGTCCTTTCTTATCACCATTTACATCAACAGTTCCAGCAAACTCAATTTCTATAGGGCGCCCCATTTCCTCTTGTCCTTTTTGTAGCATAAAATCTACAGTTTCGGCAAGAGGATACACCTTGTGTTGCAAAACATTGGCAAAAGTTACTACCCTACGTCCATCACCAAATTCTCCATCTCTAATCACTTGATCCATATAATCAAATGTCGAAACAAGATATCGCAATGCTCCGGTAGTAGCAGCATCTTGCACTTTTATTTTAGCGATATTAAATCCATCATCAACTCTAAAATCATTCGATATATTATTCATATCAAGAGCATATAAACGAGTCTGAGTATCTCGCAATGCCAAATCGAGCGTGGAAGTCTGCAATACTTTGTCGGCATGACGGGGTGAAAATCTCAGACTCAAGCCACCATCAACAATGTATTTTCCAAGCCCAACAGCAACTTCTGCAACACCATCTTCCGGTACTTCATCATTTATGGGATAATAATTCAACGATCTTCCGACGCCTGAAAATGATGGATAATAATAGCCGTTGGCTTCTTTACCAACAACCTCTTGTATAATCACCGCCATTTTTTCTTGATCAATGACATTACTTGTTGCATTCATATATGCCTTGCTATCAGCATAAAATACCGATGCATAAACTCCTTTTATCGCATCGCTCAACATACGCAACATTTCATAACGATCCTCCACATTAGGAATCATATATGTCGAATATATTCCGGCAAAGGGCTGATAATGAGAGTCCTCAAGCAAGCTTGAACTCCTAATTGCCAATGGCTTATCTACGACCTCAAATAAAGCAAAGAAATCTTCTATTAGCCTTTCCGGCAAACGTGCTTGAAGGAAATAACGCAAAATTTCTTCATCGGGCAAATCACTCAGTGCTATCGGGTAAAGATTATTTGACGACATAAACTCATCAAATATATCTGTACACAACACAACCGTGCGAGGAATTGACACCGTTACACCATCAAAATTATCACATATCGGATTTTTCTTTATGATAGAATCAATAAATGCAAGACCCCTACCCTTGCCTCCAAGTGACCCTTGTCCAATACGGGCAAAATTAGAGTAATGGTCAAATCTATCTTTTTTAAATACAGCAACCACCCCTCGATTTTTCATTTTTCGATATTTTACAATCAGATCGAAAAATAGCTGCCTAACAACAGGAGCTTCCTCTAATTTATTAAAGCGATGTTGCTTTATAACTTCTGCAATAGGAAACATCGCACGAGAATATAGCCAACGCGAAATATCATTATACGATGCATGATAAAACAACGCTTCATCGGGGATATTAAATATATTATATTGCATATCCTTCAATGACTTTATGCGCATAATTTCCTCCTGCGTTTCAGGATTTCTTACAATAAAATCACCAAAACCAAAATTATCCATAATTGCATCGCCCAAATCTACAGGCAATTTTTTAGAGTTTTTATCTAAAAAGACACCATCAAACTCTTGGACTTTAGTCGCGTTTTCCGATTCAGATGATTCTATTATAATTGGCAAATACTGATCTTTTTCTCTAAAATATTTCGCCAATTTTATTCCGGCTTCAGAATCTTTTTTCCCTTCACACTTAAAGGAAACATCACTTATCACTCCAAGCATGTTTTCCCCATACTTTTCATATAACTGTACCGCTTCTTCATAATCACGTGCAAGCATCACTTTTGGGCGACCTCTCATTCGCAACATTTGCTCATGAGGATTTAATGCCTCCGTTGAAAATTCAAGAGATTGCTTTAGTAAGAATTTATATAAATGAGGTAAGACCGATGAATAAAATCTCACTGAATCTTCTACAAGCATTATCATCTGAACACCGACATCATTTATGTCATTATCAGCATTCATTCGATCCTCAAGCAATTTGATAATTGCAAGCAATAAATCGACATTACCTAACCAACTGAAAACATAATCAATCCCGGTAAAATCCTCTTTTGCCAATCGATGTGATACTTCCTTTGAAAAAGGTGTTAATACCACAATTGGGATATTAGGAAAAAGAGTTTTAATGCGTCTTGCTCCAGAAAATGTCTCTGGGATATCTACACCTGGCATTGTTATAATGAGATCAAAGTGCTTATGCGACAAGGCATTTAAAGCATCTTCCGTTGTATTCACCTGCATAACACGAGGCGGAGAGCTCAAATTTAGTGAAACATATTCAAAATATAATTGTTCCTCTACACGACCATCCTCCTCCATCATAAACGCATCATATGGAGACGCAATTAGAAGCACATTAAAAATGCGTTTCTGCATAAGATTCTGAAATGCAGTGTCTTTCAGATATAATTGGCTTAATGAATCCTCGTTCATATTTTCTGTTTTACATAGTACAAAGTTAATAAATATCTCACAACTATATCCATGATTTAAAAAATATATTTTAGAGATTTATAACATGGTTATTTCAAGAAAAATAGCTATCTTCGCACGTTTAATTTTTGGTAAATAGAAGATGAGACAATTAAAAATTACCAAATCGATCACCAATCGTGAGAGCGCATCACTTGACAAATACTTGCAAGAGATTGGGCGTGAAGACCTTATTACAGTCGAAGAAGAGGTAGAACTCGCTCAGCGCATCAAACAAGGAGACCAAGCAGCTCTTGAAAAACTTACTCGTGCCAATCTACGTTTCGTTGTGTCAGTTGCAAAACAGTACCAAAATCAAGGTCTTAGCCTACCTGACTTGATTAACGAAGGAAATCTTGGTTTGATTAAAGCCGCACAAAAGTTTGACGAGACTCGTGGTTTTAAGTTCATCTCTTACGCTGTGTGGTGGATACGTCAATCAATCCTTCAAGCATTAGCAGAGCAAGCACGCATCGTGCGTCTTCCGCTCAATCAAGTGGGTTCACTCAATAAGATAGGGAAAGCCCTTTCTAAATTTGAGCAAGAGAATGAACGTCGTCCATCTCCCGAAGAGTTAGCTGAACAACTTGATGTCCCTGTTGAAAAAATTGCAGATACACTAAAAGTATCAGGTCGCCACATCTCAGTAGATGCTCCATTTGTTGAAGGAGAAGACAATAGTCTCCTTGATGTATTGACTAACGACGATTCTCCAATGGCAGACTCCGGTTTAACACAAGAGTCATTATCAAAAGAGGTAGATCGTGCATTGCGTCAATTACATGAGCGCGAGCGCGAAATATTGAAGATGTTCTTCGGTATTGGATGTCAAGAAATGACACTCGAAGAAATTGGTGCTAAATTTGACCTCACTCGTGAACGTGTGCGCCAAATTAAAGAGAAAGCTATTCGCCGACTTAAAGGCCAGAAGAGCAAACTTCTTAAGACATATTTAGGCTCATAAACATTACTACAGAGCATATAACGTAACGCGGGGACTCGATTGAGTCCCCGCGTTACGTTATAAAAAAATAAATGATTACTTGCTCTTGATATAATTAACAATCCACTCACCTACTTCTTTAGTACCATATTTAACACCACACTCAACTTGAATTTCCGGAGTACGCACATTAGCATCAAGCGACGCATTTACAGCTTCACGAATAAGCTTACCTTCTTCTTTTAAATCAAAATATTCAAACAACATCGCAACCGAAAGAATTTGAGCCAACGGATTGGCAATATTCAACCCTTTAGCTTGAGGCCAAGAGCCATGAATCGGTTCAAATACAGGAGTGCTTTCACCAGTTGATGCTGATGGCAATAATCCCATTGAGCCACTAATTACACTACCTTCATCGGTCAAAATATCTCCAAATGTGTTTTCTGTTACCATCACATCAAAGAAACAAGGGTCTTGAATCATGCGCATAGCAGCATTGTCTACATACATAAAATCGGTTTCAACATCAGGGTATTTAGGAGCCATCTCTTGGGCAATCTTTCTCCACAAGCGACTCGAAGCCAAAACATTGGCTTTATCAACGACAGTCAAGTGACCTCGACGTTTCATTGCATATTCAAATGCAACTTTCAAAATGCGCTCAATTTCAGGACGAGTATACGCATTTGTATCATATGCTTTATCATCGTCTTGGTATTTTTCTCCAAAATACATTCCGCCTGTCAACTCACGAATACAAATAAAATCAGCCCCTTCTACAAGTTCGGCACGAAGTGGAGACTTATGTATCAAGCATTTGAAAGTTTCTACCGGACGAATGTTGGCAAACAAACCAAGTTGTTTGCGCATCGCAAGCAATCCTTGCTCAGGACGCACTTTAGCAGTGGGATCATTATCAAATTTAGGATCTCCAACAGCCGAAAACAATACCGCATCGGCATCACGACAAATTTCATATGTTTCTTGTGGGAACGGATCACCAACTTTGTCAATGGCATCAGCTCCACATATCGCATATTTATATGAAACTGTGTGCCCGAATTTTTCACACACAGCTGTCATCACATCAACTCCTTGTTTTGAAATCTCGGGACCTATTCCGTCTCCGGGAAGTACAGCAATTTTAAAATCCATGATTTATGATTGTTTATATTATAAATTTTCAATTATATTCAGTATTTTTATTGTTGCTTGTATAGCAGCCTCTGTTTGGTCGGCATCAAGTCCACGTGTTTTTATTGCATGACCTTTATAGTCCCAAGATATTGTTGTGTGAACAAGTGCATCAGTTTGCCCGCCCGGAGGTATATTTACAGCATAGTTTGTCAGTGTAGGGAATTCTCTACCTAGTCTTTCGATATAAATATTGCGTACCGCTTTTACAAATGCATCATATTGTCCATCTCCAACAGCCGACTCCTGAAACTCCTGATCACCTATTGCGAGTTTAATCGTAGCCGTAGGCCGCAACCCCTGAGAAAGATTTAGAGCATAATTGATTATGCGCACTTTGTCGGATACTGTTTGCTGCTTAATAACATCGGCTACAATAAACGGAAGGTCTCCTTGGGTTACAAGTTCTTTTTTATCTCCAAGTTCTATTATTCGTCGAGTAACAAGTTGTATTTGCTCATCATTAAGTTCAATACCCAATGCCTCAAGATTTTTCTTGATATTGGCCTTTCCCGATGTTTTACCTAAAGCATATTCGCGTTCACGTCCAAATCGTTCAGGCAACAAGTCATTATAATAGAGATTATTTTTATTATCTCCATCGGCATGAATACCGGCACATTGAGTAAACACGCTTTCTCCTACAATGGGTTTATTTTGAGGGATAAGAACTCCAGAGAATGACTCAACTATGCGACTCACTTTGTTAATCTTTGTCTCATCAACCCCCGTTTCACGTTTTAATTGGTCATGAATTAATGCAACAACACTTGACAAACAAGCATTTCCGGCACGCTCACCAAGACCATTTACCGTGCAATGAACGCCTCGAGCACCTCCAAGCACAGCCGCATATACATTTGATGTAGCCAAGTCATAATCATTATGAGCATGAAAATCAAAATGTAATTCAGGATAACGTTTTATCATGCGTTGCACATGTGCGAGTGTATCATAAGGATTTAATATCCCAAGTGTATCAGGAAGCATAAAACGCTTAATGGGCAAATGGCGCAGAGCATCCATAAGCGTATAAACATAGTTATAGGAGTTTTTCATGCCATTTGACCAATCTTCAAGATAAAGATTTACTGTCAACCCGGCGGCGACAGCATCTTCAACATTTTTTGTAATTGTATCAATGTGTTGCTCTGGAGTTTGTTTCAATTGATACAAACAATGCTTTTCCGATCCTTTAGATAATAAATTTATTACACGCGCACCAACATTCTTTACCCATTCGATAGAGAGTCCATTGTCAAGAAATCCAAGAACTTCAACTTTATCAATGTGCCCCATGCGCTTTGCCCAATCACAAACCATGCGCACAGCATCAAATTCGCCATCGGACACGCGTGCTGATGCTATCTCAATGCGTGGAATGTGTAATTCTTCAAGCAATAGACGAGCAATACCCAATTTCTCAGACGCTGAAAATGAGACTCCAGAGGTCTGTTCACCATCACGCAATGTTGTATCTAATATCTCTACTTTCATAAGTAGGAATTTGTGCTATTTTTTTAATTCCCAAGCTTCAATATCATCTTTCTTTGACAAAAGAAATTCGATGTCGTCAAGGCCATTCATCAAACAATGTTTCTTATAGGGATTTATTTCAAATGTTTCACTTTTACCGGTAGCAAGGTTTGTAATTGTTTGTTCAGGAAGATTAACGCGAACTTCTGTCTTTGGATTGGCTGAAATTGAATCAAATAATTCGGCAAGAAATGTTTCTGAAACTACGACAGGTAAAACAAAATTGTTTAATTCGTTATTTTTGTGAATGTCGGCAAAGAAGCTTGACACGACTACACGAAATCCATAATCAGCAATTGCCCATGCAGCATGTTCACGACTTGACCCTGATCCGAAATTTTTGCCAGCAACAAGTATACATCCTGAGTATGTGGGATTATTCAACACAAAATCTTTAATAGGATTACCATCTTTATCATAACGCCAATCACGGAAAAGATTTTCTCCAAAACCTTCACGTGATGTCGCTTTTAAAAAACGTGCCGGTATAATTTGGTCTGTATCGACATTCTCCATAGGAAGAGGCACACATGTCGATGTTATAATCGAGAATTTTTCTTTCATCTTCTTTAATTCTGAATTATGCGTTTGCACTATTTATTACGAGGATCTGTTAATACTCCTTCTACTGCAGTTGCTGCAGCGACAAGCGGTCCGGCAAGAATTGTACGAGAGCCGGGACCTTGACGTCCTTCAAAATTGCGGTTTGAAGTAGAAACGGCAATTTTTCCGGCTGGAACTTTATCTTCATTCATAGCAAGACATGCCGAACATCCCGGTTGACGAAGTTCAAACCCTGCTTCAGCAAGTATCTTATCAAGTCCTTCTGCTTTTATCTGGTCATTTACCATCCATGAACCGGGAACAAGCCATGCTGTAATATTATCAGCCTTTCTCTTTCCTTTTACAAACTCAGCAAATGCACGAAAATCTTCAATGCGACCATTGGTACAACTACCAAGGAAAACATAATCGATAGGATAACCCTCAAGTTTCTGCCCCACTTTAAATCCCATATATTCAAGAGATTTTTCATACGAGATTTTGCCTGCTTCATCTTCAGGGTTTGGGGCGGGAATAGCTTCTGTGATGCCAATACCCATACCCGGATTTGTCCCAAATGTTATGCGTGGCTCTATGTCAGCGGCATCAAAGTTTATTTCTTTATCAAATACTGCATTGTCATCACTCTTGAGAGTGCGCCAATATGCAACGGCTTTTTCCCATTCCTCTCCTTTAGGAGCAAATTCACGATCTTTGCAATATTCGAATGTCGTTTCATCTGGGGCAATCATACCACCTCGAGCGCCCATTTCAATTGAAAGATTACACACAGTCATGCGCTCTTCCATTGACAAGTTGCGAATTGTATCTCCTGCATATTCTACAAAATATCCAGTAGCACCACCGGTTGTCATTTTTGCGATGATATATAAAGCTATATCTTTCGCTGTTACTCCTTCGCGCAATTTGCCATTGACATTAATGCGCATTGTTTTAGGCTTTGGTTGAAGAATACATTGAGACGCAAGCACCATTTCGACTTCACTCGTTCCAATACCAAACGCAACTGCACCAAATGCGCCATGAGTAGATGTATGACTATCACCACACACGATAGTATATCCAGGCAAAGTCAATCCATTTTCCGGACCTATAACGTGAATAATACCATTTTTTTTATGACCAAGACCATATAATGTCAGCCCAAAATCATTTGCATTACGAGTCAACGTTTCTACTTGATTACGAGAAATGGGATCACTTATTGGCTTATCTTGATTTAATGTTGGGATATTATGGTCCGGAGAACAAATTGTTTTCTCGGGGCGAAATACCGTTAAACCACGTTGACGAAGTCCATCAAAAGCTTGTGGACTTGTTACCTCATGACAATAATGACGATCTATATATAATTGAGTAGGACCTCCTTCTATTAAATTTACAACATGAGCATCCCATATTTTATCAAATAGTGTATTTGCCATCTTTTACACAATTATTTAATGAACAAATTTATTTATAGCATCAATAAACGCTTCAGCACTTGCAGCAACAATATCAGTGTTTGCTGAGAATCCATAATAGCAATTTCCATCATGCTCAACAGTCATATGTACTTTACCTATATCGTTACTTCCTTTATTTATTGCTTGGATCAAGAATTCTTTAACAGTCATTGTGCGTCGAATTATTAACTTAATTGCCGAAATTGCCGCATCTACAGGTCCATTTCCAGATGCACATGCTTCAAATTTTTCACCAGCAATATCAAGTCCCACACTTGCTACAGAATGAATACCCACTCCGCTTGTTACTTGCAAGAAATCAAGTTTAATGCGTCGAGTAGCAGCATTATGTTTACCTGCAAGCATCAAGACATCATCGTCATTAATTTCTTTCTTTTTATCTGCAAGACGAAGAAATCCCTCATATGCTTTATCAAGAGCTTCTTTTTCCAAATCAATACCAAGCACATGAAGACGATGTTTCAATGCTGCACGTCCACTACGTGCTGTCAATACAATTGAATTTTCATCAACACCAACATCCTTAGGATCGATAATTTCATAGCTTTCACGATTTTTCAACACACCATCTTGGTGGATACCAGACGAATGAGCAAACGCATTTCGTCCCACAATTGCCTTATTAGGTTGAACAGGCATATTCATTAGGCTTGAAACCATGCGAGAGATACCATATAGTTTTGTAGTATTGATATTTGTCTCAATATTCAATTCTTTATGTGAACGACATATCATCGCAACTTCTTCGAGAGATGTATTCCCTGCACGTTCTCCAATGCCATTTATTGTAACTTCAGCTTGGCGAGCCCCATTAATAACGCCAGAAATAGTATTAGCAGTAGCCATACCTAAGTCATTGTGGCAATGAGTTGCAATCGTAACCTTGTCTATACCGTTTACATTTTCCATCAAATATTTGATTTTTGCACCAAATTCTGATGGAAGACAATATCCTGTCGTATCCGGAATATTAATTACAGTTGCTCCAGCTTTAATTACAGCTTCAACCACACGTGCGAGGTACTCATTATCAGTACGACCTGCATCTTCTGCATAAAATTGAACATCTTCTACAAATTTCTTCGCAAAAGATACACATCCGATTGCTCGCTCTAAAATTTCTTCACGCGTAGAATTAAACTTGTACTTAATATGATAATCCGATGTCCCGATACCTGTGTGAATACGTTTGTGTTTAGCATATTGCAAAGCTTCAGCTGCTACTTTTATATCATTTTCAACTGCACGTGTAAGTGCACAAATAGTTGGCCATGTTACAGCTTTTGAAATTTCAACAACAGAGTTAAAATCACCAGGACTTGATACTGGAAATCCTGCCTCTATTACATCAACGCCTAATTCTTCCAAGGCTTTTGCGACCTCTATTTTTTCAACCGTATTTAATTGACATCCAGGAACTTGTTCTCCATCTCGTAATGTCGTATCAAATATAAATAATCTATCACTCATATAATTAAGTTATTTTATTCATTTAACAAAAATAACCTTTCTGCACGGCATGAAGAAAGGTTAGGTTATTCAATTTATTTCTGTTTCAAAACACTTGATATCACATAATTAATCCTAATACTAAGATTATAAATATTAAGAACAGATTTAACATATCATTCATATAAAAGAATAATTTCGTTTTTCTATGCAAAAATAGTATCTTTATTTTATATATTCAAATAAATGGCTATATTTTTTTTGAGATGATAATTATAATTTATCACATATATTATTGATTACACATTAAATCAAAACACAACACCACCCATTGGCTGATAAATTATAATTATTTTCTTATCTATTATTCTTTTTTAGTCAATATTAAGCAAGACCATCTATTCTGTACAGAATGTGATTTATATCCAAGTCCCAATCTATCAGCTTTCTCCATAATCACAGGAATATCTTCTTCATAAAACCCGCTTAACAACATTGCGCCTCCAGGCTTTAAATTATCATCATATGCATTAATATCATTAGTGATTATATTTCTATTGATGTTAGCAATAAAAACATCTACCTTATTTTCTGCTCTTAATAATGTGGCATCGCCATGCAAAACTTTTATTTGTGACACTCCATTCAATTTTACATTTTCGACAGCATTAACATAAGCAAATTCGTCAATTTCTATTGCAGATATATTCTTTGCTCCACGCATAGCACATAATATTGCTAAGATTCCGGTCCCTGTTCCCATATCCATCACAGCCTTATCTTTCAAATCCATCTCTAATAACTGACGTATTATCAATGAGGTTGTAGCATGGTGCCCCGTACCAAATGCCATTTTAGGATCTATTACTATATCATACTCAACCGACGGCACATCATTGTGAAATGAACTATGGATAACACATCTATCGCCTATAATAATAGGCTGAAAATAATTCTTTTCCCATTCACTATTCCAATCCTGTCCTTCTATAACTTTATGGCTTAACGTAATTTTATTTCCCATGGGAAACGATGACACAACTTCAGTCAAAATATCTGAATTAAACAATTCTTTTTTTATATATGCTGTCAAACCTATTTCATCTGGGACAAAACTTTCATACCCATTTTCACATAAGATTGCGGCTAAAATATCTGTCGCAATTTCATCGCATGGCTCTACCTGAAAACGCGCTTCAATATAATCATTCATTCTTATGCTCGCATTTATATAAAATCTTAATCTTCTTGCATTGATTTCCCTATCTCCTCTATAGTTTTTCCTAAATCATTCAATCCTTCATTTAGATCATTTCCCAATTCATTAATAAAATCTTCGGATTTATCTACTCCCTTATGATAGTTATAAGCAGTAGTCCATGCAACAATTTGCATCTTATCGCTTAGAGTCATTTCAGCCTCATATTTATCATACCATTCTCCTATGAATTTTTCAAATTCGGCATCAGCATCATCCCAATCATCAGTATTATATTCTGATGATTTTTCTGAAATAGTTTCTATAAATTTACTAAACTCAGCCATATAATCTTGCTTAGTAGATGGTACACAAGCAGTCATCAATAAAGCAATTGCAATAGAACGGAATAATTTTTTCATATATCAAAATTTCAATTACATAATAAGACAAAGATATTAATTATTCACTAAATAATCAACACCATACCAATCAATATTTTCATCTATATTTCAACTCACTTAAAAATTTCACGTAATCGCTTAACGATTTTTACAACAGCATCAAAATAGGCTAATACCGACATTATTTTCTTTAAATATCCAAATATTGAATTCCATCCCATAAGACTAAATGGATTTGTTATTGCAATTCGCCCAATTTCGTTCATTCGTTGTCGCTCAACGTCAAATGAAATACGATTTACAACTATTAGATATCTTAGTTCATCAAGTGTATAACCTTTCCACTTTTTATCTTTGTTATTATTCATGTCTGATTCTTTTTGGTGAGTTTAAAATTAACTTTGATATTAAGCGAGAAATAGGATTTATTACTAAAATTCTTTTGAAACAAAATAACAATACCAATATGCATATATAGCACAAACCTAATATAATATATCCCCAATAATCCGACAATATAGTTGACAACATCTTCACAAATCCTATCGATATAAATATCATCGCGCACATTCCAATGAGTAAAGTAATAATTGACAATGCGATTACCGAAAATAGTGATACTAATTTATCAGCCAATGTCAATCTCATAAATTCAAATTCGAGGGATATCAGTTTTTTTAAAGATCTAAGTATTATCCCGAAAGTATTATTTGCCATTATAATTACAAATTAAAGGCACTAAATCAACTTTTGAATTGAGTCAATTTAGTGCCATAGGTTTAAATTTTGAATTGATTATTAGCTCTTTTTATTCAATTCATCGACAATCTCCTCTACTCGTGAATCACAATTACACAAGCCTTTTTTCTTAAGCATTTCTTTAATCTGAGCGCGCAAATCCTCACCTTTTTGAGGAGCAAACAATAGTGCGACACCAGCTCCGGCAACAACTCCACCGGCAAACATCAAAATTAAATTTAAACTTCTACTCATAGTTACTTGATTTTATTTGGTTATACATTACACCATTATAACAAGTCACGCTGAAAAAAGTCCGCCTAAAATTTCAATTATTTGTTTTTATTTCATAAAAACCAGATAAACAGCCGCTACAAGAAACACAAATGCGAGAATATGATTCCATTTTATCTCTGTACCCTCAAATGCGAGCAAACTAAATATCACAAATACAACAAGCGTAATTACCTCTTGCATAACTTTCAACTGTATTAGAGAAAATGGGCCACCATTTCCATCAAACCCAATACGATTAGCTGGGACTTGGCAACAATACTCAAAAAAAGCTATTGCCCAAGAAAACAATATTACAACAAATAACGGCCAATTTGAAGACACGCCGGTAGCTTGAAGTTTAAGATGACCATACCACGCAAATGTCATAAAAACATTTGACACTATTAATAATATTATTGTCAAAATTGCTGCACTCATTTCTTTAATGATTTTGCTTTATCTTCGCGTTTGAGATATCCTTTTTTATAATTTTCTTGACTGATTATAGATTCTTGTTGCATTATTTTTTTCAACAAATCCATATCAATATAGTTATTACCACTGCCTCGCTTTATTGAAAAAACTTTATGTTTTTGTTCTACAACGAAATCACACAATGGGCTGCGCCATGTTAATGGATCGGGCTGCAATTCACGAGGAACATCATCGACCATCACAGGGAGAACTCGAGAGCATGGAGGATAACCTATTTTTGTCCACATTATATACAATGACGTATCTTCACCAGGTTGCACACCTTCTACAACAACCGAAGCTGTAGAAGAGCGACGAGGGATAAAATCTTGATCCACAACCCATCGATCTTCTCCTTTTGAAAAATCTCGTCCTATCAATGAATGATAAAACGAACATGACAATCCCTCCGTAAAAGTAGATGCTGATATTGAATCAGCTAATATATAAGGAGCTATTAATTGTCTTGCATTCTCCTCTCTAATATACCCATAACCACCATCAACATTTCGATTATGAGAATAATTAGTACGAATCAAAACTCCATCTTCATCATCTTTCAATGAATATTTCACATAAGTATAATCATCCGTTTCATAGTATGCGCCATCACCTGTCGCATCAATTAATCCAAAATTAGCTTGAACACCCATAGGTTTTGGCAATGTATCAAGCATATTTTCAAAATCAGCTAATGTACGACATTTGCTTAAAGCCAATGCCATTACGATCCCCTCTCTATCTTTATAGTTTGTTGTATCTGGAGCAAGATTATATGAAGCTGTATTCATTATTGCAAATCCGGCTTCATTCATTCCTAACCATGCATCACGATATACCGAGTCCTCTGCATTAAATAATGCAACGTAATCAAACTCATCAACACTCTTTGCTTCAATTTTTGCAACAAAATTATCCTCTACACCAGTATCCCGATGTTTCCACAATAAAGGGCGTCCACTTTTCGATGCACTTCCACTAATTATTGCTGATGTACAAGCGAATGCCACTCCCGACACTACCGCCAAGAACAATGACAACGATATTATTCTTTTATTCACTGTTATATTTATTGGATTATTTGACTACAAAATTACATTTTTATATCATAACTACTTTGAACGTTCACTTAAAAATTTTAATTTTACATTGTAATAACTCATAATTATGATAAATGACGATAAATATATTTTTGAATTACCGATAAAAGTACGAGACTACGAAGTGGATTCTGAAGGCATAGTCAATAATGCAATATACTTACATTATTTAGAACATACCCGCCACGAATTCTGCCAATGGGCAGGATTATCATTTAAAGAAATGCATAATCAAGGGATAGATCCTGTTTTAAGAAAAGTTGAGATTGAATATATAAAGCCACTTGGTCTTGGAGATTCAATGATAAGCAAACTTTGGATATCTCGTGAAGGAGCCAAATTTATTTTTCATCAGGACATTTATACCCAAGAAGGTGCCCCTGTAGTAAAAGCTGTCATTTCGTGCGTGTGCATTGAAAATGGACGTCTCTCTCGCGGAACGATATTAGAAAATACATTCAAAAATTACTTAAAATAATAATGCCACAATTAACCCATCAAATAGCATTTGCCTCACTTAAAGGAATGAATAGAACTCTTGCCAATGAGATTTTGTCTCGAATTGGCGATGAGACTGCATTCTTCAATGCGACAGAACAGCAATTAGTATCATTGATGGGTTTCAAAAATAAAATATTAACACAATCCTATCGCAACGAAATTCTCGAAAAAGCAAATAAAGAGGTTGAATTTATTGAAAACAACAAAGTTAAGCCCATATATTATACTGATAAAGAATTTCCATATAGATTAACCGAGTGTGATGATGCTCCACTAATGTTATATACAATAGGAAAATGTGATTTAAATTCAGCTCACATCATTAGTATTGTTGGGACTCGACATGCAACCCCCTACGGCATTGATTTCACGACACGACTTGTTGAAGATTTAGCTAAATCGATAGATAATATTGTTATTGTAAGCGGATTGGCTTATGGAATTGATGTTGTAGCCCATAATGCCTCTCTTCGCAACAACATTCCAACAATCGCTATCCTTGCACATGGATTAAATACGATATATCCGGCTGCTCATCGAAACATAGCCGCAGAAATTGCACGAAATAATGGAATGCTTGTAACCGACTATCGTTCAATTGACACAATACACAAAGGAAATTTCGTCGCTCGCAATCGCATTGTAGCCGCTTTATGCGATTGCCTTGTTGTTGCCGAATCGGCTGAAAAAGGTGGGGCATTAATTACTGCCAGCATAGCATCTAGCTACAATCGCGACGTTTTTGCATTACCAGGTCGCTCGTCTGATAGATATAGCTCAGGTTGTAATCGATTAATTGCATCAAACGTTGCAGCACTTATTGAGAATGCTGATGATTTAATAAAAGCAATGCGATGGACCACAAAACCTCAAGAAGGGGAACAACAAAGTCTTGCAATAGACATTTCTGAAGATGAGCAATCAGTTATTAATTATTTGTCAATACATGATGATGCTCAGATAAATCAATTGTGTATAGCATTGAATTATCCGATTGCTAAATTAATGGCATTGCTTATTGAAATGGAATTCAAGGGTTTAATACTCACATATCCGGGTGGCAGATATCGACTTGCTTAAACAAAACAAAACAAAAAACGTTATATAAAAAATAAAACTATGGCAACAAAATTTATTGCACCCTCAGAAATGATAATAAATCCCGATGGGACAATTTTTCATCTGCATTTACTTCCGGAGCAATTAACTGACCGAATAATCCTTGTGGGGGATCCCGGACGTGTTGACATGGTTGCTTCATTTTTTGACACAAAAACGTTTGATGTCTCTGCAAGAGAATTCCATACCATCGGTGGAACATACAAAGGGAAACCTATTATGTGTTTAAGTCATGGTATTGGGCCAGACAATATTGATATTGTAATTAATGAACTTGATGCTCTTGCCAATATTGATTTCAATACAAGAGCAATTCGAGAAACACATCGCACCCTAACTATGGTACGTATTGGCACATCAGGAGCTCTTCAACCGGAATTAAAAGTAGGCACACCTGTCATAGCAGAAAAAGCCATAGGATTTGATGGCGTACTTAATTTTTATGCGGGTCGTAATGAAATAGCCGATCTTGATTTTGAACACGCTTTTTGTGAGCATGTTAAATGGAATCCTCTTTGGGCAAAGCCTTATGTGGTTGATGCTGACACTGAATTAGTATCCCGAATTGGGAAGGATGACATGATTAAGGGAAATACAATATCTGCTATTGGCTTTTATGGACCACAAGGGCGTGAATTGCGTTTATCATTAGCAAATCCTGAATTAAACAAACTTATAGAGTCTTTCAGCCACAAAGAGAGAAAAGTTACAAATTACGAAATGGAAAGTGCTCCGCTACAAGGTCTCGCAAAAATGCTTGGACATAAAGCGATGACAGTGTGCTCAATTATTGCCAATCGCATGAACCACGATGCGACGCCAAACTACAAAACCGCTATGCAGGATTTAGTTGCAACTATACTCGAACGCATCTAAACATTACCCCACCGAAGCCTTACGATATAGAATTACTGCAATAATTATATAAATAAAATTAGGAATCCACATTGCCACAAATGGCGATGTGAGTCCTGATATTGCAAATGTTGATGTTACAGTCGAGAATAATATATATGAGAAACTTAATACCAAGCCAATTCCAATATTTATCCCCATCCCTCCTTTAACCTTCTTTGAGGATAATGACATTCCTATAATAGTCAAAATAAATGCAGCCGCACACATTGCAAATCGTCTTTCATTCTCAATCTCAAATGATTTTATATTTGCAACACCACGTTCCTTTTGTCGAGAAATATATTCTTTTAATTGTGGCGAAGTCATCATCTCATGGTCATTTTTTGCAATCAAGAAATCACGAGGTTCAATTGTGATTATTGTATCCAATCGTTTCCCTTTTTGAATTTCTTCACGAGCTCCTTTAAAATCACGTATCATGAAATCTCTCACTTGCCACTGATATAGAGTATCCCATTTTATTGTCTGAGCAGTCAAACGAGATACCAATTTCTTATCTTCAAATGATTCCAGAGAGAACTTATAACCTGTCTTTGTCGTGTTATCATATCGGCTCATATATGCTATTTGTCCCGGAGCAACCTTCATTTGAATATTGCTTCCATAATCAACACGTTTGTTTTTTACATATGTATTAGTGTATTCAATACGCTCAACATTTGCAGGTGGGATAATATATGCACTTAACACATAGGATGATGTAGCAATAACAGCCGCTGACACCATATATGGCAACATCAAGCGTTTAAAACTTACACCAGATGCTAACATCGCAATAATTTCTGAATTATCAGCGAGTTTTGATGTAAAAAATATTACTGCAATAAATGTAAATAAAGGACTAAACTGATTTGCAAAATATGGCAAAAAATTTAAGAAATAATCAAAAATCGTAGCCTCAAGAGGAGCCTTCAAAAATGAGTCAAGCTTCTCATTTATATCAAACATTATTGTGATTGCCAATATCAAAACAATCGCAAAAATGTAAGTTCCTAAAAACTTTTTAATTATGTACCAGTCAAGTCTTTTCAACATAGTTTATATTACAATCGGCGTGTTACTCGTTCTACCATCATTGTTTTCCATGATTTAAAATCACCGGTAATTATATGGCGACGTGCTTCTCCAACAAGCCATAAATAAAATGCGAGATTATGTATTGACGCAATTTGCATAGCAAGAATTTCATCAGCAATAAATAAGTGTCTTAGATATGCCTTTGTATATTGCCTATCTACATAGCTTGGTCCATCTTCTTGAATAGGAGAAAAATCATCTGCCCATTTTTTGTTTCTCATGTTCATAATCCCATGAGCTGTAAACAACATACCATTTCTACCATTACGAGTGGGCATTACACAATCCATCATATCCACACCTCGATCAATAGCCTCTAAAATATTTGCAGGTGTACCCACCCCCATCAAATATCGCGGTTTATCTTTGGGTAAAATCTCATTTACTACCTCTATCATGTCATACATAACTTCAGCAGGCTCTCCTACAGCAAGTCCCCCAATAGCATTACCATCAGCACCAAGTTCTGCTACCGTCAGGGCCGATTGACGACGCAAATCATGATAAGTACATCCCTGAACAATGGGTAAATAAGCTTGTGAATAGCCATATTTTCCCTCTGTTTCCTTGTAATGCTTCCAACCTCGCATCAACCATCGTGTTGTCAATCCAAGTGATTTCTTTGCATATTCATAATCAGCTGTTCCGGGAGGGCACTCATCAAGTTGCATCATTATATCAGCACCGATTGAACGCTGTATATCTACAACATTTTCAGGCGTAAAAAGATGTTTTGATCCATCTATATGAGAACGAAAATATGCCCCTTCTTCTTTTAATTTTCGATTACCGGACAAGCTGAAAACTTGGAATCCTCCACTATCAGTTAATATTGGTCGTTCCCATCCATTAAATTTGTGCAATCCGCCAGCTTTTTCCAATATATCAATTCCCGGACGCAAATATAAATGATAAGTATTGCCTAATATTATTTGCGCTTTAATATCATCTCTCACCTCATGCATGTGAACTGCCTTCAATGCACCAAGTGTTCCTACCGGCATAAATATCGGCGTCTCTATTTGCCCATGATCAGTAGTAATCAACCCTGCACGAGCATTACTATTTTTATCTGTTGCTTGCAGTAAAAAGTCCATATTAGTGCAAAGTTACGCAAAACTATTGAATAGCCGACACTGCAGCCTGATATTTTGCGATTGTTGTACTTTTCTTTATTGATTTTAATACTTTATGTCCAATTATAGATTCTTGATAATCCCACATTGACTTCATCTTCATTAGCAATTGAGCGTCTCCTTGTAGTATATCCTTATAATAATTAAACAATTTTTCATGGAGTGTAATAAATAAAGATAACCTTTGCCCTTCTGTCAGACATACGCCCTGATTATATTCCATTGCCAATGAAGGAGTAGCCAACAACCCTCTACCAATCATTACTCCAGCCAAACGAGGAAAACGTGAAACGATATTATTTACATCTTCTACTCCAAGTATGTCCCCATTATATATTATAGGATGAGCTATTTCATTGTATAAACGTTCAAATGCCTCTATATTTACATCTCCTTTATATTGTTGACGACCAATGCGAGGATGAATTACAACTTGACCTAAAGGTGTATTATTAATTATAGACGATATTTCGACTGACTCATTACAATCATTTAGACCTAATCTCATTTTTATTGAAAATGAAACCTCTTGACGCTTCTTCACCTCTACCATCAAGTCGTTAACTACATCAATACGATGCAACAATCCTGCTCCACGTCCTCGATTTACCTGTAACGGAAACGGACAGCCCATATTTATGTCAATCCTATGATATCCAAGAGCAACTATTGTATCGACTAATAGATTAAACTCATCAACATTATTTACTATTATTTGTGGTACAATGGGTACATTTTCATTATTTCCAGGTAAAATATCTTTTAGGTCTTTAGCTCTAATTGCCCCTTTTTCAACTCTTATAAAAGGAGTAAAATAGCAACCGATGCTATTTCCATAAATCTCATTATGAAATCTACGATAAGCAGCATCGGTATATCCTTGCAATGGAGCAAATTGTATCTCCAACATTTATGCAAATAATTTTTCGGGGTACTCGCCTGAAGCATGTAATTCGGCGAGTTTTTCTATAACAAGAGGTCTATCAGCCGGATAAGTTGCACCAAACCATTTTGATTTTGTGCTCATAACTCTTACTGTTGCATTATCTGTTACAATCAAATGATTTACTACCGATGGAATAAAATATTCTGCTTTTAAATTGTCAATATTTTCATCTAAGAATTCTCTGAACATGGTTTCGCTGAAATCAAAATAATCTGGAGTAAAACCCCACATATTCATTGACACAAGCGTTTTGGGCTTAAGTTTTTTAATAACACCATGTTCATCAGTATAAACTATCGCACCCTTAGAATTAAAGCCGATTGATGTGCGTTCAACAATATTAGTTAAATAACCATTTTTTATATCACACACACCACGAGATACAGTACCACCTTCTGACATTGTATTTCCGACCTCAAATCCGACCATACAATAATCACCATTTTTCTCTCTTTTACGCATCAATTCTTGAGCCATTACCTCAAATGTGTTCCGTCCATAAAAATCATCAGCATTAATAACAGCAAAAGGCTCTTTGATTGCATCTTTTCCCATTAATACAGCATGACCGGTTCCCCATGGTTTTTGCCTATCCGCAGGACAAGTATATCCTTCTGGCAGAGAATTTACTTCTTGAAAAACAACCTCAACTTGTACATGATCTTTATACTTAGATAAAATTTTTTCGCGGAAATCTATCTCAAAATCTTTTCTTATCACAAATACAATCTTGCCAAATCCACTATGAACAGCATCATATATTGAATAATCCATTATGGTCTCTCCATGAGGGCCAAGTCCATCAAGTTGTTTTAATCCTCCATAACGACTACCCATCCCGGCAGCAAGAACAAATAACGTTGGCTTCATTATAAAAATCTCTACATTTTTAACACACATATTGCGTTCTCACATTATAGTTAACTATTATTTTTGCAATTATGCCATTTTGCATAATTGTAATTTTATGCAAAGATAGAAACATTATTTGTTTTATAAAACATTAATTAGAAATAATAAGAATACTATATAATATTTCATTTAATTCCTATAACACATTTGTTTTTGCGGAGCTGTTGCACTAACTTTGCATTAATTGAAATTTTTAATTGCGATGCAACAATATTACGCCGAAGTTCTTCTTCCATTACCTTTATATAGCACTTTTACCTATCATATTCCTGAAGAAATGTTGGGTAAAATTAAGGTAGGCTATCGCGTAATAGTGCCTTTTGGTCGCAAGAAATCCTACACGGCAATTGTTACAGCAATCTCCCCTATTGCACCTCAAGGGTATGAAGTCAAAGACATAACGATGATGCTTGATGAATACCCTATTGTGCGCCACCCACAATTAAAATTATGGGAATGGATTTCAGAATATTACTTGTGTGCATTGGGCGACGTATATAAAGCGGCAGTTCCGGCAGGACTGAAAGTTGAAAGCGAGACATTCATTGAACTTAATAATGATTTTGAAGAAGATGAAAATAATCGATTAAACGAGCGAGAAATCATTGTTTGCCAAATGCTTGACCACAATGGGCGCATGACTCCGGCTGAAATAGAGAAAAAATCAGGGTTCAAAAATGTAGAAGCAATTGTTAGCCGTCTTTTAGAAAGAGAAGCGATTATCATTTCCGAAAAATTAATCGAACGATATCGCTCTCGCAAAGAAACATATGTAAAACTCACAGCCAACCAAGGAGATAATAACGCAATACATAATGCTTTCAACAAAGTCAAGGGCGCAAAGAAACAGGAAACCACACTATTAGCATTAATTGAATTAACCGGTTTTTCTCGTAAAGATGGTAAATTGAAAGAAGTCTCACGACAAGAACTACTTGAACGTTCAGGCACTACTTCTGCAATAATAAAAGCAATGGCAGACAAAGGGATTGTCGAAATATACAAAAAGGAAATTAACCGTTTTAAATACAATGGATTGGTTGGCGGGGAACTGCCAACACTCAGCAGTGCACAATCCAAAGCTCTTGATGATATACATCGCAGTTTCATAGACCATAATATTTCGTTACTCCATGGTGTTACCTCAAGTGGGAAAACAGAAATTTATATTCATCTGATTTCCTATATTTTAAACGAAGGGAATCAAGCTTTATACCTTGTCCCTGAAATTGCTTTAACGACTCAACTCACTCATCGACTACAACGCGTATTCGGAGATAAAATAATTATTTACCATTCTAAATTTTCCGACAACGAGCGCGTGGACATATGGAAACGACTATTGACATTACGAGAGCCATGTGTGGTGATAGGCGCCCGTTCATCTCTTTTCTTACCATTCAGCAACCTATCTCTAATTATTGTGGATGAAGAGCATGAATCAAGTTATAAACAACAGGATCCGGCTCCTCGATATAATGCCAGAGACGTTGCCACTGTACTTGCATCAATGCATGGAGCAAAAACATTACTTGGTAGCGCGACACCTTCAATTGAGACCTATTTTAAATCCACATCAGGACGATATGGGTTTGTTGAGTTATCGGAACGTTTCGATGGAGTGGAATTACCTGAGATTGAAATTATCGACATGAATCTTGCCCGACGCAAGAAATCCACTATAGGCACTTTCTCCGAGCGCACTCGTTCCCTTGCTACTGAAGCAATCAGTCGAGGTGAACAAGTTATATTTTTTCTTAATCGACGAGGTTATGCCCCATTAGCTCGATGCAAACAATGTGGATGGGTGCCAAAATGTGAAAATTGCGACGTATCACTCACCTACCATCGCCGATACAATCAATTAATATGCCACTATTGCGGAGCCACACATCCATTGCCACACATATGCCCGGCTTGCAAAGAACCGGAAGTTGATATACTTGGATATGGGACAGAACGTGTTGAGGATGAGGTGGAAACTACATTCCCCGATGTCAAAATTGCTCGAATGGACCTTGACACAACCCGAAATAAAGATGGATATGAAAATATAATTGACGATTTTTCAAAACGCCGTTCTCAAATACTTGTAGGTACCCAAATGGTTACAAAAGGATTAGACTTTGATGGTGTCAGCCTTGTAGGTGTAATTAATGCCGACTCCTTAATAAATTTCCCTGATTTTCGTGCAACAGAAAGAGCCTTTAATATGTTGGAACAAGTTGCAGGTAGAGCCGGCAGACGACAAACACAAGGTATAGTTACAATACAAACATCACAACCGACACATTCCATATTATCCTTTCTGAAAAATCACGATTATAAGGGATACTACAAGAATGAAATTGATGAACGCAAACGTTTCAACTATCCACCTTTCACTCGACTCATATACATCTATTTAAAACACAGAGACAATGATACTCTTACCGAACTCTCTGTTATATATAGCAATAAACTACGTGAATTATTCGGAAACAGAGTATTCGGGCCAGAAGAGCCTATGGTTGCCCGCATTCAATCATTATACATACGCAAAATAATGCTCAAAATCGAAATTAATGCCTCAATGAAAAAAGTAAAATCAATATTGAGAGAGACATTTGAACAAATGCACCAAAATCCACGCATGAAAGGATTAGTAATATATTACGATGTTGATCCAATGTAAAAAGCCTGCCGAAAATCATCGACAGGCTTTAATTTTAATGATTGAAAATCTTTTTCAATGATGCAATTGATGGGTTCTTTTTTACAATTTTCCCTTGTTGATCAATAAGAAAAGAGTGATACCCATCCTCAAGTTGATATCCCCTTATTAATTGCAAGGCTTTATCTCCTTGAGCATAAAATTGTGTCTCGGCATCTAAATTATCCAATTTTACAATTTCTTTAAATAAGCCTTCACTTCTATCGAAATTTATAGATAATTGGCAAATTTGATACTTTGAGTTCAAGTCTCTTGCAAAAGATGTATATTCTTGGCATTTAATCCGAGAATTTGCATCATTTGAAGCCCAAAAAGTAAGTAACACATATTTCCCTTTAAGCTTATCAAGTGATAACAAAGTATCACTGCGCTCTATCGAAAAAAATGGGGCAATAAAACCTTCTGAGGGATTAATTACTTTACTTGTGTGAGCTGAAACAGAAATCAAGAACACTGCAAAGACAACAATAATAAACATTGTTTTCTTCATTACATAATCTTGAAATTCACACTAAAGATTTTACTCAGGAATTAGACCATTATAAAATCCCTGCCGATTTTCGGCAATGCCTACCATCTCTATGGAGGATTAAAATATAGTGCAAAATTAATACTTTTATATCAGTCGGCAAAACAAAGCAACCTAATTATCACCATTTTAGGAATTAAAACATCCTAAAATGCTTGTTATAAGAAGAATAATTAAATATGTTAATTTTTGCTAAACATATGTTTTACAACATATTTTCGTACTTATCTCACACCATAATCTGAATCAATCAAAGATTGTAATGAGTTATAAAAATCAGGAGATAATAACCTTTTTAAATTAATCTCTGGATGTTTTTCAACATATGATTTGACTATTTTATACCCAATAAATCGCCCTAATCGACCAGGACTTTCTTGGTGTAAAATTGTTGTAACAGGAGATGGATTAACTAAACGATTAGCATCAAGACTGTTTGTTGAATATAAAAGTTTACGTGCAATCAAGGTATTCCACGCATTTTTCTCATTACTCTCTGCCCAGTCCAATTGCTCTTTAGTATACCCCAAGACTTCAGCTAAATTTGCGTTAGGGACTAACTGCATTATAGCATACACAATAGCACCATTGTATAAAAGAACGTTTAAAACAGTCGCATCATTTTTTCTTTTATATGGAAATTTATCAACAATTGTCGCTTCTGCAACATCATAAACTAAATGTTGAGGTGTCTTTGTTATCCTTTGATATGGCTCAAAATAATTATAGCCAACATAATCACTACCCAAATAATGATTAAAGCCCACAAACATTATGCTATCAACTATAAATATGGATTGATTATATGGCGATACTACAGAATATAAATCATAAAACTCATTAATTTCTAAATAGTTGTGCATGTTTTCTTGAAGCTTTAATACAGAATTAAACTTATCGCATTTACTTCTCAATAAGGTACGAATATCCGATGAAAAGATAACAACTGCACTTGATTTTGAGTATTCAATTAAAACACTATCATTAACATCATACACCCCTTGAATACCAAACCACACATCGATTACATCTCCCAACGAATCAATTACATTCTCCCTATCATCATCATCCATCGAAGCATAATCAGCCAATGCTACATCAAGACGGTTAAACACAATCTCATTCGCATCATAATTATCAATATAACTACATGATGCCAAAAACATAGCAAGTATAATTAAAATATATTTATTCATTGTACACAACTTTTATTTACTAAACGAAAACTCTATCAATTACATTATACCCAAAAGATAAATTATTGTCCGAAAACTCCATTTTTAACCTCAATTGGTGGTAAAAAATACTATCATTGACTCATAATCATATGTTATTTACTAAATTTGCAGTAGATATATGAACAAATATATATTCAATATTATCATATTAGTAATAGCGTTTTTGCTCTTACCGCATAACGCTAATGCGTTTATTGTTGTCATAGATCCCGGACATGGCGGAAAAGATCATGGTGCATTGGGCGTTAAATCTAAGGAAAAAAACATAAACCTATCAGTCGCTTTATTACTTGGAGATATGATTAAGAACGAGTTAAAAAACACAAAAGTTGTATATACTCGTAGTTCTGACAAATTTCTATCATTAAGAGAGAGAGCCGACATTGCAAACAAAGCATCTGGAGACCTTTTTATATCCATCCACACAAATTCCATCGCTAAAAAAGCAAAAAATCGCAAAACCATATCGGGTGCATCTGTATATACATTAGGTCTTCACAAAACCGAAGAAAATCTTGAAGTCGCAAAACGCGAAAATGCAGTCATCGAATTAGAGGAAGATTATTCAACTTCATATAGTGGCTTTGACCCAAATTCATCTGAATCATATATTATATTTGAACTAAACCAAAACAAGCACATAGACCAAAGCATAGAATTTGCGAGTGCCGTTCAAGACGAATTTATTCGCACTGCTAATCGCAAAGACCGAGGAGTAAGACAAGCTGGATTTCTCGTTCTTGCCGCAACAAGTATGCCAAGCATTTTAGTTGAACTTGATTTTATATGTAATCCTACTCAAGAAAAATTTCTAAATTCAAAAAGTGGACAAAAAAAACTTGCAACAGCAATATTTAATGCATTAAAGAAATATGCACACAAATACAATAAAACCGACATAACAAATAACAGGAATGAAATAGCATTAGACTCAAAACAAGCTAAAGAAAGCAATCTCAATGATATTGAATACAAAATACAATTTCTTACATCATCTAAAATCATCAACAAAAAAGACAAAAGACTAAAAGGACTCACTCCAGTAGAATTCTATAAAGAGAACAACATATTTAAATACACATATGGGTCAACTACTTCTTGGGATAAAGCCTTGTCCATTTTAAATGAGATTAAAGCAAAATTCCCAGAAGCTTTTATTGTTAAATTTAAAGACGGCAAACGAATAAAATAATTAAATCAAATACATATACAATTATGAATAAGAAATTTTCAAAAGAGATATTTATTGGCATCTCAGTATTAATCGCCTTGGTTGCGTTGTTCTTTGGGATTAACTACCTCAAAGGGATTAATATCTTCAAAGCAGCAAATTACTACTATGCATCTTATACCAATGTAAGTGGACTTACAGTATCTTCACCTGTTACAGTAAATGGATTTAAAGTTGGTTTAGTAAGAGAAATACAATATGAATATGACAACCCAGGACACATATTAGTTGAATTAAGTTTAGACAAACAACTACGCATCCCCTATGGAACTAAAGCTATACTAAAGACTGATGTTTTAGGCACAGCTACTATTGAATTGGCAATGAATGATACAACTGCATACCATGAAATCGGGGACAAAATCATAGGTTCGACTCCCGCTGGATTAATGGATAACATTTCTAACGATGTACTACCATCTGTAGCAAGTATAATGCCTAAAATTGACTCACTTCTATCCACTGTAAATGCGCTTATAAGCGACCCAGCGATAGCAAATTCAGTCCGTCGCTTAGATAATATAACTGCTAATTTGGAAGCGAGTAGCTATCAGCTATCAAAAATGATGAGTACTATGGCTCCTACAATGGAAAATGTTAATAAAATCTCACAGAACCTAAACGGTATAACAGCAAATCTAAATGATGTTACTACTGAGCTTAACAACACTCCGATAGACTCAACAATGAACAATATTTATCAACTAACAGAAAATGCAAAAGAAATAACCAACAAGCTCAACAGCAAAGATTCATCTTTGGGATTAATGCTTAATGACACCCAATTATACAACAATCTTAACAACGCGGTTGGGAGCCTTGACTCATTACTTATTGACGTAAAGAAAAACCCGAAAAGATATATATCAATCAAACTCTTATAAAAGACATTTACTATTTAGAACAATTCTAAATAACAACAAAATGATTGAATTGCCAAATTTTATTGAAAATAGTAGCAATTCAATCATTTTTTCTTTAGATAGCAAAGAAATTTAATAAGTTGAATCACGAGGTTTATTTTAGCGTAATACGTTGCCTTACAATAATCAACATAAATAATCAAAAGTAAAACTTTAATACAAAATCCACAAATCCCATAAACCACTGATATTCAATATAGTTGCACATTTATTATAAAATCCAAATATTTTTGCAATTGTTTTTATTTTAGAAATAGATTAATTTTGTTCTTGAAAAGTTTAGTCTAAAGAATATCACTATCAATGGAATCAACTCACTCTAACATGTGGGAAAAGTGCTTGAAAATTTTTCAGGACAACCTTCCCACAGAACAATACGACGCCTGGTTTAAACCAGTTACATCTTTGAGCTATGAAAACAATAGCTTAACCGTAGCTGTTCCTTCTCCTTTCTTCGTAGAACAACTCGAAGAAAGATACATCAAGCTCATTGGCTCCACACTCCGCAGAGTATACGGAGACAACATTAAATTATACTATCACTACAACCAGATTGGTAACGAAGCAACCACAGGCGTCACAATTGGAAGTTCCAATCCAAGTCCGGCGATAACCAACCGAAACAATTCATCGGCTAATCCTTTTCAACAAGAGTACATCGAAGACATTGATTCCCAATTAAATCCCCGATACACATTTGAAAACTATTGCGGGAGCATGAGTAATAAAATTGCACGCTCAATAGGAGAAGCCATTGCCACCAATCCAAAATGCAAGACATTCAACCCATTATTCATATATGGAGCAACAGGAGTTGGTAAAACTCACCTCATCCAAGCAATAGGTATAAGAATAAAAGAGACCAACCCCAAAAGTCGCGTCCTATATGTGACAGCACGATTATTTGAGAGCCAATACACAGCTGCCGTTTGCCGTAAAAAAGTAAATGAATTCATAAATTTCTACCAAAGCATTGATGTGCTAATTATAGATGACATACAAGACTTTATCGGGAAACCACAAACTCAAAACACATTTTTCCATATTTTCAACCATTTACATCAAAATCAAAAACAATTGATATTGACAAGTGATTGTTGTCCGGCTCAAATGGAAGGAATGGAAGCTCGCCTGCTTTCCCGTTTCAAATGGGGAATGACTGCCGAATTGAGCCGTCCCGACTTCGAACTAAGAAAAGAGGTTTTAAACCAAAAAGCAGAACAAGACGGACTATCAATTCCTCAAGACGTACTTGAATTTATTGCAACAAATATCACAGACAGTATTCGCGAGCTTGAGGGGATAATAGTCTCTCTAATGGCTCATGCCACCGTCTTAAACCAAGAAATTACAATCGACCTTGCTCGCGTCGTTCTCTCTAATGCAGTTAAAGTATCACGCAAACAAATTAATTTTGAGTCCATAACACAACAAGTGTGCTCATACTATAAAATAGAACCCGACCAATTATTTACAAAATCTCGCAAACGAGAAATTTCCGATGCAAGACAAATGGTAATGTATATGGCAAAAAAACACGCAAAAATGCTATTAACTGCAATTGGCACCCGTTTGTCCCGCACTCATGCAACAGTTTTATATGCATGCAAAAATATTGAAGAACGCCTACCTCTTGAAAAACAACTACAAGAAGATGTTTCAACAATAGAAAGTTTACTTCTATCTTAAAATATATACAAACGGGAGGACATAGATTATACGTCCTCCCATATATTACAACATTAGATTTTATACCCTTTTGATTCTATAAAATCTCTATATACTTTTGAAAAATACTCATTAGCCTCTTTCGTATATCGAACATCTGTAAATACCTGCGCTAATGACTGCACGTTATTCTCCTCAACAAAACGCTTACTATCCTCACGTTCCTCTTTTTCTGAATATATTGATTTAATTTTACCACTATTGAAATCCTCATATTTTTCATAATGAATTATCCCCTTTACCGGAATGCGATCACTCAATACCGCATCTCCATCGGGATAACCGACTGTCAATGTTGTCACAGGAACGACTCTATTTGGCAAATTTAGCTCCTCTGCTATCTGTGGTGCATTATAAGTAGTAGTTCCAAGGTAACAACAACCTAAACCATACATCTCTGCTATTGTACAAAATTGTTGAGCAAATATTGCCGCATCAAGAAACGCGGTTATAAATGACTGGAAATTATTATAACCTGGAACAGCATCACTTGCCTCACACCATTTTTCAAAACGATTAAAATCGGCACAAAAAGTCAACAATACGGAACTCCCAGTAACAGAAGGTTGATTAAAATGCATTGGTGCCAATCTTTCCTTTCCCTCCTTTGTTCGAGTTACAACAACACTATAGAGTTGCATATTTCCAGTCGTTGGAGCATGACTTGCCATTCCAATAATATCACGCAACAACTCGTCATCCACTTCTTGAGATGTATATCTCCTAATAGTCCGTCTATTTTCAAAAAAATATTTAATATCCATAAACAATATATTTATACAGTTGTAAAGTTACTAATAATATCTCATTCACAAAACAAGAATCACACAACTTATATGTTTAATTTTTGTTTTGGAAAACTTTTCAACACAGCACAAAATTATATATACCTTAAAATCAACATATTAGCATTTTGTTTTGGAAAACTTTTCAACACAATAAATATTTTCAATAAAATAATTTGGTCACAAGAAAAATATTTATAATCTTTGCAAAGTATTATTCTTAGATAAAACTTTTTCAACTTTTCAAACTTTTAAAACCAACTTAAAACACAAAAAAATCGTGGAAAAGAAAACCTACTCCTACGATGAAGCATTTAACGCTTCATTAAAATATTTCAATGGCGACGAGCTTGCAGCTCGCGTATGGGTAAGTAAATACGCCCTTAAAGACTCATTTGGTAATATTTTTGAAGAAACTCCAGATGATATGCATCGTCGCATCGCTTCAGAAATCGCACGGATAGAAGCCAAATATAATGAGCCAATGTCATATGACGAAATCTTCGATGTATTAAAAAATTTCAAATATATAGTTCCTCAAGGGAGCCCCATGTCAGGCATTGGTAACGACCATCAAGTAGGCTCTTTGTCCAATTGTTTTGTTATCGGGCTTGACGGCACACCAGACTCATATGGAGGTGTCATTAAAATCGATGAAGAACAAGTACAATTAATGAAACGCCGTGGAGGAGTAGGACACGACCTTTCGCACATTCGACCTAAAGGCTCTCCTGTAAAAAATTCAGCCCTTACATCAACAGGACTTGTTCCTTTCATGGAACGATATTCAAACTCTACCCGTGAAGTAGCTCAAGATGGTCGACGTGGAGCTCTTATGTTATCTGTCAGCATTAAGCACCCCGATTCAGAAGCATTTATTGACGCAAAAATGACCGAAGGAAAAATCACAGGGGCCAATGTTTCAGTACGCATTGATGATGATTTCATGAAAGCAGCAATCGATGGCACACCATATATTCAACAATACCCTGTAAATGCTGAAAATCCATCAGTAACAAAAGAAGTTAACGCATCTGAAATATGGGCAAAAATTATCCATAATGCATGGAAATCAGCGGAACCCGGTGTATTGTTCTGGGATACTATCACACGCGAATCTGTTCCCGATTGCTATGCCGACCTCGGTTTCCGCACTATTTCGACAAATCCATGTGGAGAAATTCCATTATGCCCCTACGATAGCTGCCGATTACTTGCAATCAACCTATACTCTTATGTAAAAAATCCATTTACACCACAAGCAGAATTTGACTTTGACTTATTTAAAGCCCATGTGGCAAAAGCTCAACGCATAATGGATGATATTATCGATCTTGAGATGGAAAAAATCGATAAGATTCTTGAAAAAGTTGAACTTGACCCAGAAACAGAAGAAGTTAAGCATGCCGAACACAACTTGTGGCTAAAAATTAAAACAAAAACCCTTAAAGGTCGTCGCACAGGCGTAGGAACAACTGCCGAAGGTGATATGTTGGCAGCTCTCGGATTCCAATATGGAACAACTGAAGCTACCGATTTCTCAGAATTAGTACACAAAACTCTTGCTGTAGCAGCCTATGGTTCATCAGTAGAACTTGCGAAAGAACGCGGTGCATTTGAGATATTTGACGCTGAACGCGAGAAAAACAACCCATTTATAAATCGCCTACGTGAAGCTTCACCTGAGCTATATGAGAACATGGTTAAATATGGTCGTCGTAACATCGCCTGCTTAACTATCGCTCCTACAGGAACAACAAGCCTCATGACTCAAACGACATCAGGGATTGAGCCGGTATTCCTTCCCGTTTACAAACGCCGTCGTAAAATAAACCCCAACGATACAGATGTTCGCGTAGACTTTATTGATGAGTCAGGCGATGCATGGGAAGAATATATTGTATATCATCCAAAGTTCTTAACTTGGATGAAAACAAACAACATTGAGGTTAAAGACAACTATACTCAAGAAGAACTTGAAGCTCTTGTAGCAAAATCGCCTTATCACAATGCAACATCTAACGATGTAAACTGGCTTGAGAAGGTAAAAATGCAAGGACGTGTACAAAAATGGGTTGACCACTCAATTTCAGTAACCATCAATCTCCCAGCCGATGTTAGCGAAGATCTTGTAAACAACCTATATATTGAAGCATGGAAATCAGGCTGTAAAGGATGTACCGTATATCGCGAAGGCTCTCGTGCCGGTGTACTTGTTTCAATTGAAAAGAAATCTGCTGAACCAGCCGAAATTAAACCTCACGTAGCAAAACGCCCAATCGAGCTTGAAGCTGATGTCGTACGCTTCCAAAACAACAAAGAAAAATGGATTGCATTTGTCGGTCTTATTGATGGCGCTCCATACGAAATCTTCACAGGTCTTGCCGATGACGAAGATGGTATCTTCTGTCCAAAATCAGTTACAAGCGGAAAGATTATCAAAGCAATAGACGAAAACGGCAACAAAAGATACGACTTCCAATTTATCAACAAACGTGGATATAAAACAACAATCGAAGGTTTATCTGATAAATTCAACCCTGAATATTGGAACTACGCAAAACTTATTTCAGGAGTATTGCGATATGGTATGCCAATTGATCAAGTACTAAAACTCATCGGTAGTCTTGAACTTGACAGCCAATCTATTAATACATGGAAGATGGGTGTTGAACGTGCATTGAAGAAATATCTCCCTAATGGTACTAAGCTAAATGGGCAAACATGCCCCAATTGTGGGCAAGAAACACTCATCTATCAGGAAGGGTGTCTCATCTGTACTGCTTGTGGTACGTCAAAATGCGGATAATGTAAATTAAAACATCATTACATTTCACAAAAAAGGCTAAACTTGAAATTTTTTCTCAAGATTTAGCCTTTAATATTTAATTTCTGACTATATTTATAACCGAATTCTAAAGATACCGAAACACAAATAAAGTTTACAGATAAAATAACATCTTATGAAAATTTCGTTTACAATAAATTACCGCACCAATTGGGGAGAATCGGTATATATTTCCGGCAACATCCCTGAACTTGGGAATAACAATGACATTAATGCATTACAGCTCAACCTTGAGGGTGCCGAAAAATGGCACACAACAATAGAAGTTGATGATATTACCACTGATTTCACTTATAGTTATTTCATCAAGCATGAAAACGGCTATATTAGAAAAGAATGGGGAACAGGACATAATTTCCGTCGCGGTAAAAGCGCAAAAACGTATGAAATACACGATAGCTGGCAAGATCAACCATTTGATCGTCCCTACTATTCATCAGCATTTACTGATTGTATCTGTCATCGCGATAGCAAAGACAAGCCTCTCACAATCAAGAATGGTATCATAAATGTGCGCATAACAGCACCAATGGTTAAAAGCGATGAAGTGCTTGCCATCTGTGGTGGTTGCGACCAGCTTGGTGCATGGGACGTATCAAAAGCTATTATAATGAACGACACATTCTTCCCCGAATGGAATGTCAACCTTGAGGTGAAAACACTGACAACTCCTTTTGACTACAAATTTGTCATTCTCAACAAAGAGACTCATGAGATAGTAGCATGGGAAGCAGGTAGCAATAGATATTTCAATTACACTCCTGCTCAAAAAAATGAAGTAATGGTTGTTTCAGGATTGCGTTTCAACAATCCACTTGCACCATGGCGTGGAGCAGGTGTTGCAATACCTGTATTCTCTGTTCGTTCTGAAGAAGACTTTGGTGTAGGAGATTTCATCGATCTTAAAAAGATGATTGACTGGGCAGCATTGACCGAACAAAAATTCCTTCAAATACTCCCCATCAACGACACCACAATGACTCATACATGGACTGATTCTTATCCCTACAATGCAAATTCCACATTCGCACTACACCCCATGTATCTGCGTCTTTCTGCACTTGGTACACTTAAAGATAAAAAACGTCAAGAATATTTTGACAACCTCGGCAAAGAGCTAAACCAACTTAATGAAATTGATTACGAGCGTGTAAATCAAGGCAAAATACAATTCACTCGCGAAATGTTTGCACAAGAAGGAGCAAAAACAGTTGCATCAAAAGAATTCAAAGAATTTGTTGCCAACAACACCGAATGGCTCACACCCTATGCTGCGTTCTGCGTGCTTCGTGATCGCAACAACACTCCCGAATTTGATAAATGGGGCGAATATGCTGTTTACGACGCTAACAAAATAGCCACTTTTGTTTCCGACAATCAAGATGAAATAAACTATGTTTATTATATCCAATTCCATCTTGACAAACAAATGAAAGAGGTGCGCAACTATGCACACAGCAAAGGCGTTGCCATCAAGGGCGACATACCCATCGGCATATCACGCACAAGCGTTGACGCATGGATTTCTCCACGCCTGTTCAACATGGACTGTCAAGCCGGTGCTCCACCCGATGACTTCTCTGTGCTTGGACAAAACTGGGGATTCCCCACCTATAATTGGGAAGAAATGAACAAAGACGGCTTTTCTTGGTGGAAAGCCCGTTTCCGCAAAATGTCGGAATACTTTGATGCCTATCGCATTGACCACGTTCTTGGTTTCTTCCGCATTTGGCAAATTCCTATGGACGCTGTTCATGGCTTGTTGGGAGTATTCAACCCTGCCCTGCCCTACACTCCCGATGAAATGAAATATAGCTATGATTTTTGGCTTGATGTTGACCTACAAACAACACCCTACATCATGGACTATTTTTTGTACGACTTCTTCGGAGAATACACAGACGAAGCTCGCAACACATTCCTCAACAATGTGAGCTACGGACGATACAAACTTAAAGACGAATTCTCTACACAACGCAAAGTTGTTGATTATTTTGCAGGTCTTGAAAAAAACGAGAAAAACACTCGTTTGTGCGAAGCTCTACTTGGTTTAATCGATGATGTATTGTTCGTTGAAGATCCCTACGAAAAAGGCAAATACCACCCACGTATTTCAGCACAATTCACCTACTCTTATCGTGCGCTCAACGACTACGAAAAATGGTGTTTCGACCGTCTATACAACGACTTCTTCTATCATCGCCACAACGATTTCTGGTATGGCAAAGCAATGTGGAAACTACCACCACTCATTGAAGCAACCGACATGCTCGTGTGTGCCGAAGACCTTGGCATGATACCCGATTGCGTTCCGGCAGTTATCAATGCGTTACAAATTCTATCGCTTGAAATTCAACGCATGCCCAAAGACCCCAAAGCCGAATTTGGCAACACCTATACCTACCCCTATTTGTCGGTATGTACAACATCAACACACGACATGGGTGGAATACGCCAATGGTGGGAAGAAGACCGCGAAAAAACACAACACTTCTTCAACAACATGCTTCACGAAGGTGGCGAAGCGCCCTACTATGCTGAGCCTTGGGTGTGTGAAAGAATCATTGACCTACACCTTTACTCACCGGCAATGCTCACAATCCTTCCTCTACAAGACCTATTGTCTATTGATGGAAACGTTCGCCGAGCAAATCCTCTTGAAGAGCAAATCAATGTGCCAGCCAACCCACGCCACTATTGGCGCTACCGCATGCACTTGACCATCGAAGATTTGATTGCCAACGATGATTACAACACTCGCCTACGCGACAAAATCATCAACGCTGGTCGATAATTCATAAATATTACAAACAAGAGATAGAGGTATATCTGTAAAATATACCTCTATCTCTTGTTTGTTCAATACTTTATTTGGTGTAGGAGAAGAATTCTTGGAGAAGTTCGGGTGTACATTCAGCAGCATCGCCCCCATGTTTATATTCCGGACAATACTTGTATTTTACATTAACTCCTTGCTCGACAAGTGTGGCTATCTCTTCAGTACAGTCTCTTTCATCTTTTGTCCCAAAGAAATAGATTGGGATATCTACCTTGCGTGGCTCAGAGCATGACATTGCTATCGCTGCTGCAAATGTTTCGGGATGATGCTCGGCATAATCCCATGTGCCTCTACCTCCATCGGATGAGCCGGTAACATATATACGCTTTGTGTCGATTAAGCCTTTGTTGGCATAATCATCGATTATGTGTTTTACATCATTGTAACAATCCAACCATGTTACGGCATTGGGATTGTTGGCTTTATGGCACACCGGGAACAATGCAATAGCCTTAATACCATTGTCTTTTAGATATTGTAGTATTAACTCATCGGCATAGCAACAATCAAGGTGATTAAATTCAAAGAAATCATGTTTTTTATAGTCGCGAACTCCACCATGCAACCAAAGCCATAGTATAGCTTTGCCCGGTTTATCGGTGTTGACATGTATCACTCGACATGGCAGATTATAGGTAAATTCTCCTTCAGGAAGAACGACCTCTTGATTACCACTATCTTCTATACAAGCTTCATTCTTATCGTTGCTACAAGCTGTCAATAAAAACACACAAAGAGCAATATAAAAATTTCTCATAATACAAGTATTTAATTAGTTATTGACAAAAATACTAAACCTAATTTAACCATCGAAATTATTTATTTACGCAACATTTATTTTTCTCAAATGTAGCAAGGAAAATAAACAATTGAGATAAATAATATGGCACCATAATTAAATATTGAGAATATGGAATAGCCTCTTTAAATATATTCCATGCCAAAATTATGTCAGATGCCATGAACAATACCGCTCCCATCATTACAGACTGAGTTAATGCCATAAGAACCATAAAACCTATCACTACTGCATATATAATAATTCCACTTTGGATTACTATATCTCCCACATTTAGGGCAATCGAATAAATAACAAACGAGACTACCGCACACAGCAATATTAGTAGTAGTTTATCTTTTTTGTTAAATGGGATTATTGGCCGGTGCCTCATAGAGATAAATTGCAATATCAAGAAAACATGGGCAATGGCAAATGCTACTATCTGCAAAATCAACAGACCTTGTCCCCCCATTACATCACCGATTGCAGAAAAAAGCATCGCGAGCACAATTCTTAATGGCACTCTGCTAATGCCACCCAATGCCAACACAATGACCGGTAACGCTGTTTTGTAAGGTATAACTATCGGACAGAAATATACGAGTGACAACAATATATAGGCTATAATAACAGATACTTTCATTGTTTACAGCTTAAACAGTATTCTCGCGTTGTCGCTTGTAATGGTATTAACTTGATCAAGAGTAAGCCCAAGAGTGGAGGCTATGTGGGCAGCAGTGTGAATAATGTAGGCACTCTCGTTTCGCTTGCCACGATGTGGAACAGGAGCAAGATAAGGAGCATCAGTCTCCAATAATATGCGATCTATGCCTATTGTTGGTAACACATCTCTTAATTTGGAGTTCTTGAATGTAACTATCCCATTTATTCCAAAATAAAAATCTCCTCGGCGGCGTATGCGTTCAACATCCTCTATAGTTCCTCCAAAGCTATGAAACACACATTGCGGCAAATTCCCCTTATGCGAATTCATTATATCAAGAATATCATCAAGACCTTCTCGACAATGTATTATCACCGGTAATGCTTTTTCACTTGCCCATTGCAACTGAGCATCAAATGCCAAGTGTTGCTCACTGCGATAGGTTTTATCCCAATAGAGATCAATCCCCACCTCCCCTACTGCGATATATTTTGTATCGCTGTTAAACTCATGTTCTATCAAAGATAGGTCTTCTTGCCATGTATCTTTTATCTCTGTAGGGTGCAACCCCATTGCCATGAAAGTATTTGCAGTAAACTTTGTATTCAAAGATTTCATTGGCTGAATAGTTGATAAATCAACATTGGGAAATATCATCTGCTTGACTCCAGCATCAATGGCTCGTTGCACCGCATCTTCAGGCGATGGTTGAAATTCCTCAAGATATAAATGAGTGTGAGTATCAATCATCGTATATCATTAATGGGTGCGACGACATGATTTTTGAGCGAGCTCAACAAAGAATGATTTTGCTTCTGCCGATAAATGTATTTTATCCAATTCGGCTATTGCCTCTTTAGCATATTTGTCAATCAATGTGTGACAACGCTCACCAAGGTTAAGGTCATTATAAACGGCTGTTACTATCGCAATTTTTTCATCGGGCGCAATAGTCGAGCCAATTAACGCTTTCAATCTGCCTGATTTATCCTCGGAAAGAGCAGATATTAAAAGCCACGTTTTCTTATCGTTTAGAATATCGCCACCTATCTTTTTCCCAAATACAGCAGGATCTCCATAGGTATCCAAATAATCATCTTGAAGCTGGAATGCAATTCCAAGTTTCACTCCAAATTGATAGAATGCCGATTTTACTTCATTGCTTGCTCCTGCCATCAATGCGCCCATCTCACATGCACAACCGAGCAACACCGATGTTTTAAGGCGTATCATATTGAGATATTCATCAACTGTTACATCATTACGATTCTCAAAATCCATGTCATATTGTTGACCTTCATAGACTTCCATTGCTGTACGATTAAACAGGCTTATCACTTGCGCTATTTTATCATCGGCACCAATACATGCATATTGCAAAGCCATTGTCAACATAGCATCACCCGAAAGTATTGCGGTTTCTTCATTCCACTTAATATGTACTGTGGGACGACCTCGACGCATATCAGCCTTATCCATCACATCATCATGCAACAATGTAAAATTATGAAATATCTCTATTCCCAATGCTTGATTTATAGCATCGTCAATAGTTCCTCCAAGAGCGCTACAAGTAGCGAGTGTCAAAACCGGACGAATACGTTTCCCTCCTCCAGCAAGAGTATATTCTATTGGCTCATACAAGCCCTTTGGCTCACAAGGATAGCTTATGTTTGAGATTGTCTCATTAATGAAATTCAAAAATTTTTCAGTAGTGTACATATCTATGATATTTATTATCGACAAAGTTAAGGCAAAGCATAGCCATATGCAAATTTAATATTACTTTTGCACTTTGATTTTTACAACATTTGGCATGGAAAATTTACCTACTGACATTACAATTCTTTTCAGCTACATAAATACAAAATTGCGAGACAACTACTCTACACTTGATGCATTGTGCGAAGATTTGAATATTGACAAAGACGAGCTTTTGAGCCGACTTGCCAAAGGGGGCTTTGAATATAATGCCGAGTTAAATAAATTTTGGTAATAATTCTTGCGTTAGCACGACAAAGACGCTAACTTTGCCTAACAATGGAAGATTACATTAGCCAATTAAATCCACAACAACAGGAAGCGGTGCTATATACCGATGGTCCTTCACTTGTTATTGCCGGAGCAGGTTCCGGGAAAACTCGTGTCTTGACTTATAAAATTGTACATCTTTTGAGTCATGGATATGAGCCTTGGCGTATTCTCGCATTGACTTTTACCAACAAGGCGGCGCGTGAAATGCGTGAACGCATTGAAAAGCTTGTGGGCTCACAAGTTGCATCAAAACTGTGGATGGGAACATTCCACTCTATATTCTCTCGCATATTACGCACTAATGCTGAACGAATAGGCTATAAACGTGATTTTACAATTTATGATACTGCCGATTCTAAATCATTAATCAAGACTATTATCAAGGATATGGATCTTGATGACAAAGTGTATAAACCGGCAATCGTTATGTCGACAATATCAGCGGCTAAAAATGCGTTGATTTCTCCTGAGAAATATGCAACAACTGCTGATATTATTGAAGCCGACAAACGTGCTCGTCGCCCATTTATGCATGCGATCTACAAGGCTTATAAAAACAGATGTTTTGTAGCAGGAGCAATGGATTTTGATGATTTACTTTACTATACAAATGTTTTGCTTCGCGACAATCCCGATATTTTACATCACTACCAAGAATATTTCCGATATATTCTTGTTGATGAGTATCAAGATACAAATTTCGCTCAACATCTGATTGTCTCTCAAATATGTCAAGAAAATCAAAACCTATGTGTTGTTGGCGATGATGCTCAAAGTATATATTCTTTCCGAGGTGCGAACATTAGAAATATTCTGAATTTAAAAAATTCATACCCCAATCTACAGATATTCAAACTTGAGCAAAATTATCGTTCTACTCAAAACATCATAAATGCAGCTAATTCTCTAATAGAAAAAAACACTGAGCAGATACGCAAACAGGTGTTCTCTTGCAATGATGTGGGCTCTCGAATAGAAGTGGTGCAATCATATAGTGATTATGAAGAAAGTTTCCTTGTTGCAAATCGCATCTCACAGTTGCGCATGACGCAACACGATAGCTTTGAAGAATATGCAATATTATATCGTACAAATGCACAATCACGTATATTGGAAGAATCATTGCGAAAACGCAATATACCCTATCGCATATATGGAGGTCTATCTTTTTATCAACGTAAAGAGATAAAAGATGCTATTGCATATTTCAGGCTATCTATTAACCCTGACGATGACGAAGCATTAAAACGCATCATCAATTATCCGGCTCGTGGTATTGGTGAAACAACAATTAATAAGATCACTCGATGCGCTTTAGATAATCGCATAAGTATTTGGGGAGTTATCAATAATCTGTCTCAATATGAAGTAGGCATAAACAGCGGAACAGCTAAGAAATTAACGGCATTTCGTGATATGATTGTTTCATTTATCGAAATGAACAATCAAGGACTTGATGCCGAAATTGTTGCAACAAACATCATAAAGGAGACTCAATTAATGTCAATTCATATATCTGACCGCACCCCTGAAAGCATTTCAAAGCAAGAAAACCTCTCAGAGTTGACAAATGGAGTTAAAGAATTTGTGGCATCTAAAAAAGAGGAAGGGAACGAAGAAAACATATCACTCACAGATTTCCTTGCCGAAGTATCGCTCGCTACAGACCAAGACTCCCAAGATTCAGCAGAAGAACGAGTTACATTAATGACAGTTCATGCAGCAAAGGGATTGGAATTCTCTAATGTATTTATCGTTGGTGTTGAAGAGGAATTATTCCCATCGGCCATGAGTTGTTCTACACAAAGTGAAATTGAAGAGGAACGCCGATTACTATATGTTGCCATTACTCGTGCAAAAAGTTTTTGTATGATATCCTATGCCTCATCTCGCTTTAGAAATGGTCAAACGGTAACATGCTCTCCTTCTCGCTTTATTAGAGATATAAACCCGCAATTCTTGCAACTATGCGCAGGGAGCAATCTTGATAATCGTCAGGCTGTTAATCCCTTAGGAAATTATCGTTCATCGTTTAACTCTTACTCATCACCCCGACAATCGTCATTTGGGAATAGTAAAACAGAGAATTTCACAAAAAAGTCAACCGCTAATAATTCACAACGGTCTGATTCTTCATCAATAAACGGAATCCATTCGGCAGCAGAATTGAGTACCGGTATGACAATCGAACATTCTCGTTTTGGAAACGGAGTCATCATTAAAGTTGACGATAAATCTGCTGACGCTCGCATTGTTGTTAAATTCAACAATGTAGGTGAAAAAACATTATTATTGAAATTTGCTAAATTCAACATCATAAGCTAATGAAATTAGAACAAATCCCAACACCTTTCTATATCGTTTACGAAAAACGTTTACGTCGTAATCTTGAGCTTATTAACAAAGTCAAGAAAGAAGCAGGTGTAAATATAATAATGGCATTTAAAGCCAATGCATTGTGGCGCACGTTCCCTATAATTCGCGAATACTGCCAAGCAGCAACAGCAAGTTCTTTAAACGAACTACAACTTGGGAATGATGAACTTGGTAGTGAAATTCATTCTTATTGTCCTGCCTATACACCAGATACTATAAATAAATACATCGCAGGTAGTACCCACATCACATTTAATTCAGTTAGCCAATGGCAACGTTTCTCTGAAGCAATAAATAATCATAATAATAATCCTACAAATCATTATGTTTCTCCAGGACTAAGAGTAAATCCTCTTTGTTCAGTTATCGAAACAGATATCTATAATCCAGCCCTACCCGGATCTCGATTTGGCGTTACTGCTGAACAATTAGATGGTTACCTGCCAGAAGGTATTGAAGGGTTACATTTTCACGCCCTATGCGAATCAACATCATATGATTTAGAGAAAGTTTTAAATGCATTTGAGGCTCAATTTGGGCATTATCTTCCATTAGTGAAATGGGTAAATATGGGAGGTGGACATCTAATAACTAAGGACGGATATGATGTTTACCACTTAATTTCATTATTAAAAGCTTTTAAAGCTAATTACCCTTGGCTTGATGTCATTCTTGAGCCGGGAAGCGCATTCACATGGCGCACAGGAGATCTTATTACATCAGTTGTTGATATTGTTGAAAATCAAGGTGTAAAGACAGCTATTATAGACGCATCTTTTGCATGCCACATGCCTGACTGCCTTGAAATGCCATACCAACCCGCAATAACAGAAAGCGTAGAACTCAATGAGTCAAAACCAACATATCGTTTAGGTGGGAATTCATGCCTTAGTGGAGATTTTGTTGGGGATTGGAGTTTTGAAGATGAGCTAAAAATTGGAGATCGTCTCACTCTCGAAGATATGAATCACTACACAACGGTAAAGACCAATATGTTCAATGGTATACAACATCCGGCGATTGTCTTGTGTCGTCAAAATGGAGAATGTGAATACTTGCGACAATTTACCTATGAAGACTATAAATCACGCATGAGCTAATCTTTAATATAATCTCAGTTATGCCAAGATTTTCTATTATTATTCCTGTATATAATCGCATTGATGAAGTTGAAGATCTTTTAAAAAGTCTATCACTGCAATCATGTAAAGACTTTGAAACTATTATTGTTGAAGATGGCTCATCTGCTCCATGCGACAAAGTGGTAGAAAAATATTCGTCGCAAATGGATGTAAAATATTTCTTCAAAGAAAATGAAGGGCGTTCTATCGCTCGCAACTATGGACTTGAACGAGCAACAGGAGATTATTTTATATTTTTTGACTCTGATTGCGTTATACCTGTTGATTACTTCAAAATATTATCAGTAGCATTAGATAAAAATCCCGTTGATTGTTTTGGTGGACCTGATGCCGCACATGAATCATTCAGCTCTACGCAAAAAGCAATTAATTATTCTATGACCTCATTCTTGACAACCGGAGGCATAAGAGGAGGTAAAATTCAGCTCGAAAAATTTGTCCCTCGAACATTTAATATGGGATATTCTCGCAAAGTATGGGAAACTGTTGGAGGCTTTAGAGAAATGTTCTCTGAAGATATTGATATGAGCACTCGCATACGCCAAGCCGGATTTTCAATTGGATTAATCCGTGAGGCTTATGTTTTCCATAAAAGACGTGTAAATATGCGATTGTTTGCTCGACAGGTATATGTTTTTGGGATGTCGCGCATAACATTAAAACTTCTTTATCCCGACTCATTGAAAATTGTTCACACCCTGCCTGCACTATTCGTTATAGGATCAATATTCCTAATCGTATTAGCGTGCATAATATCATGGTGGTACATAACACCACTCCTTGCCTATTTTTTAGCGATATTTGCTACTGCATTAGCTTCAACAAGATCATTTACGATTGCTTGCAAGGCTCTACCGGCAAGCCTTATCCAATTATATGGATATGGTTGTGGTTTTATTAACGCATTCACTCGCAAAATACTATTAGGGCGCGGAAGAGACATTAATGAAGAAATAAAAATAAGGAAAGGGAAATAAAATGTCCAATAAAATAAATGAGCCAGAAAGTCGATTTGGACGCATTTCCGACCTTGATGATAGCGACAAGCCTAGAGAAAAAGCTATTGCTCAAGGAATACGCTCTTTATCAAATGCAGAATTACTTGCTATCGTATTTGGGAGTGGTATTCCGGGAAAATCTGTAATACAACTTAGCCAAGAAATACTTGGAAGTTGTAACAACAGGCTTTCGAGATTGTCTCGTATGTCAATTCATGAAGTCGTAAACAAATACAACGGAATTGGTCCGGCTAAAGCTATATCTCTTGCAGCTGCATTTGAGCTCGGTTGCCGATGTCGTGATGAAGAAGTTACCGATGACCCTATGATTAGGCAAAGCAGTGATGTATATAACATCATGAGGAATCGTCTTGAAAGGCTCAACTATGAAGAATTTTGGATATTAATGCTCTCTCGTAGCAATCGAGTAATATCTGAAGAGCGACTCAGTCAAGGCGGAACAGCAAGCACTGTTGTTGACATAAAACTATTATTAAAGAGCGTGATTGACAAACTCGCATCCGGGATTATTCTTGTACATAATCATCCATCGGGAAACTGTAATCCAAGCAATGAAGACGACCGATTAACCCATCGCATAAAAGAAGCCGCAACATTACTTGATATAAAATTGTTTGATCATATAATCATAACACCAAATAGTTATTACTCCTATACTGATAATAGCCGATTATAAATTAGATTTCTCATGAAACGTTTATTACTAAGTATCGCTCTATTAATTGCAATATTTGCTATTGGGAATATTATAATGCATTTCACTGCAAACGAAACTATTCAGGCTGTTCCCAATGACACTATCAACGAAATAGATTCTATAATGGAAAATATCACACCCCAAACAGTACAAAATTTATAATATTTTCAATCTAAGATTATAATTATGCTACAATTCATAACTCACCCAAGCGAAAAGTATAACATCATCGATGAAGTAAAAATGGTATTAGAGGGCGGTTGTCGCTGGATTCAACTTTACATGGAAGACTCTTCTGATGAAGATATCAAAAAAGTTACTGAAGAAATAATTCCTCTATGTCAAGAAGCTGAAGCTATTCTTGTTATCGATAATCGAATTAATCTCACATTAGAGACAAAAGTTCATGGAGTATTCCTCGGTAAAGCAAAGATGCCAGCTCTTGAAGCAAGAGAGACATTAGGAGCCGGAGCAATTATTGGGGTTACTGCTAACACAGCCGAAGATATAATAGCATATAAAAAAGTTGATGTTGACTATGTTGGTCTCGGTCAATACAAAGGCTCCACAGAAAATTTAAGTTTAGACGATTATAAAAATATCGTTTCAGAAGTGAGAAACGCTGGAATTGAATTGCCAATTGTTGCGATTGGAGAAATTACTCTTGACGATATTGATGATATAATTTCAACTGGAGTTAATGGCATCGCCATGTCCGAAGCTATTACCAACGCAGAAAATCCTGTTGAATATACAAAACAAGTGTTAGCAATATTAAATAACAAAATGTTTACCTAATCCTCATCACTTGTTTTCATTATCTTTGCACAATAATTGATTGGAAGATGGCGACAAAGGATATTATCATAAAAGGTGCCCGCGTAAACAATCTCAAAAATATTGATGTTGAGATTCCTCGCAATAAATTTATTGTTATAACAGGTTTATCTGGGTCGGGGAAATCATCATTGGCATTTGATACCCTATATGCCGAAGGTCAACGCCGATATGTAGAAAGTTTATCGTCATATGCACGCCAATTTCTTGGAAAAATGGCTAAGCCTGAATGTGATTTTATAAAAGGGCTTCCTCCTGCCATTGCCATTGAACAAAAGGTAAATACTCGCAATCCTCGTAGCACAGTAGGGACATCTACAGAAATATATGACTACCTAAGATTACTATATGGGCGCATTGGTAAAACATATTCACCCAAAACTGGCGAAATAGTAAAGAAACATACTATTGAAGATGCTATCAATACTGTGTTATCATATCCTGAGGGTACGCGCATCGCAATAGCGAGCCCAATAAATTTGCCGGAAAATAGATTATTCAAAACTCAGTTAGACATATATTTAAAAGAGGGATATTCTCGATTACTACATAATACCGAGTTTATCTTAATTGAAGATATTATTAATAAATGCCCAGAAACAGCTGATGGTTATGATCTTTTAATTGACCGTCTTTCAATCACTCACGAAGGAGATGAACTGAGTCGACTTGCTGATTCCATAGAAACTGCTTTTTTTGAAGGTCATGATGAATGTAGTATAATCCTCTGGATAAATGATGAGATCAAACGTCTAAATTTCTCTAAACGATTTGAGGCTGACGGCATCACATTTATGGAGCCAAATGACCAGATGTTTAATTTCAACAACCCCTATGGTGCATGTCCTCGATGTGAAGGATTTGGCAAGGTTATGGGTATTGATGAAACTCTTGTTATTCCCAATCCCGCACTATCGGTCTATGACGACGCAGTCGTTTGTTGGCGTGGAGAAAAGATGAGCGAATGGAAACGAGCATTCATTCGAGTTGCATCTCAAGTGGGATTTCCCATTCATCGCCCTTATTGTGAATTGACAGATAAAGAAAAAGCAATATTGTGGCATGGAGCAGAAGATTTTCCATGTATTGACACTTTCTTTAAAATGGTAGAAAGCAATCAATATAAAATTCAGTATCGTGTGATGCTCGCACGATATCGAGGGAAAACCACTTGTCCCGATTGCCATGGCAGTCGCTTGCGTCAAGAGGCTAACTATGTCAAGATATATGGGAAAACAATTTCTGATATTGTAAAAATGCCTATAGATCAACTGAAGCATTTTTTTGACACATTAGAGTTAGATGCTCAAGATAAAGCTATTGCGTCTCGATTGCTTATAGAAATTAAAAATCGCATCGGTTTTCTATGCGATGTAGGGTTAAGCTATTTGACTCTTGACCGCTTGTCATCGTCTCTTTCAGGTGGTGAGAGCCAGCGCATCAACCTTGCGACATCGCTCGGTAGTAGCCTTGTTGGCTCGCTATATATTCTGGATGAGCCAAGCATCGGATTACACTCTCGTGATACACAAAAACTCATAGGCGTATTGCGCAAGTTGCAGAGATTAGGCAATACTGTTGTCGTCGTTGAACATGACGAAGAAATAATGCGAGCTGCCGACTATATTATTGACGTAGGTCCTGATGCAGGTCGTCATGGTGGAGAAATAATATATCAAGGGAATATCAGCAATTTAGAGAAGGCATCACGTAGCTATACGGTAAAATACTTAAATGGCGAATTATCTATACCTCCACCCCGCCAACGCCGTCGCTGGAACAGCTATATTGAAGTGAAAGGAGCAAGAGAGCACAATCTAAAAAATATTGATGTAAAATTCCCCCTTGGAGTCTTAACTGTCGTCACAGGTGTCAGTGGTTCAGGCAAATCTACATTAGTGCGTGATATATTATATCGTGCAATGATGCGCCACTTAGAAGAATCATGCGATGCTCCGGGATCTTTCATGGGTTTAAATGGGGATATGTCTCGCATTACCGCTGTAGAATTTGTAGACCAAAATCCTATAGGTAAATCTACTCGCAGTAACCCAGCAACATACTTAAAAGCCTATGATGAGATACGCCGCTTATATGCCGACCAACAAGGGGCGAAACAGATGGGATTTACATCGGCATTCTTCTCTTTCAATGCCGAAGGTGGTCGCTGTGAAGAGTGTAAAGGCGAAGGAACTATCACCATCGAAATGCAATTTATGGCTGATATTACCATCCCTTGTGAAGCTTGTCATGGGAAACGTTTCAAACAGGATGTACTTGAGATCGAATATCGAGGCAAAAACATCAATGATATATTAAATCTCACCGTCAATCAAGCTATTGAATTTTTTGGAGAAAGTGACGGAAGCACAGAGCGAAAGATTGTTCGTCGCCTAAAACCACTTAAAGATGTAGGGCTTGGCTATATTAAATTAGGTCAATCATCGTCCACTCTTTCCGGAGGGGAAAATCAACGTGTAAAACTTGCATATTATCTAAGCCAGGAGAAGCCTGAGCCAACAATGTTCATTTTTGACGAGCCAACAACCGGGCTCCATTTCCATGATATAAATACTTTGATGGATTCTTTCGACAGATTAATAAAACAAGGTCATACGGTCATAATTATCGAACATAATATGGACATTATCAAATGCGCTGACCACATCATTGACATAGGTCCTGAAGGGGGTGAAAATGGAGGCTATATTGTTGCCACTGGGACACCTGAAGAGATTGCTTCAAATCCAAAATCTTATACAGGAATTTATTTGAAAGAAAAAATCTCGCAAGAATAATCTTGCGAGATTTTTATTTATACATTATTATATCTTATCTTATTCGATCATAACTTTTAAGCAAACGTTCATCAGCGACAATGTGGCGATAAGCTCCTAACGTAATAGCAAGTACCGCGACGACCAATAATACAGGACCGTTCCATTCGATTACCTCCGACCACATATTATACATAATCAACATTCCTGTAATTATTGATGCGACATTTAGCATCATACATATTTTCACTACAGTTTTTTGTCGGGCAAGATTTTTATATAAGAAAATAGATATTAGTAATAATATCCCGATTAACACATTCAGTGTTAGATATATAGGAAATTGACACATACTAAGTTCACTATTATCAACTAATGATGCCATAGGCATATAGCAGAAAAGCCCTATAAATAATGATGCAATCAATAAATATAATGATTGCCAACGTTGTATTACCATATCTTTTTTATTTATTTGTTTATATCAATTACAAAATTACAACAAAGATACGAAAGAGGAAAATATGACTTACAACAAATTATGGTTTTTACCCTGTTTCTTTAATGTAAATTCAAATCTCAACCCTCCATTTGATCGATTGATGACTATTATATTTCCTCCATGAAATTGAACTGCATGCTTCACAATTGCAAGACCAAGACCTGTACCTCCTTTTTGACGGGAACGACCTTTATCCACTCGATAGAATCGTTCAAATAGTCGAGATAACTGCTTTTTTTCAACTCCTCTACCATCATCTTCAAAAGAGACACAACATTCTGTATCGTTATTATAAAGTAATGAGATATAAATATTTTTCCCTCCCGAATATGCAATTGCATTTTCTGTAAGATTTTGAAAAATAGATCCTATGAGAGACTGATTTCCTTCTATTTCCACTTGGTCATTAAAGTCTGTATGTAAAATTAATCGTTCATCTTCAGGCATAATTGCCAATTCTTCAGAAATCTCGGATATTATATTATTGATATTTACTATCTCTCTACTTATAAGCCCACTACCATCTTCCATTCGGGTAATAAGAGAAACATCACTCAATAATCGTCGAAGCCGTTCATTATGAGTATAACATCGTTCTATTAATTCCTGACGTTTTTCTTCATTTAAATCAATACCTGATAACAATGTTTCAAGACATACTTGAATAGAGGCTACAGGAGTTTTTAATTCATGGTTAATATTATTTGTGAGCTGCCGTTTTATGCGATTTTTCTCTTGTTCAGCCTCATAGTGATTAACTCGTTCAATCTCTTTACCAAGTTTCCGAGTCGTAAAATAAGCCAATATACTCATAGCTAAGCTAATAGAAATCATCACAACCAAAAATGACCAATCAGCTTCAAGTAAATCATGAAGAGTATTAGAATATGGAATTGCTGTACGCACAATTACTCGTTCTCCTCTTGTGGCTGAATAAAAATATTCTCGACCATCACTTGTTGATTGCCTACCAATATGATACCCTGAACCTTTTTTTAATGCATCGGCAATTTCAGAACGATTGCGATGATTATTAAGTGAATCTATTGATATTGTATTATCATAGACAACTGCTCCTGAAAGAGCTATAATTGAAATACGCAAGTTTTCAAATGGTTTTTCATGTGATGCAATATATTCCTCATATGATCCACCGTCTTCAATTGCCACAAGTAAATGTCTATTGTATTGTTGCAATTGAGCGCTCAAGAATTCCGATTTATATTCTTTTTCTCTTATGTACTGAAAGCCTATAAAACATAATACAATAGCCCACGAAAATGAAAACAACTGTAAAAAAAGTCGTTTATGATATGACAACTTAATCACGGAAGCCATAACCAAAACCTGAACGAGTAACTATATAAGTTCCATAATCTCCTATTTTAGAACGCACACGTGTAATATTTACATCAATTGTGCGATCTAAAACAACAACCTCATCACTCCATACACGACTCAAAATTTGTTCTCGAGAACAAATTTTTCCTCTATGAGAAATAAGATATACCAATAATTCAAACTCTTTTTTTGCGAGTTTAACTTCTGTACCATCTACAATGCAACGCTTAAATTCCAAATCAAGCATCAATCCATCGACTTGCAAAATATTCGGTTTTTCTTCCGATGTATTTATCTTTTGTTGTGATGTGCGACGTAATACGCTCCTTACTCGTGCTATGATATTTCTAATTGTATATGGCTTCATTATATAGTCATCAGCACCAAGATTAAGTCCCATTATCATATCATCTTCAGTATCACGTGCAGTACAAAATATAATTGGGATATTAGCTGTTGTTATATCGTTTTTAAGCATCTTTGCCATTTTAATACCACTGATTTCACCCATCATGATATCAAGAAGTATTAATGAATAAATTTTCAAATCGAGCTTCAACGCCTGCTCTGCACTAAAGGCAATATCTACATCATAACCTTCATTTTCAAGATTTAGTTTTAAAACCTCGCATAAAGTTTCTTCATCATCAACAATCAAAATTCGTTCAGTAGACATATTGCGTCATAGATTAATTTCAATACAAAAATATATAGATTTTTTACATCTAAACATAGTTAATCTAAAATTTAATCAAAATGTAATATTTTTTGAAACATTTATGAAACATTTTTACATTTTCTTTGTACCCGAATAAAGATAGATAATTATGAGCATATTACAAGTATTTACATTAGTAGGAGCATTAGGTATGTTCCTTTATGGGATGAACTTAATGAGTTCAGGTTTGCAAAAAGTAGCAGGCGAAAAACTTAGAAGTTTCTTATCGGCAATGACCTCCAACCCATTGAAAGGAGTAATGACAGGTCTTGGTATCACATCAATCATCCAATCTTCATCAGCAACAACAGTAATGGTTGTCAGCTTTGTAAATGCAGGACTCCTTTCTCTCGGACAAGCTATCG
>JAZOCE010000006.1:0-35583 GCA_045596365.1 Muribaculaceae bacterium | reverse complement strand
CGTTTGAGCCCGGGTAAGGTTCCTCGCGTATCATCGAATTAAACCACATGTTCCTCCGCTTGTGCGGGCCCCCGTCAATTCCTTTGAGTTTCACCGTTGCCGGCGTACTCCCCAGGTGGAATACTTAACGCTTTCGCTGTATCACTCAACCCTCATTCGGGCCAAACAATTAGTATTCATCGTTTACTGCGTGGACTACCAGGGTATCTAATCCTGTTCGATACCCACGCTTTCGTGCTTCAGCGTCAGTTGAGTGCCGGTATGCTGCCTTCGCAATCGGAGTTCTGCGTGATATCTATGCATTTCACCGCTACACCACGCATTCCGCATACTTCTCACTCACTCTAGATTACCAGTTTCAACGGCGATACGGAGTTGAGCTCCGCAGTTTAACCGCTGACTTAATAATCCGCCTACGCACCCTTTAAACCCAATAAATCCGGATAACGCTCGCATCCTCCGTATTACCGCGGCTGCTGGCACGGAGTTAGCCGATGCTTTTTCTTCAGGTACTCTCTTTACACCACACGTGGCTTTGTGCTCCCTGACAAAAGAGGTTTACAATCCATAGAACCGTCTTCCCTCACGCGACTTGGCTGGTTCAGGCTCTCGCCCATTGACCAATATTCCTCACTGCTGCCTCCCGTAGGAGTCTGGTCCGTGTCTCAGTACCAGTGTGGGGGACCTTCCTCTCAGAACCCCTACGCATCGTCGCCTTGGTGGGCCGTTACCCCCCCAACTAGCTAATGCGCCGCATGCCCATCCATTGCCGAATTTCTTTAATCCCAAAGGGATGCCCCCTCGGGATATTACGCGGTATTAGACGGAATTTCTTCCGCTTATCCCCCTGCAATGGGTAGGTTGCATACGTGTTACTCACCCGTGCGCCGGTCGCCATCAAAAAGTATTGCTACCTTTCATGCTGCCCCTCGACTTGCATGTGTTAAGCCTGTCGCTAGCGTTCATCCTGAGCCAGGATCAAACTCTTCGTTGTTGTTTATATTGTCTTTTTTTCTTTTTCTAAAAAAAATTCAAGACAAAACTTTTTCTTTTTGTTTTGCCTTCACAATACCCACGAATACCCTTATCGCTCTTGGTGTTTACGCCTAGATTTTTTGAATTGACAGAGAATCATTACTGACTCTTGTACTACTTCGTCTATTGCAATTATGTCAATGTGCGACTGCGCTTTTTAATGCGCGAAAGTTTTGCAAAGATACAACCTTTTTTATTCCCGACAAAATATTTTCATAACTTTTTTTTGAAAATAATTCTTGCCGTTGCTTTCAAGTGGAGTTTCTTCTCCTCCAGCATAACCGTCGCTACGGTTATTTCTCAAAAGCGAGTGCAAAGGTAGACAAAATTATGTTATAAAACATATTTTTGAAACATAAAATTCTTCGCAACATCATTTTTTAACATTTAAAAACAATTCCCAATTCTCCAAACAGGGGATAGTCGCCTGATTATCTGCACATTCAACTATTCCGGATCTGAAAGCCGATAAACAATGCGTTGCACCCCATCTTGATATCGGGCGCTTGATATACGGAATTCGCCTATCTCATTTGTCGATTCTACATGCGCTCCCACACATGGACATGAATCATAATCACCTATATGCACTATTCTCAACATTTCTGACGCATCGTCGGGAAGTTTATCCAAATCATATAATTTTTCAGCCTCTGATGCCGGCATATATTCATAAGAGACTTGAAGATTTTTCGATATTACATTATTAATAGTGTTTTCAAGTTCTTGTAACTGTTCTTGTGTTAATGGTGCTGGCATCGGATAGTCGCATTTTGATTTTTTTCTCTCAATATGAGTATTGCGAGAGCGTTTACATCCAAACATCTTTACCATTGTCCCATTTAATAAATGTTCAGCCGAATGCATTCGGGGCTCCTCCTGTTTATTATGCGAGTTTAATACTATTTCTTGTTCCATTATTTATTTCTTTGATTTATCAAGTTAACAACAACCTTTACCATTATATCTTTCTCTTCAGTGCGACTCTCTGCTATCATTAAAGTAAGCGCAACAAGGGTATTATCGGCAATACGCTTTTCGCCATCTTTTCGATACAGAATGCCATTCTTTTCCATAAACCACAAGAATAACATCGCAGCAATACGCTTATTCCCATCGCTAAATGAATGGTTCTTTACAACCAAATAAAGCAACATTGCCGCCTTTTCTTCAATACTGGGATATAACTCTACACCATCCCATGTTTGATATATTTGCCCCATTGAACTTCGGAATGATTCATCTTTTTCATTTGCAAACAATGCGCTTCCTCCAAATTTTGGTTTCAACCGATTAATCGCCTCCATGGCATTCTCATATGTGGCATGGAAACGTCCTTCTTTTGTTGTATTATCAATTGAAAGTTGCTGAAAGTCGTATCTATCAAGTATGTCAAGTGCATAAACATAGTCAGAGATAACCGAGAACAAGCCATCAGACTCATCAGATGATAGTTTTTCTTGTGCTCTTACTGTTGATGACAACAATCGTACTACATTTTTCAACTCATTATAACGTTCTAACTTCAGTTTGTCGTTAATGGCATATCCTTTTACAATGTAATCTTTAAGTACTCTGTTTGCCCATATGCGAAATTGCGTACCCCTGATAGAATTAACTCTATAACCGACAGATATAATCATGTCTAAATTATAGTATGGTATCTCACGTGTAACATGTCGTTTCCCCTCTTGTCGAACTTGTGCAATTTTTGCACAGGTTGCGTTTTCATCTAACTCCCCAATCTTATAGATATTCTTTATATGTCGAAGTATTGATGTTCTATCAGTCCCAAATAACTCACTCATTTGACTTTGAGAAAGCCACATTGTTTCATTCTCCAATTTTACATCTATCGACACAACGTTATCTTTACTTGTGTATATTACAATTGGTGGTACGTCAAACTCACTGCTGTACATTCGGGGCTCCTCCTGTTTATCATGCGAGTTTAATACTATTTCTTGTTCCATGTTTCAGAAAATTACAATGTTACAAATATAGCGATTTTTTGTGAAGGGAATATTAGACAATAATGGCTCGACAATGCCGAGCCATTACATTATTATATATAGGTGAACTATTTCACTCCTGAAATTACACGTATGCGGTCAGGAATTTCAATGTTATTGCTGATTTTTGAGAATTCGTCAGCACCAACTCCAATTGCAAACACCGGCACAGGGTTTCCACTATGTCCTGTTGTTGTCCAATCTATACCTGTAGCGTTATCCATCACCTTAAATACCGAAACAGTAAATTCGTTGAAATCTTTGTATAGTGTTTTTTCGTCCTTACTATTGCGTTGATTAAATGTAATGTCAAATTTATCTTGTAGTATTTTTTCGTCAGCTTCAGGAATTGCAATCTTTGTCCAAAATCCTAACTTTTCAGATAACAAATCTCTCATGTCTTCCCATGTAAAAATGCGACGAGATTTCATTATAGCCATGCATAAATCAGCAAAACTATCTTTAGATATACGTTGGTGAGATATATTTTCAAACCATCCGCTATATCCTGACGCCGGAAAACCAATAGACAAACCGCCTGTATCGTGGTCGGCAGTAACAACTATCAATGTTTCATCGGGGTGTTCTTGATAAAATTTATAGGCAATAGATATTGCTTCATTAAAATTCAAAATTTCTTTTATTACTGTTGCTCCATCATTTGAATGTCCTGCATAATCAATGTTACCTCCCTCAATCATCATAAAGAATTTTTCTGGAGATGTTTTTTGCAAATGTTCAATTCCCGCTTTTGTCATACCCGGCAACGTTAATGCCCCGGCAACGGAATCAATTGTGTAACCGGCATTGCTTGATGTCAAGTGTTCAGGATTTAACAATAATACTCTATCGGTTTTCACGTCAGCCATTGCATCCAATCCTCTAACAATCGTGATATTACTATCGGCAAACACCTTCAATAAATTAGTCTCTTTCCCATCTTTTTTAGTTCCATATATGCGAGATCCGGCAATTAACTCATAACCCGACGCAGCGGCATCGAGGCCTATTTCATATTTCATTTTGCGACTGGGTTGATGAGCATAAAAAGCACTTGGAGTAGCATCATCAGGAGCCACTGTCGTAATAATCCCCACTCCATATCCTATTTTATGAAGTTGTGATGCTACCGATTCAACCGCTGTTGTATCGGGAGTAACACCCACCATTCCGTTTAAAGTCTTATACCCTGTCGCCAATGCTGTGCCGGCAGCTGCAGAGTCGGTAATTGGTCCTGTTGCTGAATAGGTCATTGCCATTGATGCAACTGGAAATTGCATCATCAACAACGGCTCTTCATTCCCAAGAACAATGCGATTATAATTTTGCGTAGCCATTATATGCCCCATTCCCATACCATCTCCAATAAAATAAAAGATATATTTAGGAGCATCAGCAATAGCTCCCAAACAAAAATTCATCAAAAAGAGACTGATAAATAATTTTAGTTTCATAATTTATAGTTTTTATTTAATTTCAACATTTGTTCCATAAATCGTCGATCATTACTCAATCGTGGGACTTTGCGTTGTCCACCAAGTTTCCCTGTCGATGCAAGCCAATCATCAAACAACCGTTGACGAGCTATAACAACCGACAATCGTTCAAGAAATATTCCATTATATCGCTTTGCTTGATAGTCGGAATTTTCTTGTTGTAACAATTCGTCGAGACGAGTTGTGAATGTTTCTATATCTGACGGCATTGAAGAAAACTCAATTAACCATTCATGATAACCTTTGCTTTTATCATCGGCATAAACCGGTGCTGCTGTGTAATTTAATATTGAGCATTTCATTTCCCGGCATACCTTAGTAATAGCAGCATCAGTATTATGCACCATTAATTCTTCTCCAAATGCATTTATGTAGTGTTTTGTGCGACCTGCAATTGTTATCTTAACAGGATTAAGGCTTTCTACTTTTACAGTATCCCCTATTGGGTAACGCCACAAGCCATTACAAGCAGTTATCACCAAAGCATATACCTTTCCCTCTTCAACTTTCCATATTGGTAACAATGTTGGATGCTCTTGTTCTACTTCCTCAAGAGGAATAAATTCATAGAATACTCCCACATCAAGTAACAACAACATTGCTCGATCGTCAATGGCATTTTGTACCGCAAAGAATCCTTCCGAAGCATTATATGTTTCCAAATACCGCATCTTTGCCTTATCGGTAATAGTATTATATTGTTCCCTATATGGCTCAAATGAAACACCTCCGTGGAAGAACACCTCAAGATTAGGCCACACATCATGGATTGTTGTTGCTCCGGATTTTGCAAGAATCTCTTTTAGTACAGTCAAAAACCATGATGGCACTCCCGAAATATTTGTAATATTTTCTTTTATCGATGCCTCTACAAGAGCGGGCAATTTCTTAGCCCAATCTTCCATCAAAGCAATTTTCTTTGATGGTACTCGCACAACATTTACCAATGGGTTTATATTGTCAATGAGATTGGCAGAAAGGTCGCCAACAACTACCCCCTTAGGCAAAGACTTCAACTCATTGCCATAACTCCCTCCGAGTATAAACCCTTTCCCTGAGAACATTTTGCTATCGGGATAAAGATTCAGATAATGTGCCACGACATCAGTCCCACCACGATAGTGGCAACGTTGAAACGAATCGTCTGTGATGGGGATATATTTGCTTTTCCCATCTGAAGTCCCCGAAGACTGCGCAAAATGAGTTGTTCTACCTCTCCACAAAACATCTCGTTCTCCGGCAATCATGCGTTCAACCAATGGGCGTATATTTTCATAAGGAGTTAATGGTACTTTTGTTGCAAAATCCTCATAAGATGAAATCATTGAAAAGTCATGCTTTACCCCCCACTGTGTGTTTCGAGCCTGTCGTATCATCCACATAAGCTGTTGGCGTTGTATCATCTCACTTTGAAAGATCCAACGTAATGATTCATTTATCCTACGAGCAAAAAATGGGCGAACAATAGGGGTAAAATCCATTCTTTTGACATTTTATATCCAAAATTACACAAATCCCTATAAATACTCTGAATAGATACTATTTTTTAAATTTCGTTTTTATTCTTTAAACATTCCAAACAGAAAGCACAACATCTTCAATCCCATAAGAGAGACTAATGCTCCTATTTTATTTTTTAATCTCACATGTGGGTTAAACAAACTCGAACAGCGTAGTTGTTTAATATTTTGCCAACAACGAGTTACTATCTTTTCATCCTTGACTCCTGTTATCGTCATCAACCAAAGAATATTCATATTTGCACTGAATTTTCTATCCTTTGCAGCTGATAATAATTGAGAATTATTCTGTTCTACATGTTTTACAAAATCATCTGTTACATCAAGGACATCAGCACGTTTCAAAGAGAAATTACCCATTATACTAGATGGCCGTTTACGATAACCATATAATCCAACTTGTTCAAAGACAACCTTTGTTGCCCTTTCATATACTTTATAGAAAATCGCGAGGTCCTCATAATAAATAGATTCAGGGAAACGCACATTTTCAAACAAGTGAGACTTATACAATTTCCCCCATGCTGAATTTTCCAAATCCTTTTGATACAAAATCCTTTTTACTGCTTTTATGGGATTATAAATTGCCACTTTCCCGGAGAAATCAGCCTCACCAAGTTTCCCATATTCCGACACTCGAGAAAATGTAACAGCTGAGATATCAGCTCCATAATTTTGCATATTTTCGAGTAGCACCTCTAAATAACGATAGTGAACAATATCATCAGAATCAATAAATGTTACATATTCTCCCCTCATTAAGTCAAGTGCTACATTTCGAGCTATTGATGGGCCCGAATTGTTTTGATGAATTACCTTTATGCGTTCATCTTTTAAAGCATACTCATCACAAATTTTTCCACTACCATCTATTGAGCCATCATCAACAAGAATCAGTTCAAAATTTTTATATGTCTGTGCCATGATGCTATCCAAGCACCATGGCAAATATGTCTCCACATTATACAATGGAACAATAATTGAAATAAGGTTATCTTGTCTCATAATCTCAATATTCCCTTTTATTTTTTAACGCTAAAAACATAATAACATTGTTTTATGAGGTTAAAATACCATTAACGAGCTAAATATAAGATATAAATCATTAAATTTGCATATTGAGCATTTATCAGCGACAATAACTATGCAAACAGATCAACAAGAAAAATGGACCGAGATAGAACATCTTCCGGAATGGGATGAAGAGTTTTATCATGTCTATACAGCAAAAAAGCATGGCAAATGGCTAATGCTTAAGACTTTAAAACCGGAATATCGTGGAATTGAGGAATATGAAACGATGATTGAGAAAGAATTTGATATCAGATATAATCTCACTCACCCAAATATCGTTATCATTACTGATTTTGAAGATGTTCCCGGTGTAGGTCGTTGTATAATTACCGATGATGTTTATGGTGAACCGCTTCGCAAACTGATAGACGAGAAACGTGTTACTCCGGAAATCATTGACCAACTACGCAATCAATTAGTCAGTGCATTGGATTACATCCAAACAAATCACATTGTTCACTACCCTATACGCCCCGAACGCATCATTTTCACTGAGATTGGCGGTAAACTTAAGCTTATTGATGTGGGCTTTGACCAACGTGAAAATCTTGAGCCGGCTGAAGCGTCAGAAGACATCTATAACTACGGAAAAGTTTTGCTCGAAGCGTTAGACAACACCGACACTAAATATCCTCATCTACGAAAAGTTGCCGAACGATGCACCAATAGCAACCCAAGCAACAGATATAGAGACATTCAGGAATTACATCTTGCACTCGAACAGCGCACAAGTAATCGCCTATATATCCTATGCATAATTTTCCTTGCGATAATGACTTTGTTTCTTGCTTGGTTTAATTCTCCCTGGCGACCTTCACCTCCCGACAAAGATGCAATCGAAAACACAATTACTAATTCCTCCAACGATATAACTATAACTCATGGCAATTGAAATTCGCAAAATAAACCCTACTCAACCAGAACTCCGCAAATATGTAAAATTTGGGATTGATCTATACAAAGGAAATCCTTATTTCGTTCCTCCATTGATTTTTGACGAAATCGAGACTTTGCGCCCCGACAAAAATCCTGCATTTGAATTTTGCCAAGCCCAATCATTCATGGCTTTTCGTGACGGAAAACCTGTAGGTCGCATTACGGGAATTATCAATAATAAAGTAAATGAAAAAACAGGCGAAAAATCACTTCGTTTTGGATTTACCGATTTCATTGATGACAAAGATGTAGTTGATGCTCTATTTAACGAGATTGAAAAATGGGGGCGTCAACAAGGAATGACATCAATTGTAGGTCCCATGGGATTTAGCGACATGGACCACGAAGGGATGTTGATTGATGGATTTGAGGAACTCGGTACAATGGCTACCATCTACAACTTCCCCTACTACCCACAACACATGGAGCGAATGGGATTTGTAAAAGATGCCGAATGGGTAGAATATCGCATAACAATACCTGATTGCGTCCCCGAAAAATACTTGCGTATTGCCGATATCGTCCAAAAGAAATATAATCTCAGAGTAAAAAAATACACCAATCGCAAGAAGCTAAAAGATGAATATGGGCTTGCTTTGTTTGAATTAATCAACGAAGCTTATGACGACTTATATGGATATTCGCCATTGACGCCAAAACAAATTAATCACTACATAGACATGTACTTAGGTATTTTGCGCCTTGACTGCGTGTGTGTGATTGTCGATAGCGAAGACAAACTCATTGGTGTAGGGATTTCCATTCCATCATTTTCAAGAGCTTTACAAAAGAGCAAAGGTCGTTTATTGCCATTTGGCTGGTGGCACATTCTTCGCGCACTAAAAGCAAAAAATAACATTGTGGATCTAATGCTGATAGCCATTAAACCGGAGTACCAAAGTAAAGGTGTAAATGCTTTACTATTCTCCGATTTGTTGCCAACATACATTAAAAATGGATATAAATGGGCTGAAAGCAATCTTGAACTTGAAGACAATGCAAGTGTGCAATTGCAATGGCAATATTTTGATCGTCGATTACATCGTCGCCGTCGTGCCTTTCGCAAACCTCTTTAATGTAATAAACTACACATCGAGCTGAATTAAATTCAGCTCGATTTTTTTGAGGCGAATGCAACTATTCCACATTTCTGCAGTCTTATAAGGAGTAATTCACATTTTACACTAATCATGAAACTAACAGACGCCGAAAAGCGTAACATATTTGAGCAATGCATCGCACAATATAGCACCTTGATCAATAAGATATGCTATATGTATGCAGCAGATATGGACAATTTCAATGATTTGCGCCAAGAAGTGCTCATTAACGTATGGCAAGGACTCGCAGGATTTGAAGAACGTTCAAAACTTTCAACATGGATATATCGAGTGAGTATAAACACTTGTATTTCTTACACACAGAAAGAACACAAACACTCCTCACATAGCGAATTGACCGACAATATTTACTGCTATGATGAATCAGAAGAGCATCTACAACAACTTCAAGAAATGTATAAACTCATTGACCAACTTAATCGTCTCGACAAAGCGCTAATTCTCCTATGGCTTGATGAGATGCCCTATGAGGAAATAGGCGCAATCATGGGCATCAACCGCAACAACGTCGCATCACGCTTGCGACGCGCCAAAGAAAAACTCACTAATATGGCTAACTCCTAAAAACTGTATGACAATGGAACTTGAAGAACTAAAAAACAGATGGAAAAATCTTGACAATCACATAAAGGAACAAGATAAAAAAATTAAGCAACTCACTGACCAGATAATTGCCGGCAAAGTTAAATCTCCACTACAAACACTTCGCATACACTGCATCATTTCCGCTATTATAGTCCCTTTCTTGCTCCCTTTCTTCTTTTGGGCTTATAATTTCGTGGGATTAACGTGTGCCGATTGGCAAAAATCTTTATTATACGCTCTAACATTACTATTCGTTGGATTTTCTTTTGCTCGAGAACTATATTTCATATATGATTTAAGCAAAATAGATATTTGCAAAGATACTGTTATTGAATCATTGCGACACACCATTAAGTTTCGTCGTCATTACAAATGGGGAGTATTTATAGACTTAATCATCGGCATTGCATTTATCATAGTTGCTTTCTCAGCATTAAATAAAGAATTTATGTATGGAGGTATTGTCGGTGGCATCTTCGGAGGATTTCTTGGTGCCAAATTATATCGCTTCTACAATCGCACAATCAACGCCCTTGAATCAGCTCTTCTCGAATGGGACAATGAAAAATAATCTTCCATCCCTTAATAACAGACAAGGAGATGTGTCATGTGATACATCTCCTTGTTCTATTATTTATATTTCGAATTTTATTCGTCGCCGAAGTTGATGGAAATTCGATTGTCTGTTGACGGATTGCTCTCTTGCTCAAATTGAGCATCTTCATCTGCCACAGCAACTTTCTTCACCCCAGACTTTATTTCATCAGCAACTTTTTTGTCGCGATTAAATGCTGGCGTTTTTTCCAACTTTTCAACTACCGAATCGTCATCCATCTGCTCTGGTTGTAAAATGATGTATCGAGCTCTGTCTTTGACATTCTGTATTTCATTGATTTTCTCAGTGCCATACTCATCAATCAGACGATCAAGTTCTCTTGGAGGCTCAGGTTTGGATGGGAACAATGTTCTTGGCGCTCGTTTAGTCTTTGCATCATCTCTGATTGTAACATCAAATCCGGCGGCTAAGATAGTAATTTTAATTTTATCACCAAGAGACTCATCAAAAGCAACTCCCCAAATCACATCTACTCCCGAATCAAGATTACTGATAAAGTCCGTCAACTCTTGTGCTTCATCCATTACAAACTTGTGCTCTGCCTCTCGAGAGAAATACAAATTAAATAGGAGTTTTTTAGATCCAAATATATCTCTATTTTTGAGCAATGGAGAATTTAAAGCATCGTTAATCGCTTTAGTTACACGATTTTCGCCTTCTCCATATCCACTTGAAATAATTGCGGCTCCACCATTGCGCAGAGTTGTATCAACATCATTGAAGTCAAGATTGATGTGTCCGTTACAAGTTATCAACTCTGAAATACTACGAGCTGCTGTCGAGAGTGTATCATCAGCTTTTCCAAACGCATTTATAAAATCAAGATCGCGATAAATCTCTGTTAATCGCTCATTATTTATAACAAGAAGAGCATCTACATATTTACTCATCTCATCAGCCCCGTCAAGAGCTTTGAGGATTTTCTTTTCACCCTCAAATAGAAATGGAATTGTTACAATGCCTATTGTCAATAATCCTCGCTCTTTGGCAATGCGAGCGACAACAGGAGCGGCACCTGTTCCTGTTCCTCCTCCCATACCGGCTGTGATAAACACCATTTTAGTGTTATCATTAAACAGAGCGTCGATTTGTTCAGAACTTTCTTCGGCTGCTAACTTTGCCATCTCAGGTTTATTTCCTGCGCCAAGACCTTTGGTTATATTTGGTCCTATTAACACACGGTTTGGAACAGGAGAATGATCTAATGCTTGTCTATCTGTGTTACACACGACAAACGACACATTTTTAATGCCTTGCGCATACATGTGATTAATTGCATTATTACCACCTCCTCCAACACCAATCACTTTTATTATTGTTTCTTCTCCAGAAGCAAACACAAAGTCATGGTCGTTTTTTATATCGTCAATTGTCATATCTATATTTTTTAGCAGTTCTTATTTTATCTAAAGTCATCCTCTTCTTCGTCTTCATCCTCTTCATCTTCCATAATGCGAGCAAGACGACCTTTCAAACGATCCATGAGGCTTAAGCCTTTTTCTTTAGGCTCTTTTTCTTTATTGTTTTCCTTTGTTTCTTCATTAGATTTATCCTCTACTGTTTCATCTATTGAAGAAACGATTTTACCCAAGCATTCTACAGCGGGGATGCGTATTGCCGACATCAAAATAGAAATTACATCTACCGAGTCGCTTGGTTGAATGCGACTATCAGTAATGCGAATCAACCCTAATGGCGCACCACTACGCACTTTCATGGAACTTTGAGTTTCAAGCAGTGAATTAAATCCTTTGAGTTTAGCACCACCACCCACTACAACTATACCGGCAGAAAGGTCAGAAGGTTTATAATCGGCATACTTTATTTGTTCAATTATATTCGCTACTATTTCGCCAGCACGGGCTTGTACATAATTATTAACTTCAATAACATCTATACCATCGACAGCATTTTTCTTTCCCCCTTGATCTTGAGGAGTTGCACATCCGACAGCCTTTTTGATTTCCTCTGCTTTTTCCTCAAGATGATTTATTGAGGTAATATCGCGTGTTATATTTCGCGAGCCAAGCGGAATTGTTTCAAGATAATGTAACGCACCAGCTTTATAAATAGATACCGTTGTTGTCTCTGCCCCAAAATCGACGAGCATACATCCTTGACGTTTTTCATCATCAGAGAGCACTAAATCAGCAACAGCAATAGGACGTACGATATATCCGTTTATTGCCAATTGTAAACGTTCTCCAATAACACGATTTAGATTTCGTTTTATTTGAGGCTTACAAGTCAGCAAATTCAAACTGGCATTAATCTGTTGACCAAAAATACCCACTGGATTTATTGCCGGTTGATTATCAATTGTAAAACTCCGAGGCAACACATCTATAACATCCTTTTCTGATATATTTGTAGCTCTGGCTTCATCTTTTATTTGTTCAATTATGCGTTCAGTTATTTCAAGTTCATCGGGCAATTGACGTTGTACTTCACGAGATGATGCCGATAATGAACGTCCGCCCATAGCCACATATACTCCCTTTATCTTGCGGGGTGATATACTGCTGTTATTTTCCAATAATCGTATTATGCGCGATACACGATTGCTAACCTCCTCAACATTTTGAATACAACCATATCGCACACAATCTATTAATTTTTCTTCCTCAACAGCAAGAACAGTTAAGGCTCCGGTTTCATCAGTAGAACCCACAGCTCCTTTGATTTTAGAGCTACCGATCTCAATAGCTACAATATATTTTTGTTCCATATTTTATTGATTTATTAATTACCATTTTTCACACTCACTGTGTCAGTCGTTTCGTCAGCAATCATTGAACCAACATCAGGTGCCTCATTTTCTATTTCATCGTCATACTTGACTTTAGAGTCAGCAAGTTTTTTTGCCCGTTTTGTTGCCACTACTTGTCCGCTCCATTTTACAGCAAGCGTGTCGTAGCAGTCCCACCCCTTTACAGGTAAAACCTCTTCATACATGCGACGAAGCCGTGCAAATTTATTTTCAATATTAGACATATCACCAAATTTTATGACATGACCACGAATGGCAGGAATAAGATATATATCATGACGAGCATCAGTTTTTATCATAGTTATGAGAGATGACCACATTTCATCAGATTTAATATATTCAATCAATGGTAATAGAGATACAGCAGTAAAAACCGAGTCAAATTGTCCTGAAACAACAGGGACATCAAGAAAGTATCGGGCATCGGCCGAAATGCGTTTCCCCTCACAATTGATATAATAAGAGGCATCTTTTTCAAACACGCGAGCAATAGGACGCATGGGGTTAACCGAGACTATCACCTTCCCATTATTTAATTTTACACATGATGCAGACTCAATCTTATCAATTGAACTTAGTTTTTTCTCAATACTATCAATATTAATATCCTTGAGTAACATCCCTTCGCAACGAGCCGGCAAACTATCTATTTCGCGTGAAATTTCCGATTCTGTAACAAAATGGTATGTAGCTGTATCTGCTACATATATTTCCATTCCGGTACAACGACTCCCCTTGAACGCATCTCCCACCCAAAAGAAAATTGCGATAAGATATGCTACAAGTAGCAAAGACGAAATACACCAAATTATGGTCCTCAGTTTCATGCTAATTTCACGTTAGATATTACATATTTCAGGCAAATAATTACATATATCGCCCGCTCCGGCAGTTAGAAGAACATCCCACTCTTTATCTTTCAATGTTGCTACTAAATCCTCTTTCTTTATCAAAACCTTATCCTTGCAAGTGATTTTATCAAATATTATTTCTGATGTAACACCCGGAATAGGCTCTTCACGAGCAGGATATATATCCAATAATATTACTTCATCGGCAATTGAAAGAGCTTCAGCAAATTCATGTGCAAAATCTCGTGTGCGAGAATACAAGTGAGGCTGGAATGCAACTGTCAAACGACGATTTTCATACAATGCCTTTACCGATGAGATGCTTGCCTTCAATTCATCGGGGTGGTGGGCATAATCATCAATAACCACATGCCCATCATCTTCTTTCTTCCAAACCTCAAAACGGCGTTTTGGTCCCATGAATGTGCGCATAGCATAGTGCATATCATCAGGCTCTAATTCTCCTGTCAAGAAACATGCAGCCATTGAAGCAATAGAGTTTTCAATATTTATCTCTACCGGTACCCCTAATTCAATATTAGGATATACTCCCTTAGGAGTTACAAGATCAAACATTATTGCTCCATTTCCTCGACGAATATTTGTAGCATGGAAATCTCCACTATCACGAGAATATGTAAATGTTCTCACTCCCTCTTTCACCCGAGGCTTCAACTTTAATCCTTCATGTATGAGCAAACATCCATCCTCTCGTATCAACTCCGTAAAATGAGCAAAACTTTCAAGATAGGCTTCCTCTGTTCCATAGATGTCAAGATGGTCAGCATCAGTTGATGTTATAACTGCAATATACGGAGTCAAGTAATGGAATGAGCGGTCGTACTCATCTGCCTCTATTACTGTATAAGGAGATGTTTCACTCAACAACAGGTTACTATTATAGTTACGTAAAATTCCTCCCAGAAAGGCATTACATCCTATCGATGAGTTATGAAGAATGTGTGCTGCCATTGATGATGTTGTTGTCTTACCATGAGTTCCGGCAAAACACAATCCCCGCGAGCCTCTTGTTATCATTCCCAATACTGCAGCGCGTTTCAATACCTCAAATCCATTTTCTTTGAAAAATGTCAATCCGGGATGTGAAGCAGGAATAGCAGGAGTATATATGACGAGTGTATCTTCGGGATTACGATATATTTCAGGAATAGCTTTTTCTGATTCATCATAAGTTATCTCAGCCCCTTCCTCAACAAGTGCATCCGTCAAAGCAGTGCGAGTGCGGTCATATCCTGCAACATTACATCCACGAGACAAGAAATAGCGCACAAGCGCAGCCATGCCAATTCCTCCGGCTCCAACAAAATATATATTTTTCTTTAGTTCCATTTTCTATTTAAGAATATTATAGATTGTATCCACTATTTTTTCATCAGCATCACGCAAAGCCATTTTCAATACATTAGCAGACATGCGTGAACGCTTTTCCCCATCAGATAGCAACGATGTTACTTCTTGAGCAAGTTTTTCCTTACATTCATTATCCAATATCATCACTGCTGCATCTTTATCCACAAGTGCTTGCGCATTTTTGCGTTGGTGATCTTCTGCTACATTGGGCGATGGCACAAGAATTGCTGACATTCCCAATAATTGCAACTCTGAAATAGTGCTTGCTCCTGCTCTCGACACAACGATATCAGCTGCACGATAAGCCACTCCCATATTAGAAATAAAAGGCTGTGCTTTTACCGTTGGGTAACCTTGAGCTTTAGCGCAACATTCATCGGCATATAACTTACCTGTTTGCCATAAAACCGATGCTCCTGTTGATGTAATTGCATCAAGCGAAACAGCCATGCTATCATTTATTGTGCGAGCACCAAGACTACCACCAACAACAAGCACCAATGGACGAGTAGCATCAAATCCAAGAGTTTCCTTAGCTTGAGCCTGCGTTTCTACAACATTCAATATATCGGCACGCACAGGATTTCCGGTCAATATAATTTTATCGGCAGGGAAGAAACGCTCCATATTTTCGTATGCAACGCATATTGCATCGGCTTTTTTTGCCAATAGTTTATTTGTTACACCCGCATAGGAATTTTGTTCCTGTAACAATGTGGGTATTCCTCGTTTTTGAGCGGCTTTGAGCATTGGACCACTTGCATAACCACCAACACCAACAGCTATATCTGGGCGAAAATCCTTCAACACATTACGAGCAATTCTCATGCTCTTAAACAAGCGGTACAGCACTTTTACATTTCGCCATAACCGACGACGATCAAAACCACTCACTGGCAACCCCACTATTTTATACCCGGCAGCCGGAACTCGCTCCATTTCCATGCGGTTTTCAGCTCCGACAAATAAAATTTCAGTATCGCCATTACGACGTTTCAACGCATTTGCAATTGACAAGGCAGGAAATATATGCCCACCGGTACCACCGCCACTAACTAATATTTTATAACTCTTTTTGCTCATATTATCTATAATTGAGTGGGATTATCGGCACGAACTCCCTCGGGAAGAGTGTTCATCTCTTGTTTAATCTCTTGTTTCTTGCCATTACGCACAGCAAATCGACTCACACTTAACATTACACCAAAAGCTATTGATGTTATTAATATTGATGAGCCTCCTTTTGATATCAATGGCAATGGCTGTCCTGATACCGGAAACACTCCGGTAACAATAGCCATGTGAAATAGCGCTTGGAACACTATCATCACTGCCATCCCTATCACAAGCATTGCAGGAAAAGCTCTACTGCATCGGCTCGCAATAGCTCCGGCTCGTGCCAACAACCATAAATATAATATCAATACAAACATTCCGCCTATAAATCCCATATCTTCGATTATGATTGAATAAATATAATCAGAAAACGCAAGAGGAAGACGTGCTGCCTCACGAGAATTACCGGGGAATACCCCCAACAACCCTCCATTGGCTTGTGCCATATAAGCATACATCTCTTGACGATTATCAGCCGTAATCGGTTTATCATATTTCGGAATACTATCTCCCAAGAATCGATCAATGCGGGCTTGCCATGTCCCTGAACGGTCCGTTTTTACCATTTCATTGCGATGTCCGTCCATTTGAGCTAATTCTATTCCGGCTTTCAATTTATCTGCTCGTTCCTCAGCCTTCTCCATCTTTAACCAAAGGGCTCCAACAGCAATTATTCCGTAAGCAAGCAGTACAACACCAAATTTTTTCCATTGAACACCACCAATCAACATCATCGATAGACTTATTGACATCAACAATATTGTATTGGTCAACCCCTGGTTAAACAAAAGTCCGCCAAAAATAATAACAGTTACCGCACATATCACAACTCCTTTAGTTTTTACTCCACGAAGCATCTGGTTGCGAGACATCACTAATGCAATCACCATCGCCGCCGATAATTTTAAGAATTCAGCCGGCTGTATCATTACGCCCAATAAACTAAAACTGCGACGCGCTCCATTAATTATATCACCAAAAAACATTACATACACCATCATCAAGGCGCTTGCTATCGCAAATAATGGAATTAGAGGGATAAACCACTTATAATGTATGCGCTGAAGCGCCAACATTAATATTAAACCCACAAACAACATTGAGCAATGCCTCACAATGGGGCCATAAACACCCATTGCCGACGATGCAACCTCACGAGATGATGCACTATATAATTCTATTATAGAAATAATGCACAATGCTATATAAAGCCCCCAAATGTGCTTATCGGCTTTCAGTTTGGGTTTCTTTTCGGATTTTACATCTTCCGGCTGTTTTTCCTCTTTAGCTGTTTTATATTTGTTATCCTGCATAGTGGACTAATGATGTGGTTATTATTTATTTAACATTGATTTTACGGCTGTTTTAAATTGCTCACCACGATCTTCGTAGCTTTTAAACAGGTCAAAACTTGCGCAACAGGGAGACAATAATACAGTATCGCCATCAACAGCAATTTCAGCACATGCTTTCACTGCCTCATCAAGTGAATGAGTGTCTCTAAGCTCAAAGACTTTGCCTTCAAAAAATTTCATTAATTTATCATTGTCTTTCCCCATACACACAATAGCTTTTACCTTTTTAAGGACTAACGGTTCTATCTCGGTATAGTCATTCCCTTTATCCTTACCGCCAAGAATTAATATGGTATTTTTAGGCATGCTTTCCAATGCATACCAGCATGAATTTACATTTGTTGCCTTTGAGTCATTTATATAGCGCACTCCATTGACTGTCGCAACATATTCCAAACGATGCTCTACGCCTTCAAAATCAGAAAGTGCACGACGAATATCCTCTTTATCGATATCAAGCAAACATGCCGAAAGACCGGCAGCCATAGAGTTATATAGGTTATGCAACCCATTAAGAGACAAGTCGGCACGAGGCATTCTGATTGATGAGCCGGGAGTATTTATTACCAAATCATGCTCGGCATCGATATAGGCTTTTAAGCCTTCTTCTTCCATTTCGGCAAATGGGAAAAGGCTTGCCTCGATTTTGAGTTGACGCATTTGCGCTTGAATAACAGGGTCATCTTGCCAAAAGATGAATGCATCTTGAGCTGTTTGGTTGCGGATAATGCGGAATTTTGCATTTACATAATTCTGCATTTCATAGTCATATCTGTCAAGGTGGTCAGGTGTAATATTCAACATCACTGCTACATTGGCCTTAAAATCATACATGTTTTCAAGTTGGAAACTGCTCAACTCGATTACATATACATCATGCTTTTCATAGGCCACTTGCCATGCAAGGCTTTTTCCCACATTTCCTGCCAACCCCACATTTATTCCTGCATTCTTCAAGATGTGATAGGTCAACAATGTTGTTGTCGTTTTCCCATTACTACCAGTTATACACACCATCTTGGCATCGGTATAACGACCGGCAAACTCAATCTCTGATATTACAGGAATGTTTTTTGAGGCAATGCGTTGCATGATGGGTACTGTGGGAGGTATTCCGGGACTTTTTACCACTTCATCAGCAATAAGAATACGCGATTCAGTGTGCACCCCTTCTTCCCACTCGATGCCAGCCTCATTCAATGCATCTTTATATCGTTGTGTAATCTTTCCCATATCAGAAAGAAACACTTCCATACCTTTTACTTTACCGAGGATTGCGGCTCCCACTCCGCTTTCACCTCCTCCGAGGACAACAAGTCTTTTCATTGTCGTTATCTTATCTTTAAAGTAACAAATGTTATCGCAGCAAGAAATATTCCAATAATCCAGAAACGTATCACAATTTTTGATTCCGGAACCGGATTAAATGGTTTCTGTATCAATGCATCAATTCCACTATTTCCCGGTTTTTGGAAATGATGATGTAGTGGCGTCATCTTAAATATGCGTTTACCTTCCCCGGTGCGACGTTTTGTGTATTTAAAATAGCCAACCTGTGCCATTACTGACAAATCTTCAACAAAGAAGATAGCACACAAAATGGGGATTAAGAGTTCTTTGTGGATTAATATTGCAAATACGGCTATAATTCCTCCGATTGTCAAACTTCCGGTATCACCCATAAACACTTGTGCCGGAAACGCGTTATACCACAAAAAACCTACCAGTGCACCAATAAATGCTGCCATATATACTACCAACTCTTCAGAGCCGGGAATATACATGATATTCAAGTAGGAAGAATATATTATGTTACCTCCCAAATATGCCATTATGGCAAGCGCAATACCAATAATAGCTGATGTTCCGGTTGCAAGACCATCAAGTCCATCGGTGAGATTTGCTCCATTGGATGTCGCCGTTACAACTAAAATCGTTACCAGAATAAACAATATCCAACCACCAGTTTGAGCATAATCGCCCATCCATGATGTCAATGAAGCATAGTCAAAGTTATTGTTTTTTACAAATGGAATTGTTGTTTGAGTTGATTTCACATTATCTTTTTCATAAGTAATCACAACCTCATGATTTATCACATTTTCCACTTCTCTGTTTTCTCTAATCACAATATCAGGACTAAGATACATTGTCAAGCCAACAATAAGACCTAAACCCACCTGACCAACAATCTTGAATTTTCCTTTCAATCCCTCTTTATCCTTGCGAGCAACTTTAATGTAATCATCAAGAAATCCGAGCGTTCCGAGCCAAATGGTGGCAATAAGCATCAATATCATATAGATATTACTTAATTTACCAACAAGCAGGCATGGAACGAGAATTGAGATGATGATTATAATTCCGCCCATTGTTGGAGTTCCCTTTTTGCTCATTTGTCCTTCAAGCCCAAGGTCTCTCACAATCTCACCTACCTGCATCAGTTGCAATCGATCGATTATGCGTCGCCCAATCACTAATGCGATAAACAAAGACAGCATTAATGCCGCACCTGAACGGAATGTAATATAATCCATCAATCCGGCACCGGGAATATTGTAATCTCTTAATAAGTCCGCTAAATAATAAAACATTTTTCCGTTATTTATTTCTCAAAATTAACATTCCATTTTAAAAATCTCTTGCACTACCTCTCTATCGTCAAAATGATGTTTTACACCCTTTATTTCTTGATAGTCCTCATGCCCTTTACCGGCAATGAGAATAACATCTCCTTGTTGCGCAAGCATTGTCGCTGTGCGTATAGCCTCACGACGATCAACAATGCTTAATGTTTTTCTACGTGCCTCATCATCAAGACCGGCTTCCATATCATGTAATATATCGGTAGGCTCCTCATCGCGAGGATTATCTGAAGTCAATATCAATTTATCACTGCGCATGGCGGCTTCTTTTGCCATAATAGGACGTTTTCCCTTGTCTCTATTACCGCCGGCTCCCACGACTGTGATGATTTTACCATTTGTTCCTATAACCTCTCTTATTGTGTTAAGCACATTTATTACTGCATCGGGAGTGTGTGCATAGTCAACAATTGCCGCATATCCATTAGTGGAATAAAACGCTTGAAAACGACCGGCAACAGGTACTAATCGGCTCATATTAACAAGCACTTGATTTTTTTCCCAACCCAATAATATTGAGGTTGCATAAACCGACAGCAGATTATAAGCATTAAATCTCCCGGTAAATAACACCTCAACTTCATTGGCATTAAACGACATCAATGTTCCATCAAGACGACTTTCAACTATACGTCCCATAAAATCGGCACGAGTGCGCAATGAATATGTTTTCCTTTGTGCTGATGTATTTTGTAACATCACTTCTCCCACCTTGTCATCAATATTGGTCAATGCAAATGCTTTTGATGGCAATAAATCAAAGAATGATTTCTTTGCAGCAAGGTAAGCATCAAATGTCTTATGATAGTCAAGATGATCTCGGGTGAGATTTGAAAATACACCTCCGGCAAATTGCAATCCGGCAATGCGATGTTGATGTGCGGCATGAGAACTCACCTCCATTGCAGCATAGCTACAACCGCTTTCAACCATGCGATTTAACAATTCGTTTATAGTTAATGGATCGGGGGTAGTTTGTGTTGCAGGAACTGCTTCTGTTTCAATATAATTACACACCGTTGAAAGCAAACCAGCTTTATATCCCATCAATCGAGCCATCTCATAAATGAGTGTTGCCGTCGTTGTTTTACCATTTGTTCCTGTTACCCCCACAAGTTTTAGCTTTTGTGATGGATTATCCCACCATTCCGATGCGATAAAACCCAATGCAACAGAAGTATTTGCCACTCTCACATAGGTAACTGTAGGCTCCAAAACCATAGGTAACTCTTCGCAAACAACAGCAACAACTCCTTTTTCATGCAGCGAAGGAATAAATGAGTGTCCATCTACATTTACTCCTCTGACTGCAACAAAAAGAGCTCCGGGAATTGCCTTGCGCGAATCACTGACAACCGACGTAATTTCTATATTTTCGTTTCCTACTATCTCCTCGACAATTATTGCCGACAGAAGTTGCACTAATTGTTTCATATTAATCACTGATCCATTAATGTTAATTTCACTATACCTCCCGATTGGATATCTGCTCCCGCACTTGGGCTTTGAGATATTACATATCCCGAGCCATCAAGCTTCACATTTAAGCCTCTCGCTTCCATTACGGCAATGGCATCTCTTGCGCCAAATCCCACAACATCAGGGACTCCAAGTGTGTCATAGTCAGGAGTAGCAAAACGCTTGATTTTAGAAATTCCTAAATTAGTTCTTATCTTGGCATTGCGCTCTGTTTCCTTGACAGCATACAACGTTGGGACTGTTCCGGGATTTGCTTCAGCATAAAAATCTGAACTATTATTCAACATACCACGAGAATACATCATCAATGCTATGTTTTTCAAAACCGTTCCACTGGTACTTGCCGCACCCTTAGGATATTGACGAGGGTTACAAGTAAGCACCACACATGAGTATTGAGGATTGTCGGCAGGGAAAAATCCACAGAAAGCAAGACGCTTTTTGCTTGTGTCATATCGGCGAGTTATACTATCAACCATATAGCAAGTCCCTGTCTTTCCGGCTATTTCAACATACTTATTGCGCAACAATCGCCCTGTACCATGTTTACCCCACACAACTTTTTTCAACATCGTGCGCAAAATAGCGGCATTTTCTTCACTACAGATGCGGTCGCGAATGTAGGAAACAGGATAGATTGTATCTACACCATTACCTGTAAGCCCTTTTACCAATCGTGGACGCACGTATTTACCTCCATTGGCAATGGCATTATAAATCGAAAGCATATACATTGGAGGGATTTCTGTTGCATAACCATAGCACATGCGAGACAATGCTATGCGACCACCTCTATTGCTTGGCACACTATCTATTCGAGGTCTGATTTCCTCGGCAATACCGGTGTGCATCGGCTCAAAAAATCCTATTTCTTTCAAGCGAGAATAAAATCCTCCCGGATTTTGATCATATTTACTTGTGATAATTTTTGTCATCCCAATATTTGATGAACGCTCAAGCACCTCACTAACTTTCATTGAGCCCACACCATGCGCATCAGTAATAGCACGACCTCCGGCATAGGCATAGGCTGAACCTGTGTGAATAACACGATTGGTATCTCTGACAATTCCATCTTCAAGAGCGATGAGCATTGACAATGTTTTAACCACCGAGCCAGGCTCATAACGTAGCACAGCACGATTTTGCCCCTCAATATACCTTCCGCTTCGTTTATCTTTTTCAAGATTTGATATTGCCTTAATATCTCCTGTTGCTACCTCCATCAAAACAGCAGTGCCCCATTCGGCATTACAAAGTTCAAGCACCTTACTCAATTCATGCTCAACAATATCCTGCATTTTGACATCAATTGTTGTTCGCACATTATATCCGGGAGTTGCCGGAGTATCAATCCAGTTAACAAGATTTTTGGTCAATGGAATTTTCTTTGTTACACCGGGTTTGCCATAAAGCAATGAATCCAAGTCCTTTTCAAGACCTGACACGCCTCTGATTTGTCCATTAGGGCGTTCACTTACAATACCTACGCTCAATGCTGCCATATCTCCATAGGGATATTTTCGGCGCATCTTTGATTCTTTCAATAATCCATTTTTGTTTCGATTTGGAATGTTCAAAAATGGGAATGTGCGCAATTTCATGTAATCGGCATAGCTTATGTTGCGCAACAGACGAAAACTGCGAGGCAATTTCTTGCGAGTTAACGGCTCTTGCAAATATTTCTTCCATCCTGCCTTTGTTCTCACTGGGAAATAACGAGCAAGACTATCAGACAATGAGTCCAACGCCATTACATAACGGTCTTTCATAAATCGCTCGCTACGAAAATCTATGCGCACTGTATAGAATTGCAAATTAGTCGCCAATATACTGCCATCGCTTGCCAATATATTCCCCCTCTCAGGCTTGATAACCTCAACCCGAGACAACTCCTTCATTGCTTTTTCATTCCATTTGTCAGCCGATATAATAGTTGTATCAAATGCCTTTATTACTATCAACGCGGCAAATATCAGAATTCCGGCCGTAATAAGCACATAACGAAACAAAATGTGATGTCGATTATTTTCTTTTTTCATTTTGTATAAGATATTTTAAAGGGGGGGCGATCTTGTACCTGCAAACCAAGATGTAGAGAATCAATAAGATGTTGCATTGATGATTCACGAATCAGACTCATATATTCCCCTCTCACTCTCACCCGCTCTGTTTCAACTATCTCGAGTTCCTGCTCAAGGGAACGTATTGTTTCCATTTTGGTCAAACACTGATATTTATTTGTGATATAAATCAAAATCATAACAATGGCAATAAGCACCTTTAACCAATGTTTAGCAAAAAAATCAGTAGAAATCAAACGACCATGTAATGCTCGCAACAACAATGAATCATTGTTGTTTTTCTTTTTTGTGTTATTTTCAGTTATTGCCATATAGATTTTTCAAAATCACATTTTACATCATTTCTGCTATTCTCAATTTTGCACTGCGTGAACGAGGGTTACACTCTACCTCCTCATCACTCGGAACAATGGGCTTAGAGGTAATCAACTTCAATGAAGACAGGTTGCGTCCATAGAAATCTTTCTCTACATTTCCCGATAGATTTCCGCTGCGCATGAAATTTTTCACCAATCGATCTTCAAGCGAGTGATAAGTTATCACAGCCAATCGTCCTCCTGGTTTTAACACCTTTAGCGATTGTTCCAAAAAACTTTTCAAAACCTCAATCTCACCATTCACCTCAATGCGCAATGCTTGAAAAATCTGTGCAAGCTCTTTTTTCTCTTGTCGCGGATTTATCATAGGCTTTATTATCTCAAGCAATTTTTCTACTGTATCAATTTTAGATTGGCTGCGAGCTTTGATAATAACAGATGATAATCTCCGAGAATTTTTTAACTCGCCATAAAGATAAAACAAGTCAGACAATTGCTCCTCTGTATAATTTTCGATAATCCACGAAGCATCTTTTGAGGCTTTTTGATTCATGCGCATATCCAATCGACCTTCCCAGCGAAAAGAAAAACCTCGCTCTTTATCATCAAAATGATGAAAAGAAACTCCCAAATCAGCCAATATTCCATCTACGCCCTCAACGTCGTAGTATCGCATGAAATTTGACAAATATCTGAAGTTGCTATATACAATCGTAAATCGAGGATCATCAAAAGCATTTGCTACAGCCTCTTCGTCTTGATCAAACGAATATATATGTCCTTTAGACGATAATTCGTTCACTATCGCACGCGAATGACCTCCGCCACCAAACGTAGCATCAACATAGATACCATCGGGGTTAATTTGCAATCCTGAAATCGTTTCAGGCAACAATGCGGGGACATGATAAACTTCCTGAGGCATAAGCATTTAGCAAAAAGAAACAATTGTGTTTTATTTACGTTGTAAAGATAGCAAAATATTATCTGTTATTTACAAAAGAAAACAAACTTTTTCCACTAAAAATCAGAAAAAGTTATTAACATTCACTCAAGTGCCCTATTTTTCGGCACTTAGACTAGCATTTCCCCCATGCAAGCAAATGTTTACATCTGTAAATTTTATGGCTGTTTTTTAAGCAATTTCTTCAACTCGGCAACCCCTTCACTTGCCTTCATGGGCAAAACTTTTACCTTTACATTAGGCGTGGGAGCAGGCTTGGGATCGATATAATAAACCTCAGCATCAGGACGCACATAATACAGCAGTCCCGCCGCAGGATACACATTAAGCGAAGTCCCTATAACTACAAATATATCAGCCTCCTTCACAAGTTCAATTGCCGGCTCGATGTTAGGAACAGCCTCTTGAAAAAAGACAATATGAGGACGCACAGCATCACCATATTCATCCCTCGTCTCCGGTGATGTTTCAAGATTATCGGGAGTCAAAGTATATACTCGCCTTTCATCTTTCATAGATCTCACTTTCATCAACTCTCCATGTAGATGCAAGACATGACGACTACCGGCACGTTCATGTAAATCATCTACATTTTGAGTAATAATATAGGTATCAAAATCTTGCTCCAAATCTACAAGCCCAAGATGTCCGGCATTAGGCTCAGCATTCAACAACGCTTTGCGGCGCTCATTGTAAAACCTGTGTACCAAAGCCGGATTGCGAGCAAACCCATCGGCACTCGCAACATCCATAACCGGATATTGTTCCCACAATCCTCCACTATCACGAAAAGTAGAAATTCCACTCTCGGCACTCATCCCCGCCCCTGTTGATATCACAAGTCTCTTTTTCATATCAGCGTAAATTTTAATCCCTCAAATTTACTAAATAAATACTCTCGCTTTACTATTTTCAGTGTAAAAGTAGTGAAATTGAGAAAGTTTGCTTAATTTTGCATTGTGGAAACCCCACAGCGGAAAAGTTTCCGCTTTTTGTTTAACTAATAACTCCCGTTTTGGATATAGACCCTTTACCAGCGACGTCGCCATTATTCGGCATGATTATGGCGACTGCAAACATTAATTTTGATTTCAGTGATATAATCGCTTTAGTATGCGCCGGCATAGCCCTTTTGATGTCCGGTTTTATCTCAGGAAGCGAGATTGCTTATTTCTCATTAACACCTTCTCAATTAGACGAATTAGACGACACTCCAAAGGGAGAAAAAATTCGTTATTTCCTTAATTATCCTGAACGCCTATTGGCGACTATTCTCATTGCAAATAACTTAGTCAACGTTACTATTGTTATTCTTTGTAACTATGCTTTAGGTCCTATTTTTGGGAATATGCCAGAAATACTTAGTTTTATTTTGCAAACAGTACTATTGACATTCCTCATCCTTCTTTTCGGAGAAATATTGCCTAAACTATACGCCAACAGCAATCCTCTTAATTGGGCTAAATTCGCATCAGGAGGAATAGGATTTGCGCTGAAATTATTCTACCCTTTGTCATCAATGCTTGAACGAAGTTCTTCTATCGTGAAACGTGTTGTAACCAAGAAAGTTGCAAATATTTCCACCGATGAGCTTAGTCGCGCTCTTGAAATCACCGATGTTAAAACCGATGATGACAAGGAAATGCTTCAAGGTATCTTAAAATTTGGAGATATCACGGCTTCTGAAATAATGACACCACGAGTTGATATTACCGACATTGAAATTAATTCCACATTTGATGAAGTAATGGAAATTGTGCTTTCAAGCGGTTACTCTCGATTGCCGGTTTATGAAGGCTCACAAGATAATATCAAAGGTGTACTATATAGCCGCGACTTGTTGCCATATGTAGGACAAGCCACCGACAATTTTAAATGGCAATCCCTCATTCGTGAGACCTATTTTGTGCCTGAATCTCGCATGATTGATGACCTGCTTGAAGATTTCCGCAAGCTCAAAAACCACATGGCAATTGTGATTGATGAATTTGGAGGCACTCAAGGTATTGTTACTCTTGAAGATGTTCTCGAAGAGATTGTTGGAGACATCGACGATGAGTATGACGACGACAAAAAGACTTATAAAAAACTCCCTGATAACACTTTTATTTTTGAAGGTAAAACTCTGCTAACAGACTTCTTCAGAGTTACCGAACTCAACGAAGATGATTACGAAAGTGTTACTGAAGATGCTGAAACACTTGCCGGAATGCTTCTTGCCATAAAAGGAGATTTTCCTAAAGAAAAGGAACCTCTCGTTTATGGGCGTTGTCGCTTTTTGATTTTAGACATTATCAATCACCGCATCGCAAGCGTCAGAGTAATGGTGATGCCTGAAACACAAAATTCATGAGCAAGAAAAAGAATTCAACGCTGACAGCGTTCTTTGCAATGATTCCTATATGGATTATTGCCGGAGTTATCTCATTATCTTTGAGCGAATGTACCAACAAGGAAAACCACATTCCTCGTCTCACTGCCTATCCTCGTATAAATCTTTGTGATACAGTATATGCCAAATCTCATTTGCTCCCTGTTAATTTTGAAATCAATGCCGAATCCATTGCAATAGAAGATAGTTCCAACACCTCTACCGACGGAAGTAAATGGATAAATGTTTTTTATCCAAAATACAATGCAACTCTATATTATACCTATACGCCCGTTGTGTCATCAACTATTGATGGCGTTATAGACAATCGCATTGAACGCATATCTTTAAATATTGGCTCATTAACCTCTGAAATGACTGAACTGAATACTCATTCGGGCGTAACAGCAAAAATCATTTCTACCCCCACAAGCGTGGTTACTCCATTGCAATTTATAGCCACTAACAATTCGTCATGGGTTATTTCCGGCGCATTTTGTTTCAATGAGACAACCAATATCTCTACCGACTCAATATCGCCCATTTTGAAAGCGGTAAACAATGATCTCATTCACACCATCATAAATCTAAATAACGATGCTCGATAAAATAGATATCTCTTTTAATGGTGTTGAGATATTCCATAAAAGAATAGCCGAAGATATTACCTATCTTCTTGAGAACGCAACAGAAGAGGACATTGATGCCATTGCCGAAGTAAAATCGGTTTCTCGACAAGCCGAAATTCTCACAACACGAGCTCTCATTCGCAATACATTTGGTGAAAATATTTCCCTTTCTCACAATAACGACGGTTCTCCGCGATTGGTCGGTTGCAATCTGAACATCTCGATTTCTCATTGCAAAGGAATGGCAATCGTCGCTTCTCATCCCAATAAAAAAATAGGCGTAGATATTGAACGATGGAGAAACACTTTACTGAAAGTAAAAAGTAAATTTTTGTCGCAAGAAGAGATGGAATACTACACTTCCTCCTCCGACTTATTAACGGCATGGACCTGTAAAGAAGCTGTTTATAAAGCTGCCGGCTGTCCGGGACTTGACTTCGCTCGCGACATTAATCTGCCACTAAACAATATTGATCATAAAGCAATTGTCCATCTCCCCGATGGAGACAGACAATTCAATCTTTTTACAACAGCCTCAAGCGAGTTCACTCTAACCCTCGCTGTCCCCTGCTGATTTATACATTAATATATATAGTTTATTCTTTTTACTTATTCTCCAATAAACTACTCATTTATTGGAGTTACTGTTAACTCAAAACGAAAAAATAAACTACCTTTGTAATGACAAATTGAAAATAATTATGAATTAAAACTACAAAAATTAGGAATTGATATTTATATTCTTATTCTCTTAATCTGAAAACCGCCAATTTTTAAGTACACAGAGAATAAGCAGATAAGTGTTCATGCCATATAGGCGTGAGCTATTCTGTCTTATTTGTGTACAAGGTGCTTGGCGGTACCCCAGATTATAAATAAGTCATGAATGGTTCCGCCTTATTTATATGGTACATATTGGAAAAATTATAGAGGCCGAATTTCGTAAGCAAGAGCGTACAGTTACATGGCTTGCTAAAAAATTATATTGTGATCGTAGTACAATATATGCTATATTCCAGCGCCCTTCAATAGACACACACACTTTATTACAAATATCTCGTATCCTTAACCACAATTTTTTTAATTACTATCTACAAGAATTAAATAAGTGTATAAAAACCCCAACACAACAATAGGGCAATTCCAACACTTTTGCAGTTTTAATCCTACGGATGTATTCTATACATGCGATTAAATCATGTTTACTTTGCAAGAAAAAATAATTCATCTTTCATACAACCATAATAACATGATTTTGGGCAATATAATAGGAGGCTTAATTTTAATGGCTGCTATTCCTTTTGTAATAGTGTTAATACTTCGTTTCCTTCGAAATCATTAGCCTATTGGCATTCTTTTTTCTTCAATTGAAACATTCATTGGTATTTGGCTTTTTACTGATGTTTGGTGGATTGGACTTATATGCGCATGTTTCCTATTTGGTACATTCAATCCAGAAGAGCGTACATTTATTCTCAAATATGACTCAGACGGAGATTTAATTGATGTCGAAGAAGAAAAATGGGGTCCAGAATATACAGCAATAGCAATAATCCTGTTAATCGTTACTATAACTAAAGCAATAACATCTTGATAACAAGGCAGAATCCGAAAAGCCTCAAATAGAGTAGGAGAAATTAAAAACATAACACATATGTATAGAGTAATACCTTTTAACGCAGAATTGGGGCAAAAGGACAATTTTTCTGTCGCAGTTGACCAATTACAATCTCTCATTGACAACCAAATGGCAGCGGGATATGAATTCATAAGCATGGGAAATATTGAGACTACCATCGCACCAACAAATGGATGCCTCGGAATCGGAGCAAAACCAGGATATAACACCTCTATTGCTGTAGCGGTATTTAAACGCAAATAACGTTCACATGAAATACCTTTTGCTGACAATTATACGCTTATATTGGTTCATAGTGCCACCAAAACGACGAAGAAAATGCATCTTTAAGGAAAGTTGCTCTAATTATGTATGGCGCATAACGTCAGCAAATGGTTTCAATGCGGGAATCAATGCTTTTTTATTTAGAAATCGTCATTGTTGTCCCGGATATGCAATCTACAAATATAATGGACATTATAATTTAAAGACCATAAATGGTCTTATTTTAAAAGATGATGAGATTGCCGAAACATTATTAAACGAAAAAAATCCAATATTAATAAATTTTGACAACCCAACAGAAAACAAGAATCTATATATAAATATTAAAAGCAAGAATGGAGTAATCATTAAATTTGATTATAACAATTTCTCCAATTGATTAGTTTGAATTCACTCATATTATCCCCCAATACATGGAATATTATCAATACACAAATAGCGGACGAATATGTGCACTAATGCTAACATATGGCTGTAACCTTAATTGTGTTTATTGCTTTGAAAAATATAAAGATGCAACAAAAAAGATGTCAATTGAGACCGCTAAAGAAATCATATTATCTGAATTTAAAGCATTTTACGAAAATAATGCTTCTGGTACTCTAAAAATAGACTTTTTCGGAGGAGAACCTTTATTACAATTTCCTATAATTAAAGAAATTATTAAGTGGGCAATTGAGGAACGGGAATCTAACAATCCTTACTTTAATATCAATCATGAGTTTTCAATTACGACAAATGGGACACTCTTAGATACGAAAAAACGATTGTGGTTTGAAAAAAACAAAGAATATATTTCATTAATTCTATCTGTTGATGGCAAACCTGATATGCAAACAAAAAATCGTGGTACACAATATCAATCGCTTCCCATTGAATTTGTCCACAAAACTTGGCCAGAACAAAATTTTAAGATGACTGTTTCCCGCGAAACTCTTAAAGATTTTGCCGATGGCGTAATATTCTTTCATAAAAAAAGATATCCGGTTGTTGGCAGTCTTGCCGTAGGCGTGAATTGGTTAGATGGTGATGAAAAAATGTATGCAAAACAACTACTAAAGTTATCTGAGTATTATTTATCTAATCCTCAAATAAAACCAATTCCTTTATTTACACGCATTTATGCCGAATTTTTAACGAATTCCAATAATCCTTTACCATATAAAAATTGCGGAACCGGGACAACAATGGTTGCTTATGATGTCGATGGTACACCATACCCTTGCCACATGTTTGTTCCACTTGTAACTGGGGAAAAATCAGATTTTAGCTCTATAGAGTTTAATAATCCTGAAAGCCTTATTGATGAAACTTGCCACAATTGCAATTATTTAAAAGTTTGTCGCACATGCTATGGCTTTAATTACAACCAACGTGGCGATGTAAAAAAACGTGATAAATCTTATTGTAAAATGATTGCAGTAGAAATTCCTATTATCAGTGCATTTCAGATAAAATATTATGTACTGAAAAATAAACTTTCTTCTCTAAGTGATGAAGATTGTGCAACATTAAAAGCTGCAATAAAATGCTATGAGAAGTATAAAAACTTCAATATTTATTAACCCTTTAAATTCAATTATTATGCAAGTAGAAATTTCTATTTTAGCTGTTGCTAATGAAATTGTAGCAAACAATTGCAATGGAATTAAGAAAGTAGAGCAAGCAATTTCAGCTTCTCCTGGTTGTAGTTTCTGCGGATTAGGTTGTTCTGGAATTGTAGGATAATTCTTTTCTGAATTAATTCTATTGAAAACGACGCTGTAAATACAACGTCGTTTTTTTACAATATTACAAAAGAGTAATTTTATTTATGATTTATTACTTTGTGCCGTAGGCGAGATCGCCGGCATCACCAAGACCGGGAACAATGTAGCTATGAGAATTTAGCTCATCATCAATAGCTCCAACCCAAAGGGTGGTTTTCTCTGCCGGAAATACACCTTTTACATAATCAACAGCTTGTTTTGATGCAATAACCGATGCAATGTGGATATGTTTTGGAGTGCCTTTTGTCAACAATGCACGATAAGATAACTCCATAGATGAGCCGGTTGCCAACATGGGGTCGGCAATAATCAATGTTTTTCCCTCAATACATGGCGAGGCAAGATACTCAATGTGCACATCAAAGTTATCAGCATCTTTATATTTGCGATAAGCCGATACAAACGCATTTTCAGCATGGTCAAAATAATTCAAAAATCCTTGATGAAACGGAACTCCGGCGCGAAAAATAGTTCCAAGAACGATATTATCCCCTATCACTTGACACTTCGCTACCTCAAGAGGAGTCGTTACATCAATAGTCTCATAACTGATTGTGCGACTTATTTCATAGGCCATAATCTCACCTATGCGTTCAAGGTTGCGACGAAATCGCAACATATCTTTTTGTATGTTTTCATCACGCAACTCCATCATGTACTGACTCACCAATGATGGCGTTTCGGCAAAGTTTACTACTTTCATATTGTATATGTGATTTGTAAAATTACTGCAATATTCGCTATTTTCGGTGATTTTTCCAAATATTACACAATATTATCCCTCTCATTTTTTGAAATTTATATAGGAATAAATTGTACCTTTGTAACGATATATTTTATAAATCTATTTTGATTATGTCAACTTACACTGAAGACCAAAGAAAGGTAACAACACGTCGCCTCACTGAAATGAAAATGCGCGGCGAAAAAATAGCAATGCTCACCGCCTATGACTACTCAATGGCTAAACTCATTGATGAAGCCGGCATGGACGTAATCCTCGTTGGAGACTCTGCCTCAAATGTAATGGCAGGAAACATAACCACACTGCCCATTACTCTCGACCAAATGATTTACCATGCCAAATCGGTTATCAAAGGCGTTAAGCGTGCGTTGGTTGTGTGCGACTTGCCTTTTGGCTCTTATCAAGGGAACTCCAAAGAGGCTCTTGCTTCTGCTATTCGCATCATGAAAGAAAGCCATGCTGAAGCGGTTAAAATGGAAGGTGGCTCTGAAATTCGCGAATCTATCGAACGTGTGTTAAGTGCCGGTATTCCTGTCATGGGACACCTCGGATTGACTCCTCAATCAATAAATAAATTTGGCACATATGCTGTGCGTGCCAAAGAGGAATCCGAAGCTCAAAAACTCATCGAAGATGCTAAAATGCTCGAAGAAATAGGCTGTTTTGCTATCGTACTTGAAAAAATTCCTGCCGACCTCGCTACAAAAGTTGCTCAAATGGTATCAGTACCCATCATTGGTATCGGTGCCGGAGGTGGTGTTGATGGTCAAGTGCTTGTGATGCACGACATGCTTGGTATCAACAAAGGGTTCTCACCTCGTTTCCTTCGCCGTTATGCCGACCTTGCTACTATCATCAACGATGCTGTAGCTCACTACATCGACGATGTCAAAACTTGCGACTTTCCCAACGAAAAAGAACAATACTAATACATTATTATATAAGACTAAAAGGTGAGCCATTAGCTCACCTTTTTTTATTTACACATATTCAAAAAGTAAAAATAGTCAACCAACTGACGATTTTTTACTCTTTTATCAATAGATATAACCTATTATCGGCATATTCAGTTCAAACGGCACTAAAACTATTCACCACTATTTTCCCAAACGAAAAAGAACAATACTTTGGAATTACCAACAAACGACAAAATCGTGGGTTGAAACTCTAAGTAAAGTAGCCGCTATCTTAAAAACATATAACGGCTACACCATTTTAACAATTACCGCCACAACTGCATTTTGGTAATTCTTTCTTCAGAACTTGTGTAAGATAGAACTTTGAAAGTTTATTCTTAATTTCATCTCTTACTCGGCGAAACTCGTTTATGTCAATTGAGTTTGCAGGGTCATCAAAGCCTATGTGTAATCGTTTGCCGACCTTGCCGACAAACATCGGGCAGGTTTCGTTTGCTCCGCCACAAACTGTTATCACATAATCCCACTCATCATTCAGATAAATTTCCACACTTTTGGGTGTATGTGCCGATATATCAATACCCACCTCGTGCATAACTTGGATGGCTTGTGGGTTTACCTGCAATGCAGGGTTTGTTCCTGCTGAATAAACTTCCAAACTCTTGTCAAACGATTGTAAGAAGCCGTGTGCCATTTGGCTTCGGCAACTATTTCCTGTGCATAAAATCAATACTCTCATAGAATCCAATTAAATAAATAGCCTGAAATAATAATCAACAATGTTACCACGCCGAAGAAGATACCTATCAGTCGCCAAGTCATCACTTTTTTAAGCATTGTGGCTTCGGGGATTGATAGTCCGATGATAGCCATCATAAAGGCAATCGCAGTACCAAGCGGAATACCCTTTGCTACAAATACCTCGATGATGGGCACAATACCCGCAGCATTGGCATACATTGGTACTGCAAGCACCACAGCAAGTGGCACGCCCCACCAATTTTCAGCCGAGAGGTATTGCTCAAAGAAGCCTTCGGGCACATAGCCGTGCATCGTAGCACCAATGCCGATACCAATCAGGATATAGAGCAAAACGCCTCGCACAATGCCCCACGATTCACGAGTGATAGCAGGTAGTCGCTTGATGAATGGCGTTTTCTCTGCCTCCCATCTTTGGCTCTGCGCCGAAGATTGTGCTTGTGCCGCTTTCACCCAATCACTCAAATAGGGTTCGAGGTGCATACGACTCAATATTAAGCCTGCAATCATTGACAGTACCGTACCGCTCACAACATAAATCAGCGTTGCCTTCACACCAAACGAGCCGAGAAACATTGCCACCGCTACCTCGCTAACCAAAGGCGAGGCGATAAGGAATGTCAACGTTACGCCCAACGGTATTCCACCCTTGACAAAGCCTATAAAGAGTGGCACCGATGAGCAGGAGCAGAACGGAGTGGTACCACCGAAGAGAGCCGCCAAGAAGTAGTCCAAACCATAGAACTTATGCGTGGCGAGGTATTGGCGTAGTCGCTCAATGGGGAAGTAGGCATTGATAATGCCCATTACGAAACTGATATTGAAAAGCAGTATTATAATCTTGATGCTGTCGTAAAAGAAGAAATTGACAGCCGTACCTAATGGTGTCGCGGCATCCAATCCAAAGACGCCATAAACCAACCAATCTGCAAATTGCTGTATCATACGCCCAATAACTCTTTAATCTCTGTTTCTCTTGGTACATAGCCCTTGATTTTCACCTCGCCATCAACCACTACGGCAGGGGTTGAGAGGATATTGTAGTTCATTATCTCCATAATATCCTCTACTTTTGTGAGCGTAGCCTTGATGTTATTCTCTTTGATGACCTTTTCGATAACTGCGTAGGTTGTCTTGCACTTG
>JAZOCE010000005.1:0-55545 GCA_045596365.1 Muribaculaceae bacterium | reverse complement strand
GAGGGTTCCACCTCTTCCCATTCCGAACAGAGAAGTTAAACCTCACCACGCCGATGGTACTGCGAAAGTGGGAGAGTAGGTCACCGCCCCCTTCAGAGAAGCCCTGACTCAGGAATGAGCCGGGGCTTTTTGTTTATAGTTGAAAGTCGATTGCCCGAAGGGCTATAACTGATTAGCAGGAGGTAAGCTAAGCTCCACCACCGGATGTGAGGCACCGACAATAAGCGTCGGGAAGACGCTACATTGTAGATAATGCCTGCTATCATATCCCCAAATAGTTTTCCGGAGATGGAGTTGATTTGATAGTTGGAAATAATTCATTAATTTTGTTGTATGATATAGGCATATGACCTAAGAAAATAAGACATATTAAAAAATACGTTTGCTACTATTCGGACGTCCCTGAAACCTGAGAAATTTCAATAGATGCGTACACGAATGAGTTCAGTAAACGTCTGCGTTATTGCGCAGGCGGAGCTTGTTTGTATGTATAGGCTTTCTCAGGGCCTCGGGACTCAACAGCACGTCTGCGCTTGTTGTCTCGATATCCCTGTAAGGTCTATAAGAATAAATAGCGGCGTCAATAACGTTGTTATATGAAAAATAAAGGACATGAAAAAACTCTGATTTCGGTTCATATTGGAAATGAAATCAAACGAGTAATGAAAGACCAAGGACGGTCGGTTACGTGGCTTTCTCACCAGTTGTATTGTGATAGAACAAACATTTACAAAATTTTTAGCAAAAGTAGTATTGATACGACTCTTTTATTGCGCATATCAATTGCATTAAATCATAATTTTTTTAGTTACTTAAACGAATATTATAAAATTGGCCAATCTGTAGAGTGAATGTCTACAGATTGAGGATATTAAGGCAACATGAAAAACATATAAATGTTAATATTTATGTAGATATTTGTAATTAAAATAAATTAATGCATTTAAACTATGGAAAAGTTAAAACTTTTTGGCATCGTTATGATGATGGTGATAGGAATGGGTTTTGTATCTTGTTCAAGTGATAGTGATGACGAGCCTGATGGTGGTAGTTCTGTTGAAATGCTTCAAGGGAAATGGTATTTTTCTAAAGGAGTTTCTAAAATAGGAGGTTTTTCTAATACAATTACTCGCGATGATCTTCCCGGTTTGGCTGAGCAAATGGGCGTTTCAGGTTTTTGGGATGAAGTATTAACATTTTCAGGGGATAAAGTAAACGGAATTACTTATAAAATAGAAGGGAATAGATTCTATTATACATCATCGGAATATGCCAATGATGATCTAATAATCAAAATATCTAAATTAACAGATTCTCAACTTGTTTTTTTGTATGATATGACAGATATGATAGGTATGGGAATGGAAGCAACGACTGAATTGCATTATACTCGTTAAATTAATAAAGGATCGGATGACTTAAGTCATAGGTTCACGATACTTTGAAATAATAACACTTGCATTGTTTGAACCTGACAATGCACCTAAAACAATTTAAATATGAAAAAATTAATTATTGCATTGTGTGTTGCAGTTATGGGTATTGGTTCTCTTGCAGCACAAAAAGGACAATCAGCAGCAGGTCTTAACTTTGGTTATGGATCTGAAATTGAATCTTTCTCAATTGGCGCAAAATACCAATATGGTTTTACTGATGCTATTCGCGCAGAAGCCGCTTTCAACTATTTCTTGGAAAAAAATGGTGTTTCTATGTGGGGTATTGATGTTACTGCTCACTATCTTTTTAATGTAGCGGAAAATATCAAAGTATATCCATTAGCTGGTGTAACTTATGCAAATGCAAAAGTTGAATGGGAAGGTGTTTCTGTTGATATACCTGGATACGAAACAATAGGAGAAGAAGGTGGATCTGCATCAGAAGGCGCATTTGGTATTAACGTTGGTGCTGGTGTTGAATATTCAATTTCTGAAAATATTGCTATCAACCTTGAAGCGAAATACCAAAAATTGTTTGGAGACTTAGATGCTTTCGATCAAGTAGCAGCTTCTGTTGGCGTGGCATACAAATTCTAAAATACTATATTCGTACAAAAAACTTTGTTTATGGGCAGGCTTGCAGTGATGCAAGCCTGTTTTTTTATTTCGATTTTAAAGACTGATTTTGACAATCACAGCAGAATTGTTAACTTTACATTCTATTTAATTTTCAAAGAAAATGGCAAAGACTATCGTAGAAACCCCATTGATGAAGCAGTATCTTGAGATGAAACAAAAACATCCTGATGCTGTGTTGTTGTTTCGTGTGGGGGATTTCTATGAGACTTTTTCCGATGATGCCATTGCTGCATCAGAGATATTGGGAATTACATTGACTCGACGTGCAAACGGCTCTGCTCAACATGTTGAGCTTGCCGGTTTCCCTCATCATGCTCTTGATACTTATTTGCCAAAATTGGTGCGTGCAGGCAAGCGTGTTGCCATCTGTGAGCAACTTGAGGATCCTAAGTTAACAAAAAAACTTGTGAAACGCGGAATTACCGAATTGGTAACTCCGGGAGTTTCAATTAACGATAATATTCTCAATCATCGTGAGAACAACTTTGTTGCCGCAGTTCATTTTACTCGCACAGGTTGTGGAGTGTCATTCTTGGATATAAGCACAGGCGAGTTTTTGACAGCAGAAGGAACAAATGACTATATCGACAAGCTTTTAGGAAATTTTGCGCCTAAAGAGGTGCTTATCGAACGAGGAAATAGAGGGAAGTTTGAGGAAACGTTTACAGCTCGTTATTTGACGTTTGAACTTGACGATTGGATTTTTACTGAGGAGACAGCAATGGATCGCCTGTTGAAACAGTTTGAAACTCGTAATCTCAAGGGGTTTGGTATTCATCGCATGACATCGGCGATAATAGCGTCGGGAGCGATTCTGCATTATCTTGATATTACTCAGCACACTCAGATCAGCCACATCACTAATCTTTCTCGCATTGAGGAGGATAAATATGTGAGGTTGGACAAATTCACTGTGCGCAACCTTGAACTTATTGACAGCCTTGGGGATGAAGGGAAAAGTCTTCTTAGTGTCATAGACCGCACTGTAAGTCCCATGGGCGCACGAATGTTGCGTCGGTGGGTGTTATTCCCATTAAAGGATGTGAAGGCTATAAACAGCCGCCTTGATGTGGTGGAGTATTTTTTCCGTCATCCTGATCAACGTGAAGCGATAAAGGAATACCTTGAACAAGTGGGAGACCTTGAACGCTTGATTTCAAAAGTAGCAGTAGGACGTATTACGCCACGAGAAGTTGTCCAAATGCGTAATGCATTGACCGCGATTGAGCCTATAAAGACGTTGTGCATGAGCGCCGAACAGGATGCATTACGCTCAATAGGCGAACAACTTAATCCATGCACTCTGATGCGTGATCGAATTGCGCGTGAAATTGTCGATGATGCACCAACGGCGATAAATAAAGGGACTATTATACGTTCTGGAGTAGATGCTGAACTTGATGAATTGCGTGAAATCGCTTATCAGGGGAAAGACTATTTATTGAAGGTGCAAGCACGTGAAATTGAAGCGACAGGCATCACAAGCCTTAAGATAGGCTATAATAATGTATTTGGCTACTATATAGAGGTTACCAATACTCACAAAGATAAAGTGCCTGCCGACTGGATACGCAAGCAGACACTTGTAAATGCTGAGCGATACATTACTCAAGAATTGAAAGAGTATGAGGAGAAAATACTCGGAGCACAAGAGCGTATAGCTATAATTGAGACACGATTATATAACGAGCTTGTGAGCCGTTTGGCTGAATATATCCCGGCAATACAACTTGATGCTTCGTTGATAGCTCGTCTTGACTGCTTGACTGCGTTTACGCGTGTAGCAATGGAAAATCGTTATAATCGTCCCGTAGTAGATGACTCATTAGCGATAGAGATTGTAGAGGGTCGTCACCCTGTTATTGAGAAGGAGTTGCCACCGGGCGAACCATATATCTCCAACTCGGTGTCGTTGTCAAATTCCGGTACGCAGGTGATGATGATTACCGGTCCCAATATGTCGGGTAAATCGGCATTGTTGCGCCAAACAGCATTAAATGTATTGATGGCGCAGATCGGTTGTTATGTTGCTGCTGATAGTGCGCGAATAGGTATCGTTGATAAGATATTTACCCGTGTGGGAGCTTCTGATAATATCTCGCTTGGCGAGTCAACTTTTATGGTTGAGATGAATGAAGCGGCATCGATTCTTAATAACATGAGTGAGCGTAGTCTCATCTTGTTTGACGAATTGGGACGTGGCACATCAACTTACGATGGTATCTCTATTGCGTGGGCTATCGTCGAGCACATTCACGAATATGGTAAGATTCACCCCAAAACGCTTTTTGCGACACACTATCATGAGTTAAATGAGATGGAGAAGAGTTTCTCTCGCGTGGTAAATTACAATGTGTCGGTTAAGGAAATAAACGGCAAAGTAGTGTTTTTGCGTAAATTGGCGCGCGGAGGCAGTGAACACAGTTTTGGTATTCATGTTGCTAAACTTGCGGGTATGCCACCGGCAATTGTGCAGCGAGCTGATCAAGTATTGCATCAGTTGGAATCAAACAATCGCAAGGAATCTGATGCAATACATAAAAACCTTAATGATGTAGCCGAAGGTCGTCAAGGAATGCAATTGTCATTCTTCCAACTTGATGATCCAGTGTTGAGCCAAGTGCGTGATGAAATCCTTGATTTGGATATAAATAACCTCACCCCAATGTCGGCGCTCAATAAACTACACGATATTAAAAAGATAATTACAGGCAAAGATTAATCATTAAAAACGAAAATACATATGGAAAGAATTGAAACAGGAAAATATGTAGAGCTTGGTTATGACCTCTACGAAGTAGCTGCCGATGGCACACAAAAACTCGTTCACCAAACAGATGTTGAAGATCCCGAAAAATTTATTTTCGGTGTTACTCAAGGTATGATTATTCCTCTTGAAAAAGCAGTTGAAGGTCTTCAAGCAGGTGATACTTTTGATATCACAGTAAAATCAGATGAGGCATTTGGTCCACATGATCCGGAGCAAATTGCTGAACTCGACCGCGATATCTTCATCGTAGATGGTAAATTTGACGAAAATGCGATCAAACCGGGAGCTGTTGTTCCTATGATGACTGCCGATGGTTATCGCATCAATGGTCTTGTTACTGCGGTGAGTCTCACTAAGGTAACAATGGACTTTAACCATCCACTTGCAGGCAAGGATGTGCGTTTTGCCGGTAAAATCCTCGCTGTGCGCAATGCAACACCTGAAGAACTAAATCCTGTTCATGGTTGCGGATGTGGTTGTGGAGACAGCTGTGGTGGCTGCGAAAGCGATTGTGATGGAGCTCACCACTGCGGTGATGGCTGCTGCCACTAAGAAAAAGAGAAAGTAAAATAGATTATAACAGATGCCCTTACTCAGTAAGGGCATCTGTTATTTATTAGAATGATTCTATTAAAGATTGAAGATGTTTTTCCTCCTCAGAGATAAGTAGCAGTTTATCGGAGAGGTAAAGGTGTGTATTCCCTGTAGGGACAAGATATTTGCCTTCACGTTTTATCATTATCACAAGAGTATTTGGTGGGAGAGTTACATCCTTAAGCATTTCCCCATTGCTGAGTAATCGTGCAGTAACGTCCATTTCTTGCATTGATGCTGTGATTTCGTCGGGTAGGTCAAAGTTAAATTCTTTTTCTTTTAACTTCTCTTTCAGTCCAAGCCATTGAGCCATGCGGTTGACAGTAGTTCCTTGCAATATAAGCGAGAGAATGGTGATGAAAAACACCATGTTGAACATCATGCGGGCATGCTCAACTCCTGAAGACATTAAAGCGTATGTTGCAAAGATGATGGGGACTGCACCACGCAACCCCACCCAAGAGATATAAAGACGGGCTTTGAATGTAAAATGCTTAAATGGTAGCAGCGAGATAAACACAGCAAATGGTCGGGCTATTATAATCATGAATAGACCAAGTAATATACCGGGGATAATAATGTGCATATTGACAAATTCATGAGGATTTACAAGCAATCCGAGCGACAAGAACATAATAATTTGCACAAGCCATGTGAAACCACCAAAGAATGTTGTGATAGTGCGTTTAAGTGCAAGTTTGCAATTTCCGACGACAAGACCTGCAATATAGACTGCCAAATAGCTGTTTCCTCCTATCAGTTCGGTAAGAGAAAATACAAAGAACACGCATGCAATCACCATTACTGGATATAGGAATTCGTTATCAACTCTTAGGCGGTTGATAACTTTAACAGTTGCGTATCCTATAGCTACACCGCCAATGGCTCCCAACAATAATTGTTTAATAAGCAATAGTGCAGAGTCGGTCCACAACTCAGCGCTCATAGCATTCCCTCCACCCTCTAATATACCTATAAGAATGATTACCAATAGATAAGCCATCGGGTCATTACTTCCGCTTTCAAGTTCAAGAGTGGGTTTAAGATTTTGTTTTAACCCTGTGCGTGAAGAGTTTAAGATAGAAAATACCGATGCCGAGTCAGTTGATGACATGATGGCAGCAAGTAACATTGATTCTATCCATCCAAAGGCAAATTCAGGAGCGAGCCAATGAAACATGTAATAAATAAAGGCACCTGTAACAATCGTGGTAATAAATACCCCCACCGTCGCAAGTACCACTCCGGGAGCTAAAATGGGGCGTATGTCCTTGAAATTTGTGTCAACCCCACCTGAAAATAGGATAACGCTTAGAGAAATCATACCTATAAATTGGGCGACTTCGGCACTATCAAATTGTATTCCGAAACCATCAGTCCCGGCAATCATCCCAACACCGAGGAATAGTAGCAAAGCCGGCATCCCAAATTTGTTACCTGCTTTACCCACAATCACGCTTAAAGACAACAACGCAGCTAATGTAAGCATGATATTATTAGCGGTAATTTCCATAAATTATCGTTAGAATTAAAACATTTCTCTAAGTTACAAAAACTTCCCGTTTTTAACAAATCCCCCTCTCCGTTGGTTTATTTGCCTATTGATATTTCTCTCTCAAAAGCAAGAGTATTTATTTTTGAAAAAGATATAATTCTATATTACACTAAAATGCTAAGGATTAAACGTATACTACATAAAATAAATCCTATTTTTTATGTAAAAGTGAAATAAAAACCATAAATTTGTTATAAACTCATCACAACCAAATCCAATAGTCGGCTGAAAATCGCAGCTATGTAGGTGGATATAAAAGAGTTAATTAAAAAGATGGAAACTCTGAGAATAATATCAATAATAGTGGTTATTGTATGCTTGCTATTAAATGTGTTTTTTAATTTTGAAGGCCACACACTAATTATTATTTATATAATAGGATTTATTTGTGGCGGAATTGTACTATATGATGATTATAAAAAAGGTTATTTAAATTCTATCATCCGAAAATTTAAACGTAAATAAAAATAAAAGCGAGGCACGTGGAGTGTCTCGCTTTGCGCTTCAGGATGGGCTTGAACCAACGACCCCCTGATTAACAGTCAGGTGCTCTAACCAACTGAGCTACTGAAGCAGGTTTTGCTATCTCTTTTGAAGAATTGCGTTGCAAAATTAGTCGCAATTTTTGAATTATGCAACTGATTTACAAAAAATATTATGGACTCTTGCTGTTTTACGGCTAAAGATGTATTTTTGATGTGGTAAATTATAAGTGAGTATGAGTATCCCTCAGGAGTTTATTTCAGAAATCAAAAGCTACGAAAACGAGCAGATGCAAGGATTGGTGGAGGCATTGTCTCAAACCGAAGCGTCGGTATCGGTGCGTGCCAATAGGGGCAAGCAGGTTGCTATTCCACAAGGAATTGAGCAAGTGCCTTGGTGTGAAAACGGGTGGTATTTGCCTTGTCGCGAGGCGTTTACTTTTGACCCTGCAATGCATCAAGGGTTGTACTATGTGCAAGATGCTTCGTCAATGATATTGTCTCATATTGTTTCGTGGTTAACGAGCGATGCTGTTGCTCCCATGCGATATCTTGATGCATGTGCTGCTCCCGGAGGGAAAACAACGACTGCCATTGATAGCTTGCCTTGTGGCTCACTTGTCGTTGCCAATGAATATGTCCCGACGCGTGCGGCTGTGTTACGTGAAAATGTAATTAAGTGGGGCTATCCCGGTTGTGTGGTGTCAAAGGGAGATACCGCTCGCATAGGGAGGTTATCGGGATTTTTTGATATAATTGCTGCCGATGTTCCTTGTTCGGGTGAAGGGATGTTCCGCAAGGAACCTGATGCAGTTAAGCAATGGAGCATGGGGCTTGTCAGAGAGTGTGTAGAGCGTCAAAGAGAGATTGTCGATAACATTTGGCCGTCGCTTGCCCCCGGTGGATTTTTTATATATAGCACATGTACGTTTAATCGTCATGAAGACGAGGAGATGGTGCAATATATTGTAGATGCTTATGGCGCTGAAAGTGTAGAGGTGCCCGTGAGAAATGAATGGCATATTGCTGAGGGTGTTAAAACTGATTTACATTGTTATCGCTTTCTTCCTAATCTAATAAAAGGAGAAGGTTTATTTGTCGCAGTCTTGCGTAAGCCCACTGATGCCGATATCGCCTTGTTCAAGCAGAAAAAGGCAAAGCCCGTAGCAATGCCAAAGCTTGCCGACCAGATAGTTAAAACTGCAAAGCAATGGCTTCTCAATTCCGATGATTTTGAATTTAATCAAAAAGGGGATTATTTAATTGCTATTCCCAAGGAGTTGAGTCGAGATATAGCAGTGTTGACCTCTGTGCTTGATGTAATACACTACGGAGTTGTTGTGGGAGAGATAAAAGGGAAAGATTTGATTCCCTCGCAGTCTTTGGCAATGTCGTTGGCGTTGAACGTTGATGTGTTCCCCATGTGTGAGGTGGATTATGCAACCGCGATAGCCTATTTGCGTCGCGAAGCTATCACGCTCGATGATGTTCCACGAGGCTATGTGATTGTATCCTATGGTGGTAAGCCGCTTGGATTTGTGAAAAATCTTGGCAACCGAGCCAACAACCTATACCCTCAAGAGTGGCGCATTCTATCGTCGCATCTTCCTGAGAACGCCCCAAAAGTAATATAATGACAATAGGAACATATTTATAGTTTGCAAAAAAATCACTAAGTTTGCACCTGTTAAATAAGAATTGATATTTAGTGATAGAAGAAATAAATTAACGACATATAAAAGATTTTGAGCTTTTGGCTCTTATTCTCTCGTCTGAAAACCGCCAAATTGAAGCACGAGAATAAGCGAAATCCGAATGTTCATGCCTGTGCAGGGTGTGAACTGTTTTGCTTATCTGTGCATAGGTGCTTGGCGGTACCCCGGACGAAGGTCGGCAAAATAGTTCCGCCTTTTTTATGATACATATAGGAAAACTTATCAAGCAAGAACTTGAACGACAAGAACGCACCCCTTCTTGGCTCGCAAAGAAAATCAATTGCGAGCGCCCCAATGTGTATTATATATTTCGTCAAGAGTCTATAAACACAGATATGCTCTTGCGCATCTCTCAAGCCTTGAAACACAACTTTTTCCAATATTACGATTTAGAATTGAAGCAATCAGAATCGCAATGTGTATAAATATTATACGCATTGGTAAAATCTCTTTACTCTATAATGTATAATGGTGCTTTTAACATCCTATAACTTTGCAAACAAAATAAAAGTACCGTTAAAAGTATTTGCTTTTGCCCCTAATGGGAAATGTTATAATTTAAAAAAGCGATGGCATGGGGCTGTCATGCGAATGTAGTAATTATGAAAAAATTAGCATTAATTTTATTATGTGTTGCTTTTGGTGCAACAGCTTTTGCCGATGATCCAGCAAAAAAAATTGCAAACTCTGTTGCAGAACCATGTTATACTCCTTCTGGAGAACGAGGCTATTTACGAGTAACAGGGAAAACGACAACAACTCAAACATCTTCCTCTAATTCAGGTAGTAATACATCAAATAGTGGTCAGCACAATACAGGAGGATCTATGTCTGTAACAGGACCCAAAGTGAATTATAATTATAGCAGTGGCACAACTAGCAATACAACCGGGCAGTCGAGCACAACTACTACAACGACAAATTACCAATACAATTGTATCCCTTCAAAATAGATTATCAGGACAAACAAAATAGGAGCATCATAATCATTATGCTCCTATTTTCTATATGGTGTTGAGGGAGTGGATTGACGAGAGAATGTGTACGGCTTCTTCGATTGTTGGCACTGCAGTGATTGCTATGCTGCGGCGCTCGTTTTTCTCTCTGATGCGACAACGACGGGTGTTTTGTTGAAGGTAGTGCAATATCTTGCCAAACATGGGGGACTGGTAGTAAGCTATATTGCTGTTGTCAACAAAGTAGATGTACATTGTTTCCTGTTTGAGAGATACTTTTTCGATACCGAGCTGACGAGCCAATCGTCGTAGGCGAGGAATGCGAAGCAGCTCGGCAGTAACTGATGGGATTTTTCCAAATCGGTCTTCCAATCGAGATTTGAATGCTTGCAAATCCATTTCGCGTTCAATGCTGTCAAGTTCTTGATATAGGCTTATGCGTTCGCTCTCTTGTGGCACATAGTCGGCAGGCAATAGCAGTTCCATGTCGCTCTCGATAACGCAATCGGCAACATATTCTTTTTCGTCGTCGTTGTCGGCTGTGAGAGTGTCAGAGAATTCTTCTGTGCGCAACTCCATGACTGCTTCTTTCAAGATTTTCTGGTAGGTTTCATAGCCGAGATCGGCAATAAAGCCCGATTGTTCGGCGCCGAGCAGATTGCCTGCACCGCGTATGTCGAGGTCTTGCATTGCGATGTGAATACCGCTACCCAATTCCGAGAAACTTTCGATGGCTTGCAAGCGACGACGTGATACCGGCGACAATGGGATGTGAGGCGGAACAAGCAGATAGCAGAACGCTTTGCGCGAACTGCGTCCCACGCGACCGCGCAACTGGTGAAGTTCGCTCAACCCAAAGTTTTGAGCGTTGTTTATTATGATAGTATTTACATTAGGCATGTCAATACCTGACTCGATGATGGTTGTTGCAAGCAACACGTCATAGTCATGATTGGCAAAATCGATAATCACTTTTTCAAGTTTGTCAGGAGCCATTTGCCCGTGCCCTACAACTGTGCGAGCATCTGGGATAAGGCGTTTTACCATCTCTTCAAGTTCATATAGCCCCTCAATGCGGTGGTTTATGATGAATACTTGACCATTGCGTGACATCTCAAAGTTTATCGCTTCAAGAATGATGTTATCGTTGAGCGCGTTTACCGAGGTCATAATGGGGTATCTGTTGGCAGGCGGAGTGGTTATAGCTGAGAGGTCGCGCGCTCCCATCAAAGAGAATTGCAATGTGCGAGGTATGGGCGTTGCACTCATCGTGAGAGTGTCAACATTGACTTTTAGTTGCTTGAGTTTCTCTTTTACAGCAACACCAAATTTCTGCTCCTCATCGACAATCAACAGACCAAGATCTTTGAATTTGATATCTTTGCCAATGAGTTTGTGAGTACCAATGAGTATATCGATTTTGCCTTCAGCGAGGTCGGCAATAATTTCTTTTACCTGTTTTGGAGTGCGTGCACGAGAGATGTAATCGACTCTCACAGGGAAATCTTTCAGACGGTCTTTAAATGTGTTGAAATGCTGGTAGGCAAGCACCGTTGTTGGAACAAGCACAGCCGTTTGTTTGCCATCGGTAGCGGCTTTGAAAGCTGCGCGTATGGCTATTTCTGTTTTCCCGAATCCCACATCTCCGCATATCAATCGGTCCATGGGGCGAGGGCTCTCCATATCGGCTTTTACGGCCTGAGTTGCCGTCAATTGGTCGGGGGTATCTTCGTATATGAATGAAGCTTCGAGCTCTTGTTGCAGATAAGAGTCGGGCGAATAGCTGTGACCTTTCTCCTCTTTGCGTGCGGCATATAGCTTGATGAGGTCGCGAGCAATATCTTTGAGCTTGCTTTTGGTGCGTTCCTTCACTTTGTTCCAAGCTCCTGTCCCAAGTTTGTTTATCTTTGGCGGAACACCCTCTTTGCCACGATATTTTGCAAGTTTGTGCAGAGCGTGTATGCTCACAAAAATGATGTCATCGTTGAGATATGTGAGCTTTATCATCTCTTGTGTGCGACCATTTACATTGGTGCGCAGCAGTCCAGCAAATTTTCCAACGCCATGATCGACATGCACGATGTAATCGCCTATTTCAATTGCGCTAAGCTCTTTTAGCGATAGCGCGAGTTTGCCTGAACGAGCACGGTCGCTTTTAAGACTGTATTTATGAAAACGGTCAAAGATTTGGTGGTCGGTAAAAATGCACGTTTTTGCCAAGTGGTCAACAAAACCTTCATGCACTGTTGATGATACTGGCGAGAATGTGATGTCGTCGCCACGATCCTCAAAAATCACTTTTAATCGCTCAATTTGCTTTTCGCTATCACTAAGTATAAATAGCTGATACCCATCGGCAAGCATCTTCTTGAACGAGTCGCTGATGAGGTCAAAGTTTTTGTGATATATCCCTTGAGGAGAGCAACTGAAGTCGATAGATGTTGTTGCATTAGCTTCGGCATTGGGCGATGCTGAAAAATGTATGTGGCGGAATTTCTCAAATTGTAGAGCAAAGCTATCGGCATCTACTACTTGGTGCATTGCATTTTTATCCCCTTCGTTGGCAATGAGCGCGCTGTCAGAGAAAGTTTCTGATGCAATAGCTTGTATTCGCTCAATGGTATATGCCGAGTCGCGCAGAGCAATAATAGTGTCCTTGTGAATGAACTCAAGCAATGAACCACCATGGCTTTGTTGCGCAACATTAGAGGTGATAGATATCTCGTCGAGGCGCTTTTCCGAAAGCTGAGTTTCAATATTAAAAACTCTTATCGAGTCTATCTCATCTCCAAAAAAGTCTATACGGAACGGCAACTCATTGGAATATCCGAAAATATCTAAAATCGAGCCACGCACAGCAAAATGCCCCGGCTCATAAACGTAATCCACCTCGGTAAACGCATTTTCGCGCAACCATTTTATTGTCTCAGTGAGATTGACTGTTGCATTAACGCTTAGGTGCAATGTGTGGCGATCAATAGTTTCTTTTGATGCAACACGTTCAGCAAGAGCTTCGGGATAGGTGACAACACATTTTAGTCGATTGTCGTCGTGCCAATGGTTGAGAGCTTCGGTGCGTAGTATTTGCGACGGAGCATCTATTTGCCCATATTTTATGTCCCTTTTATAGGCCGATGGAAATAGCAACACAGCATCTTCGCCTATGATGCGAGAGATGTCGTGGTATAGGTATCCTGCATCATCAAGGCTGTCTCCCACAATTAAGAGCGGATGTTTCTGTTTGGGAAATGAAGCAAACAGCATCGCCGGAGATGAGCCGGCAAGTCCATGAAACGACACTCGTCGTGACTTTTTGTCATCGAGAATAGTCTTTATCGCGGCATGGCGTTGTTGCGATAAGAACAGGGTGCATATATCCTTTATTTCCATTATTTTTTAATTGGAGAAAGGATTTTGCGGTAGGCGTTGAGGTCATTAAAAATAACCGCAGCACTGTCGAGGGCAATATCACTCTTAAGGCTTTCTATTATCTGCCCTTTTTGGTAATAATAGCGTTTTATTATTTCGTTAGCGAGGAGTTCGCTTATCTCTTTGCGGTTATTGTCGAGATCTCGGTTAAGATTATGCTTCAACATCTTTTCCAAGATTTCAAATTGAGCATTGATGCTGTCGTTGGCATATCCCTCAATTTTTGCCGTTTCTTTGAGGTCAGAGAGCATTGTTTCGCACACTTTGTCATATTGGAATTTATCAGGGTCGATAAATTCCTTGAAATCGTTGAAAATAGAGTCAGTAATAACAAAATCATGAGCCGATGCGATAGTGGGTGTTGTTGCTGCAAATCGTGTGGCATAGTCAAAAGCCCAGTTATCGCGAACAATATTGTAGGTCAATCGATTAGCAGTGGGATATGTGACTTTTATGTCGGGAGTGATACCACCGCCATCGCGCACCTCGCGACCGTGAGCAGTTTTGAATACGTTGGTGAGACTGTCGGGAATGCGAGCCACCGAGCCATCGGGATTGCGGTGAGAGTAGTCGATAGCTTGAATGAGGCGTCCGCTTGGGATGTAATATTTGGCGATAGTGACTTTCAACAATCCGTCATAGGGTAATTGGCGAGTGCTTTGAACGAGCCCTTTGCCAAACGAGCGTGAGCCTATAATCACTGCGCGGTCAAGGTCTTGCAATGCTCCTGCTACAATTTCCGAACTTGACGCTGAGCCACCATCAATAAACACTGCAAGAGGAATTTCGGTGTCGATGGGCGACGATGTAGTTTTATACACCTTTTCATTCAAGTGTCCCTTCCCTTTGGTGCGAAGCACCTCAGTGTTCTTGGGTACGAATAGTCCAACGATTTTAACAGCGCTCTCAAGCAATCCGCCACCATTACTACGCAAGTCAAGAATGATTGATTTTACTCGTGGGTCTTTTTTGAGCTCAACTAATGCATCGCGCACCTCTTTGGCCGACTTGTCGGTAAACGAGGTGAGATAGATGTATCCGATATTATCCTTAACGACAGCGTAATATGGGACTGATGGCACTTGGATTTTCTCGCGCATGATGTTGATTGTGATAATTGAATCCTCAACATAGGGGCGTTGCACAACGACAGTCAGTGGAGTTCCAGCCTGGCCTTTCAGGCGTTCGCTCACTTTTGAACTCTTCCAACCAAGAGTAGTATCGTTGTCTATCTTCACAATCAAGTCGCCAGCTTTAAGTCCTGCACGTTGAGCAGGAGAGCCATCGTATGGCTCTGAAATATATACCTTACCATTGCGCTCCATGATGTAAGAGCCAATGCCTCCATATTCGCCGGTTGTCATTGTCTTGAACGCATCTTGCTCCTTGGCAGGGATATATTCAGTGTAAGGGTCAATGTCATTGAGCATGGCATTGATAGCTGTATTTATTGACTTTTCGGCATCAATAGAGTCAACATAAAACACTTGTAGCTCTTTATATACCGAGTTGAAGATGTCAAGATTGCGAGTGATGGCAGCCTTGTCGTTCTTTGACGAAGCGATAAACGTGCTACCAACAAGTGTTATAAGAACAAGAAAAATGAATTTTCTAAGGCTATTTTGTGATTTCATATAGTTCAAATAAGTTTTATTTAGCTAAGGTACGCATTTATTGTAATAACTACCCGATAAAAAACATCAAAAAAGCATTAAAAACGCCTATTTAGGTAATATTTTTTGCAAATCAGTTGCATAATTCAAAAATTGCGACTAATTTTGCAACGCAATTCCCGAAAAGGATAGCACAACCTGCTTCAGTAGCTCAGTTGGTTAGAGCACCTGACTGTTAATCAGGGGGTCGTTGGTTCAAGCCCATCCTGAAGCGCAAAGCGAGATACTTCAAAGTGTCTCGCTTTTGTTTTTTAGATCAGAATGTGTAGTGGAAAGAGGCTGTAGAGCGGAATGAAGTTCCAAAATAGCGGTCGGTTTTGTCTCTGAAATCAAAAAGTTCATTAATCTTTCGGTCTCGTAAGTTGGCGGTGCGACGCCAGTCGACACCGGCACTAACCGATATCCCCAAGTGTTTATCTATTTGATAGGTTGCGCCAAGGTAGGATTTCAACATCGTTGAAGAGTATATTTTGGATTTGCCATTGATTTTCATTACTGCCGAAATTCCATCCATTTCCAACCCGACGAGTTCAAGTTTCAAATTGGGGTTTATAAATGTTGATGCCGACACCTTCAATCGTCCCATAAAATCAATGTTAAATTGATATTTCCCTTTACGTTCCCAACTGACATAGACCATGGGCATCACTATCGGTGCACCAAACGAGGTTGTTAATCCACCTCCAAATCCTATTTTTAAATAATTTCGCATAGTATAGACAAATACCAAACCGCCATTTGCCAAAATACTATTGAGCCTGATATAATCGTGAGGGGCATATATTCCGGCTCCGAGTGAAGCGATCATAAACCATCGGTTATTTATAGGGCGTATGTGAGAAAAAGTAACACCGCTATTGATAATCTTGTCGGGATTGTAGAAACGAGCTTCATCATCGTTGTCAAGGATGCCATATTTCATGTTAAGCGTAGCATTCCACATTGTAGGTTGTCGTTTTTCATTCATTTTGAATGAAAGGGGTAGATTGTAACGTCCTGAAAAGAGAGAAAGATTACCATTGCCATAGGTATTGCCATATCGGTCATTCAATGTACTTGTCGACAGATAGTCATAGCTGAGGCTTGCTTTCATTTGAGCCGATGCCGGAAGAACTGCAACAAGCCAAGAGAGAAAAACAGCGATTTTCAGTTTCATGTGTAATAATAGGGATGATTATGAAACATAAACGCAATGACATGATTTTTGTTGTGTACAAAATGTATAATATATTTTCAATATTAGCCAGAGTATAAAGGCATTTTGAAATGATTTATGAAATGTCCCTCTGTTGCATATCAATAATAGTTAACGGATTTGCACAAAAATAGTTAATCGTGTTGAAATAGCCGCTGTACAATTTGTACAATCGTTATTTTGAGGCGAGGTATTGGTGGATTTCGGGGGTGATGCCGGTCTCAAATGGGGTGGGCGAGTAGCTGAAGTCTCGGCGAGCGTCGTCGTGGGGATAGGTGCGTGGCTCGCACAAGCGTTGCACCTTTTCCCGAAAATCTTTCTTCCCAAATGTCAAGCAATACACCATCCATGCTCCGGCATAGGCAATGGGGAACGGGCAGTTGATGAAACGCACTCGCTTGCCAAGCTTTTCCCCGATGAGCGAGAGCATGTCGCGCAGCATGATGGGACTATGTCCCGATAGAATATAGTCCTTGTTGGCTGTCGTTGTTTCATTTAGCAAGATTGCGAGATAGGCAAGGGCAAGGTCGGTGTAATGCACCGGTTGCAAGGCATATCGGGCGCCATTCACGACAGGCATCAATGGCAGTCGGTCAACCATTCTTATAAACGTGATGATGTTGCCATCGTGGATATTGCCATATATCATAGTTGGTCGGCAAATGGTCAGAAAGATATTATTCTCGCGACATATCGCATATACATAATCATCAATTTGCCGATATCCTTCTCCGGCGGCTTTATAGCACGAGTATATGCCGGTGGTGTGTATCATGATGAGTCGGCGCACACCGCAATGTGCAGCTGCATCGACCACCTCACGCGAAAAATGGATGCCGGCAATGTGAACGAGAGTATCGACATCTTTTAGGCTCTCTTTCAGAAACTCCACATCGGAGCAGTCTCCGCGACAAATCTCGATAGAAGGGATGAGTGATTGAAGCGTAGCGGTGTCGGCAGTTGGTCGCACCAACGCCCTAATGCCATCGGGAAACATCGCCTGTATAGTCTCGATGTTTTCAGAGACAAGCCTGGCAAACTCACCTCCCGACTTCCTCCCTGTCGCTCCTGTCAGTGCAAGAATTTGTTTCATAAAGACAAAGATACAAAATTATGTATGACTACAAGTTTTATTAGGGGCGTTAACTATGGAATCAGGAGAAAAATAGAATTGTTAGATTATATAGTGATGAACAAAAACGCAAAGGAGACAAAAATATTTCATTCTGTCTCCTTTATTGATTTTTAATGAGTTATACTGTTATACTCAATTAATACTCGTCTTCGTTAAAGAAGAAGTCTTCTTTTGATGGATAGTCGGGCCAGATGTCTTCGATACATTCGTAGATGTCGCCTTCGTCTTCCATTTCTTGAAGGTTTTCAATTACTTCGAGCGGCGCTCCTGAACGCATTGCATAGTCAATGAGTTCTTCTTTGGTTGCAGGCCATGGTGCGTCTTCGAGTTTTGATGCTAATTCCAAAGTCCAATACATAGTGATATAAATATTTAGAATAGTACTTAATTATGTTTACTGAAATTTTCCGCAAAAGTAGTTAATTTCCCTATACTAACAATTTTTATTCCAAAATATTTCATTGGTATTGTTATTTATATTGCAAAAACGTGCAAAAACAAATAAAAAGTCGCTCAATCGGTTGATGAATTTCAATATAGTGGAATCAACATAGGCAGTGTCGGCAAGGTCGATGATGCGACGTTCGGCACGTCGGCACGATGTGCGACACATGTGAGCTATTGCTGCCGATTGAGTACCTCCGGGCAGAACAAAATTGTTGAGTGGTGGTAGTGCAGCATCAATTTGGTCGATTGCTTGCTCAATGCGAGTGATGTCATCGGTTGATAATCCACGAGCCGGAATTGTATCGTTATTGGGGTTGTCGGTTGCGAGATAAGCTCCTATGTTGAATAGCTTGTTTTGAATGAATGTGAGCAGTGAGCGATGTTCGGTAGTGATGTCGGGCATCGCAGCAAGTAGTCCGAGAACGGAATTAAGCTCATCAATAGAGCCGTATGATTCGATGCGACAATCATTCTTTTTGACGCGTTTTCCCCCAACGAGGGACGTTGTTCCGGCATCGCCTGTGCAGGTGTAGATGAAACTTTTTTTCATTGTAAAGGGGTGTTTTATGAGATGAGAGATTGTAGGATTTCGCAACATTCGTTGGCCGATGTAACGATTTTCATTCTTTGCATACATGATGGGTGCATGAGGTTGCAGTCTATCATTGTGTGCAGCTGGGCAATGGTACTGTCAAATAGTCGATTTTGATTAACAACAATGATTGTTTTTCTTGTGTCGTTAGTAAATGCCAATGTCGCAAGTGTTGACATCCATTCGTCGAGTGTGCCATATCCGCCGGGGAGAACTATGAATACATCGCCAAGCTCGATGAGACGTGCTTGGCGCTCGCTGAGGTCCGCAACATATATGCTCTCGTCGTTGTGGGGATATTCCATCGCTTTGCGGTCGATGGGAACGATGCCAATAGCCCGTCCGCCGGCATTGCGAGTTTCGGTAGCGGCGATTTTCATCAGTCCCAAGTCGATGCCACCATAGACGAGAGTAGCGTTGTGAGAACCTATCCATTGCCCGATTGAGGCAGCGGTGGTTTTATATTCCGGAGAAATGTTTTCCTTTGACGAACAATAAATTACAACATTCATAACAATTACAAAGATAGGAATTTATTTTATTTTGATGCCGGGGTTGATGTAATAAAGTCGGTGGGTGGCACGAGTGGTAGCTGTGTATAGCCATCGGTAGAAGTCAAGCCCTTGTGCTTCGAGGGGAATGTAACCCATATCGACATAAACGTTGCGCCATTGTCCGCCTTGTGCTTTGTGGCAGGTTACGGCGTAGGCATATTTAACTTGTAGGGCATTGAAATAGGCGTTGGTGCGCAATGCTCTGATGCGTGCCGACATGGTCGCTTCAGGAGGGAACAGCTCAGGGTCGGAGATGCACTTGTGATATAGCTCGTTGAGACGTTGAGGCTCAAGTGCCGGAGATTCTGAAGTGAGAGTGTCAAGAAGTATTTTGCAATCTATTTCAATCTCATGGTCGGGGAATAGTAAAGTAACATCGGCAAACCGAAACCCATATTTTCGTTCCGAGCCATATACTCGCGTTACTATGGCAATATCACCGTTGGCAATGAAGTCAAGCCCTTTAACTTTTGCGCTCCAATGATAATTGTTTTTGGCAACAAGAAGCAATTCATCGCGTGTCAATTCCTCCTCTTTATAAAGGATGTTTGTGCGGATAGCGTGATTGAACTGTACGGCACGTTTGTTGGAACGAGTGATGAGGATTGTCGCGTCAATGCCGTCGCTATCATAGGAATCGCTAATGGACTCGGCAAGCAGTTCGCCTGAAATGGTCTTCACATCTTCAAATCGAGAAATGAACAGAATGGGTGAGGGAAGAGGTTCTACCTTCATCGCTTTACGTAGGATCGTGGCATTGTAAAGAATTCCGGAGTCGGCAGTTTGGCGCACTGTCTCTGTGAGTGTAACACGTGTTGTTCGCAGTCCATAGGACCGTAATATATTTACATTCATTGCCGGGCTTTCTTCGCAGCCCACCGGCGGTAACTGTGCTGTATCGCCAAGAAGTATAAGTCGGCATTTGTGCCCTGAATAGACATAGTGGATAAGGTCTTCAAGTAGATTTCCTCCATATTCATTCCCACTTGCGGCACCAATCATTGATGCTTCATCAACAATAAACACAGTGTATTTGTGCTTATTTTCAGTAACACCTCCGAATATCCCTGATGTGTCGCCAATATCGGGGGCTTTGTAGATTTTGCGGTGTATGGTGTAGGCTGTGTGTCGAGCAAAGGCGGCAAATACTTTTGCAGCCCTTCCGGTAGGAGCTAATAAGACTGATGTAACGCCTATTTCGCCAAGGGTTTTTACAAGAGAGCCGGTAAGGGAAGTTTTTCCCGTACCGGCATATCCGTTAAGCAGAAAGACAGGATTGTCATCGGCTGAAGAGACACAAAATCGGGCAAGGGCAGCTATCAATTGTACCTGTTGATCGTTTGGATCATATGGCAAATTGAGCATTATGCGTGTTGCCAATTCCCTTGCGTCCATCAGTTCCTTATTTTAAAGACCATTCAAATCCGTCTTTGGTATCTTTTACATTAAATCCTATTTCGGCAAGACGATTGCGGATGAGATCGCTTGTTGCCCAATCTTTTTTCGTTTTTGCTTCGGAGCGTATTTGTAACAAAAGATCAACAGCATCCTCAAATGGGCGAAGAACATCGCCGGCACCTGTTCCTGTAACAATTTCGGTGCGTATGCCAAGAATGTCAACAAGGAATGTATTAAATAACTGTTTCAATGTTTCGATATCTTGAGCCGTAGCGGTGGCATTGCCGTCGTTAACTTGATTAATCAAGCGACATGCTTCAAACAAGTGAGAGATAACAATCGAGGTATTCAAGTCGTCATCAAGAGCTTCGTAGCATTTTGCCTCAAATCCTGATACATCGATTGTAGATGAGTCAGATGCTTTTAGCTCTTGCAAGCGTTTCCACCCATCAAGCATGCGTTGCAAAGCTTTCTCTGCTGCTTGCAAAGCTTCGTTGCTGAAATCAAGAGTGCTACGATATTGAGCTTGAAGAATGAAAAAACGGATGGTCATTGGCGAATAGGCTTGAGTCAACAGCTTATGTGAGCCTGTGAAAAATTCGTCAAGAGTGATGAAATTGCCGAGCGATTTACCCATCTTTTGCCCATTGATGGTAATCATGTTGTTGTGCATCCAGTAGTGGACTGTTTCATGTCCGTTATGAGCTACCGATTGAGCAATTTCACACTCGTGGTGGGGGAACATGAGGTCCATACCTCCGCCATGAATATCAAATTTCTCTCCGAGGTATTTTTCTCCCATAGTCGAACATTCAAGATGCCATCCGGGGAATCCTTCGCTCCAAGGAGAGGGCCAGTGCATGATGTGTTCTGGTGCAGCCTTCTTCCATAGTGCAAAGTCGGCAGGATTGCGTTTCTCTTGTTGTCCATCAAGAGCGCGAGTTGTAGATAGCAATTCGTCGATATTGCGACCTGAAAGTTTTCCGTAGTTGAAATCTTTGTTGAATTTTGGGACATCGAAATACACTGAGCCTTCGCTGATATAGGCATATCCGCTGTCAAGAATTTTCTTGATATACTCGATTTGTTCAATGATGTGTCCTGACGCATGAGGCTCGATAGATGGAGGCAATACGTTTAATTCTTCCATCGCTTTGTGATAGCGGTTGAGGTAGAATTGAACTACTTCCATTGGCTCAAGTTGTTCAAGACGAGCTTTTTTGGCAATTTTGTCTTCTCCGTCGTCGGCATCATGTTCGAGGTGTCCCACATCTGTGATGTTGCGCACATATCTCACTTTGTATCCAAGGTGAGTGAGATAGCGATAAAGGATGTCGAAAGTGATTGCAGGACGAGCATGTCCGAGGTGTCCGTCGCCATAAACTGTGGGACCACACACATACATTCCCACGCGACCTTCGTGTAATGGTTTGAAGATTTCTTTAGTGCGCGAGAGAGAGTTGTATATAGATAGATTGTTTTTAATCATAGAGTTGTCTTTTTTGATGTTTAAGCATTACCTCCCATGATGAATGGATTGGGAATTTCTCCATTTCCACCATTATTGTTAGGATTATTTACAGGCATTTTACGCTTGATTTCGCCAAATATTGATTCATATTTTTGGATGTTATCACGAAGTGCAAAAAGTAAATTCTTTGCATTTTCAGGGTTCATGATGATGCGACTTTGCACTTTTGCTTGTGGCATATTGGGAGCAACAGTAATGAAATCTACAAAAAATTCGTTTGCCGAGTGAGATATTACAGCAAGATTTGAGTAATGACCATTAGCAACTTCCGGAGTAAGCTCGATTTTTATTTCGTTTTTCTTGTTATTATTTTCCATTATTATTCTACTGGTTTTATTGTTAGATTTTTATTTATTATTATCGTTTTGTCTGTATTGCTACTATTTAGGTGAATTGTAATACCTCGGCATGTTGTCAAATTCCACACCTCAGAGAGATCAAAAGATGTTACAAAAGATTTTTCCTGGCTTTCAACCCCAGATTGTAAATCATAGGTTAGATATACATCGGGATGACTATTGTTGATGCTATATTTGTCAATGATGACTTTAAATAGAGGATCGTTATAATATGTCATGCGACAATAGAGATTTATGTGGTTGCCTGTGCGCCATAGGTTGTCGACTGATATTGAGGCAAAATCCCAATCGGGATATAATTTGATCTCATCGGTGATTATTTCCGGTGTATATACCGAACTTAATGCATAAACGGTAATAAAGTCAGTTACATATCTTGCTCCATTTTTTGGTACATAAGATATCATTACTCGGTCTCCTTTTTTGAAGGGATAATTATTGATTGAAAAATCCGATGCTGTGAGAGTAGCAATAGGCTCATCGTCTTTTTCTTGTAAATGGAATATGGTTGAATTGTCCTGCTTTTCGTAAATGGTTACGATGTCGGCATAAAGATTGTCGGGAAGTTGTTCTGGACTATTATCTTCGTTGCAAGAATATAACGCGATAGATGCAACTGCTAAAAATAAAAAAAGGATTGTTTTCTTCATATTTTATCTAATAGTTATTATTTTGAGAATGTATAAGTCTCGGTTTTAAGATTTGAGTCATTTATGTGAATTATTACGCCCTTGCAACTTTCGCTATTCCATATTGGCGAGATGTCAAAGGAGGCATATGCACGTCGAGTAAAGTTATTAGGAGCATCAAGCAAATTGTGTACCAAATATAGATGGGGGTATTCTTCATTGCGAGTTGCTTCATCCATTGTAAGACTGAAATCACGACTCTCTGTTGAATGATCAACTCTGATGTACATATTAATGTATTTTCCTGAGCGCCACATGCTGTTTAGGAAAACGGCATCGGCATCCCATCCTACGAGTCCCTCTTTTGTGGCGATGCGTAATGTGTCTTGATTTACGGGTGTTATTGAAATGAGGGATATATTCCCCGATGTATATGCTTTGCCTGATTCCGGATAATAACCTATAAGCATGCGGTCATGTTGTTTCACACTTTCTCCATTCACATTAACTCCTTTTGCAAAAAGGTTGATTAGCGGAGAGTCATCGCGACGTTGGAATGAAAAAGATGCGCCATCGGCAGAGTTGCCTTCAAATGTAACAATGTCATATAGTGCGATTTGTTCATTATATGGACCATCATCGCTACATGCAACCAATAGTATAGAGGCTACAATTATGAATAAGATGTGTTTTAGAGATGTTTTAACCATGATTTATCCATTTTGTGATGATGTAATATCGGTTATCAATCCGTCTCGCATGTATATAATACGGTCGGTGTCGGCAGCTAATGTTTCATCGTGAGTAACAATGATGAATGTCTGTCCTAAATCACGACGTAAGTTGAAAAACAACTTGTGGAGCTCATTGCGATTTTGAGTGTCAAGGCTTCCCGAAGGCTCATCGGCAAGGATGACTTTGGGCGAATTTATCAAAGCCCTTGCCACAGCAGCGCGTTGGCGTTCTCCTCCAGATAGCTGTGCCGGGCGGTGGCTTAGACGTTCAGTTATGCCAAGATAGTCAATCAACTCTTTAGCACGATTGAACGCTGTTGAGCGAGATTCTCCACCAATAAGAGCCGGCATCGCTACATTTTCGAGCACTGAAAATTCGGGTAATAGCTGATGAAATTGAAAGACAAATCCGATATTTTTGTTGCGAAACTGAGCGAGCTGATTATCTTTATAAGACATGATATCTTCTCCGTCATAGAGAATTTTGCCGGCATCGGGGCGGTCAAGCGTACCGATGATTTGAAGCAGAGTCGTTTTCCCTGCTCCACTTGGACCTACAATAGAAACTATCTCGCCTTTGTTTATCTCAAGGTCTATGCCTTTGAGGACTTTTAGCGAATCAAAGTTCTTTTCTATGCCTGTTATGGTTATCATATCTTTTGTCCTGTCAATCTGTTTATTACATGGGCTGTAAGCATGATGCCAAATGTGGCAGGTAGCCATGCAACAGTCCCGAAACTTGAAATTTTGTTTTGTATTTCATCAGTCATTATCAGCGATGACTTGCGAGCTTGCTCTGAACTGAACACAACTTTAAGCCCACGCGTGATACCTTGCTCTTTGAGTCGCTGTCTCACTACGCGAGCAAGACCATCATGGAACGTGTCGGCAATATCGGCATATTGCACCTTTGTAGGATCAATGCGTCCTCCGGCGCCCATCGATGAAATGATTTTAATCTTGCGATGAAGAGACTGTTTAATGAGTTCAACTTTTGGTGCAACAGAGTCTATGGCATCAACTACAAAGTCGGGGTTAAATGTTTCTAAAATTTCAGAAACATCTTCAGCCGAGATGAAACGATTTATTGCATTTACCTTGCAATCGGGATTTATATCCTTGATGCGATGTTTCATTACATCAACTTTACTCATCTCAATTGTTGACATCAGTGCCGGCAATTGACGATTAATGTTACTTGGTGAAACGACATCAGCATCAATGATTGTTAGCGTTCCCACTCCGCTACGAGCAAGCATTTCGACAGCATAACTACCCACTCCGCCAACACCCACGACCATCACATGCTTTTCTGCAAGCGTGTTTATGGCATCTTCTCCGAGAAGAAGTGCAGTGCGTTGATTATATGGAGTTATGCCCGACATTTTGGAATTTGTAGTATTAAAAAGCGAAGTTACGCAAATTTCTGTACTTCATCAAACTATAATCCAAATATTAGAAAAATTAAAGAGAAAGTAATATAAAGAAAATAGTCTCCTTGGGAGACTATTTTCGGTAGGCTGTAGAAAGTAGATTTATTCATCTTCTCTTATGAGATTGAATTTGGTGGAAATCTCTTTTTGCTCAATCACCTGTCGTAGGTTAAAACGTTTCTTTTGTGTAATATAACCACTTTTTTCGCAAATAACCTCAATCTGGACGTTGCCGGAGTTGTTGAATGTTAATCCTTTTATATCAAATGTTTCTGTTGTTTCGTATGGAGTTGTTCCAACGTAATTTTGATTTGTGTTTTTGACATCAGGAGTAGATGATACAATGCGAGTATAAACATCGGCTCCACGTGGAGATGATTCAATAAACCAGCGAATAACGGTGCTTTCAAGAGCTGTATTGCCTTCTCCTGTAACTTTTTTGTTCTTTTCTTGAGCAGGGCTATCAGCTTTTCTTAAAAAATATGCGATTTTATCCCAATCAATATCTTCCAAAGCTGCAACAAATGCATTGTTGATAGCTAATGACGCAGTAGAAGAGTTTTTGCTGTATCCGCCAACTTTAGAACGACCGACGGCTGTTACATTTGGATAAACTTGTTTTCGATTGCTGTCGAAAACTTCAACTCCAAGGTGAACCAATCCGGACCATCCTGCACCTGAAAGATAGCTGACATTGAATTCCTTTATTTTTAGTGATAAGAAATAGTCTGTAGCAATATCAGCTTCAAGATCAAATCCCATTGTGCGCATATATTGACGAGTGCTTTCTGATACAAATGATGTAACGTCGGGATATACTGTTGTGCTTGGAACAGATGTTACACTTGCATCATAGATGTTTAATAATTCTGTTTTGGCGCGAACATCTTTTATATTTAGACGTATCCCATAATCAAGATTGATGTATTTATTTGCCTCCCCATCTTTTACAAGGTCTAATCTGATGTCAAGCGTGGTAGGTTGGCTGGATGTCGTCTTTTTAGAGCCAAAGCAAGATTGCAATGAAAATGCAAGACAGAGAATTAAAGTTATTCTAAATAAAGTCTTCATGGCTTATTTGTGTTCTTTAAGTTTTATGAGTTTTGCAGAAACAGTTGACTTATAGATAATTTCATCTCCGATTTGTTCTGCTTTTGTTGAGATAATAGGCTCAATAACTCCGTCGGCACCATGTTGTTGAGCGATGTTAATTATTCGATATGATGCTAATTTAATGGCAATCTCCTCAGGGTTAAAGTTTTCAAATTTTGTAGTCGAATACATGTTATTTAGATACCCGAGTCTGACAACTCCGCTATATTCTTTTAGAGAAAGACCGCCTTTCTTGTTTTTTTCGTAATACAAAGCAAATTCATTAGTCTCTTCATGAATAGATGCTTTATTTTTTTTGATTACGGCTTTGATGATTGCTTCACTTGTAGCAGTGTTTAGTATTTGGTAGTCTCCTTGAACTAAATTTAGTTCATTAAGAGATACTGAATTTACTGTGTTTATAGCGTTAGGAACAATGTAGGTTGCTGTTTGTTTTGATCCAAAACAAGATGATAAAGATAATGTAACAGCAAAAAGACATAATAATTTTATAGCTTTCATAATTAATTTGAATATAAGTGTATAAATAAGTATAGTCCAAGGCTCAAAGGAGACAATAAAAAACGTGGACTCAAACTTTGTCTACGTTCTTGAGGTATCGCCAAACACCTTTGCCACATATACAAGTAGAAGCCCACGGATGTTCCGTGAGCATTAACTTCTACTCTTGTGGCTCTTTTCAAATTGGCGATTTTCAAGAACAAGAATAAAGCTAACGCTTTTTATCTATATGTCTTTAATCTGTTTTGTTACATAGGCAGTTGTTTTATATTTCTAATTGCAAATTTTGTAATAATTTTCTGTATATGCAAATTGTTTTAGCGTAAACTCTTTAATTGACGACAATAGATAATGATAGTCGTAATTAATGAAACACAAAATATGCCTGATGATATTATACTGATGTATATTGATTTAAAGTAGGTGGATGGGAAGAATGTTGCAATTAGTAGGAGAGACAAAATTTTGACGTTGAAAATAGAATTGGCAGTAATATTATTGGCTTCGGCTATTTTGTCATGAGGGGTTTTGGGTGGTTTTGGACGAATGAGATAAGTAGGTATATTAATATTGCCAAGGTGGATAGTATTGCGAATTCCACTCCTTCTCTCAGAGGGTGATTTCCGACAAACAGCATTATGGAGAATGCAATCATTGTTATAATGATAGTAATAGGAAATATTTCTTTGTGATGTTTCATTTTGTGTGGATGAGAATTAATGAAAAAAAGGACATTTCCGAGAGAAATGTCCTTTCGTAGCCCATAGGAGAATCGAACTCCTCTTTCAAGAATGAAAATCTTGCGTCCTAACCGATAGACGAATGGGCCGGAAAATCTTCTGTTAAGAGATACCTAATTAAGCGGCAAGCTTGTTAATGTGGTGAGCAAGTTTGCTCTTTAGGTTAGCTGCTTTGTTTTTAGAGATTGCCTTTTTGCTCGCAAGACGATCAAGCATTGCGCACACTGTTTTGAATGCTGCTTGAGCTTCTGCTTGGTCTGTCATTTTGCGGATACGACGAACTGCATTACGAGCTGTTTTAGCATAATAACGGTTGCGAAGTCTTCTTGACTCTGTTTGGCGAATTCTCTTTAGAGCTGATTTATGATTTGCCATTATAAATTAATCTTTAAATCTTATTATTATGTTTACTTAGTAGCCCATAGGAGAATCGAACTCCTCTTTCAAGAATGAAAATCTTGCGTCCTAACCGATAGACGAATGGGCCATTTGGTTTAAAAGCGATTGCAAAGGTACGCACATTTTTTTAATCTCACAAATATTTTTCAAAAAAATGCAGTATTTAATCTTTTTTGTCGGCTTTTTAATAGTTGATTGAATGAGTTTTAGAGGCAATTTGTTTATTTTGCAGTCGATTTTATTTCCCTAATGTTATGTTGCGGTCATTGCATTGCGTGGCGTTGCGCACGATAAAATATAATGAGAAGCATTCGATATTGAGTGCCTACTCGCTTGAATTGGGGCGAGTGTCCTTTCTGTTGCCTGCCGGTTCGGGGCGTGAGGCTGCTCGTCGTCGTGCATTGATGATGCCTCTTGGAACGTTTGAATGTGTTGCTGATATCCGACATGGACAGGATATACATATAATGAAGGAGCCTAAAGCTGATATTATTTCTCATGGTATTCATTCCAATCCCATAAAGAGTGCATTGGCTCTATTTATTGCCGAATTATTATCGGTTATTTTGCGAGAAAGTCAAGAGGATAAGGCGTTATATCTTTTCTTGCGTCAGTCGATAGAGAGGCTGAATGATGCGACTGAGGGCGTTGCCAATTTTCATTTGTGTTTCTTGTATAGATTGGGGCGGTTTATTGGAATTGAGCCTGATGTTTCGACTTATCAATATGGTCGCATTTTTGATATGGTTGATGGTGTGTTTCGTGTAACAGCTCCATTACATTCGCAATATTTAGGGCAACAGGAGGCGGCGGTGGTTGCTTTATTGTCGCGAATGACCTTTGATAATATGCACCGATTCCGGCTTTCGCGGGAAAACCGGAATCAGATGTTAGATGTCATATTGGAATATTACACTATTCATTGTGCATCATTGGCGTCGTTGAAATCAATCGACGTTTTGCGGAGTTTATTTGATTAGCACTCTTTTTACACAACCATTGCCTGAGATAAAATAAAGTCCGATGGGGATTCCCAATATTGTTGTGCCTTCGCTGATGATGCTTTGGTATCTTTGGTGTCCGTCAATGTCAAAAATGCTGATGTGTATATTTGCCGATGTGTCGATAGCCAAACGCCCATCTTTGCAATAAACTTTCCATGAGTCATTTTTAATGTGTTCGATGCCCGATGATTTATAATTGGTGATTGCGATGTTGTCAATGTTAAAGCGAGCTCCTGCTGTTTGGGTAAATCTCAAACGGATGTTTCCTGTAACATTTACTGTAACCGAAAATTTTACATATTGAGAATCGTCGGTGATACTTACCATTCCGGCAGCTGTCCATGTGATTCCTTGGTCAGTTGAGTATTCGATTTGGATAGTTGCATCATTATCGTTTCCCCATTTCTTGGCATAGAAAGAAACTATTCCACATCCATGGGTTTTGTCTTGAACCATTTCGATATAGCTTGATGATGTTTTCCCAAATCTCACTGATTGGTTATCGATAGAAACATCGCTACTCCACATCCCCGCATTAGAGAATTTCCACACTGATGCTGTACCTTGATAATTAGAGGAGGGGGAATATGAATTCATTCCTGTTGCATCCTGTTCGAAGTCTTCCAGAAAGTCAGTTAAAGGAGTTTCTTCTGTGTCACTGCCATCTGAGCCACTATCATTTCCTGAATTATCGTCATTGCCATCTCCCTCGTCAGGTTTTACGACATTGCTGTCGGTAGTCCATCCCTCGTTGTTTTTTTCGCCCCACACATGTTCGGCAAGGGCAGGATAGTCGATAAATGGATTTCGATTGTTTTGGTATCTGTAAATGACATTGTTGCGATCAATTTCTTTTTGGCTCACCGGATCTTGTCGATGCCATTTCAGTAAAAGTTTTATTGCCCATGTTGTGTAGCAAGGGTAATCGTTTCCGGCAAGCATTGGGCTACTCCAGTCTTCGATGAGATTGTTATAACACGCCGCCATGTAGAAATAAGTGCGAGCAAAATCTCCTTTATATTCGTCAGCCGGTTCAAAGACGATGCCGGAATATCCGTCAAATGTGCTTGTGCCTAATTTCCCAAGTGCTTGAATTCCGTTGGGTGCTGAAAGGACTTCCCCGTTGGCACATTCTCCATAGGGATAATTGCCACGTTGACCATTTACTTTACCATCTGTAGGGTAAATGTGGAAAGCATCGCTATACATGGGAGAAGCGTCGTCAAACCAACTTTTAGGGAATGAGTGTTCGCGATTGTAGCAATCGCCTACATTGGAATAGTTGCCACATTGTTCATCTTGTGGAACCCAATGCTTGGTCGAATACATGTCCCATATTGAACCATCCTCACGTATGTCGGAAGTACAGTACACAGTCCAAAGTTCGCTATATCCCACCACTGTATGATTTCCTATAACTTCAAAAAGGGCTGAGAGCAGTGTCTGTCCTGATTTTCCCTCGCATGATGAGTAGTAGTCATCGGGTGCTTGGGCTGTAGCGGTAATAACAAATAAAAATGATGCAAATAATATATTAAATAATCGTTTCATGTGTGTTATTAACCGAGATTACTTGTTTAAATAGGGTTTGAGGACTTCTCCCCATGCGCTGTAGCCTTTACCCATGAGTTTGAATCCATCGTTGGTATATTCGGATTTGAGGTCGCCATTTTCATCAGCAAGTGCGCTATAAACGTCAACCCAAGTAACTTTAGACTTTTTAGCGAGTTTTTGTAGCTTTTTGTTCGCTGCTTTCACTTTTTTAGCCGAGCCTGCAAATGCTGCATATTTTTCGTAAGAAGAATTAACGGGAATGAGGCTTTGCATTATAATTTCTGTTTCGGGTGATTGTTCGCGAATGGCATTGATGGCTTCAGTCATCTTTTCAACAATAATATCGGCATTGAAATCAGCACTCAAGTTGTGTCCTTTGGGCATATTGTCAACAAGGTTGTAGCTTGATTGTAGAACGATTGTTTTGGGCTTATTGGCTGCAATTTTTTTAGCAAGAGCAGGGAGACTGTTCACAACATCGGGCCATGTGTAGCGAGATTTTACATTTGGATTATCGAGAAGTTCATGCCATTCAGCACCACCCACAAGATTGTTTCCTAAAATGAGGATATCTTCGCTGTCGATAGGGTAAATTTCGCCTTCGCTTAGCTCTTGATTGGGTGCAACATATTTTGCTACTTCGTCACGCCACATTTTGTACCCTTTTTCATTGAGGTGCAAGCCGTCGTTGGTTAGTTCTTTGGGGAGTTTGCAATCGCGGTCGGCAAAAACAGGGAACAGGTTGATCCATGTTACTCCTTGGCGGCGAGCGACTTGTTCAAGTAGCACGTTGCCATGAAGAATGGTCATTTCTTTCCCTATCATGTTTTTGTAACGTTTGAAATCGTTATTGATAGGGAGCCAACTTTGTAGATATAATTCAGTTTCAGGAGATTCGTTTTTGATTTTTACGACAAGTTTTTCTACTGCTGTAACAATGCTGTCGGCAGTGAGGTGATGCGATACATCATTTACACCGATTAAAAGGAATATCTTTTGGGGCTTGCCTTTTGTAACAAAACCTAAGCGATCAGAAATTCCTTGAACGATATCTCCGATGATACCACGATTTTTGATGTCCGGATTATCAAACATTTCATACCATAGCCCATTATCACTTAGGCTGTTGCCTAAGAAGATGATGTCATTATTGTCAATGGGTAAAGTGGCAAAGTGGGATGCACGTTGATGATAATAAGGGGTATATGTGTTTGCTGCCGGAGCGTCTTGTGAAAGGTAGTCATATACGTCATTGGCATTTATTGCCATGGTGCTTAAACATGTGATTGAGGCTAAAAATAGTTTTCGTAACATAATTTTGAGGTATTGATTTATTAAATGTTTTCTGCAAAATTACATTATTTTGCTATTATTCCCTAACTTTGTTGTAGATTTATTCAATAACCGCTCAATATGAAACAGATTGAAAAAATTCCTTTGATAGGGATGTCTCTAAGCCGATTGCGTGAAGTGGCATCGGAGTGTGGAATGCCTGCTTTTTCGGCAAAGCAAATGGCTCAATGGCTTTATGAAAAACGGGTTGTTGATATTGAGGAGATGACAAACCTGTCGAAGAAAGCGCGTGCCCGATTGGCTGAAGATTATTGTGTGGGACGATTTGCCCCTAAAATGGAAGCTCGCTCAATCGATGGCACTGTGAAATATCTGTTTGAGGGTGTAGGTGGTCGAGATATTGAGGCGGTGTATATTCCCGACAAGGAACGTGCAACATTGTGTGTGTCATCACAAGCAGGGTGTAAAATGAATTGTAGTTTTTGCATGACCGGGAAGCAAGGGTTTCATGGAAACTTGACATCGGCCGATATTATAAACCAGATACTCTCAATCCCTGAAAGTGAGAAGCTCACAAATATCGTGTTCATGGGGATGGGAGAGCCAATGGATAATCTTGATGCTGTGCTTGGAGCGATTGAGGTGTTGACCGAGTCATGGGGATTTGCGTGGAGTCCTAAACGCATAACTGTTTCTTCGATAGGTAAAATAAAAGAATTGCAGACATTGCTCGACGCTACAAAAGTACACATTGCAATAAGTGTTCATTCTCCTTATTCGCAAGAACGGTTGTCGTTAATGCCGGTTGAAAAGGCCTATCCATTAAGAGAAGTCTTGTCGTTGTTGAGTAATTATGATTTTGCCCATCAGCGTCGCTTGTCGGTTGAATATATAATGTTTAGAGGATTGAATGACGATTTGCGTCATGCCGATGCTCTTGCTCGATTGCTCAAAGGTCTTAACAGCCGAGTAAACCTCATTCGTTTCCATGCCATTCCGGGAGTTGACCTCAAAACGACTTCAGAGCCGGCAATGATAGCTTTCCGCGACCGGTTGAATGAATTGGGCATTACAGCAACCATCCGCACCTCTCGCGGAGAGGATATAATGGCGGCATGTGGCATGCTTGCCGGCAAAGCCAAAGAGAAAAATTGAAAAAGATGCAGGACGCATTGTTATTTGACTAAAAATGCCATTGGTTTTACTTTTGGTTGAATTTTGAGGGGAAATTATGCCTATTTGAAGAATAATGACTACCTTAGCTGATTGTAAAATGACAGAAAGTTAACGAAATAATTCTTGAAAAGTGTTAATATGTTGACTCTCTGTGAATTATTATGTATATACCAATGAAAGAAAACAGAAAAATAAAAGTGGGCATTACCCAAGGCGATATCAATGGAGTGGGGTATGAAGTTATTCTCAAGACATTGGAGGATGATCGCATATTGGAATTGTGTACCCCCGTTGTTTATGGCTCGGCAAAGATTGCTGCGTTTTATAGGAAATCATTAGATATTGCACCATTTAATTTTAATCAAATAGTATCGGCTCTTGATGCAAGAGATGGCGATTATAATATCATAAATGTAGTCTCTGAAGAGGTAAAAGTGGAGCCTGGAGTTTCAACTGAGATTGCGGGCAAAGCGGCTTTTGATGCATTGGAGCGTGCAGTTGCCGATTTGCGTAATGGCGATATCGATGTGCTTGTAACGGCTCCGATAAACAAGCACAACATTCAAAGTGAGACATTTACATTCCCCGGACACACTGAGTATTTGGAAGCGTCAATTGGCGATGGAAACAAGTCTTTGATGATTTTGTGTAATGACAATGTGCGAGTTGCATTAGTTACAACTCACCTTCCTATTGCCGATGTCCCAGGAGCAATAACAAAGGATGCAATAATAGAAAAATTGCGCATTTTCAATGAGTCGTTAAAAAAAGATTTTGGATTTGATTGCCCTCGCATAGCGGTGTTATCATTAAATCCTCATGCAGGAGAGAATGGATTGCTTGGCAAAGAGGAGCAAGAGATAATAATGCCTGCCATAGAGGACGTACAAGGAGAAAAGATTCAATGTTTTGGCCCTTATGCTGCTGATGGCTTGTTTGGAAGCGGACAATTTGCTCGTTTTGATGGAATCCTTGCAATGTACCACGATCAAGGTCTTGCTCCATTTAAAACTATTGCCATGGAAAGCGGTGTTAATTTCACTGCCGGATTGCCGATGGTGCGCACATCACCCGATCATGGCACTGGTTATGATATAGCAGGTAAAGGCGAGGCATCTGAAGCATCGTTCAGAGAAGCGATATATAAAGCGATTGATATATTTCGCAATCGCAAAGAGTATGCGTTTATAAGGCGTAATCCATTGCGCCGCCAATACTTTGATAAGAGCGGTGATAATGTGGTGTTGGATTTGACAAAAGATGACGATACTGACGTATAAACTCGTAGAATGAAATTTGCGATTATAGCAGCCGGGAAAGGATCACGCATGGCAAGTGAAGGGGAAATGCTCCCCAAGCCTCTTGTCAAGATAGGTGGTGTCCCTATGGTTAAGCGTCTTATCGACTCTTTTATAAGATGTAAGGCTACTGCTATAAGTATTATAATAAATGAAGAGATGGATGAGGTGAGAGACTATCTTCAATCTCTTGAATTACCCATTTCTCTTGATGTTATTGTGAAATCGACTGAAGGCTCTTTGTTGAGTTTCTATGAAATCAGCAATAGTCTGAAAGATGATAGATTTTGCCTTTCAACTGTCGATTCGGTCTTTGATGAAGATGAGTTTATCAAATATATTGCCGCATTTGAAAAAGACAATGACGTTGATGGATATATGTCAGTAACATCATATATTGATGATGAGATACCTTTATATATAGATGTAGATGAGGATAACCTAATAGCAAAGTTCAGTGATGAGCCTTGGGAGGGAGTTCGCATCATATCGGGAGGTATATATGCCTTGAGCGTCAAGGCCGTCAAAGTGCTGAATGACTGTATTCAAAACGGTATAACTGATATGCGCGATTATCAGCGAGAATTGGTTAAGGCTGGATTGAAGTTGCAGGCTTATGAATTTGAGAAGATTATAGATGTTGACCATGTAAATGACATCTCAACAGCCAATGAGTTTGTCAAGGAAGTGGAACGCAAGAAAAATAAAGATAATGTCTGAGATAAAAATAGCTGCGATAATGAGAGCCGGGGTGTATTCCCCTAATCACATAGGCAATGATGCAACGATATTAAATATGGTTGCCGAGCAGTTGCGCAAGCGTGGCTGTGAAGTGAAAATTTATAGTGAGGAGCAATTCCTCGCCGGAAAGGTTGAGGAGAGTATCATTGTGAACATGTGCCGAGATCCCAAATCGATTGCACTATTGCAAAAGATGGAGGATGATGGTCGATTGGTGCTGAACTCCGGTTATGGAATAGAAAATTGTGTGCGTGAGCGCATGACACGCATTCTTTTAGGAAATAATATCCCTTATCCTGAAAGTTTTGTCGTGAATACTGATGAGGTAGTGAAAAATCGTCTTCAAAAAGCCAATATTGCCCAATGCTGGATTAAGCGAGGTGATCAACATGCCATGCACAAAGAGGATGTAACTTATGTGCGTCATGCAGAAGAGGCTCAAGAAATGTTGCAAGAATACTTTTTGCGAGGGATACCACGAGCTGTTATAAGCAAACATTTGACAGGAGATTTAGTGAAATTCTATGGCGTGAAAGGTCAACCGTTCTTTTATTGGTTCTGTCCGTTTGTTGCCAATGGAGGCAAATATGGTTATGAACTATTGAATACCGGCAATGAAGCAATCAAAGCAATAGGGCAAAAGATAAAAACTCTATGTGTAAAAACAGCCGATGAATTGAATGTGAAGATATATGGTGGTGATTGCATAATATCATCTGATGGTGAACTGAAACTCGTTAGTTTCAATGACTGGCCAAGCTATGCACCATGTCGAACCGAAGCAGCTTCAAGCATTGCCAAAGCAATAATGGCAGAGATTAAAGAATATAGAAAATAAATCAAGATATAGAGGATGAAAAAATTTCCACTCATACACAAAATTATAGCAACGGCATGTGGCTCCGGATATTTCCCTTGGGGACCCGGTACTATGGGTGCTGTCTTTGCAATAGCTGTGTGGTTACCAATGTTTCTTTTTATGAGTTATTGTTCATGGGTACTGGTAACTGCATCATTGGTTGTTGTGTTCACCATTTTGGGTGTGTGGTCATCAACTGTCGCAGAGCAATATTGGGGTGAGGACCCTTCGCGAGTAGTGATTGATGAAGTAGTGGGTATGTGGATAACGTTGCTTGCTGTCCCTCGTGACGCAAAATGGTACATAATCCTCGTGGCATTTGTCCTTTTTCGTTTCTTTGACATGGTGAAACCATTAGGCGTTAGAAAGATGGAAAACATAAAAAGCGGTTATGGTATAATGGCCGACGATATTCTTGCCGGAGTGTATGGCGCGATAGTAATATTATTGTTGAACTATTTCATTTGATAATATGGAAACACAGGAAAATATTAAAGAGAAACCAAAGAAAGCCAAAGGGCTTCTGATGTTCTTGAAAGCTTCAGTCTCTTCACAGATAGCATCGTGGATAGACATGGGATTGAGTTTCGTATTGTTTGCGTTTGTTATCCCAGATGCGTTTATTGCAAAGGCGATAGGAGCAGCTACCGGAGGAGTGGTTAATTGCAGTATAAATTACAAATGGACATTCCAACCTAAAGGTTGTAGTAAACGATATGTAGCAATAAAATATGCGATGGTGTGGACAGGGAGTTTGTTGCTAAATTCATTTGGGACAGATATTGCGACAAATCTATTGTCGAGTTTGACGTTCCTTGCCGATTGGGGTGTTACCGATAACGGTTGTTTCATGGTAGCACAGCTTGCAGTGTCTTTGATAGTTTCAATTTTTTGGAACTTTATGTTACAACGCTATTTTGTTTTTCGCAACGTACCCATAAAAGATTCAATAAAAAAAGTGTCAACAAAAATAAAACATTAATATAACGATGAAGAAATTTTTTAAACAATTGCGTGATGCTTTACAGCAATTGATATACAAGATTATCAATCCGCTTGTATATGGAATGATTAAAATAGGGATTACTCCAAACGTTGTAACAACAATAGGATTTTTGGGGAATGTACTTGCTGCTGCATTGCTGGTTTATGCTTCAACACAGGAGACTGTAATTGACCAGTTCTACTGGATTGCGTGGTCGGGTGCGACTATAATCATCTTCTCGTTATTTGATATGCTTGATGGTCAAGTTGCTCGATTAGGAGGGATGATAACCACGTTTGGTGCAATGTATGATTCTGTGCTTGACCGATATTGCGAATTGTTTACATTAGGCGGTATAACTTACTACCTTATGGAAACTGGATATGAGATAGGCGCAATAATCACATTCCTTGCTTTGATAGGCTCAATAATGGTGAGCTATGTGAGAGCTCGTGCTGAAGGTCTTGATATAGAATGTAAAATAGGATTTATGCAACGTCCTGAGCGTGTTGTTATAACAAGTGTAGCAGCTCTTGCATGTGGTATCTATGGCTATAATGCCGAGGTTCCGGCATTTGACCCGATATTAATACTTGTTGTAGCAATGGGTATTATTGCGGTATTTGCTAATCTCACTGCTTTTGCCCGCATAATGCATTGTCGCAAACAACTGATGAGAAAATAGGTTGATGATGTTGAAAAATATTACAAAATTACCCTCTCTGAAAGAGAGCGTGATATTGGTCGTGTGCCTTGCAATTTGGCTATGTGTTACGGGATTTTGCATAGGGATGCGGCCAGAACATGGCTTGCTTGCATTTTTGATTGCCGGAATGTTTTTGTTTAATGGCGCTACTCGCAAGTTTGTTGTGGCGCTTGTCCCATTTGCATTGTTTGGCATATCGTATGATTGGATGAATTTGTTGCCCAATTATGAAGTAAACCCCATTGATGTCAAAGAACTCTATGATGCAGAGAAAGCATTGTTTGGAATTACAACAGCTCAAGGCATGCTCACTCCAAATGAGTTTTTTTACCTTCATAATTGTTCATTTATGGACTTTTGGGCAGGAGTGTTCTATTTGTGTTGGGTGCCTGTACCCATTATGTTTGGGATTGGGTTGTATTTCAGCCGTCAGCGTAAGATATATTTACACTTTGCGATAGTATTTTTGCTTGTAAACCTCATAGGGTTTGCTTGTTACTATATTCACCCTGCGGCTCCGCCATGGTATGTGATAAAATATGGATTTGAGCCCATTCTTGGCACGCCCGGAGATGTTGCCGGACTTGGCCGTTTTGACGCAATGACAGGTTGGATGGTGTTTGACGGATTATATTCTCGTAATGCCAATGTGTTTGCTGCTGTGCCATCTCTCCATTCGGCATATATGGTAATTGCCTTTTATTACTCTTTGCGTTCACATTGCGCGATGTGGTTGCGAGTGGTTTTTGCAATAATAATGATAGGAATATGGTTTACAGCGGTCTATTCATGTCATCATTATATTATAGATGTGATACTTGGGGCATTATGCTCGGTGGTAGGCATCGCATTGTTTGAATTGGTATTGATGAAATTGCCATCGTTTAAACGTTTTATAAATAATTATACAGAATATATATCATAATAACGGCTTGTAGATGTCAAAGATAGATGAAATAAGAAATGATTATCGTAGCTCCTTGAAGTCAATGGACACTGAGGAATCGATTGATCTCATTTTTTATCGTCCTATCGGGTATTTATGGGCACGCTTGGCGAGGCGCTTGGGCGTTTCTCCTAATGCAATTACGATAGCGTCTATTTTCTTAGGCGTTGGAGCTGGAATATTGATGTATTTTCCTGATTTTTGGGTAAATGTATTGGGCATTCTGCTACTTGTGTGGGCCAATACTTTTGATAGTGCCGATGGCCAATTGGCGCGTATGACAAAGCAATATTCCAAGTTTGGACGTATTCTTGACGGAATGAGTGGTGATTTGTGGTTTATAGCTATATATGTTGCACTGTGTTTGCGTATAAACAATACCACTGTGTTTTTTTGTGAACATCAGTGGGTGATATGGACTGTTGCGATTGTTGCCGGTGTGTGCCATGCCAAGCAGGCTGCCGTTGCCGATTACTATCGCCAATTTCATCTCTATTTTGTAAAGGGTGAGACCGGTAGTGAGTTGACCACAACTGATCAAATTGATGATGACTTTGCAACATTACCATGGAAAGGAAATTTCTGGAAAAAGACAATCATGTTTTTTTATCGGCATTATACTGCAAATCAAGAGGTACTCACTCCCCAAATGCAACAATTGCGTAGATGTATGAAGTCGCATTATGGTGATACTGTGCCGGTCGATTTTCGCGAAAGGTTCAGAGCAAGTAGTAGGCCATTAATGAAATATACCAATATCCTAACCTTTAACACGCGTAGCATTGCGTTGTTTGTGGCAGTTCTCTTAGATTGCCCCATAGCCTATTTTGTATTTGAACTCACAGTATTGAATTTGCTATTGGTGTATATGATGAGACGCCACGAAAGTATTTGTAGTAAATATAAGATGCAGTTGCAAGAATGTGCCTAATTTGAGGTAGAGTTAACATTTGTTTTGAAAATGCCGATTTTGAATTGCCGTGAATTAGCAGAAATTTGCCAAAAGCGAGCATTTTTAACTTGCGTTAAGGAAATTAAGCAAAGATTATTATAGAAATAAATTTGCATTTAAAAAATAACTTGTACTTTTACGTGATTTTTTATGAACAAACATGAAAAGTCTCAAAAACAGAAATAATTAAACAATAAAATTATAATTAATTTATCATCATGAACAAAGTTAACGTAAAGAAAGCCGAAGGTAAACTCGGTGTCTTGGTTGTTGGTCTTGGAGCGGTTACAACTACTTTTATGACCGGTGTTTTGATGGCTCGTAAAGGCCTTGCTAAGCCTGTGGGCTCAATGACTCAATATGACAAAATCCGTGTTGGCAAAGGTGCTGACAAAAAATATTTGAAATATGACGAAATCGTTCCAATGACAAAACTCGAAGATATCGTGTTTGGCGCATGGGACGTATATCCTGAAAATGCCTATGAATCAGCTATCAACTGTGAGGTATTGAAGGAAAAAGATATCAATCCGGTAAAAGACGAGCTTGAAAAGATCGTTCCTATGAAGGCTGCTTTTGACAAAAACTTTGCAAAACGCCTTGAAGGTAACAACGTAAAAGAATGTAAAGACCGTTGGGATATGACTGAACAACTTCGTGAAGATATCCGTAACTTTAAAAAAGCTAACGGAGTTGACCGCGTAGTCGTTCTTTGGTCTGCATCTACTGAAGTTTATGTTCCCGTAAACGAAAAAGTACACTATACACTTGCTGATCTTGAAGCAGCAATGAAGGCTGATGATAGAGAAAACATCGCTCCTTCAATGTGTTATGCTTATGCAGCTCTTGCTGAAGGCGCTCCTTTCATCATGGGTGCTCCTAACACAACTGTTGACATTCCTGCAATGTGGGAAATGGCTGAAAAAACTAAATTGCCTATCGCGGGTAAAGACTTCAAAACAGGTCAAACTCTTGTTAAATCAGGTTTCGCTCCTATCATCGGTACTCGTTGCTTAGGTCTTGCTGGATGGTTCTCAACTAACATCCTTGGTAACCGCGACGGTCTTGTTCTTGACGAACCTGCTAACTTCCGCACTAAAGAAGTAAGTAAACTTTCTACTTTGGAATCAATCCTTGTTCCTGAAGAACAACCTGATCTATATACTGACTACTACCACAAAGTTCGTATCAACTATTACCCACCACGCAACGACAACAAAGAAGGTTGGGATAATATTGATATCTTCGGTTGGATGGGCTACCCAATGCAAATCAAGATTGACTTCCTTTGCCGTGACTCAATCCTTGCTGCTCCTTTGTGTCTTGACCTCGTCCTTCTTAGCGACCTTGCTGCTCGCGCAGGACGTTGGGGTACACAACGTTTCTTGAGTTTCTTCTTGAAGAGCCCAATGCACGACTACACTAAGAACGAAGTTCCTGTAAATCACCTATTCCAACAATATGTAATATTGAAAAACGCTATCCGCGAAATGGGTGGTTACGAAGCTGACCAAGAAATCGACTAATCAACAGATTAAAATATGTAGGAAACGGGAGCAATTGCTCCCGTTTTTTTGTAATTGCGATGGGATGACGTGTTGATGGGGGTGGGTAGGTGGTAATTTTGTGAAGAATTTAAAATTTAATACTATGATTGACACAAAGACTATTTTTATTTTGCTTGGGATTGTTGTGATTGAGTATGTTGGGGTGTTGCTTGCTGTAATTGCCGACTTATGGAGCGGTTGGCGCAAGGCTGGAAAGCGGGGAGAGCAGCGTACATCTCGAGCATTGCGACGAACAATCGACAAAATGGCGCGTTATTTTAATGCGCTGATATCGCTGACGCTAATTGATGTGATGGTTATATCGGTAGTGTGCTATCTCAGGAACACGTTGTCGTGGGATGTTCCCATTATTCCGGTATTTACTTTTATAGGCTCAATATCGTTGGCTTTAATTGAGGTTAAGAGTATTTGTGAAAAAGGGGAAAACAAGGGGGATTTAGCGGAGTTGGCTCGTCTTGCAAAGTCTTTAATTGATGATCCTTCGGCAAAGCAGTTGATGGAGTGGTTGAATGAGAATGTGAAAACTAAAAATGAATAAAATGCTATGAAATACTTTACTCTTCAGGAACTATCAGATAGCGATACAGCTGTGAGAATGAATATAGATAATGAGCCTGATAAAGATGCAGTAGAAAATATGCGCCGATTAATAGATATAGTGTTGGACCCTGCTCGCGAATTGTTTGGGAAGCCCATTAAGGTTAATAGCGGATATCGGAGCAGTATGCTGAATGAGATCATTGGTGGAGCAAAGCACTCTTATCATCTTTGCGGACGTGCTGCTGATATTACCACCGGTAGCATATCGGCAAACAGACGTTTGTTTGCTATATTAAGAAAGCTTCCTCACAAGGAATTAATATGGGAAAAAGGGGGCATATGGATACATGTTGCACTGTAAAAGCATTAATAATATATAAATAGTATGTAAAAAAACTAATATTTTGTCATGCCGGGCTAATTATATGAGCAATGAAAAAAGATGCACTTGCATAGCGCGAAAATTTGTTATACCTTTGTGGCGATTAGGATTAAGAGGGGGCGATAGTTCCCTCTCTTTTTTACTAAACGGCGGCCTTCACACGGTTTTTATGTGCCATGAGAAGGTACGCTATTGTTGTATCGATAAGTGAACAAAAAGAATGATTGACAAACAATTATTAACACAAACAGTAGAACAAGCGATTGAAAATACCGACTTGTTTATCGTGGATATAAAAGTAAATCCAGGCAATGCTATCATTGTGGAATTGGATAGCGAAACAGGTATAGATATCGATATGTGTGTAAACATAACTCGCAAAATCGAGTCGGTATTTGATAGAGATGTGGAGGATTATGAACTTGAAGTGGGCTCAGCCGGCTTGACAGCTCCATTTAAAGTGCGTGGTCAATATTTAAAAAATATTGGAAATGATATTGAAGTTCTCACATGTGATGGTCGCAAGTTGCACGGAGTTCTCACAGAGGTGGGTAATGATGAGTTCACTTTTGAGATAGAAAAGAAAGTTAAAGAAGAAGGGGCTAAGCGTCCAACCCTGATAAAGGAACCGCTCACTTTTAAATTTAACGAGACAAAATCAGTAAAATATTTAATAAAATTCAAATAAAGAAAAATTACCTATGGCTAAGAAAGAGGAAGCTCCAAATATGGTGGAGCGTTTTGCCGAGTTCAAAGAGCTAAAAAACATTGACAAGACAACAATGATAAGTGTCTTGGAAGAATCTTTCCGTAACGTACTTTCTAAAATGTTTGGGACAGATGAAAACCTCGATGTGATTATGAACCCTGATAAAGGCGATGTTCAAATTTTCCAAAATCTTGAGGTTGTTCCTGATGGAGAGGTTACCGACCCAAATACACAAATCAGTTTGAGCGATGCTCGTGCCGATCAAGACCCTGATGTGGAAATCGGAGAGGAACACACTAAAGAAATTTTCTTTGCCGACTTTGGTCGTCGTGCTATCCTTAATCTTCGTCAAACTCTTCAATCTAAAATTCTCGATCTTCAAAAAGAAGCTATATACTCTAAATTTAAAGAGCTTGAAGGAGAACTTGTAACAGGTGAAGTATATCAAACATGGTCAAAAGAAACGCTTCTTCTTGATGACGACAAAAATGAAATGCTTCTACCCAAAAACGAGTCTATTCCGGGCGACTATTTCCGTAAGGGAGAAACAGTGAGAGCTGTGGTTATTAATGTGGACAACAAGAATAACAATCCCAAAGTAACAGTTTCGCGTACTCATGAAAATTTCTTACGTCGCTTGTTTGAACTTGAAGTTCCTGAAATTCACGATGGTCTTATCAATATTCGTGCTGTTGCTCGCATCCCGGGAGAACGTGCAAAGATTGCCGTAGAAAGCTATGATGACCGCATCGATCCGGTAGGGGCATGTGTGGGAGTTAAGGGTTCTCGTATTCATGGTATTGTTCGTGAGCTTCGCAACGAAAATATCGATGTTATCAACTACACAACTAACCCTTCATTGTTCATCCAACGTGCATTGAGTCCTGCTAAGATTTCATCTATTCGTCTTGACCAAGAAGAAAAGAAAGCAGAAGTGTTCCTTCGTCCGGAAGAGGTGTCATTGGCAATTGGTAAGGGAGGTTTGAATATCAAACTCGCTTCAATGTTGACAGGTTATGTAATCGATGTATATCGTGATGTAGAAGAAGCCTATGAAGAAGATATCTATTTGGATGAATTCAAAGATGAAATTGATGCATGGATAATTGATGCATTGAAAGAAATAGGATGTGTAACAGCTAAGTCAGTTCTCTCAACACCTCGTGAGATTCTTGTCGAAAAAGCCGACCTTGAAGAAGATACAGTAGATCAAATTATCAGTATCTTGAAGGCTGAATTTGAAGAAGAGTAATTATAAGTAAGCAAATCCCGTTTATAATATATGGCGAAAACAAAAATCAGTAAAGTAGCAAAAGACCTTAACGTAGCAATCCCTACGGTAATTGATTTTTTGCGCAAAAAAGGTATCTCAATCGATGATAATCCCAATGCTCGTATTGAGGACGACGCCTATAATCTTTTGGTAAACGAGTTTAGTACCGATAAGGAACAAAAGAACAAATCGGCTCAATTCTCATCTGAGCGCCAAAAGGAAAAAAGCAAACCTGTACAAAAAGAGGCTCTAAAACAAGTTGAAGAAATTAAGATTTTGGCTGAACCCACTCAACAACCTAAAATTCTTGGCAAAATTGATCTTTCTGCAGCCGGTAAACCTGCGCAAAAGCCGATTGAGCCAAAACAAGAGTCTGAAAAAGTTGAAAACAAGCCGGCTGCTCCTAAACAAGAGCCTGTTAAGCCTGTTGTAGAGGCACCAAAGCCTGTAGAGAAAAAAGTTGAAGCTCCTGTGAAAAAAGAGGTAGTTTCAGCTCCTAAGTCTGAGGTTAAGATAGAAGCTCCAAAGAGTGAAAAGAAAGAGGAGAAGGCTCCAGAGCCGGAAGATCCAAAAGCTGACAACGAGGTGTTTACTCTTAAACGCACTGTTGCCGGACCAACAGTCAATGTCGTTGGTAAGATAGACCTTTCGGCAATTAATCAGCAAACTCGTCCTAAGAAAAAGACCAAAGAGGAGAAACGTAACGAACGCATTGCTAAAGATAAAGCTGCTCAATCCGCAAATAATCAGGGTAATGGAGATCGTAAAAAACGCAAACGCATTGGTGGAAAAGAAAAGATTGACATCGAAAAAACATCGATGCAACAAGATAATCAAGGAGGCAACTCTCGCAAGAGTGAACGACGCCATGAAAAACCAGCAAAAGAGATCCGTGCAAAACGTCCTGTTCATGTAGAAGTGAATGAGGAAGATGTGCAAAAACAAGTGAAAGAAACACTTGCACGTCTCACAAGTAAAGGACAAAAGAAGGGCGCTAAATGGCGTAAAGAAAAACGTGAGGCGTTTGCAAATCGCGAGCGCGAAGCCGCTGAACTCGAAGAAGCAGAAAGCAAGGTGCTTAAACTCACAGAGTTTGTAACGGCTAATGACCTTGCAATAATGATGGATGTGCCCATAAACAATGTCATCGCTACATGTATGAACATTGGCGTGATGGTGTCTATCAATCAACGTCTTGATGCTGAAACTATCAATATTGTTGCTGAAGAATTTGGATTCAAAACGGAATATGTTTCTGCTGAGGTGGTAGAAGCAATAGCACAAGAGGAAGATAGTGAAGAAGAACTCACTGATCGCCCACCGATTGTTACTGTCATGGGACACGTTGACCATGGTAAAACATCATTGCTCGACTATATACGCCAAGCTAACGTTATCGCCGGTGAAGCTGGTGGTATCACTCAGCATATTGGTGCTTATAATGTAAAACTCAGCGATGGTCGTCGCATCACATTCCTTGACACTCCCGGCCACGAAGCGTTTACGGCGATGCGTGCGCGTGGTGCTAAAGTAACCGACTTGTGTATCATTATTGTAGCTGCCGATGATAGCGTCATGCCTCAAACAGTAGAAGCAATCAACCATGCTTCTGCAGCAGGCGTTCCCATCGTGTTTGCAATTAACAAAATAGATAAGCCAACAGCTAACCCTGATAAGATTAAAGAAGAACTTGCCAACATGAACTATCTTGTTGAAGATTGGGGTGGTAAATACCAATCTCAAGATATCTCGGCGAAGAAAGGTCTTGGCGTTGACGAATTGATGGAAAAAGTGTTGCTTGAAGCAGAAATGCTTGAATTGAAGGCTAACCCTGACCGCAAAGCAACAGGGTCTATCATCGAATCTTCACTTGACAAGGGTCGTGGTTATGTTGCTACTGTTCTTGTGCAAAATGGTACACTCCGCGTAGGTGATACAATTCTTGCCGGTACACATTATGGTCGTGTGAAAGCAATGTTCAACGAGCGAAACCAACGTATCAAAGAGGCAGGACCTGCTACTCCTGCATTAATTCTTGGCTTGAATGGAGCTCCTACCGCCGGTGATACATTCAATGTGATGGATACAGAGCAAGAAGCTCGAGAAATTGCGAACAAACGTGAGCAATTGCAACGCGAACTTGGTCTCCGCACTAACAAGCGTATGACTCTTGAAGAAATTGCTCGCCGTCGTGCATTGGGTAACTTCCACGAATTAAATATCATTGTTAAGGGTGACGTTGACGGATCAATTGAAGCGCTGTCGGATTCTCTTATCAAGCAATCAACTGAAGAAATTCAAATCAATGTGCTTCACAAGGCAGTTGGTGAAATTTCTGAGAGTGATGTTGTTCTTGCCGCAGCTTCTGATGCGATTATCATCGGTTTCCAGGTACGTCCATCAGTTGTTGCTCGTCGTGCCGCTGAACGTGACGGTGTTGAAATACGTTTATATTCGGTTATCTACCAAGCAATCGAAGAGGTACAAGATGCGATGGAAGGGATGCTTGCACCCGAACTCAAAGAGGAAGTTACAGGTACAGCTGAAGTGCTTCAAACCTACAAGATTTCTAAAGTCGGAACAATTGCCGGAGCGATTGTGCGCGAAGGGAAAATCAAACGCTCTTGCAAGGTGCGCTTGATACGCGATGGTATTGTTCGTTACACCGGAGAACTTGGCTCATTGAAACGCTTTAAAGATGATGTTAAAGAAGTTCTTTCGGGATATGACTGCGGTCTTAATATTGCAGGTTATAATGATATCCAAGAGGGCGACATCATTGAAGCATTTGAAGAGGTAGAAGTAAAAAAATCTCTATAAAAACATCATATAGATGCCCGTTGCCTACATAAACATAGGCTCCAATATGGGTGACCGCCTTGTTTTGATTGAGCAGGCTGTCGCCCATATTGAGCATTTGTGCGGTACGTCAGCACGACGTGCACCATTATTTCATTCTCAACCATGGGGATATGAATCCGATGCAGAATTTCTAAACCTCGGAATTGCCATTGAAACAGAAATTGCGCCTGTTGAGTTATTAAATGCTTTGCAAGCGATAGAGAGAAAAATTTCAGCAGGTAGGCATCGTGATGATGCAGGGAATTATATAGACCGAGAAATCGATATTGATATCATCGCAATTGATGAATTAGTAGTGCACACTCCGAAACTCACGTTACCTCATCCACGCATGCATATAAGAAACTTTGTTTTGGAGCCATTGTCGTTTATTGCTCCGGAGTGGAAACATCCGGTTTTAGGACTAACTCCAGTGCAATTGATGAATAAAAAATGGAATAATGGTGGAGTGATTGTTGGAATAGGTGAGGTGTTGTGGGATATGTTCCCTGAAGGTAAAAAGATAGGTGGTGCTCCTGCCAATTTTGCCTATCATGTTCTGCGCCAAGGATTTCAAAGTGTAGTTGTCAGTTCATTAGGAAACGATGACTTAGGGCAAGAAATAGAAATTGCATTTAAAGAGGTGGGGCTTAATTACCTACTTGAAAAGATTGATTATCCGACAGGGACGGTACAAGTTTCGCTTGACGCAGTGGGAGTTCCTCAGTATGAAATCACTGAAGATGTGGCGTGGGACAATATTTCATTGAACGAAAAATTGTTGTGGCTTGCACAGGCAACAAGTGTAGTTTGTTTCGGTACTCTTGCTCAGCGAAATGCCAAATCTCGACATACAATAAGCTCGTTTATCGATGCTATGCCTCATGATGCACTAAAGGTGTTTGATATTAATTTGCGGCAGAATTTTTATTCTCGTGAAATAATACATGAATCATTAAAAAAGTGTAATGTATTAAAAATAAATGATGAAGAACTGAGTGTTGTAGGTGAAATATTTGCGCTTAGGGGAGATTTCAATGCTCAATGTTGTGAATTGATGACGCGCTATCAGTTAAAAATATTGATTTTGACTTGCGGGATAAATGGTAGTTATGTGTTTAGTCGCAATGAAATGTCATTTATTGAAACGCCCAAGGTAGAGGTTGTTGATACTGTTGGAGCCGGCGATGCATTTACAGCAGTATTTATTGCATCGATATTAAAAGGAGATGAGATTAAGGAGGCGCATCAAAGAGCGGTAGATATCTCGGCATATGTGTGTACACAAGAAGGAGCAATGCCTCATTACGTCTCTTTGTCGAAATAATTCATATAGTTAAGTAAATTTACTGAAAGGAAGTGCAATTTATTGAGATACTGAAAATTTCTTTGTAAATTTGCACGAATTATAATGGGATGAATTGCACAAAATAGGCTATTCCCTGAAAATCGTTTCTATTTATGAATATATCATATAATTGGTTAAAAAAGTACATCGACTTCAAGTTGACTCCTGACGAACTTGCAGCCGCACTTACATCTATCGGTCTTGAAACCGGAGGAGTAGAAGAAGTAGAATCAATAAAAGGTGGATTACGTGGTGTCGTAATCGGTAAAGTTCTCACATGTGAGGACCATCCCAATAGCGATCACCTTCACATCACAACAGTAGATTTGGGAACAGGTGAGCCTACACAAATTGTGTGTGGTGCGCCAAACGTTGCTGCCGGACAAACCGTAGTGGTTGCAACTGTGGGGACCACTCTCTATGACGGAGATAACGAATTCCAAATCAAACGATCAAAAATACGTGGGGTAGAGTCATTGGGAATGATATGTGCCGAAGATGAAATAGGAATCGGAACATCACATGATGGTATTATCGTATTAAATGATGATGTAAAACCAGGAACTCCAGCCGCAGAATATTATAATCTCACAAGTGACTATGTCCTTGAAGTGGATTTGACGCCTAACCGCATTGATGCTGCATCTCACTATGGAGTGGCTCGTGACTTGAGTGCATGGCTTGCCCAAAATGCTGAAGCTGTTAAGTTGCAACGCCCCGATGTGTCATCGTTCAAGGTTGACAAGGCAGAAAGAGCGATTGCTGTAGAGGTTGAAAATACTATGGCATGTCCACGTTATTCAGGGGTAACAATACGCAACATCAAAGTTGCAGAAAGTCCGCAATGGTTGAAGGATTGCTTGACTGCCATAGGTCAACGCCCTATTAACAATGTTGTGGATATTACTAATTTTATACTACATGGCATGGGGCAACCTCTACACTGCTTTGACGTAGATAAAATAGAGGGAGATAAAGTCGTAGTGCGAAATTGTGCAACAGGTACACCATTCACAACTCTTGATGGAGTAGAACGCAAACTCGATGAAAATGATTTGATGATATGCAACGCCAATGCCCCTATGTGTATTGCAGGAGTATTTGGAGGTCTTGATTCAGGTGTAACAGAATCGACAACGTCAATTTTTATTGAAAGTGCCTATTTTAATCCCACATCGGTGCGCAAAACAGCTCGCCGTCATGGATTGAATACCGATGCGTCATTTCGTTATGAGCGTGGTATTGATCCTAATGGAACATTATATTTTGTAAAACTTGCAGCATTGATGGTGCAAGAACTTGCCGGAGGTGAGGTGTGTGGTGATATTGTGGATATCTATCCCGAAGAGATTAAGCCATTCCATGTAACACTCTCTTATGAGAAACTTAATGCTCTCATTGGTAAAGAGATTGCGCCTGCAACAGTTGATTCAATCCTTGCTTCTCTTGAAATTGAGATTGTGGCACGTCATGATGGCGAAATAGACCTTCTTGTTCCTACATATCGTGTAGATGTTCAACGTCCTTGTGATGTGATTGAAGATGTGTTGCGCATATATGGATACAACAATATTGAAATCTCGTCAACAGTTCACTCAAGTTTGTCTTATAAGACATTAACCGATAGTGCCAATGACCTTCGCGAGCTAATAAGTCAACAGCTCACAGCCGTAGGTTTTAATGAGATAATGAACAATTCATTGACTGCTGAGGGCTATTATAAAGGTCTTGCTGCATATCCCGCTGAAAATTGTGTGAAATTGCTCAATCCATTGAGCAACGACCTCAATGTGATGCGTCAAACATTGTTATTTGGTGGTTTGGAATCGGCAGTTCACAATATCAATCGCAAGTCGAGCGACTTGATGATGTATGAATTTGGTAATGTATATTATTTCAACCCTGACATACAATCTACAAAAGAGGCTCCTCTTGCTCCTTATAGTGAATATAGCCGTTTAGGATTGTGGCTTACAGGTGCTATGCGCACATGTAATTGGTGCCGACCTGAAGAGCCTGCGACAATCTATGATTTAAAAGCAATTGTGTTGAATGTTATTGCACGTCTTGGTATTTCAGAACGAGAAATTCAATTGGTGAAAGGAGAAAACTGCATCTTTGCAGCATCGTTGAAGATTGTTACACGTGCAGGAAAAGAACTTGGCGAAATGGGTATCGTTGCTAAATCAGTATTGAAGAAAATGGATATCCGTCAAGATGTATTCTTTGCCGAACTTGATTGGAACTCCCTTGTGCGCTTGGCATTGAAGAAAAAAGTTACATATACAGCATTGCCTAAGACAATGCCTGTTAAACGCGACCTTGCGTTATTGATAGACAATGCCATTACAATGGAACAAATTGAAGCCGTTGTGCGTGAAAGTGAACGTCGCCTGCTCAAGTGTGTTACTCTCTTTGATGTGTATGAAGGAAAGAATTTGCCCGAAGGCAAAAAATCCTATGCTATTGCCATAACAATTCAAGATGACGAAAAAACACTTCAAGACAAGCAAATCGAGGCTGTGATGAACAAGATTATCACTAATTTGGAAAAACGTCTTGGCGCAACATTAAGATAAATCTAAATAAATAACCATACAATAAAAAATAACCACAATGGGAAGAGCTTTTGAATATCGCAAAGCAAGAAAACTCAAACGCTGGGGTAATATGTCTCGCACATTTACCAAGATTGGTAAAGAAATCACTATCGCTGTAAAAGCCGGTGGTGCCGACCCTGTAATGAACCCTCGCTTGCGCGTGCTCATGCAAAATGCTAAGGCTGCAAACATGCCTAAAGACACTGTAGAACGCGCTATTAAGAAAGCCACCGACAAAGATGCCGGCGACTACAAAGAAATCGTATATGAAGGATATGGACCTTTCGGGATTGCTATCGTAGTAGAAACTGCTACCGATAACAATACTCGCACAGTTGCCAATGTTCGTTCTTATTTCAATAAACATGGTGGCTCGCTTGGAACATCAGGATCTTTGACATTCCTTTTTGAGCATAAAAGCGTGTTTAAAATCAAACCTAAAGATGGTGTATCGGTAGAAGATCTTGAACTTGAATTGATTGACTATGGTGTTGACGAAGTAGTTGCCGATGAGGAAGAAATCATCCTTTATGGTGCATTTGAAGAATTTGCCAACATTCAGAAATATCTCGAAGAAAACGAATTTGAAATTGTTAGCGCTGAATTTGAACGCATTCCTAACGATCTCAAGGAGGTAAATGCCGAACAACGTGCTCAAATTGAAAAATTGCTTGAAAAATTTGAGGAAGACGAAGACGTTCAAAACGTTTACCACAACATGAAAGAAGACGAAGAAGAGGAATAATCCCCTATTCATAAAAAAGATAAAAGCCATTCCCATTGGGAGTGGCTTTTGATTATAATATAGGGAAACGTTTTGAACTGTGTCTCTGCATCAATTCTAAGCGCTTAGATATGATTTTCCATGAAAAACCCATTTATCATTTTAATAGGCTCTTTGAAATTAATATCATCAAAATAAGTAATTGCTTTCATTGGCATCAATGTGCTGGAATTATACTTTAAATTGTAAAAATCAAGCATTTGGTTAAAGGGAAAAATTGATGATAAATATGCAATATCAATAAAGTCTTTTATGCGTGTTCCATTTCCGGTAATTGCATTTAACTTCATTGCAGCGATATCTTCTAATGAAGCTAATCTGAAATCTTGAAATAGTTGGTCGCTCATTAAACGATTTAGGAGTTCCAATGTTGAAGGCGCAACTGTCTCTGTGTGTAGCATTTAAGATCTTCTTTTTTTAAATTAAACAATGCGCAGACAAAAGAAATGTCCTTGGGATTAAGGTATGATATATTCTTTACAATTTCTTTTACCCCTCTTATTCCATATAGATTAAACATTGCATAATAGTCTTCGGTTAATCCTCGTTCTATGACACGTTGAACAACAATAGATTTCATCTGATAGAAATCAAAATTATTCATGTCATATTCCCAGAAAAGAGAGCTGCGTAATTGTGCTTTCTTATGTTTTCGATAATCGCTGAAATACATAATCTTTATCCCGTTGTTCATTTGTAAAGATACAACAATTTTGGATAAAAGGCAAGTCTTAAAATCAATTTAAATATTATTTTTGATTGAAGATTGTTATCTTTGTGAGTGTAAAAATAATGATATGGAGATAATATTGGTTAAATTGAATGAGTTGTTGACTGAGATGGGAGTTGCGCCTAACTATCTATTGTCAGTCAGTCGCATGGTAATTATAAGTTTTATTATCGTGTTGGTCATAGCCTCTTATCATTTCTGCCACAAGATATTGGCAAAAATAGTTAGACGTTTAACAAGCAAAACTGTTGCAAAGTGGGATGATATTTTATTTAATGACCATGTGTTGTATGGAGTGTGTCATTTGTTGCCACCTATAATATTATACATATTACTCCCACTTGCATTTGAGGGCAACTCTTTGGTGTTGACGATTATTTCAAAATCATGCTTTATCTATATTGTTCTTGCCGGGTTGCGCTTGATTACGTCATTCATTTCTGCATTATATCTTGTCTCTTGTGAGAAACAACAGACCACCAGCCATCCGCTAAAAGGTGTATATCAGATGTTAAAACTGATATTTATCTGTGTGGGTGTAATAGTTATTATCAGTATATTGGTAGATAAAAACCCTATTGTTATACTCACCGGTCTTGGTGCTGCTGCGGCTGTATTGACTTTGGTATTTAAGGACACCATTCTTGGACTTGTTGCGGGAGTGCAACTCTCTGCCAATGACATGCTCCGTCCCGGCGATTGGATCGAAGCGCCTAAGTATGGAGCAAATGGAACAGTTAAAGAGGTTACATTAACGACTATAAAAGTGCAAAATTGGGATATGACCATCACCACCATCCCCCCCTATGCGCTCATTTCCGATTCGTTTCAGAATTGGCGCGGGATGTGGAATAGTGGTGGTCGTCGAGTGAAACGTTCGATAAATATAGATGTTAATTCAGTGCGTTTCTGTTCCGAAACCGAGCTTGCCGACTATGAGCAACGCCGTTGGCTTGATGGTATTGATCAAGCGACTGAAGACCTTGTTAACATGCGAGTGTTTCGCAACTATATGGAACAATATATATCACAGCATCCGCTTGTAAACCATGATATGCTCATGCTTGTGCGTCAGTTGCAACCATCGTCTCATGGTATCCCCATTGAGTTTTATTTCTTTACAGCCAAACAGGATTGGCCCTCTTATGAACGCATTCAGGCTGCAATTCTTGAACATGCCTATGCAATGTTGCCAAAACTCGGTTTGAGAGCATTTCAAAGTCCTACTGGAACAGATTTCCAGGCTATAGCCAATTCATCGCAATCTTAGCATTACTATGGTCGCTGACAGATAGCAACTGAATAATATTCTTTAGAGCATCTTCGGCAAGAGAGGCGTGTCGCCTGCTCAAAGTGTCGTTGTGCCCCATATAACATAGATGCATAGCATCCATGGCGATAGCGTGTTCTATCGCATGACGCAAAGTGCCTGTTGCCGATGTCGGGAAACCGGTAGGGACGTGTATCTCTGCCGATAGAATAACCTCATCATAATTGTTATCGGTTACACCATTATTATCTTCGTCATTAAGGTTGCATGAGGCAATGTGAGGTAGCAATCGTAATATAATGTGGGCAAACGAGTCTTTCACCAGCAGTCGCAATGCAGGCTCTTGGTCTCGGGTGAGCAAAGGTGGACGCTTGCCATTATCAAGATTTTGCAGACATTGCAAAGCCGATGTTGCATATATCTCTTGAATGATAGCCGTTGTTGATAGATTTAATGATATTGAGGAGTTCATGATTATATAGCTGTTTATTTTTTGAGTATTAAATATATTAAAAAAGCAGCCAAGGAAACAATTGAAAATAATGTGATAAGGTGTCGGGTGGGACTTTGTGTCTCTATATCACATATCTCAGTTTTAAGAGAGGTGTGGTTGTGGGATTCGGTAGTTGAAGACACTGTGCTGTCGCATGTCGTGATCATCCGGTCGATAGAACGTGAAAGTCGGGCAACTTTCACTGTTAGTCCGCCTATTGAGTCGGTTGATTGTGTAATTTCGAATAGTTGTAGATTAAGGCTGTCATTAGATAAAGATGAAACAAGATGTTGTTTTGTAACAACCGAGTTGCTGTCAGATACATTGTTATATTGCGAGTTGGCAGAAACGTGTTGGTTTGAGTTGCATCCCCATGCGATAAGGCACATACAGCAGAGGGGTATTATGTTTAATCTTGTGGTCATGGTTTAATTGTTGTATTAATCTGATGGCATAATTGGGAGTTATGAAAAATTGAGAAGCGCAAATGCGTGCAAGCACCATTGACAGAGCTTCGGTATCGGTCTTTATCCCCATTTGTGATTTGTAATGGTCGGCTTTCTCAGCTATCTCAGTCCACATGAGCCGTTTCAGGGGATTATAGCCCGGTGGGAGACGGTCTCGACGCATTGTTCGTAGCATGCGATAGGCATAGTCAAACGTTACATAATAGCTTGGGGCTCCGTTGGTGATAGCACGATATACCAACTCGTGGCAACTGATGTGCTCGCCGGGATAAAGTCCATCACAGATTTTCCGGCATTTCGCGATAAAATCGCGGTCGCGTGTTTTGATGAATTCCAACATAAAATTGTGTCGTTTTTTAGAGTTAATAATGACAGTACAAAAGTAATATTGCCCTTGTGCCAAAACTTAACACAATCGAGTTAAAAATGAAAGATGAAAGATGAAAAATGAGAAATTGCCCGAAGGTCTATATTTGAATAGCCGTGGGGTTATTTCCACGGGGTGTGATACGCAAATGAATGCGTGGGAAACACGCTATTTGGTTGATATCCTTGCGGGCTTTTATTGGCATAGTAGTGTCTTTCCGACGCTTATTGCCGGTGGCTCGCATCCGGTGGTGGCGCTTCGCTTACCACCGTCTATTCAAATTTAGCCTTTCAGTCTCTCTATCTCTTTCCACTCCACTATCTCATTTCTGCTTTTTTCTTTCTGATTTGTCCTCTTTCCTTTTTCCTCTTTTCAACCCTCAATTTGTCGATATGATGTTTATTTTTGTATAAAATTTAGGTAATAAGATTTGGAATTGAAAAAATATTGCTAAATTGCATCATTTTTAAGACCATAAATCAATTAATAAAAACTACTAACAAAATTATCATGAAAAAATTAATTGTTTCAGCATTGTTGTTAAGTGCAGGAATCTATGGTTTTGCACAATTGAAAGTCGCTTCAGTAGAAAAAGTGGCTCTTCCTGAAGGTGTAACCATCAACACAGCAACAATGAGCCCTGATGGCAG
>JAZOCE010000004.1:0-55310 GCA_045596365.1 Muribaculaceae bacterium | reverse complement strand
CCGCTTGGCCTCCGACTTCCATTATTCCAAATTAAAGTGCCATGACCTTGTCTTTTGCCATTCACCCAGTCTCCCTCGTAGCTTTTGCGTTTAAAAGCATCGTCTGAGGCATAGTGCATAGTCCCTTTGCCATGAGGTTTGCCATTTATATATTCTCCTACATACCTGTCTTTGTTAATCATAATTTCCCCCTTTACAGCTCCGGTCTCAATATTAAGATTAAGCAGTTTCCCTGATAGGATGCGACAATTTTTATCCAATTCAGCCGGTGATAAACTGGTATAAACATCCGAGGCATTTTCCATGCGACCACTCTCTACCTCTAAAATTTTGGCAGTAATAATTATATCAGATCCACCAAGACTTGCCGCTTCAGCAATAAGGATATAGTCGGCACCCGCCATTTCCCCCAATTTTTTGATTTGCGAGTCATCGACCAAGCCTGTGCGTTGAAACTCCTGCTCGTCCATGATAGACGCGACATCTACACGGTCATAGCCCTCATAACCCGGAGTGTTAGTGATTGCCGCACATAATTTACTGCGAATCATCAATTTTACTGCATATGGGATCTGTCCCTCTTTATCAATTGTTTTAAGAATCGCAACGCGTTTTGTTGAGTTATTTTGTCCAAATACTGGGGCAAATAAAGTAAGCATAATAATGCAACCGATAATTTTGAGCTTCATTTATTGATATTTTTTGTTTTAAAATGATAAGGAGTGATTATTGTTTGATAATTGTTGTAATTATATGTCCTAAATCTTTTTTTAATTTTTTATAGGCATCTTTTGCTGCTTGAGAATATCCGCTAGTGTGTCCGCCTTTTGAAGATAATTCGTTTTCATATATCCGTTGTGATGTGATGACTTTATCTATTATAATTTGTGCATCTACATATGCAAAATAAGATGATGTTGTATCCTTAAAATATTTTTGAGAATGTTCTCTGGAATTACATATCACAGTAATAACCCAATCAGCATTTGCCGGGTTGTTTGTAAAATTACATCCATCGGCAGCTAAAAGACCTTTCAGCTCATTTTGTAGTGTAGGGTATGATTTCCCGAAAATATCGGCAGAACATGATAGATAAATGGTTGTAGAATGCTTAAATTCGGCAAGCCTTTGCTTAATTTCTCTCTCTTTAGCGTTAAAGCGCTCGGTCCAATCAGTTAACTCTGACTGTGATGCACCAAATATATTCATCCAAAACAATGGTTTGTCAATTAATGCAAAATGTTTTAATGAGGATTCAAACTCTGATTTGGCTTTAGTTTTAAATCCGGCTTCAATAAAATTATTAGATAACACCACCGAGTTGTCTATCTTATTGTAAACAAGCATTAGCTCGTTCTGATAGTAATTTCGTGCAGCGTCACGATTGAGGTATGCAATAGCAAATCCTTGTTTGGTTGTTGGGTCGTAAGATGTTTTTGTTTCTACTAATTTAAGATTTACGTCGGTAGAGAAACTTGTATTGCTTGAATAAGTAATACAAGTTCTTCCATTATTAGATAATTTGTCCAACTTTGCCACATCTTGCACTTGTACTTGAATTTGTTTCGCAAGATTAGTTCGAGCAATATCCAATAAATAATTCTTAAATTTAGTTTCAGTTAAATCTCGATTATTATAGTCGCTTTGTATATCATACATATATCCACCGGAGGTATATTTTAGCCATTCCGGTGGATATTGTTGAGCACTAATCCCAAAATAGATACAAAGCAGACAAAGGAAAAAACAAATTCTCATTATCTACAATATGTTAAATAGTTAATTCTGTTAGTTGCCTCTTGCGGCTTCCATGATTGATTTATTTGTTTGAATAAATTGGTCAAGTTCTTCTCCGGTCAAATTTGAAGGCTTAAACTCCCCGGCCGTGTTAAGCAGTTGATAAAAACGGTCTCCACGAATTCCAACTTTTGAAGTTGCTTCATACATTCGAGTACTTGGGTTGTATTCAATAGTGGTGTTGCCAAATGGCTCGCATGCTTTTTGAACACTTGAACTAACTTGTTCCCAATGTAAGGTGAGGGCCTGTTGAACGTTATAATTCGTTACAACATTTCCGCGTTGTGCTTTATCAATAACAGCATTATTTAATACGCGAGATATTGTAGCATAAGCTTCTCGCTGAGCAAGTTCGATTGCAACTTGTTTGTTGTCAGCTTTACCTATACCAGCAAACCATTTATATGGGATTTTAATCATGTCTGTTCCATCTTCATTAAGAGCATCAACTTTTTCTATACCAGATAATTTAATTGTTTCAGCAACCACCTTTTGTCCTTCTAAACTGGTTGTGGCTTTTCTTGTTGATTCGACAGCAGGAGTCATTGTGCTTTTAGATGTTCCGCAAGAAGTAAGTACCATTGCGAATGTAATAGCGATAAAAAAATACTTTTTCATAATTGTAATGTAAATTTATTAAATGTTGAATTAATTTATTTCGGTATTATATGTAATTTGTCTCGTATCAAGAGACAAATCGAAGATTTAATGTGTTGTGTTTTAATATCATAAATAAAACATGGAATATGATTTACTAAACATTCTCTCTCTTATTTTTACTCTTAGCCACATTTTTCCCTCAATTTTGTCTTCTTTTTCAATATTTTGTGTAATTTTGCAAAAAATGGTTTGTCTCTTGATACGAGTTTGATAACCTTGTCAAAGTTTCATAGCGAATTTAAAATCATACTATTAGCTTTATCCACAATTGCCGTATCAAGTGAAGCCAAGTAAATTTGCGTTGTCATTTCTGAGTCGTGCCCCATTCCTTCACTGATTACTGATATTGGTACATTTTTGTTCTTTGCCACACTTGCCCAAGAATGCCTTGCCACATACATTGTAAGAGGTAGTTGAATACCTATCATTTTGCCAATCTCTTTGAGTTTGCGATTGATAAGGTACATCGCATTTTGATACTGTGTGCGTTCATTTCCATTCATCGGTTTTATGATAGGTAATAAGTATTTCGATAGAGAATTCTTATACTTATCAACAATCTCCTGCATACACTTCTCCCAACGGATAAAAAGTTGTTGCCCGGTCTTGCGTCTTCGGTACGATAGTATACCATTGGTTAGGTCATTCTTCTTGAGGTATGCCATATCAATAAACGACATTCCACGAGTGTAGAATGAGAACAAGAACATATCCCTTGCAAAGTCCAACGATGGGAGCATTGATAGGTCAAGATTCTTAATCTGCTTGATCGCTTTTAATGGGATTGATCGCTTTATGGTCTTATCAATACCCGTATAAACGTGTTTGAAAGGGTTTCGATTGGTGGTCAAATCCTTTTCAACAGCACGATTATAGACTGCTCGGAGTATTCGCATATAGAACGAGGTGCTGTTCTTGGTAAGTCCTCTATTGCGTAAATAAGCCTCATACATTATTATTAAATCCGAGTCAATATCTTCCATCAATATATCCTGATTCTCTCGAAACTGCATAAAACTTCTAAGAGTACAGCTATAGGTTTCCGATGTTCGCTGTTTGCCCATTTGTTGGAGCCGGGTAATAACACCCTGCATAAAGTTAAATAGCGATTGTTCATTGGATTGCTTTTGGAAAATTGATATTATATCATCGTCTGTGTATTTTACTCGCTTGTCCTCTAATTGCTTGATGATGGATTGCAATCGCTTAATATCCCAATCAATGCGTTCTTCAATGGATTGAAGATAGTTCTGTCGATTGCTTTTGTCGATGATTATTGAATTATTGTCTTCGTCCCATTCGTGTATAAAGAGTCGGTAATCCGTTTTTAACTGACGTATTACACGATTTTTAATTACTTGATAATAGATTGTTCTCTCCTTATTCTCGTTTGTCGAGGACCGAAATTTTACCTTGATGCTTGTCATAGATTTATGTTTTATAAGTTAAAAAGATAGCACTTAAACAATGTGTAAACGGCAAAAAATGAGGGAAAACGGGAAAAACGCGCCTGTCGATTAGCTTAATTAAAAGAAAAATAGTATATTTGCAGGCTGAAAAAAAGACAAAATTAATTTATAAACATTTAATATATTTATCTAACACATGCAAAGCAAAGGAACATTAGGAACCGTCGTTTCCGGAGTCATAGCTATTTTCTTGGTACTCGTGTGTCTTTTCTATCTATCTTTCTCTGTTGTAACAAGCAACTGTGAAAAAGATGCAGTAGAGTATGCAACTAAAGCGGCTGGCGAAGCGGGCGTTGATTCCGAGCCTTACAAACAGGCTTACAAAAACTACATCGATTCAATCGGTAAAGAACCCGTTTACATGGGTTACACTTACAATGAAGCTCAAAAATGGGGCGTTGGTTTAGGACTTGACCTTAAGGGTGGTATGAACGTTATTTTGCAGGTTTCAATGCCTGACATTCTTCGTTCAATGAGTTCTGTTCAAGGTGATACTATTTTTGATTCAGCTATTGCTGCTTCTGATGTAATTATTAAGAACCATGAATCAGATGACTATGTTAAAACTTTCTGCGAACAATATCTCCAAAAATCTCCAAACGCTGATTTCTCAGTAATCTTTAAAGATGTTGTTAAACCTGGCGAAAAGGGTGATGCAGTAGTAAAAACTCTTAAACAAGAGGTAAAAGATCGTGTTGACAATTCGGCAACAAACGTTCTTCGTAGCCGTATTGACCAATATGGTGTAGTTTCTCCAAATATTCAAGTGCTTCAAGGAAAAGATGGTCAAATCCTTCTTGAACTTCCCGGCGTAAAAGAGCATGACCGTGTGCGTCAATTGCTACAACGTTCAGCAAACCTTGAATTCTATGAAACATACAAACTTGAAGAAATCAGCAATGCATTGGCACAACTTGATAATAAGCTTGCTACTGATACAACTGATGCCTATACAGGATTCTTCAGCTATTTCATTCAAGGCGGTGCGCAAGGTACTCCTAATGTTGGGCTTGCTACTATAATGAACAAAGCTAAAATTGATGAAATTTTGGCATCAAATGTGGCTAAACAAATCCTTCCTTCAAACTTGAAACTACGTTGGGAAGTTAAGCCACAAACAGTTCAAATGACAGATACAGCAACTAATGCTGTTAAAAATATTGACCTTTACAGCCTTGTTGCATTGAAATCTAACAATGGCAAACCTGCACTTGATGGCTCATGTGTAATTGCAGCTTCAAGCGACTATGACAACATGCAAGGTAACGTTGTTTCAATGACAATGGATAGCAATGGTGCTAAACAATGGGCTCGCGTAACTGGTAACAACATCGGTAACTGTGTTGCTATCGTTCTTGATGACATGGTTTACTCTTATCCACGTGTTAACGATGCTATTGAAGGTGGTCGCTCTCAAATCACAGGTCAATTCACTATCGAAGAAGCGCAAGACTTGGCAAACGTTCTTAAGAGTGGTAAGATGACTGCTAAAGTTGAAATCATCAGCGACATGGTAATCGGTCCATCTCTTGGTCAAGAAGCAATCGAATCAGGTTTCATGTCATTTATTGTTGCTCTTGTTCTTCTCATGATTTTCATGATGATGTACTATGGCGTAATCCCCGGATTGGTTGCTAACTTCGGTTTGATCTGTAACTTGTTCTTCACTCTTGGTATCTTGGCTTCATTCCAAGCTGTATTGACTCTTTCTGGTATCGCCGGTATCGTGCTTGCTCTTGGTATGGCTGTTGACGCTAACGTGCTTATCTTTGAACGTACTAAAGAAGAACTTCGCGCAGGTAAGAATGTACGCACAGCTATAGCTGATGGTTATAGCAACGCATTCTCAGCAATCTTCGACGCTAACTTGACTTCAGTAATCACTGGTGTTATCTTGTTGCTTTACGGAACAGGTCCTATCAAAGGTTTCGCTACAACATTGATTATCGGTCTTGTTTGCTCATTCTTTACAGCGGTTTATCTTTCTCGCATCATCTTCGTTTGGGGTGCTAAAGCGAAACCATTCCAAAACCTTACATTTGCAACAGGTATTTCTCGCAACTTCCTTACAAATACAAAAATCAACTTCCTTGGTCAACGCAAAGTCAGCTTCATTGTTTCTGCTGCTATCATCGTTGTTATGATTGCTTCATTTGCAATGCGTGGCCTTAACCAAGGTATTGACTTCTCTGGTGGTCGCAACTATATTGTGAAACTTGATAATCCTGTTAAACCAAGCGAAATTCAAAGCAAGCTTGCGGTAGAGTTCCCTAATTCAACAGTATCAGTTATCAATATCGAAGGTGCTGACCAAGTGCGCATCTCTACTAACTATAAAATCAATGAAGATGCTCCAGAGGTAGAAAAAGAAATTACTGATGTGCTTTTCAAAGTTCTTCAAGAAAATCTTCGCGATGGCATGACTGAAAGAGAATTCTCTACTACTGACGAAACTCAAGGTATCATGAGTTCTCAAAAGGTGGGTCCTACTGTCGCTGACGATATGCGTACAGGTGCTATCATTGCTGTGATTCTTTCTATTATTGCAATGTTCTTGTACATCTTGATTCGTTTCCGCAACGTAGCATTCTCTGTTGGTGCTGTTTCAGCAGTAGCATTTACAGCATTCTTCATCATGGGCTTATATTCATTGTGTTGGGGTATACTTCCATTCGCAATGGAGATTGACCAAACATTTATTGCTGCAATCTTGACCGTTATCGGTTACCAAATCAATGACACAGTGGTAGTCTTTGACCGTGTGCGTGAAAACGTTGGATTGTTCCCAAAACAAAACTTTGGTGAGACTATCAATAAATCAATTAATAGTACATTGAGCCGTACATTCATGACATCATTCACTACATTGCTTGTGTTGTTATGTATCTTCATCCTTGGCGGTGAATCAATCCGTAGCTTCATATTTGCAATGTTGGTAGGTGTTATCGTTGGTACTCTTGCAACAATCTATGTGGCTTCACCTATCGCTTACTTGACTGACCGTCGTCGTAATGCGAAGAAAGCTAAAAAAGCATAATTTATAGCTTCAAATACAATTAAATGGCGTTGGTGCTTAGGCTCCAGCGCCATTTTCTTATAAGAAATCGGGAAATACTATCTCAGTATCTCCCGATCACCATTAATAAACCAATCATTATCACATATATTGCAATGGAATATTTTCTTATGCTCAATATTACAACATCGTTACTGGGGAAATTGTTCTTGTTGCAAAAAAAATTTCAATATAAATCACGCTTTGATGTCTCATATAAATTCACTATCTTAGCGGTAAAGAAAGAATATACTCTACTTAATAAATATTAACATACCAATGCGGCAATATTACACACTGCAGGTTATACATTTGTAACATGAAAATAGGAGACAAAATACCGGAAATACTTGGCGCTGACGCCAATGGTAAAGAGATAACATCAGCACAATATGCAGGGCAACCAATTATAATATTCTTTTATCCAAAGGATAACACATCTGGATGTACAGCCGAAGCGTGTTCGTTGAGAGATTACTATAAAGAGTTGCAAGAGATGGGCTACGCTCTGATAGGTGTGAGTAAGGACTCCGCTGCAAGTCATCAGAGATTTGCCGATAAATATTCCTTGCCGTTTCCGCTCATAGCCGATGTAGATAAAACGCTCAATCAGACGTTTGGCGTGTGGCAATTGAAAAAAATGTGTGGTCGTGAAAGCATGGGCACAGTTAGAACAACATTCATTACCAATGCTAACCATGAAATCACTCACATCATAAATAAAGTAGATACAAAAAATGCAGGTCAGCAAATCATTGACTTGCTGAGCAAATAGTAAATAATACAATCAACATAATTATGGAAAAGAAAAAAGCGACAATAAAGAAAGCTGCCAAGGTGGATGATCCACGCATGGCGAAACTTAATGCCTTAAATCAGGCAATGGATCGCATCGAGAAAAGTTTTGGTCGCGGAGCGATAATGAAACTTGGAGATGATAGCGTTGAAGATGTGGAGGTAATCCCTACCGGCTCAATAGGGCTAAATTACGCACTTGGAGTGGGTGGATATCCTCGTGGTCGCATTATTGAAATCTATGGTCCTGAGTCATCAGGTAAAACAACACTTGCTATTCATGCAATAGCTGAAGCCCAAAAAAATGGCGGTATTGCAGCGATTATCGATGCTGAACATGCCTTTGACCGCTTTTATGCTGCAAAATTGGGCGTTGATGTAAATAACCTTCTAATTGCACAACCTGATAATGGAGAGCAAGCACTTGAAATAGCTGAGCAACTCATACGCTCATCAGCAATCGATATCCTTGTTGTCGACTCAGTTGCAGCGTTGACACCAAAGAGTGAGATCGAGGGAGAGATGGGCGACCGCAATATGGGATTACAAGCACGTCTCATGTCTCAAGCAATGAGAAAATTGACAGGCTCAATTTCTCGCACAAACACAACATGTATTTTCATCAATCAGTTGCGCGATAAGATTGGAGGCTTGGTATTTGGTCCAACAGAAACAACCACCGGTGGCAATGCATTGAAATTTTATGCATCGGTACGCATTGATATTCGTCCCAGCACACCCATTAAAGATGGTGAAGATGTATTGGGACGCCATTGTCGCGTGAAAGTTGTGAAAAACAAGGTGGCACCTCCATTCAAGCGCGCAGAATTTGATATCATGTTTGGCGAAGGTATTTCTAAATCAGGCGAAATCATTGACCTCGGTGTTGAATATAACATTATCCAAAAGAGTGGCTCATGGTTCAGCTATGACGGAAGCAAGCTTGCCCAAGGTCGTGATGCAGCAAAACGAGTAATTGCCGACAATCCCGAACTTGCTGAAGAACTTGAAGAAAAAATCATGCAAGCATTAATAGGTGACACTCAAGCCAGCTCATCTAAAGGAGCTAAAAAGGATGAAATAGAAGAGCCTGACTTCGACACAACTCTCCCCGATGATTTCTCCATCGAAGAAGACTAAAAAGAATATATAAATGAGGGGGCTGTATCAAAATTTAGGATTTTGACACAGTCCCTTTTGCTTTACAGCAAAATAGGGGACAAAGACTTTAGAGTCTCTAACGTCGTTAATGACTCTAAAGGCACTAATGACCTTAGAGTCGTTACTATTTTTCTATAATGGTTTTTATTTCTTGAGGAGAGAACGTGATGGCGATGGAGTTGTTTTTATAGTCGGAGTAGTCATAAACCAAGCCATATCCGCCTTCAGCAAGTAATGTCAAAAGATGTCTCAATTGCTCATCGGCAAGAGTTTCCTCATTAAAAATTGTCATTTTCAATTCCTCTACCTCCTCGGGAGTAATCGCTACTTCGGGTAACTTGTACTTATACACTACATTCTGCCGATCGAACACACAACTCTCCAAAACAAGTTCACTACCATATTCAATGGGCAGATGTTTATCAAATTCATCTATCAATGCTTGTACTTGTTTTTCTGTATTATTACATGCAATAGTAGCTAAAAATAGAACTACACTAACAAGAATTTTTCTTAAGTTTTTCATTGTAGGGTATTTTTAACGAGTTTGACCATCTCCGGTAATGATATATTTATATGTTGTGATTTCGGGTAATGCCATCGGTCCGCGAGCATGAAGTTTTTGAGTCGAGATTCCTATTTCTGCACCAAAGCCAAATTGTCCGCCATCGGTAAATGCAGTAGAAACATTGGCATACACACATGCTGCATCCACTTCATTCAAAAACAAATTCACTGCAACAGTATCTTCAGCAACGACCGACTCACTATGACGAGAGGTGTTTTTCTCGATGAACTCTATCGCCTCAGAGATATTTTCAACAGTCTTTATTGATAGCTTATAATCAAGCCACTCGCGTCCGAAATCTTCTTCTGTAGCTTCCTGCAACAATGGATATTTTCCGTCTAACACAGCATATGCTTTTTCATCGGCATATATTTCAACATTACTATCTGCTAATGGAGCACATATTTCAGCTAAATCAATCAGACGAGATTCATCAATAACTATTGTATCTAAAGCATTGCATACACTCACTCGACGAGTTTTTGCATTTTTCACAATTGCTGTTGCATAATCAATGCGAGCAGAAGAATGGATATAGGTGTGGCACACTCCTGCACCTGTCTCTATCACAGGTACTCGAGAATTATTACGCACATAGTCAATCAATCCTTTGCTACCACGAGGGATTATCAAGTCAACATACCCTACGGCGTTCAACATCTCGGCGGTTGCGTCATGAGAAGCAGGCAACAAGGTTACACTGTTTTCGTCCCATCCATGAGCAGTTAACACACTGCGTATCAATCTAACCGCACACTCATTTGTGTCGCGGGCATCAGTCCCTCCTTTCAACAAACACGCACTCCCGGCTTTTACACACAGCGAGAACACATCAAAGGTTACATTTGGGCGAGCCTCATATATTACACCAATAACCCCAAACGGAACAGATACCTTTTTAATTGTCATTCCATTAGGTCGCGTTACCTCACTCAATGTTTTACCCAGAGGAGATGGCAACGATGCTACCGATCTCATATCAGATGCAATATCACGCAAACGTGCATCGGTCAACTGTAGGCGGTCATACTTAGGATTTGACGGCTCCATGCGAGCAAGGTCAAGAGCATTTGCTTCAAGAATTTCAGGGATAGCCTGTTCAAGTGCATCAGCAAGCGACACCAATAATTGATTTATCTCTTCCTCAGAACGGCGATTTAAACTGCGCGCCGCTCTACGAGCCAACTTAAAAGTATCTTGTAATGTATCCATTTTTTAATCTATATATAGATAATCACTGTGAATAATGGGACGTGCGCCATGGTCTCCAACAACCTCACGTGCAGCATCAGCATCATAGCCTATGCGTCCCAACGCAATCATCTCCCCTTCTGGGCTGATTACCTTTACAATGTCATCTTTTTCAAAATCACCAACGATGTTTATCACTCCTATTGGCAACAAGCTTGCTCCTCGCGATGACAATAACGCATCGGCAGCACCTTGATTTACATGAATTTCTCCTTTTGCAAACCCTTCACTGTGAGCAATCCACTTTTTCACACCCGATGTTGCCTCTTCCGAAGCATGGAACAGAGTATAAGGGATTTTTCTGTCGCCCGAAACGATTTCTTGTAGAATGTTTTCTCGCTTACCATTGGCAATTATAACAGCAATACCCTCTCCTGCGACTTTGCGAGCGATGCGATATTTTGTTTTCATACCACCTCGTCCAAATGAAGATTTTGCATCTTGGATAAATTCCGATGCGTCAGTTTCTTGATATATGTCAGTAATTGTTTTTGAAGTGGGCAACTTTGGATCTCCATCATAAACGCCGTCAATGTTACTCAATATAATGAGTGCCTGCATATCCATCATTGAAGCAATGAGACCTGACAACTCATCATTATCGGTAAACATCAACTCGGTAACCGATACCGTATCATTTTCATTGACAATGGGAATAACTCCATTCCCCAACATCACCTCCATACAATGTTTCTGATTGAGGTAATGTCGGCGTGTTGAGAAATTTTCTTTGGTAGTCAACACCTGCCCGCAAGCAATACCATGTTCACGAAACAACTCATAGTAACGGTTAATCAATTTTGCCTGCCCCACAGCACTATACAACTGTCGTGCCGACACAGCATCAAGTTTTTTATTCTCTTTTAGTTCACTGCGTCCTGAGGCAACTGCTCCCGAAGAGATCATGATAATCGAGATTCCTCGATGATGTAATTCAGCCACCTGATCGACAATCGCACTCATGCGTGTTACATCAAGTGTTCCATCAGGGCGAGTCAATACATTGCTGCCTATTTTTATTGCTATGCGCTTATATCGCCCTTTCATTACTTTTTATTACGTATTTCCACACGACGTATTTTCCCACTTATCGTTTTTGGCAATTCGTCCACAAACTCTACGATACGAGGATATTTATAAGGAGCGGTAACACGTTTTACATGATTTTGGATTTCTTTGATGAGTGCTTCTCCTGCACAATCTTTATAGTCCTTGGCAAGAACAATTGTAGCTTTTACTACTTGACCGCGTATTTCATCAGGAACACCTGTGATTGCACATTCAACAACAGCAGGGTGTGTCATCAAAGCACTTTCGACCTCAAATGGACCAATGCGATAACCCGATGACTTGATAACATCGTCGGTGCGTCCTACAAACCAAAAATATCCATCTTCATCTCTCCAAGCCACATCACCTGTGTGATAGATCCCATCATGGTAAGCTTCATGAGTGAGTTCCGGATCATGCAAATATTCTTTAAACAATCCCAATGGTTTCACACCATGAGTGCGCACAATAATTTCACCTTGTTCCCCATCTTCAGCCGAACGACCATCAGCTGTAATCAAATCGATATCATATACAGGTCCTTTCTTTCCCATTGAGCCTGGTTTAGGCTCAACCCATGGGTAAGTAGCAATAGTGAGGGTTGTCTCTGTTTGTCCAAAACCCTCCATCAATTTAATACCTGTGAATTTATACCAGTCATCAAACACTTTAGGATTGAGTGCTTCTCCGGCAATAGTACAATATTTGAGTGTTGAAATATCAAATTTTGTGAGGTCTTCACGAATGAGGAAACGGAACACTGTGGGAGGGGCACAGAATGATGTAATACCAAATTCTTGTATTTTATATAAGACATCAACCGGCTCAAATTTTTCAAAGTCATATACAAACACATTTGCTCCTGCAATCCATTGACCATAAAGTTTACCCCACACAGCTTTACCCCAACCGGTATCAGCAAGAGTCAAATGCAAACTATCCTCCTTGACATTGTGCCAGAACGATCCTGTTATAATATGCCCCAATGGATAGGTAAAATCATGTGCTACCATCTTTGGCTCACCCGTTGTTCCCGATGTAAAATACATCAAAGACACATCATCGTTGGTATTTGCCAACTCAGGGCGAACAAATGGAGTAGCCTTCTCTATTTCAGCATTAAAATCATACCACCCTTCAGGCACAATGGGGCCTGTGGAAATCAAACTCTTAACAGATGGGCACTTGGGCATTGCCTTTTCGATGTGGTTTATCACCACCTCATCACCACTTGTTACGATAGCCTTAATTCCGGCACGTTCACAACGATAAATAATATCCTTTTCAGTCAACAAGTGTGTCGCAGGGATAACAGTCGCTCCAAGTTTATGCAATGCTACAATTGAGAACCAGAATTGATAATGACGTTTTAATATCAACATTACCATATCTCCTCGTCCTATACCTTGAGAAGCGAAGAAAGATGCTGTTTTATCACTTTCTCTTTTTATATCGGCAAATGTAAATTGGATAGCCTCCCCTTTATCATTTGTCCATAACAATGCTTTTTTATTTGGCTCTTTTTCAGCCCAACGGTCAACTACATCATATCCGAAATTGAAATTTTCGGGAATATTGACCTTAAAATTTGCCATAAAATCTTCGTAAGACTCAAACTGCGTCTTTTCGAGAAATTGCTCTAACATAAATTCTTATGATATTATTGCTAAAAACTTAACCGGAATATTTCCTATTGCTTTCATCCCATGTTGACGTTGAGAGTCAAACATAATGCTATCGCCGGGATTTAACACTATTGTATTATTTCCTATAACAATCTCCATTTGTCCCTCAAGCACATAGTTAAATTCTTGTCCTTGATGAGAGTTATAAGTCATTGGCTTTTCGGGATCAGGCTCTACAGTAACGATAAATGGAGCCATCACACGATGAGCAAAACCGGCAGCAACATCTTGATAGCTATAAGCCTTTGTGCGCTCAACTTTCACACCATTACCGGCACGAGTAACAAAATATGACGCCATTTTAGGCTCTTCTCCAAATAACAACGCAGTCAACTCTACCCCATAATGAGATGATATGCGATGAAGGAAACTCACTGAAATGTCTTTTTCACCATTTTCATAAGCGGCATATAACTCAGGGGTAACATCACATTGCGTTGCAATTTCCTCTATCGAGAGGTCAAGAGCGTCGCGCAACCCTTTCAATCGGTTGGCTACTTGTATTAAATGATTGTCCATGGTTATACATTTTAATATTTATACAAAAGTAACAATTTCTTCTTTACAATAGGATAGCAAATCAAAAGTTTTTACAACATTTTGCTCAATTCTTATATTTTAAAGAGAAATAATGCGTTTGCTATGCAAAATCAAATGTAAAAACACTCACACATCTTTAACGACTAAAGGGAACACCTTATCAAGGTGCTCCCTACTCATTATTTCTTTTACATAATCTTATTGTGCTGAATCAGCAGGAACCTCCATTACAGGAGCTTCAGTAGCAGGAGCAGCATAGTCTGTTCCTGTTACTTGCACAGGAGCTTCAGTCTCAACACGAGATTGCATTGTAACATTACGAGGCATTACAAATGCTGACACAATTGCAAGCACACCGATTACTGCAGCAAGAGTCCAAGTTGCTTTTTCAATGAAATCAGTAGTACGACGCACACCCATGATTTGGTTACCGCCACCGAAAGATGATGACAAACCGCCGCCTTTAGATTTTTGAACGAGAACAACTACAATCAAAAGTAGCGCTGCAATAATTGATAAGATAACAACTAATGTATACATGTTATGTCTTAAATTGTTTGTTAATTATTTCGTTGATTTAATATTAATTTGCGTAAAAAGCGCAATTGGTCTGCAAAGTAAATACTTTTTTCCGGAAAATTCAAACTTAAGTTGCTTATAATTTCATAAGCCTTAGAATATTTGCGCTGTTTTATATAGATTTTAGCCAGACTTTCGCTTAATAATGAGTCATCAGTTTCTTCAGGAGCATTAACCGGAGTATCATCAACAATCACAAGTTCAGGCTCAACCTTTTCTTGCTCTACCGATGATGGAAAATGTCCTTGTATTTCCTTGCTTTTCAAAATAAAAGCATTTATCATCGCATCTTGACTATCATCCCCCACCTCTGACAAATCGGGGATGCTACGCTCTTCCTCTTCCGATAACAATTGTGCATAATCGGGAGTTGGGTTGAATATCAGTTTGGTCAATATTTCTTCCTCATGAGGGTCGGGATTTCCATAAGTGGAGATAAACGTATCGATTACAACGTTTGTGCTTATCTGTGGTTTCTCCTCTTTAGGATAAAAGCCTACCCACTTTTCAGCATCTTTATCCATCAACTGAACGACTGCTTCTTTATCTCCTGACGACAATGCAATCTGAGCCTTTAATGTATTGCGCTCCTCATCAGTCAACTCCGACGAGCGCTTCAACAACATCGATGCCGGCATTACAAAATAGGGATAACGTTCCGACATCTCTTCCACCCATTCCTTTTGTGGAATATCTGTCTGATTATCTATTAATGATATTATCTTCTCCTGTAATGACATCTACCAGTTCCCAAGTGTCGCGTTAAAGATTAAGTCTACAAGTTCTTTTGATATCTGAGAGCACAGTTCATCTTGAACATCGGTCAACATCTCGGAGCTATCAAAATCTCTATAAGCCGAAAAGGATTGATCAACATCTTTTCCGTCTTGTTTATTATCGGTATATTTTACTCTGACAGTTATTGTCAATCGTGTTTTTGATGCATAGGCATCCTCTGTAACAGCTTGAGGAGACAAGCTATAACCGGTGATTTCTCCCTCCATTTGAAGGTCAGCACTTGTATCAACAATTCTCAATCGAGTGTTTCTTGATATATAATCGAGTAATTCGTTTTCAAATGTCTGTTGCAATGGCGGATAAACAAGAGCTGCACGTATAGGGAAATTTGAAACAAATATTGTCTTATACACATTATAGTCAAGTGCCGCACCATTAAATTTATAGCTCACTGTGCAACCTTGCCATGTCATCAACATCACAAACAGGACAACTGCTTTTAAACTTAAAATTTTAGATATATGCTTCATCTTTCACCTTATTTATTCAAGTCCATACTCTCTGATTTTGCGATATAGTGTGCGTTCAGAAATTTTCAACTCCTGAGCTGTAGCCTTACGACGACCGCCATTGCGTTCAAGCGAGCGACGAATTGTTTCTCTCTCAGTATCTTCAAGAGTCATCATCGAAACACCTGCATCTTGCACATCAGTAACATCAGCCTGATATTCCATGTCGTTTGAAATAATTTCATTCATTGCAGGATGATACTTTACAAGTGTGCGAGGCAATGTTTCGATAGCTTCCGGAGCATGAATATCTACAGCCGATGACTTTGACGATAAAGTTTCAACAGTATTGCGCAAAGCATCAATCTCATGTTGCATGCGGAATATCATATTAAACAATAGTTCACGCTCTTTGGAATAAGAGTGAGAAGTCTCCGACGTTACCATTGGGGTGTAAATCGTCGCATTGTGAGGGATGTACTGCTCGATGCTACTTTCTGTTATCTCATTTCCTGCTTCAAATAGAGAAATTTGCTCTATTACATTTTTTAATTGGCGCACATTACCGGGCCAACGGTAATGTTGTATCAATCGGCGAGCACTTTCGTCAAGTGTAATTGCTGGAGTCCTATATTTCTCGGCAAAATCAGTAGCAAATTTTCGTGCAAGCAACACTATGTCATTCCCTCGCTCTCTCAATGGGGGAATAGAGATTTGCACAGTTGACAAACGATAGTAAAGATCCTCTCTGAAACGTTTCTCCTCTACCGCTTTTATCATATCTACGTTTGTCGCTGCAACAATGCGTATATTGGTTTTCTGTACCGTTGATGAGCCCACTTTCAAGAATTCACCACTCTCCAACACACGCAACAATCGTGCTTGTGTAGTCAATGGCAATTCTGCTACCTCATCAAGGAATATCGTTCCGCCATCGGCTTCTTCAAAATAGCCCTTGCGAGTAGCAACTGCTCCTGTAAAAGCACCTTTTTCATGCCCAAACAATTCAGAATCAATTGTTCCTTCAGGGATAGCCCCACAGTTCACTGCAATATATTTATTGTGTTTTCGTGAACTGAACGCATGTATGATTTTCGGGAAAAACTCTTTCCCCGTACCGCTTTCTCCTGTTATCAATACCGACAAATCGATGGGCGCAACTTGAATTGCACGAGACACAGCCGCAATGAGAGCAGGCGCATTGCCCACAATCCCAAGACGCATTTTGGCTTGTTGCACCTCAGCCGGTATTTCCATCAGATTTACTTGCATGATTTCAATGAATAAGTGCTATTTCTTAAAAATTTATTGAATTCTTCAAGAGAGCCCATGTGTTTCAGTTGTTCTTCTACCGAAATGGGATCTCCTATTGAGATGTGTAATGTTTTACCTTTCTTTCTAAACACTTCAGTAGGGAGCCGCATTGTGCGCAAACGCCAATCAATCAATCCGAGAATGTGAGACATCGCACTATTTCTCCCATGAAAAAAGATGGGAACAACAGGCACTTTTAACTGCATGATGAGACGAATGATATTTTCTTGCCACTCACGGTCTTGCAAACGCCATTTGGTGATTTTAGAAACAGCTCCTGCCGGAAAAAAGCCAATGGGTTCACCCTTTCTCACTTGCATAATCGCTGCCTTGATTCCATTCATCGATACCGCCTTTTTCTTTGGGTCTGACGATTGGTAAGCATCCACAGCTATGAAATTAGGACGCATAGCCGATATATAATTAAGCACCATATTCACCATAACCTTAAACTGCGGACGACGCTTAGCAACAATATTTATCAAACTAATTCCATCAAGCGCACCAAACGGGTGATTGCTTATAGTAATAAATGATCCTTCCGGAAGATTGTCAAGCACCTGCTCGTTATCTATGCGCAATGTTATGTCAAGATCTCTCAAAAGCCCTTCAGTGAATGGTTGTCCCGGAGTATCACAGTTGTGATCATGTAACCAATTTACTTTGTCAACTTTTAAAAATTTAAAAACGCGGTTGACCAATTTTTCTTTATCTTTGAGTTTTGGCACTAACGCCACAACATCATCAAAATCAAGAACTGAGCGTTTTATTGGTGTTTCGTTATTTTCCATTTCCATAAATTACTGCAACAAAGTTAACTAAAATGCGCTGAATGACAAAATGGCAGTCATTATTGTGGCATTATTTGCCACATGAACAGTATAAAAAGTAAGAATTCTACCGTGTTTAACATTCTTTAATAGATCTATTTCTGTTATTTTTGAAAAATGCGATTTTTATTACATATCTTTGCATTGCCGAGGCAAAAACTATTGTGAAAACACAGTGTTCTTAATCTGAACCGACTTTTGATTTCTAACACACGTTTTCCCATTACTTTTTAAATTGAGGCTACGCAATCTATATTGACTGCTAAATAACTTGTAAATTATAATAAAACTTATATATACTTGAATTTTGGTTATGAGGGAGGTGTGCTTCTGTGAAGAAGTGCACTTTCGTTTTTATATATGGCGAATAAAATGTACTTTTGTAGAGAATAACAATTTTTATAATCATTATGTTTTCAGGAATAGTAGAAGAAGCGGCTAAGGTCGTAAATATTACACAAGAAGGAGGAAATGTGCATTTGACACTGACATGTTCATTTGTCAATGAGTTAAAAATAGACCAATCTGTTGCCCACAACGGAGTGTGCCTCACCGTCGTAAATCTACCTGAAGATGACACCTACACCGTTACTGCTATTCAAGAGACTCTCGACCGTAGCAACTTGGGCGACTTAAAGGTGGGCGACCTCGTAAACCTTGAACGCAGCATGATGATGAACGGACGTCTTGACGGACACATCGTGCAAGGGCACGTTGATTGTACAGCGACTTGCCAATCGGTAGAAGAAGTCGATGGCAGCCGATACTACTTGTTCCGCTACAACGTGGACAAAGAAATGGCTCGCAAAGGATATGTAACAGTCGAAAAAGGCTCCGTTACTGTTAATGGTGTGAGCTTGACTGTGTGCGACTCCGAAGCCGACAGTTTCCGCGTTGCTATTATCCCTTACACTTTTGAACACACCAATTTCAAAAACATTCAACCAGGCACACGTGTTAATATAGAGTTTGACATCATAGGTAAATATTTGAGCCGATTGATGGAATTTGCAAAATAACACTCTATGGACTTTTACCAACTTGTTGAAGAACGCCAAAGTTGTCGTGCCTACGATTCCTCTCGTGAAATTCCACAAGAGAAACTCAATCGCATCATTGAGGCAGCACGACTTGCGCCATCAGCTTGCAACTCGCAACCTTGGCATTTCATCACCATAACCAATCCCAACAACCGCTTGAAGGTTGCCGAAGCACTAACCTCAATGGGGATGAACAAATGGGCTTCGCAAGCCACAGCATTTATCGTCATCGTTCAAGAATCGCCCAACTTCACAGCACGCTTGGGAGGATGGATAAAAAACAAGCATTTCCCTCTGATTGATTGCGGAATTGTAGCATCACACATCACTCTTGCGGCAACAGCCGAAGGACTCGGCTCATGTATATTGGGATGGTTTAACGAAAAACAACTGCGCAACATCCTACAGATACCGCGTTCAAAACGCATTTTGATGGTCGTTTCACTCGGCTACCCACTTGACGAACACCGTCAACACATTCGCAAGCCACTCTCCGACATCTCTTCGACAGAAAAATACTAATACTCAAGAAGGTCCAATAAAAATTGGACTTTTTTGTTATAACATGATGGAATTACACCAAAATTCTTGTTTTTTGGTGTAAATGTGGTAATTATTCACTAAATTTGCAGATATTTGATAAATTGCATAAACTATGAACGTACTCGAACTTAGTGAACAAGAGATAGTGCGCCGAGGCAGTCTCGAAGAAATGCGCAAAATGGGTATTGACCCATATCCCGCAGCAGAATACAAAGTTACCGGATATACCGACGAAATAAAATCAACATTCTCTGATGACGCTCCACAACGCCAAGTGAGCATTGCCGGTCGCATCATGAGCCGTCGCATCATGGGTAAAGCTTCATTCATTGAAATCCAAGATGCACAGGGTCGCATACAAGTTTACATCAGTCGCGATGACCTTTGTCCCGATGAAAACAAAGACATGTATAACATCGTTTTCAAAAAACTACTCGACATTGGTGACTTTGTGGGCATCGAGGGTTTTGTGTTCCGCACTCAAATGGGTGAAATCACTGTTCACGCTCAATCGCTCACAGTACTTAGCAAGTCATTGCGTCCACTTCCCATCGTGAAGGTAAAAGATGGTGTTACTTATGATGCATTTGACGATCCGGAATTGCGTTATCGCCGTCGCTATGTTGACCTTGTTGTTAACGATGGCATCAAAGATATTTTCATCAAACGCACAAAAGTATTCAACTCTATGCGCCAATATTTCAACGATCATGGCTACATGGAAGTTGAAACCCCCATACTTCAATCAATCCCAGGTGGAGCTGCCGCCCGCCCATTCATCACTCACCACAATGCTCTTGACATTCCTTTGTACTTGCGCATTGCCGACGAGCTTTATCTCAAACGCTTGATCGTGGGTGGTTTTGAGGGTGTATATGAATTCTCAAAGAATTTCCGAAACGAGGGTATGGACCGCACCCACAATCCTGAGTTCACTTGTATGGAAATCTATGTTTCTTACAAAGACTACAATTGGATGATGGATTTCACTGAAAAGATGATTGAAAAAATTTGTCTTGATGTTAACGGAACCACCGAGGTTAAAGTTGGCAACAACGTAATCAATTTCAGAGCGCCATTCAAACGCGTTACAATGATTGATGCCATCAAGGAATTTACCGGTATCGACATCACAGGAATGGATGATGTGCAATTGCGTGAAGTGTGCGCCAAACTTGACATCGAAGTTGATGAAACAATGGGTAAAGGTAAGCTCATCGATGAAATCTTTGGTGAAAAGTGCGAAGGAAACTATATTCAACCCACATTCATCATCGACTACCCAATCGAAATGTCGCCACTCACTAAACGCCATCGTAACAATCCTGAATTGACTGAGCGTTTTGAATTGATGGTAAATGGTAAAGAACTTGCCAATGCTTATTCTGAGCTTAACGACCCAATCGACCAATATGAACGTTTTGTTGAACAAATGAAACTTGGTGAAAAGGGCGATGATGAAGCGATGATTATCGACAAAGACTTTATCCGCGCTCTTGAATATGGTATGCCTCCCACATCAGGTATGGGCATCGGAATGGACCGTCTTGTAATGTTGATGACAGGTCAAACTACAATTCAAGAAGTGTTATTCTTCCCACAAATGCGTCCTGAAAAGGTACAACGTCGCGACAACGAAGCAGCCTACACAGCAGTGGGTGTACCCGCTGAATGGGTTGCTCCAATGCAAAAAGCCGGCATTTTGACAGTTGAACAACTTGGTTTGTCTACCGCAGGAAAACTACACCAAGATCTTTGTGGAATAAATAAAAAATTCAAACTCGAATTAAAAAATCCAACCATCGACGATGTAAATGCTTGGATTGAAAACGCTAAGAAATAATGAATTTCCCCGGTAAAATAGCAGTAATGGGAGGTGGTAGTTGGGCTACTGCTCTTGCTAAGCTATTGCTTCAAAACTGCGAAACAACCATGTGGTACATGCGCCGCGATGACCGCATCGATGACTTCAAGCGCTTGCGCCACAACCCCACCTACCTATCAAGCGTAGAATTTGATATTGAACGCATTGAATTTTCATCAGATATCAACGAGGTGTGTAGTAAAGCTGATACATTACTTCTTGTAATGCCATCACCTTATTTCAAGTCTCACTTGGCAAAAATCAACGTTGATTTGAGCAACAAATTCATTGTGTCGGCTGTAAAAGGTATTGTTCCTGATGAAAACCTAATCATTTCTGAATACATGGTAGAACACTATGGTGTTAAACCCGAAAATATGCTTGTTATTGGCGGACCTTGCCATGCCGAAGAGGTTGCATCGGACAACATGTCTTACCTCACAATCGGCTGCACCAACCTTGACCATGCAAGCGCATTTGCCAGATGCATTTCAGGGAAAGCGATGAGAACAATCACATCGACCGATATTAAAGGAATTGAATATGCCGCCGTATTAAAAAACGTATATTCTATAGCATCAGGTATTGTTCATGGGCTCAAAATAGGCGATAACCTACTTGCTATGCTCGTTTCCAATGCAATCCTTGAGATGGAACGCTTTGTTAACCATGTTGACTCTACTACTCGCAATATTTGCGACTCGGTTTATCTCGGAGACTTGTTGGTTACATCCTACTCACGCCACAGCCGAAACCACAACTTTGGGTCAATGATTGGGCGCGGATATTCAGTAAAAGCAGCAACAATGGAGATGGAACAAACTGCCGAAGGCTACTACGGCACAAAATGTATTTATGAAATAAATTCAACACATCATCATGTGGCAATGCCCATTCTTGATGGAGTGTATGACATACTTTATAACCGCGTCTCTCCTGCCAAAGCAATCAAAATCATGGCAGAAACGTTTATATAATAATTGAACTACTTTGAACAACAAATAACGATGAAAGCTATTAAAGTAAACATCAAAAACGTGCTCGGCTCAATCTCTGAAGCCGACATAAACAATCTTGATGCAGTATCAGTCGACGCTATTGAAAAGCTACACAAAGGCAGTGGTCTTGGGAATGATTTCCTTGGTTGGTTAGACCTTCCTTCTCGCACTCCGACACAAGAGATTGACGATATAGTCACTACGGCAAACAATCTTCGTGCTAATTGTGAGGTGGTTGTTGCCATTGGTATTGGAGGTAGCTATTTAGGAGCAAAAGCTGTTATTGAAGCCCTAAGCGACACATTTGCTGCTTATCGTGGCTCTACTCCTCAGGTACTTTTTGCCGGTCAAAACATTGGCGAAGACTACTTATATGAATTAATGGATTACCTTAAAGGCAAGAAATTTGGCATTGTAGTTATTTCTAAATCAGGAACAACAACAGAGCCTGCTATCGCATTCCGTTTATTGAAAGAGCAGTTGGAAGCACAAATGGGCAAGGCAGAAGCAGCAAAACGCATTGTTGCAATTACTGATGTCAAGCGTGGCGCCCTACGCCAATTAGCGACTGAAGAGGGATACAAAACATTTGTTATTGACGACAATGTGGGTGGTCGCTTCTCTGTATTAAGTCCTGTGGGATTGCTACCTATCGCAGTTGCCGGATATGACATCAAAGCCCTCATGCAAGGAGCTCTTGACATGGAAAAAGCCACCGCTACTCACTCGGTCGATAACATTGCTGAGATTTATGCTAAAACTCGCAATGCTCTCTATCGTGCAGGCAAGAAGATAGAAATACTTGTAAACTATAACCCCAAATTGCATTTCTTTGCTGAGTGGTGGAAACAACTTTATGGAGAAAGCGAAGGCAAAGACCACAAAGGTATTTTTCCTGCATCGGTTGACAACTCAACTGACCTTCATTCAATGGGACAATGGATTCAAGATGGTGAACGCACAATCTTTGAAACTGTTATATCAGTAGAAGAACAGCAACATGAGGTGGTGATACCTTCAGATGAAGCCAACCTTGACGGACTTAACTACATTGCGGGCAAACGCGTTGACGAAGTTAACAAAATGGCAGAACTTGGTACTCGCATCGCTCACGTTGACGGGGGTGTGCCCAACATGCGCATCACTATCCCTGCTCTCAAAGAAGAATATCTCGGACAATTGATTTATTTCTTTGAAAAAGCATGTGGTATTAGCGGTTACATTCTTGATGTAAACCCATTCAACCAGCCGGGAGTAGAGGATTACAAACGTAACATGTTTGCCCTTCTCGCCAAGCCAGGTTACGAAAAAGAAACCGAAGCCATCAAAGCTAAAATTAAAGAATAAGCAATATCAGTCAGCATAAAACAAAAAGCAGAGCCACTTTTAATGGCTCTGCTTTTTGTTTTGTCGGGGTGAGAAGACTCGAACTTCCGACCTCCACGTCCCGAACGTGGCGCGCTGCCAACTGTGCTACACCCCGCACAATTTTGCGGAGACAAAGTTAACGCTTTTTTCTCAACCGCGAAATAGTTTATCTTATTTCTTTATGAATTTCACCGCACATGGGTTTGCATTGGTTTTCAATAAGTATATTCCTTGAGGTAAAGCCGACACATCAACAATCGCATCTCCATCACATTTAGAGGCTATATCAACTTTTACTTTAGCTCCCATAATGGAATATATTTCAATATCGTTTATGTCTCCAACTGAACTGATATTTATTGTTGAAACCGCCGGGTTGGGAAATATCTTAATCTCATTAACTGCATCCGATATTATATCCTCTATCGATGTATAGTTTTTGTCATAGAATTTATATACAGCCATTCCATTGGCCGGACAATATTGGTAAATATAATAGCTTCCCTCATCAATTTTTTCAGCAAAAACCCAATTGGCAACAGAATAATTTCCTCCTGTCTCATAACCAAATGTTCCAATAGGATCAACCGAACATATCACCTCGGTGGTTGTCATGTCTCGCACTGTAAATCCACCTTTATAATTTGCGCCACTGCTATGAATAAAGATTTTGTGTCCCGATAAAGTAAAATAATCGCCACCCACTGTACTGTTTCTTGAGGGAGCTGTAGTAGAGCTTCTGCCTGCAAGCAAAGCATTATTTATTCCCCCTTCATAAATATAATATCCTGAATTTCTCACTTGATAAATCCAATTTTCAGTATTGTCGTTCAATGGAATGACATATCCGGCTGTCGATCCGGTCAAAGACAAGTCCTCATAGGCTTTTGCCGACACAACTCCTCCCGACACCATTGTAATAATATTAATCGCAGCCTTAGAATTTGGATACATATATATATTCCCTCGTTTCCCCAATACATCACCGGATGCTGATATAAAATTAGTCTGACCACTTAATGGCACCTCCACATCAAATGTTATAGGCTCTCCATAGGAACTCACTGTTGTTCCGGCAGGATAAATGATAAACGAGTGTTTAGTGCCTGTTTCTTTATCGTTTCTCACAATTATATTTCCGGCATCATCAAGAGCACATCCCCACCCTTTTCCCCCGGTAATACTGCCAAGGCATCCGGTTTTATCAAAGATATAGACCTTTTCATCTACGCAATCATTAACATAGAATAATCCACCTGTAGCTCCTCCTTGCTGAGCATTTGTCCCATCGATGTTTTCAGGTGCATTATTGGTAGTAGTGCTATTTTGCCACAATAGTTCAAGCGCAAAATCAGCATTGGCAGAGGGTTCTTCATCGGCTACTTCAACAACGTGTTTTGTAAACCCACCATAATCAACAAAAGTGTAAAAATTAATCTTGCCATCGGCAAGATCAACAGCTACAGCATAATATCCTTCATGTTTTAACTCCTTAGGAAATATTGATGACACTATTGTCATGTTTTTAATCGAATCTGAAACATCATACATCGCAGCTGAAACAGTTCCATCATCTGCTTCGTTTGCCATATAGGCATACACTTTTGTTCCTAAACGCAAAAAGTCAATACCTTCAGCTTCCTTGCTCAAGATTGTTTCGGGGACAGCCGAATATTGTTTCATTGACAATCCATTGCTACTCCAGTCAAACTTGTATTCAATAGGTGTCATTTCACGACTATCAACCAACACATTATCGCGTGAAAATGGGGTTATTGACAAGCGTGGATATTTGCCCCAATTTGTAGAATTATACTCTTCATCATTCATCGCATAGATTGCTGTAGAGACAACACCACTGGCAAATTTCATCCCGGCAATACGATAGACTGGAGAGGCAGTTGACGTTGAAGAATAAGTAGTAGTATATAGATATAAATCATTCAATTTACCGGTTACCACAAATGACTCTCCCACTACTGCACTCTGCCAGTTGCCAAGATTTTCTGTTGTTTTTATCTCAGCAAATATCTCAGGCGAAGCATCAACTGATGCCCACTTATATATTTTCCAGGCATCACCTTCACCCGAAGACTGCACAATCGCTTTATTACAACCAAGCAAGACACCATCGGCAGTAAATGAAATATCATTAATCAAAATCTCACCACCGGAAACCCCGGTCATATCCAACTCATATAAGCACTCACGTGTTTCAGGATTTAAAACCACAATTTTTGATGATGAACCGGAAACAACATTATTCATAAGCACATACCATAATCCATCACGCAATACAGCCTTTGATACATATCCCGATTCATTCATAACACCTTCTATCGATGTAATTTGCTCCGGATCATAGTATCCTTGAATATTACCCTCTTCGACAGGAAAATCTACTGTGTTAGGGGGAAATAAAATACTTTGATCAAGAGTGGGCAATGTTTCAGGGTCAAGATAGTCAGTAGTTATGAAATCACAGCCATAATTGCCATAAGTGCGATAGTTTTCATTAGTATTTGCTGTCCACATATTGACTTTAAGCCCTGCCTCATGAAACTTTGTTACTGTACTTCTATCAAAATATCCGGCTTGAATATCAACATCTATTTTCCACTCAACACACCAATCAAAATGATTTGCCCAATACTCTCCGGTTAAAAACTGCAAAGTGATATCAGGATAGTTTGTGCGTATATATTCAAGACATGGTTTCATTGATGTGAGGATTACACACTTATTTCTAAACCCCTTATCTTCTATAACCTTAATCAATTTAGGAATACCTGAACAGTCGTTTGAATTTATGCCGGTAGCCCATTTTAATTCAATTACCGGCTTAACATCATACTCGTCGCAAATATCCAAATACTCCGACAAAGTACATATTTTAGCCGTATAGGTAACACCTCCACGTGTCTGCGTCAATGTTTCTGCTTTTAGTTGGTCTATCGTTGACGATGCAATAGTAAGCGAGCCACCAAGACGTTCTGTAGTGTCATCATGAGTCATTACATGAGTTCCATCTCCGGCAACCTTAACATCACATTCCAAATAGTGATAGCCTTTCTTGGCTCCGTTTATAAATGCCTCGGCAGTATTTTCTACTCCCCAATAACTTCCTCTATGACCGACCAATAACGGTTGTGCAACTGCAACAATTGACATAACAATTGCACAAACTAAAGTAAATAGTTTTTTCATGTATATAAGGTTTTAGTGTTCTTTGCTAAATTACAAATATATTAGCAAAAAACAAAATTATCGCAGTTTCCTACGAGTAAAGAATGCTGTAATCTGGGCTGTGATAAGCCCAATGACAGCGACTAATGCCATCACCACCAATAAATCCATTATATCAAGACGCACAGGATAATGATCGATACTCAATGTTGATGGATCCCCACTCAGTTTTATAAATCCCCCCCACTGTTGCGCTAACGTTAGTATCACACCAAGCATTATACCCGCAATTCCTCCAACAATAGAGATGAGCCATCCTTCAAGCAAGAATATGCGAGATATTACAGATAAGGTCGCTCCAAGTGAATGAAGTGTGTGGATGTTATCACTTTTCTCAATAACAAGCATTGAAAGGGTAGATATTATATTAAATGATGCTATTATCAAAATAAAGGCAAGCATCAAGAAGGTTATCCATTTTTCAATCTCTATCATGCGAAATGACTGTTCTTGCTGACGTAAACGATCTTTTACAACAAATCTGTCGCCCAAAACAGTTTGCAATTGCACCATAACATCAGGTACATCAGCCAACGGCAATACTTTTACCTCTATTGCCGTTGCTTCATTATTATAGTCAAGTAAACTTATGGCATTTTCAAACGGGAGTATAACCATATCGGTATCATACTCGGCTTGTGCAACTTGATAAACACCTCCAATAATAAGCGAATCTGAACGAAAAGCAGTCATAGGGTTAGCAACATTGACTCGTCCCTCTCTCTTGGGCATATATATTCCTAAATACTTATAATAGCCGGGGGTGGCACCCAAGCCAATAGCAGCTCCAACGCTGAGAGTTGCATAGGATTCGACAGAATCCGTCAGATAAAAATCGCCATCAATTATTATTGATTTTAAATTTGATGTGTACTCATATTCTGCTGGAACACCTTTTATCACTACCGGCATCTGCCTATCCCCAAATATTGCCAACGCTTGCTCTTCAATCGTTGGGATAGCCATCTCGACACCTTCAATATTACTAACTTGGGATATAACAGAATCTACCTGCGATATTGATTTCCCTTCAACAGGTGTTATTTTCAAATCGGGGTCAAGGAGGGATAAATGAGCAGCTGATAAGTCGCTGAATCCATTAAATACCGATAGCACACACACGATAGCCATTGTAGCGACAGCAACCCCTGCAAGAGAAATCAAGGAGATTACATTCACCGCATTATGTGTCTTTTTGGAAAAAAGATAACGTATGGCTATGCGTAACGAAACCATTCTGAATGAAATTATTTATCTTTCAAAAGATTATCAATGTGCTCGATATAATCGAGTGAGTCATCAATAAAGAATGACAATTCAGGAGTTTTACGCAATTGATAACGCACTTTTTGAGCAAGTTCATAGCGTATTTGTTGCGCACTGCGATTGATACTTTCTAATAATATTGCCCCTTTATCAGATGGGAACACCGATAGATAGGCACGTGCGATACTCAAATCGGGAGAGACTCTCACCGCACTAACTGTTATTATAACGCCATGAGTTTTAGCTGTTTGTTGGCGGAAAATTTCGCTCAATTCCTTTTGTATGAGACGAGATATTTTAGCTTGTCTTGTAGTTTCCATTTATGTCTTTTAATTGTCAGTCTTTTATTTTTCTTATAATAGTTAATCCATCTCTCAGTGGGATAATTATTTTTTCCACGCGCTCATCTTTTGCCACATGAGCATTAAACTCAAGGATACCACGAGTTTGTGCATCATTTACTGATTGAGGATCAACGACCTTGCCATCCCACAATGTGTTATCGGCAATAATAAAACCTCCCACTGCCAATCGAGGCATCACAAGTTCGTAATAGTCAGTATAATTGCGTTTGTTTGCATCAATAAATACAAGATCAAAATCGCCTTGGATTGTAGGTATAATTTCAATAGCATCGCCGATGTGCAAGTGCAAGCGATTGGCATAGGGAGATGCATCAAAACGCTCTGTGATAAACTCTTCCGATTCATCATCTATTTCAATCGAGTGTAATTCGGCATCGTTAGGCATACCTTCAGCAAAGCACAATGCCGAATATCCGGTAAATGTTCCCAATTCAAGAACACGCTTTGGATTTATCATTGATGTGAACATCTTCAACATGCGTCCTTGCAAGTGACCTGAACACATGCGAGGATAAAGGTGGAATAGATGTGTATCACGATTTAATTTCTTCAATAGTGGAGGTTCGGCATCGATATGAGCAAGAATATACTCTTCGAGTTGCTCCTCAATGCTTTCATGAATATATCGCTTTGCCGAAATCAATTCAGTGCGATTTGTCTCTGCCTCCTCAATTATTTTTGCCATTGTCTTGACAGCCTCAATAGGATATTTACCCACAGCAGTCTCGCCTGTCAACAACAGCGCATCGGCATGTTGATAAACAGCATTTGCGATATCCGACACCTCTGCTCTTGTGGGACGAGGATTAGAAATCATTGAATGAAGCATCTGAGTCGATACAATCACCGGTTTGTGTCGACGATTACACTTATCAATTATCGTGCGTTGTATTGTGGGTATTTTCTCTGCCGGAATTTCTACACCCAAATCACCACGAGCTATTAATGCTCCATCGGCAACATCAAGAATAGCATCAAAATTATCAACACCTTCTTGATTTTCAATCTTAGCAATTACCTTTATGCGACTATTTTGTGCCATCAATAACTCCCTGACTGCTATTACATCGGCAGGACGACGCACAAATGAATGTGCTATATATTCAACACCAAATTCTATTGCATAACTAATGTTTTCAATATCTTTTTGAGTCAAAGATGGTAGATTAATATCTGCACCAGGCATGTTCACACTCTTGCGAGAACCAAGCATACCATCATTTTGGGCAATGGCACATATTTTATCTCCATCAATCTTTTCAACAACAAAATCCAGAAAACCATCATCGAGTAACATGTGTGTACCCTCTGATAGCTCTTGGGCAATATGAGGATATGAGACACAAATACAATCATGAGTGGTAAGACCTTCGGGACTGCCTTTGAAAATAGTTTTATCACCCTCCTTAAAGAATATTTCTTTATCCTCGACTGTTGATGTGGTGCGCACCTCCGGACCTTTTGTATCGATCAATATCCCTATTTCAGGAGAAGCTACCCTCACGTTATTGACTACTCGCTTAAAACCTTCATAGTCAAGATGAGCGGTATTTAGACGCACAACAGTTACGCCATTCTCATACAGTGACTGAACAAACGACACATCGCATCGCTCATCAGAAATAGTAGCTATAATCTTTGTTTGGATACTCATTATTTTGCAGATAATGCCTCTACTGCAAGGCGATAACTATCAAGACCAAACCCGGCAATCACACCTTTACACACACCACTTATCATTGAATGATGACGTACTGCTTCACGCGCATGAACATTTGAGATGTGTACCTCTATAACCGATAAATTAATTGCAGCAATTGCATCGGCAATAGCAAGAGAGGTGTGAGTATATGCCCCTGCATTCAGTACCACTCCGGCATAAGATTCATCAAATCCCACTTCGTGCAGCCTGTCAATTATAGCTCCTTCGTGATTGCTCTGAAAATATTCAATCTCAATATTGGAATATTGTTGACGCAAAGCATCAAGACAACTTGCCATTGTATTATTGCCATAAATACCAGGCTCGCGACGTCCGAGCAAATTGAGATTTGGTCCGTTAATTATCAGTATTTTCATATTGATTTACTATTTTTCGTTATTAAGAAGGAATGTTAATGGAATTTCCACTCGTTTAGACCATGACTTTTCATTGTGGGCATGACCTTTATATATTGCCGATTTCAATCGTTCATCTTTGTACCCTAATGAATCAGCAAGCGCAACCATTTCTAAAAAATAAGGAGTATATACCGAGTCATAAGGACAATCACCGTTATCCATGTATAAACGATGGATTGTGTCTTGAGGTAATTTCTCTGTCAAGTAACGACGCATAGCCCCCGGAAAATCCTCATTTCCGCCCAACGCCCCGGTCCAGTGTGTTGACAAACAAGCCGCAGATCCAAACACATGAGGATATTCACACATCCCATAAATTGAGATTAATCCGCCCATGCTTGAACCCATGATACTTGTTGAGATGAGAGCTGTATCGGTTGAAAAATTTTTATCAATCACCGGTTTGAGAGTGTTTACAATAAATGCCACGTATTCATCGGCACGATAGTTTCCACGACACATCATGTCGATAAAATTCTTAATTGTGTCGTTTTGGAGATATTGTAATGGTTTTTCGGGCATCAAATCCCCAAGGCGCGTCGTGTCAGTACTATATATTCCTACAACTATAGCAGGAGGGATGATACTATCACGCATCAATATTCCTGCAACTGAGTCTATTTCCCAAGCCTGACGATTCCATGTCGACGTTGCATCAAAGAGATTTTGACCATCGTGCATATATATCACAGGATAGTCTTTGTTGATTGTGTACCGCTCCGGAGTCCACACATCTACTTTTATAGTTTCGTTCATTTCCGGAGAAAACAAATCAATGTGCCACAAGTCTCCTGAAGACACCTTCAATGGAGAAGGTTTCACTATGATATCCTCATTCTTCAATGTAAAAAACAGAATGGGGACAATACAAAGCAACAATGTGGTTAAAATCCATTTTCTCATCTCAATAACTTTTAATGATTCATTTCAACTTTTGCAGTAGGAGGTAGATCGTTATTACGCTTGTTTACTGCATCAATAACCTCATGTGCAAGATGTATAAATGAATGTGATGTAATGCTATCTTCAGTAGCAATGGGAGAGCCGGCATCGCCACCCTCACATATTGAGCCAACTACAGGAATCTGAGCCAAGAGCTTAACATTCATCTCTTCTGCAAGTTTCACTCCACCTTCACGTCCAAAGATATAGTATTTTTCTTCAGGATGTAATTCCGGAGTAAACCATGCCATATTTTCAACAAGTCCAAGGATGGGAACATTTACCTTATCACCCATAAACATTGCGATACCCTTGCGAGCATCGGCAAGAGCCACCTCCTGTGGAGTGCTGACAATAACAACGCCTGTTATACCAAGTGTTTGTACCAATGTGAGGTGAATATCGCTTGTACCGGGAGGCATATCTATCAAGAAATAATCAAGTTCACCCCAATCGGCATCGGTAATGAGCTGCTTGAGTGCATTTGACGCCATACCTCCACGCCACAATACAGGACTGTTTTTATCAACGACGAAACCTATTGAAAGTAGTTTTACTCCATATTTTTCAATGGGGATAATCAAGTCTCTACCATCAACATTGTGCATGAATAATTGTTCATCTTCTACGCCAAACATTTTAGGCACCGATGGCCCGAAAATATCAGCATCAAGCAATCCCACTTTGTAGCCTTCGCGAACAAGAGCTACTGCGAGGTTGCTGGCAACTGTTGATTTACCAACACCTCCTTTCCCCGATGACACACCGATGATGTTTTTTACTCCGGGAAGCGGATTTGCCGGTTTTTCAGGTAAAGGACGACGTGTTTTAACCGCAATGTTCCCTTTAATATCAACCTCAGGAGAAACATAAGTCAATATTGCTGTCTCAGCAGCTTTTACCACCGATTTTATAAACGGATCTGTTGGTTTCTCAAAAATCAAAGAGAAGGTTACTTTGTTACCATCGATGCGTATGTCATCCTCAATCATTTCAAGTTCGACAAGGTTTTTTCCATTGCCTGGATAGCGCACATTGCGCAACGCATCAGTTATTAGTGCAGGATATAATCTTTCCATGTTTAATTATTCTTAATTGTAACTTTTGGGTTACACAATTCGGGGCATTGAATTTCCCCACGAGAAAAACTGCGATATGTATCAAATTCGATTTCAACCTCCGGCTCTGTCAATTCAGTAGTTTGATCGAGAATGAGGTTGATGTATTTAATTGTCAATCCGCGATCGATCCATTGTTGTTCATAAAATGTGCGTATCTCAAGGATATCGGTAACTACATCAGAATGATACAAATCATCGGTATTAATAGGGGTTACCAACTTGTTGTGTTGTGCCATCAAATGAGTATAGGTATATAAAAATGGGCTGTCAGTCTTCAGATGGACAAGGCCATCGGCAACAAGCACTTGACGATAAAGTTCCAAAAAACGTGTTGATGTCAGACGCTTGCGCACTTTTTTCATCTGAGGATCGGGGAATGTAATCCATATTTCCGCAATTTCATTTTCCGCAAAAAAATGTGGAAGCAATTCGATATTTGTGCGAAGGAAAGCAACATTCTTCATCCCCTTCTTTGTTGCCTGACCTGCACCGGTCCACATGCGAGCGCCTTTAATATCGATCCCGATAAAATTTTTATCGAGGAATTTTTCAGCAAGACCAACAGCATATTCCCCCTTCCCACATCCTAATTCAAGAACAATGGGATTGTCATTTTTGAAATACTCTTCATTCCACTTGCCACGCAATGGAAATCCATTTTCTTTTAATATCGCAAAAGGATATTGAAACACACATTCCATGGTTTCCATATCCTTGAATTTTTTAAGTTTATTTTTTCCCATAACGATCTTAATCAAGAGTCGCCATCACTCATTAGCGACGAGCGATTTTCATTGTTGCTGTTTCTCCTGAAACAAGCACAATTTTTGCAATATAAATGTTGCAATCCCATGCCGATGCATCTATCGTCAATTCATTGATTTTTGGAGCAATATTTAAATATTGACGTCCCGATGAATCATAAATGTGCATATCTACAATCTCCGATGATGCTTTAACCACAAAATTATTACCCACAAAGTAGGCATCAACACGACCAAGAAATAGTTCTTCGTCTAAAACACCTGTCAAGTCAGCAATTTGTATATTGAATTCGCTCCATTGATCAGCTGCTGAGAAAGCATCAAACATCGTTGCATTTGAAACAGTCAACGTTGCCAATGATTGGTCTACTCCTTGCCATACAGTCTCTCCAAGTTGAGGGACATCAATGTGATCAACAACGTTTAGTTCTTTCAATGCAGTCCAACCTTCAAATGCATTATTGCCTATCGCCATTACTGATGCAGGGAGTGTAAATGTTGAAACGTTATTCATTCCCATGAGTGAATAATCACCGATTTCTGCAACTCCGGCATGCAATAACTTTTCTGCAACCACATTGGCATTTCCTTTCATCATGTAGTCACTGATTGAAGTACATGATGCTGGCACGTTAAATTCTGTCAACTGAGCATTGTCAAAAAATGCGCCCTCGCCTATTGAAGAAACGTTATCATTCAACACTACTTTTTGCAATGACGCACATCGAGAAAATGCCCATTCTCCTATCTCTGTCAGATTTTCACACAAACTCAGATTTGCCTCAATCAAACCGGTTTGTTGAAATGCTTCATCTCCTATTTTTGTCAATTTTGCAGGAAACACCATATTTGCAAGATTGCTACACCCTGAAAATGCCTTTAACTCAATAACATTCACATTGTCTGACAGCGTAACATCAGAAAGGGATTTGCAGCGAGCAAACATTGATTGTGAAATAGTTGTAATACCCGCGCCACATTTTACAGTTGCCAATTTATCACAATCAAGAAACGCATGAGAAGCCACTGATGTAACTGATGCAGGCAATTCAATCGAAACAAGTTCGTCGCAATTGCTAAACGCCCCTTGTCCAATAGTTGTTACCGTTTCGGGAATTGTAATTGATGCAATGGGGGTTGATGATAGAGCAGCTTCTCCTATTTCAACAAGACCCGAAGGCAATACTATGCTCGAGATTTTTGTCCCCATTAATGAATGGGCAGGGAGAGTGTTTTCAGCATACTCTTTCCTTCCTGTAATAATGGGGTCCCCTGAATATGCCACTATTTTCGTTCCTGACAAATCAAGAGATGTCAACTCGGTCATCTTCTCCGCAATAAAAACAATATCTCCGGCATTTATCTCTCCCGTTACAGTCAATGTTGTTGCTGTAATGTCATCGGCAACAGCCTCAGCAAGACCACCTGCTTGAACCGTTATATCTGTTGCATTTGCAACAATTCCCAATGAGAATATAGATAATATTAGACCTATTTTTCTGCGCATAGTACTGATAATTTAACTATTAATATGCAAAGATAACTCTTTTAATTTACAATGCACAATGCTTGGTACTTAAATTCATAAAAAGAAAGTCGGGGCGGCTAAAAACAACCGTCCCGACTTCATTACAAACGAGATAAATTCTCCGTTTAAGAGTCCAGTGTTATTGTTTAACTATAGGATATGTCGCCACACCACCATTAGCCGTTACTTTTAGAATGTAGAGACCATCAGCGAGGTTAGAAACATTGATTGTCTTAGCTTCTCCTTGAACAGATGTACAAGTCGAACTATAAACAACAGCACCATTTTCGCTATAAATACTATAATTAACATTGTCACTATCGAATCCACAAGTAACATAAAGCGTTTCAACTACAGGATTTGGATACACTCCCACTTCAGCATTGATTGATATGTTTTCAATACCTGAAAGTTCTGTAACCGAAATTTCAAAATATGTAGCAGTTTCAGCACCATTTACATCTGTTGCAATAATCGCTACATAAACACTACCCACAGTTTCTCCATAGAAGATAACACCTGTTTCAGTTGTATAGGCTGTAACAATGTCATCGGCAGTAAATATCAATGAGTAGGTCATTTCATCTCCATCGGGATCGGTAAAGTAATCGGCAAATTTGATTACATTTGAAGAGCTACCTTCAACGATAGAGATATTAGCGATAGTTGATGCTTCAGGAGCGCGGTTGGTGTGCTCTACTACATAGTTTACTGTTGCTTGTCTTTCCAAAGTACAAGTATCAGTAGCAGTAACTGTAAATGTGTATTCTCCGGCAGTTTCATACTCAGGAGTAATGCCAACAATCATCTTAACTCCTTCAGCTGCATTCTTAACCGAAACATTGTTTCCGTCAATTGTAATTTCAGCTTGATTGCCATTGATTGCTGTTACACTCTGAATCTTAGACATATTACCTGAGTCATCAAGACGAATAGCGAAGTCATCGTTCTCAACGTCCTTAACTACTACTTCAACACGTGTTGTTTCTGCTTCTTTAGCATAAACAATTTGAGAAGGAGCTGTAATTTCAGGAGCAGCATTATTATCAAGATAAATCGGGAAGTTAATAACAGGTTGCGATGGGTCATTGCTCTTAACGACAAGAACGGCCTTGTTTCCTTTTTCAAGAGGAGCATTAGCTGCATTAATTTCAAAATTCAAGTCAATAGATGCTTCCGGCTCAAGAGTTCCCGTTTTATCAGAATCAGCATTCAATATCTTAACCCATGGTGCACCAGGGACTGTTTCAAGACAAGACATGATATAACCAAGAGAGCCATATTGATTTTTAAACATCGCTGCAATGTCAAACCATCCATAGCCTTCTACATAACCCATATATCTATTATCAACTACTGCATCTTGTTTATAAGATAAATATGCAGGCCATTCAACACCAATAGGATAAGAAACTCTCACATAGAATTCTTGACCAGGGTTCAAGTAAACTGCACGATCAAGAGCAAGTATTACAAAACGAGCACCTTCCATTTCATCAATGTGAGTAACACCTTTGCCTATTACTACTCCATTTTCATAGTCATTTCCTGCAATAATTTCTACTTTAACATCAGCATTTGATATCTTGCTACCATCAGAAGGATTAGTCAACGTTGTAGCAATATACACATGTGAGATATTAAATCCATCGGCAGGAGCGACATAGTGTGTGGCCGCCTTATATTCACCATAGGTGTTACCTGTTCCATAAGTAAGAGTTTGAGATCCTTCTACTGCAGGATAATACAAAATATTGTTATACTCAAAATCAGTAGGAGCATCAAGACTTGTTGGTGCTGTTTCCAATGGTTTGAGAGATGGCGTAATCAGACCTTCTAACGCTTTTAATTGCTCTTCATTCAAGGCATTTTTATTTGCCATTGGGGCAATACCTCCACCACCAAGATCTGATTCAGGGATTTCTTCCCCTTCTCCTGTTGGATCAAGGCGCAATTCATATGTGAGCTTATATGCACCCATATTAGCGAGCTTAACTGTTTCTGTACCAACATAATTAGGAGCAGCATTTTCTACTCGAATTTCCGGTTTATCAAGATAAGCATAAGGAACATCTGTTGTAAGAACCTTAAATGGGATTTCGATAGTTGATAGATTTTCAAGTCCTTCTACCGACAATATCAATTTCCCCTTGTATTCACCTATCATGCTTGCTACCTCATATGACACAGGGATTGCGATTTCTGTACCATCAGCTCCAACCTCGAAACTTCCGCCATAATATACTCCCCATGCCATACCCATAGGATCTCCCCAATAGTCATATTGCATTCCATAATAACCAATATATTGGAATACAGGCATTGTATAATCAGGATATTCAGGATATGGAGTAAATACATCACAATAAATCATCATATTTGTGATTGTAAATGCAGCTTTACCGTCATTCCCTATCTTGACAATCAAGTCATAAGAACCTGCACCCATAGAAGCCAAAGGCCCTGACATGTCAACATAACCGGCAACATGTTCTTCAACGATTGTATCTGTTGGGAATACCGGTTTAGCAATTCCTGTAACTGTCAAGTTAACCGGAATTTCAATTTTTTCATTAGCAGGAACATTAGTGCTAATTTTAACAGCATCAGTATATTTACCTGCCATTTTGTTTGTTTCGACATCCACAACTACTGTTTTGTTTTCACCAGCAGCAATAGTTGATTCTACAACAGGGTAGAACTGAACAGCATTATTAAATTGAATTAAACGATCAGGAATAATAATGCTTTCTTCTCCACCTTCGCTTGATGCTCCGGCAAGACCAAATGTATCATAAATGATTGCATATTCACCCAATCCTTTGTACTGGAATTTATATGAACCATCTTTTTTCATGATAAGTTGGAAACATACACCCATATTCATTGTGTTTCCATATTCCATCCATGAAACTATGATTTCATTTTCGGTCATATAGTGATAGGTACCGGCAGTTGTATTTGTATCCATTGTGTGCATACCCCAATATGGCGCAATTATATTGGTATAAACTGAACCTTTAGGGAAATCAGCCGGTGGTTCAGGCCATATTTTCTCATCATTACGTTCTGTAAATGACACAAAACCGGTGTTGTAGATATACATTTTGTTGTATTTTTCACCATAGAATGGGAATTCAAATGGCAATTCTACAGCAACATAATCATGAGTATTGTAATAAGAGAATGCATTGCGTTCGCCAAGGCCTGTTGTTTCAATGTCAACCCACTCAAATTTAACATTTGAATCATCTGTTGCTGAGTTGTAAACATACGAAACTTTAGCATTGTCGATATTATTATCTGTTACAGTTGTAAATGAACCTGGAACAATAGAATATACAAGATTTTCATCGCCAGTGTTCTTGATTATAAGTTCTTTTGTCAATGTATCGCCACTTTCAACTGTTTCAGTGATCTCAGTGAAGCTTAGCTCTATGCCGGGGCATCCTATAACTTCACCTGCAAGTTGCACATTTAATCCACCGACAGCAGTTGTTATTGTCATTTCATCGGCAACAACACCTTCATTTACTGTTGGTAGTGTAACGATGATATCCTTTGACATTCCGGCTTCAATTGCAAACGGAGTTGCAATATCAGTAGTAAATTTAGCATTAGCTATAGCTATTGCAGTAACATCAAATGCCGACTTACCTGTGTTCTTAACTGTTACAGCTTTTTTAGCAACAGATGTGCGGAATACTTGACCGAAATCAACACTTTCACTTTCAACAGCAGCAACAGGAAGGAGATTAGCTCCAACTATATTTGCGTTGAATGTTACATAAGAAGTTGCATTAGCCGGGTCATTTGATTCTACAACAAGGCGGTTAATAGTTTCTCCCGAATACATTGTTTCGTTACCTTTGATTGTTGCGATCAATGTAGCCGATTCACCCGGATTTACTATACCATAGGCAGGTGCAATATTTGTAACAAAATAAGCTGCAGGTGCTTCAAATTTAATAGATGACTGAGCCTTGAATTGTGCATATACATCACCGGCAGGATCATCATTATTTCCCCAATAATCAGCAACATCAGCCGATGTTACAACAAGAGGATCATTTCCTTCCGGGTCCTTGATACCACAGAACAATGTTGATCCTTCTTGGAATAATAATGAATTACCCATATCATCAAGTCTCTCATAATCATCATAGAAGATTTCAATATCTCCATTAGCAGAAAGCGCAATATGGAATGATATCGGAGATGTTTCAACATCATATTTTACGGCCAATACATTAGAATAGCTTACAACAAACTTTCCATCTTGTTTTGCATATGAGACCTTTGAATTAGGTCCAAATTGCAATTGATGACCATAAGCCGAAATGTATCCTATTCCCTTAAGACTTTCTGACGACTCTGTCAATGGAGGGAAATAAGACAACTCTCCTATTGAGAATGAAATACCACCAAGACTGTTGATATAAATTTGACTATAAGTTTTGCCATAGAATGGGAATTCAAATCCAAGATTGATTGCTCCTGTACATTTCACATCATCGGTAAATGTTGATGTAACATCGGTCGCATCAAGCAAAGCAGGATTTCCATCATAAGCAAAGTCAGTTGCTCCATTGAGGTTGGTCAATGAAGAGTAGCCGTATTTGTGAGAAGATTTGCTACTTGAAATTTCAAGTTTGCGATCAGAGAATTTAGGGAATACATATTCCAATGGATAGTTACCTTCATTCTTTATAGAGAACTCTTTTGTTATCGCATCAGAATCAACATCAAGATTACCTACAGCAACGGTATCAGGCTCGATTGATATTTTAGCAGGATCAGTAGCTACACCTTGCATTGTGATTCTGAACTCTACACCATTCACACTTGTAAATGTAACTGTTCCTGTGTGACTACCTGCCGACTTGGGAGCATATGTCAAAGGCACTACCGATGAAGCACGAGCAGGGAAACCTGTATATAAATCATTAGTATTGATAGAATAATGCTCTGATGAAACTGCGCAGTTAGAAGAATTTAATTGTCCATATTTATCTCCAAAATGGCCAAATCCTTCATTAAACACCTCAACATCAATTGTTTTTGTTTCCCCTACTAAAAGAGAGCCGAAATTAACGACTTTTACAGGAGTCATTTCGGGATTGTTGTTCTTAACTGTTACAGTAACAGGCACAACAATACTATTTTTTTCACTTTCATTGGTAGTAAAACTTACATTGAATCTATAGGTTCCGTTGACAAGTTTTTGTCCATCATTAACCATGTTGACTGCTTGTGTTTCACCATACTTGACAGTCCCTTCTGATGGAGAAAGAGAGAATACTTGATCCCATGCAGGGTTTTTGCTTATTGCAGTTATAGCCCATGACACTTCGCTGCCCATAACTTCATATGGACTGCCTTTTAACGCGTCAACCAATGGCAACCATGTTTTACCCATGTCGTTACTCATGTAGCTGTAGCTCCCATATGTAGCATCGGCATTGGCAAGACCGAGAGGATAATTTTCTTGATTGCTTTCAGCAGGGAAATGAACGACCACCCAGAAAGATTCACCGGGAGCGAAATAAAGTTGTTCTGTCAATGTGATTTGCATTCCATTATAGAAATATGATGGAGTAACTTCAGCAAGAAGATTAGCTGCACTTATCGCACCACTACCACTATAAATTTGCATCACAGGATCTTGTCCGTAGGTTGAACCCACCTCAACATTTGTGAGATTAAAACCATTTGGATATTCGTTTTTATCTACATAGAACCATTGTGCTTGCGAGTTAGGTAAAGATTTATCACTTTCACCAATACTTGCCCAATATTCTTTGTAATATGAGAATTTAACCGGATAATCGCTCTTAATATAATCGTCGGTGCTTAACTTCTCATTTGCAGCATAGGGAGTTGCACCAATACGACTTTTCAACATTCCGTTTAATCCAGCAACCGGCTTAGTAATAGATTTAGTTGCAATTGTTGCCGATTTAGTTGCAATTTTACCTTCCCATTTCAATAGACCTTCATCATCATTACCAATATTGAATACTGTCGTACCCACAAGACTTGATGCTGCATCAATTGTCATAGTCAACGACGTTTTATCAACAGTCATCTTGGGCCCTGCATTTGTCGTTGCAGAAACAATCGGAGATAATGCCGATGCATTACCCCAACGGTCAACGGCTGTCATTGCAAGATAGTAGGTTGTCAATGGTTTTAGTCCCACTAACTCATAAGAGTGAGTATCTCCCGATGCCAAAAATTTAGTGTCGATAATTGCTTTTTCAAGAGTAGTCAAATCGCTTTCTGCAGTAAATTCATCGGTACTATAATAAAGCACATGATGATTTACGTTTCCTGTTGTCGAATTGGGGATAACCCATTCAATTGTAATATTATCTTGAGCAGGGAGGGCAGTAAACGATGCTACAGCATCAGGAGTTTCTCCGTTAGGATTCATTTGAAGAGCTTTAGCTGCATCAATATATCCTGCACCATGTAGTCCTTCTTTTCCTTCATTGTGTGCATATAAATCATTTACTGAAGTAATAATTTGTTGACGGATTGTTTCAGCCGGCATTGTCTGACTGCCATGTTGAGATACTACAAGAGCAGCAATACCAGTAACGTGAGGTGTTGCCATTGATGTACCTTCATTGTAACCATATTCATTATTAGGCAATGTACTTAATACCCCACCGGCATTACCATAATCAAGCAATCCACCGGGAGCTACGATATCAACCCATGAGCCATAGTTAGAATATGACGCAACTGTATAATCGTTAGTCATTGACCCTACAGCGACAACAGGCTCATAGCATGCAGGATAGAAGTTACCTGTTGCTCCATCATTACCGGTAGCAAAGAACATCACTCCTCCGGTGAGATTTGCGCTACGATTCATCCCGATAAAGTAGTCAATTGCATCAAGCACATCTTCTTCATAGTAGTCAGATGTAGCCCATCCCCATGAACAGTTGGCAATAGCAGCTCCATTATTAGCAGCATAAACGATAGCTGCAGCAAAATCACCTTCTCCTGATCCTGAACGAGAGTCAAATACTTGTACTGAAAGTAGACTTACACCTGTTCCGGCAGTACCATTACCACCTGCGACACCACATACACCTATTCCGTTGTTGTTTACAGCAGCTACGGTTCCGGCTACGTGAGTACCATGAGCATGAGGATATACATCCTTTGTATTGGTACAGAAATTCCACCCATAGATATCATCAACATATCCGTTTTGGTCATCATCAACTCCGGTTGCGCCATTTTGTTCGGCACTATTATAGTAGAAATTTCCTGCAAGGTCTTCGTGAGTATAATCTATACCGCCATCAATAATAGCAACAATTACATCCTTGCTCCCTGTAGTAGTTTCCCATGCCTTAAACAGATTGATGTCGGCACCAACTTTGCTTCCACTCAATGCACCTGTATTGTTGTAATGCCATTGATTTGACAAACGTGGGTCATTAAAAGGCATGGTCGAAGGACGCACTTCTGTTGAAAGTGGAGAAACAGTTTTAAATGTTCCGTTTTCTTTCAATACCATTGGCACTTTGCAAGTAGCTACTTGCACACCGGCAGTGCGACCAAAAATAGCCTTTGCCTCTATTGGGTTAACACTCTCATCAAATGACACTTCATACCAACGGTCAAGACCATAAAGAGCCATTTGAGATTCATATTTGGGTGAATAAGGAAACACCCTGCGAATACTGGTTGCTTTAACCTTTTGCGATGCAACATCAAGAGCATTAATGCCGGTTGACATCATTCCCTTTGTTGCAAAATGAGCCTTTGTTCCGAGCTTAGTTGCCACTTGTTCCTGCAACTTTACACGAATAACGCCCTTGCGTGGGTTTAAACTCTCAGCTTGTGCAAAAATACCGCATGTCAAAACAACAACAAGCAGTAACAAAAATCTTGAAAATTTTTGCATAAGTCAATAATTTATGATTAATAATATAATTTGAGATTTAATTGGATTTCAAAATCTTAAATACCTATACCGTTGTACCCTTTCAAAAATTTGCGCAAAATTACAAAAAAATGAGCGAATTTTCCACAAAATGGGACTAAACTCGCTCATTTTCATCTTTATAGGCTTATTTTATAGATTATTTTTTTACTTTACTATGATTTTCACCGGAGTGCGGTGTTCATTCGTTATCAAGAAATACACACCATGAGGTAAAGTCATTTCCATTTCGTTCTCAATTATCGGCACACTCATTACAGTCTTTCCGGATATGTCATAGAACACACCTTCGGTGTGTATGTCGCCACATATAATTCTAATCCACCCGGGATAAGATATTACTGCCAACGGTTTATCCATCTCAACGCCGGAAATTCCCGAATGCTCAACAAACACAACATTTGATCCCGGAGATTTATATCCCAAGCGTACAGATTGTACCGAGTAACTTTCTGAGTCGGAGCCTTCAAAATCAGTTATCTCAAGATAATTTTCCTCTGCTTCAAGTTCTTCAATTGTAGCAGAGCCATCTACATATCGGGTGCGAGTAACAAGATAATAATCTATCGTTTCATCTTCAGGAATTTCCCAATTCGCAACATAGCTTGTAGATGTAACAGAAGAAGGAGGTAACGCTTTTATAGTCGACAATGTCGGCACCTCAAGACATCTCCCCAAAATAGACACGCTTTTAGAACCTTCAATACCACCATCGTAGATTATTAACTTTGTTTCATGATCGCCCAACGCTGTCGGGCTGTAAGTTACGGAAAGCCAATATCCTTCAGAGCTATTAACCAATGTCGCGCTCACTTCGGAATCTGACAATGAGAACATCGTTTTGTCATCTTGTGAAAGCACAAGAGAGACTACTCCTGTGAGATTTTCTCCTCTCAACTGCAATTTCATTGTCTTTGACGAGCCAATTGCAACCTCCCCAAAGTCAAGTATCGCATCTTGTGCAGGAGAGATGAGCGTGGGTGTTCCACCGATAACATCATCGTTCTGAATATAAAACAATTCTCCTTTTTTATTTCCCCAAATATATTCGGCAAGTTCGGGATAATCAATAAACGGATTTCTATTATTTTGGAAAGAATATACTACATCATTGCGATTGGTTTCCTTTTGACTAACAGGGTCTTCTCTATGCCATCTCAGCAATAACTCGATAGCCCAAGTACTAAACGTCGGATAGGTCCCGTTTTGCATCATATAGGTATATTTCCACGTGAGATTTTGGTAGCATGTTGCCATATAAAAATATGTGCGTGCAAAATCTCCTTTATACTCATCAGCGGGTTCAAATACTCTTGATGCACCTCCACCCTGACCGGTAACGGCATACCCTACTTTTGAAACACCATTATCAAACGTTGGTGTACCTGACACCTCTCCGAGAGGATAATTACTCTTAGCTGTATTGGCACTCATTTCCGAAGGATAAAGGTGATTGAGGTCGGTATATGCCGGAATACTTGTTGTGCCTCCCCACCAACTCTTGGGGACACTATGTTCACGATTCATTCCCGAAAAACTTGGATAAGAGAATGTTTCATTAGAATACATCTCCCACCACTCTGTTCCATTGGGACGCACATCGGTCTTCTGAAAATAATTTGGCAATGCTTGATATGATGAAACAGGAGTGTGGTCATATATGATATTACACAATGCGGTCTTTAATTCTGAAGTTGTTTTTCCGTTCAAGCCGGTATAATATCCTACCGGAATTTCCGCATTTACCATCAAAACAGCAAACACCAACAATATGCTCAATAATTTAACTCTCAATCTTTTCATATTGCAAAATACTATACTATTACTATGATCCTTTTTCTTGATTAGTAGGGAGCCAACGATATAGGCGGTCGCTTGGACGGATTTTTGTATCTACTTTGAATGAAAATCTCTCCCCTTTGACGGTTTTTTCTACCGGTTTGAGATCAACACGTATTTCATCGATTGTCATTATCACAGCTCCGGTCGTTGGTCCTGTAATCACAACTTCATCACCCACATGCAACTCTCCGCTTTCCATTTGAAACTCGGCAACACCTATGTTTGAGAAATAGCGAATTCCCTTAGCTGCATAGGTCTTCACGCGAGTTGCCGAAGAGCCATATTTTGCCGACCATTCACCAAGGCGTTGCCCAAGATAATAACCATTCCAAAATCCACGATTGAAAATCTTTGTCAACTGCTCATCCCATGCTGCAATTTTTTCTTCGCTGAAAGAGCCATTGCAACAAGCATCAATAGCCTCACTATAACATTGTACAGCAATTTTCACATACTCCGGACCTCTTGCTCGACCTTCAATTTTGAATACCGTTACCCCGGCATCAATCATTTTGTTCAAAAAATGTATCGTTTTAAGGTCCTTGGGCGACATAATATATTTGTTTTCCACGTTTAGTTCCTCTCCGGTCTCGCAATCCCGCACCGTATAGCCTCGACGGCATATTTGAGTGCATCCGCCACGATTAGCCGAGTAGTTCATTTCATGAAGGCTTAAATAACATTTGCCCGATACTGCCATGCACAATGCGCCATGACAGAACATCTCAATGCGCACTTTTTTGCCATGTGGACCTGTGATATTTTCACGCTCTATAGCTTCTGATATAGCTTTAACTTGATCGAGATTTAACTCACGAGCAAGCACTACAACATCGGCAAACTGAGCATAAAATTTTACTGCCTCAATGTTTGAGACATTTACCTGAGTAGAAATGTGTACCTCTACATCTATCGAACGGGCATAAGAAATTGCAGCCATGTCTGATGCGATGATAGCAGATATCCCCGACTGCTTTACGGCATCAATAATCTTGTGGCATGTTTCTATATCTTCATCGTAGATGATTGTATTGACAGTAAGATAGGATTTTACACCATTTTCATCACATATGCGAGCAATATTGTGCAAGTCGTCAAGAGTAAAGTTTACCGACGAGCGCGCACGCATATTCAACCCCTCAACACCAAAATATATTGCATTGGCTCCGGCCTCTATCGCTGCATGCAACGACTCATAACTGCCCACCGGCGCCATTATTTCAAAATCTTTCCTCTCCATTGTGTAATTGTTTTACTCCTACAAAGATACACAATTACGACTTGACTAATCAAGAAAAAGTCTTAATTTTGTAAATCTAATTTGTCTTATTAGTCTAATTAGGCTAATAAGTCTTTTAACACAATAGTTTTATTATGGCAAAACCATTTATTCAGCTTAAAGGAAATGGTGGCATCAGAGAACAAATGACTAACGCTCGATTAAAATATCGTGTTAAACCAAAATAATGTTATGACACAGCGCATAGTACAAATGACTGATGATGGGTCGGCAACAATTTTTATTCCTGAGATGGACGAGCATTACCATTCCATTAAAGGAGCGCTGACCGAATCCAATCACATATACCGCGATTGCGCTTTCCTACATCGCAGCGATGGCTCTCGACTGCGTCTGCTCGAAGTGGGATTTGGCACCGGTCTGAATGCTACCGTTACCGCAATGATTGCCGACAGCAACCACCCTGTTCACTATATTACACTTGAAAAATATCCTGTGTCTGAAGAGGTATTATCTTCATTACACTATGACAACATTGTTGATAAAATCATCTTTGACGCAATACACCACGCACCATGGGACATTCCTATCGAAATCACACCTCATTTTACTATTGAGAAGCTCCACTGTGATTACACTTGCGACGTGTTGCCACATAACATAGATGTTGTATATTTTGATGCATTTGCTCCCGAAAAGCAACCCGACATGTGGACTACCGAAGCGTTTAAACGCCTTTATGACACACTCAATACAGGAGCGGTTCTCACAACCTATTGTGCAAAAGGAGAGATACGCCGTCTGCTTGCATCTACCGGCTTCGTCGTTGAACGCATTGCCGGACCCATTGGCGGCAAACGCGAAATTCTTCGAGCGACAAAGCCATAAAATTTTGCATTGCGACACTATCGCACATTTTACACTATTTTACATCCATAACTTTGCATTGTAATTATTAACATCAATGCTATACTATGGAAGAAGAAATCATGGAAACGCACGAGCCTGACGTTGAGACAACATCAACTCCCGAAATCGCCATCGAGAGCGAAACAACTCCCTCTGCCGAACTCCCTATACAGACAGAGGTGCCTACACAACAACCCGACATCGCTACTCTCATTGCCGAAGCCGAAGAGCGAGGATATCTGCGCGGGCGCAACGAGAAAATAGCCATGGAGATGCGCTCGCCATCATTGTGGGAAACAAAGCGAGAACAGAACAACAACCCTGAGAGAGAAAAACATCAGCCACTAATTCTCAATCATCTACGCCCCAGTGTGTGGGACTAATTAACAACTCTATTTATTTTTTTAATTCTAAACACTATGAATGAAGCAACAATTATCACAGGAACAACAGGAGGAAAACATGTTGTAGCAGGACCTTTAACTACCGAACTAACTAACGAGGCTTCACCTTCACTCTTGCGTAACGAGATTGATGACCGCATCGTGAAAATACGCCCCATGTCAACTCCCATCGATCAACTTTCAAGATGGGCAGGAGCGAGATTGTGTGGAAGTATGATTGTCGATTACTACTCTGTTGATACTAAACCGACAGACACTCTCCTAAAAGTTGATTATGAGGAAGAGGGTACAAGTGGTGCCGGTGGTTATCCCATTGCCACTATTTTTACCGAAAATGACTCGATGTTTGAGCCATCGGAAACAATCCTTGTTCCCGAAATATCAGGATACGAAAGTGATGGCACAACTCAAATGGGAGCATTGGTATTATATGTCGTATCAAAGCCTGAAAGCGGAGGGTTATGTGTAATTGCGGCAAATGGCAAGCGAGTTGAAGGAGAGCCAAATTGTGTGCCATCTATTCCTCAAGGCGCGCAATTAGTGAGAATGGGACGTGCTGCCGCAGAACTTGATGTGCAAACTGCTCAATTTGAAGCACTCCCCACCAAGAGTCGCAATTATTGCCAAATCTTTAAAGCTCAAGTCGAGCAATCGACATTCCAAAAAATTGCCAACAAAGAGGTGGGGTGGACCTTCTCCGACCAAGAAGAGGTAGCAATCATCGACATGCGACTCGGCATGGAGAAAAATTTCCTCTTTGGCACAAAATGTCGTGTTTATGATGCCAACAAACGCAATGAGGTACTATTGACCGGTGGCATCTGGAATCAAGCCGGACGTCAACACTCCTACACTATCGGCAAGTTTGACTCAAATGCGCTTGTCGCTCTCTCTCGCGATGCCTTTACAGCCAATGCCGGCTCCTCTCGCAAAATCCTCATCGGCGGAACAGGTCTGATCGAGAGTATCAATAAAATGGAATACAACAAGGTTATTACTGCCGGTGATACCATAACCAAATGGGGTATTGATTTCAATGAATTGCGCACAAAATTTGGAACACTCTATGTGTTGCACTCCGAGATTTTCGACCAATGCGGGCACTACAATGACGGCTTTGTCCTCGACCCTGAGTATTTGACAAAATATTGTCATGTTCCGTTCCGCACAGAGTTGCTCGACCTCAAGAAAAGCAGTGTGCGAAACACCGATGCCATTGTCATCACCGAGGCAAGCTGTCTTGTGTTGCGTTATCCGCAAGCCCACATGAGAGTAATTGCAAAAACTGCTTGATGATGAAACTGAGACTAAGCACCGATGAGATGCTTTCTCAATGGCGCATGCGTCGTGCGTTGGAGCCTTTGCGCTCCGACTGCACGATTGAGCGCATCGATGGCATCGACATTGACACATTTTTGAAAATGGAGATGCGGGATTGGTATCTCAATCTGCTTGACACAGCACCTGCGCATCTGCTCATGCTCACCGATATCACATCTAACGTTTCTGTTTCAAGAAATAACGACCAGTCGGCAATAATCACTCTCCCACAAGGATGCCGACGAGTAATACAACTTTCTATTGACTGTTGCGATAATCCGGTAGAAATCGTTGCCGCCGACTCGCCATTGGCAATGTGCCAGCTAAATCCTTTCAGTCGTTCAGGCTCTATTGCTCCTGTTGCCATAGTGCATCATGACCGCGTCATCATATATGCAGGCTCCAATAATTTCAATATCTCTCACATGCTATGCATAATGGAGCCTGATGATGGGTTTTACGAACTTGATGAAGCGGCTCTGTCGCTAATACCTAAATTCTCTTAACTATGAAAAACAACAAAGCTTCCAATATCTTGATTGCTGCTCATAAAGCATGGGGTGCCGGTGCCGACCTGCGTTCTCGTCGTCAACGATATAAGCAATACACCTATGGACAACAATGGAACGATCCTGTGATTGACAACAATGGGAACACTGTTACCGAGGGGGAATTTGCTGCCTCTTGCGGGAAAAAGCCACTGACTAATAATCTAATTCGTCAATTGGTAAAAAGCATTGTCGGGCGGTTTCGAGACAATCTAAAGAATAATCCTCATCGCAATAACACACCATTAAAAGCAATTCATGACAACAATCTCATTGAAGAGATTGATAGTCGTGCACTTGAAGAATTTCTAATATCGGGGTGCGTAATACAGCGCATCGTTAACGAGAACCGTCTGCAAGGTGAGGGAATATGGATTGACAACGTAAACCCGGCACGTTTCTTTGTCAACAAGATGACGGATCCTCGCGGATGGGATATTGAACTAATAGGCATGCTCCACGATATGAGCATGACCGAGGTTATCATGCGTTACTCACATGGCTCACGCACTCGCGCACGTCAACTGCGAGAAACCTATGCCGAGCGTAACAGCTCCGAGGGGGTATTGTCTGATATTCTTGGGGCTTCTATTAACTGCGGACCCGATTTCTTTCGTGCCGACGGCGACCGCTGTCGCGTGATAGAGGTGTGGACTCTCGAAAGTCATGAACTGATACGTTGCCACGACACTATGAAGGGGGAATATTTCGCCATTCCCCCCGATGACGAGTCATCAATCATTAAGGAGAACAAATGCCGTCAGAAAGCCTCTCAACCGCCCATTGAGACTCGATGGGAGATAAAAGCGCGATGGCATTGTCGCTTTCTCGCTCCCAATGGAGATATCCTTGATGAGATGGATTCTCCCTACTCTCACGGCTCGCATCCGTTTGTAGCAAAATTTTACCCCTTGACTGATGGCGAGGTACATTCCTTTGTTGAAGATGTGATAGACCAACAGCGATATGTCAATCGCCTCATCACACTCATTGACCACATCATGAGCACATCAGCCAAAGGGGCTCTTCTATTTCCTGATAATCAACGCCCCGGAGCAATAACATGGGAAGAAATAGGGCAACGATGGTCTTCTTGCAATGGGATTATACCCTACCATCCTCGTCCCGGAGAGCCTGCTCCTGTTCAACTCACTACCAATGGCACCAATATCGGAGCATATGAACTGCTAAACCTCGAAATGAAACTCTTTGAGGATATTTCGGGGGTGAGCAAAGCATTTCAGGGGCGCAACGTCTCTGCCGGCACATCGGCAACCCTCTATGAGACCGAAGCTCGCAACGCATCAATAGCCTTAACCGATATCTTTGAAACATTCGCCTCATTTCGCAACATGCGAGACAAAATGATAGTTGAAAGTTGAAAGAGGAGAGAGCCTGAAAGGCTAAATCTGAATAGCCGGTGGTAAGCGAAGCGCCACCACCGGATGCGAGCCACCGGCAATAAGCGTCGGAAAGACGCTACTATGCCAATAAAAGCCCGCAAGGATATCAACCAAATAGCGTGTTTCCCACGCATTCATTTGCGTATCACACCCCGTGGAAACAACCCCCACGTCTATTCAAATATAGCCTTTCAGTCTCTTTTTCCTCTCTCCTTTTTCCTCTTTACTCTTTACTTTCGTTTAAAATGACAAGCCCCACGCTCATCGCATGGGGCTTGTTTTATTAGGGATTGAGAATCTTTTCAACTCTCAACTTTCAATTTTCAACTTTCAACTTACTTGATGTATTGTTTTGTTACTTTGTTGCCGCGTTTCACGATGTAGATACCATTAGATGGATTTTCTACTTTTACACCTTGTAGGTTGTAGTATTCAGCAGGAGCTTCTTCATTTACTTCAATGTCAATAACAGATGACGTTCCAACAGTGAAGCTATATTTAGCAGCTGCCTTAGTTGTGAATGCTTCAGCACGTGGAAGAGAGTAACCTTGAACAACTTCATTAGAAGCATTTCCTAAGAAGAAGTTACCTGCAGCATCCCAAGCAGCAGCATAAAGACTTCCACCCATATTGTGAGTCAAACGATATTCTTCGTTCAAAGTAACTTTACCACTTTCTTCACGAACAACTTTGTAAACCGATGCAACGCCACTTGCAGTAGATGCCACAATGCGATTTCCGTCAGGAGCTACAGATAGAGCACCTTGGTAACGAGCATTTCCACCTGTACCTTCAAAATATTGAATTACACCATTAGCATCAATATAGACGAGAGCAGGTTGCTCTTCAGAAGGAGTACTACGATATTGGATATACCACACACCACCTTGATTATCATACTGCAAATTAGACTTGCGGTCGTAAGAAATAGTGTATTTCTTATCAAGTGGAGTATAAGTTGAAGGGACAGGAAGAGCTGTAGCAGTTCCAAGAGCATATTCTACAGCGTGGTTTTCGTCATAAGTAGCATCTACAGTCTTATCAACACGTGAAATTGCAATAAGTTTAAGATTTTCACCTGAACCATATACGTCAAATCCTTGAGCGGGACCTGCAAGGTATTCTGCTCCTTCATAGTAAATTCCATCTGTCATAGTCTTACCGGCAAGAAGTGATGTAAATTCACCGGTAGTAACAAGTTGTTCAAGATTTTCAGCTACAAGGAAATAATCGCCATCGAAATTGTAACGGTTAACAAAGATGCGACCATCTTCAGCAATAGCTACACGACAAAAGTCAGCTCCAATAGTTTTTGCTGTTGTAGAACCGAAATTACGATCTTGGTTTGTCAACCATGATGGATAGAAACGAGCTGCTCCATCTTTATTTAGGATTTGGTTTCCGGCAGCATCAAAGATATAAAGACCGCCACCATAGCTACCATCGGCATGAGCACTTATATAGCCTGATGTTTGACCGCGGTTGTAACCTTCAGTTACGAACAATGTACCGAACGAAGCATTTTCAGGATTATTGTCAATATCAAGACCTGATGGGTGATAGAAACTTACTGTTGAGAAGCGTTCGATTGTTGCTTTTTCAGCACCAGCAACCTCAATTTCCCAAGTGTAGTCGCCATCTTCAAATTCAGTAATATCGATTTCAGCAGTATAAGCACCTTTTGCCTTAGCACCTTCAGCAGAAGTAGCAACTTCTTCACCGGCAGCATTCTTAACGATAATATTTACATCAGTAGCGTCAGCGTTCAATGAATAGCTGATATTAAGTTTATTATCAGCAACTTCGCTCTTCAATGCGAATGCATATGGATTAGCTGTACCTGTGATACTATTTTTAGCAAGACTTGCACTTACATAAAAGTCCCCAACATTGAATTTAGTTACTTTACCATCAACAACAAGGAACAATTCGATGTCGGCATCTGTAGTAACATCGGCAGTGTTAGTAGTTATCGCAAGTTCACCATGAGCTGAAGCATAGGTATATTCAACAGGCTCGATAGTAGCGCCATCAAGAGTGATTTCAACTGCGTTAGAGAAACCATCAGTAATATCAAACAAGTGAATACCTTCAACTTTACCATCGGCATTAACCTTAGGAGCAACCATCAATGAACGACCTGCATATTTGAAATAGTTAGCACCATTTGATTTAACATTCACAAGAGCGTTAGCTCCTTTAATTGTTACTTCGTTAGCTCCATCAACCATCTCAAATTCTGATGCATTTGTCAATGAACCATCTATAACATAAGTTCTTACATTTCCATTTTCTGCAAGAGGAGAAACCATCAACTCATAGTCATCTCCAAGAACGTTTTTACCAAATGAACCACATTTGTTATAGCTGAATATTGTACCATCACCTACACCTTCAGTAATTGGGAATAGGTCAACACGCATTGAATTTACTCCTGCTGAGTTCATTGTTGTCATCACGGCTCCGCTTTCAAGAGTTCCAGAATAAGCAATTGTCTTACCTGCAAGTGCACGATTAAAGTTGGCAGAGTGGTTAGAAGTAAACCATTTCTCACAAGTTTCAGGGAGTTTGGTAGTTTCATTTTGTGTCCACTTGTAGAATTGAATTTCGCCACGAGTTTCCCCATCTTCTGTTGCTATTGCATCACTATAATGGTTTTTACCAAAGCTACAGCCCACCAATACATGATCGGCAGTAAGAGCAATATCAGAAAGTTTTATTTGTTGATTAGCTCCAAGAGTAACAGCCGCTTTGTCAAGTTCTGTTACAGTACCTGTAGCAATGTCAGCAAGATAGATATAAGGCTCATTGGCTTCATCAAGAGCGAGAACATAAAGACGGTCTTCGCGGATAATTTGACGACGAACTGTCTTACCGGTTAATTGTTCTGCAAGAAGGTCATATGCTGTGCCTTTAACTTCATAATATTTCGCCAATTCAAAGCCTGCTTTACCTGCAGTAGAGTCGGGATAGTTTACATAGACTTTTGTAGGAGGAACATAAGATTTGCTTTCAATGAAAGCAATAGGATAAGCTGTTTTTGCAGCTTCAACAGTTACAACAATAGGAGCATTATCCTTTGTAGGACGGTCAACATTCCATGTATATGTAGTATCGGCCTTGTAATCAGGATGAGAGAACTCAACGGTGTATTCACCCGGTTGAAGATCTTTGAATACAAATGCACCGTTATAGTTTACGTCAGTAGTATATGTAGCAATTGCATTATCTCCTTGTTTAAGAGTTACTTCAACTCCGTTAAGAGGCATATAAACATCAGCAGTCAAAGCCTTTGGAGTATAAAGATCGTGAGTGAATTTTTGTTGAGCATCGCGCACGATACCATAGATTTCACCAGTGCTTTCTTTTTCAATGCCAAAATAGTCAGCAACACCGCGAGCATAAGCCAAACCTTCTACTCTGTCAACATCAAAGTTCATACCACGATGACGAGCAGGTTGGTAAGTGTGGAAATAACCTTCTACCAAATACCCATTAACAGAGTGAGCAAGAACGGCATAGTTACCTGTCAATACCGTATGATATGAAGATGACGGAAGTTGGAAATCATAGTGAGACCATTGAGTATGACGATCAAGAATGCGATGATTCCACGATTTTTCACACATAGAGATACATGTGTTTGCATCAGCTCCATAGTTTGTACGATAGTAATATGCCAAATAGTTGGTTGTAGAACCTTCGTCTGTCGCATTTGAGTGAATAGAGATAAACATATCAAAGTTGTTTGCTTCTACCTCAGCAGCAATTTCCGAAAGTTTACGGTTATATGCATTATTTTGATCATCAGGAATATAACCAAGAGTTTCATCTTTTACATTGCTATAAGGATATGGCCCTGTAGCAATACGACTCATAACAAGGTTTTGAGTTAAATCGAGTGCATTGTTTACTCCATCATGTTTAAATCCATAATCTTTCAATCGATAGAATAGAGCAAGACCCTTTTCAAGATTGGTATTTGACTCATAGAAGTCAGTAGTATCAGGATCTTCTGAACTGATGGGATCATGACCGATAGTTGCCATGTGGCGGTTGTTAGGTCCCCAAGAGCCGTGCCCCGGATTGATATAGATGCGAATATCTTCAACATTTACTTGTGCAGTTGCGCCTGCAGCTACAAGCGCTAATCCTGCTGCGAGAAATAATTTTCTTAGTTTCATAACGCTTTGTCTTATTTAGCTATGTTTATAATGTATAGTTCACCATTGGGTGTGCTGTAAGCAATCTTTGCTCCGTCGCGTGATACGGTTGGGTACATACCCATTGACGCATCTGCTGTCAAGTTTTGTCCCAATTTTCCATCAGCTGAAGCGGCTACGATTTTTGATGATGTTACTACTTCTCCATTGTCGATATCGTTCATACCTACAACTGTTGCGTTGTCATACCATTGTGCTGCACGAACTTTGCCAAGGTAAACAGGGTTTGACCCATCAAGGTTACATACATAACATCCTACGCCTGATAGATAGTAGCATACGCGT
>JAZOCE010000003.1:0-70680 GCA_045596365.1 Muribaculaceae bacterium | reverse complement strand
CAGTGAAGATATCGGCTGTATGGATGTCAATGTAACTAATATCACTACCGGAGAGCAATGGAACGACACAGCTTGTGCTGATAATTCGGTTGAAGTAATTGCTGTTTCGTCATCACATGGCAATTATCAAATCACACTTGAATCAGAGATTGGCACAACCTATTTCGGAGAGTTCTCATTGTAATATTTCTTATTTAGAATATTGATTATAGTCGACAATAATCTCTCAGACAGAACTGATTAAAAGCGCGAAATCCGAAAAGCGATATGAGTAGGAATAAATATTTATTAATTTCAATTATATGAATAAATTATTTTTTACCTTTGTTAGTTTTATATTATTACTTTTTATTATAGCATGCGATAATGATATGTCTACGACATTTGAAAATTCTGAACCTCAACAATTTAAAAATCCATTAGAAATCTATGGTGAGATTCATAATAAGGCTATGGATTCAATCAAAGCCACAGGGATATCAGCTCAAAATATCGTTAATTTTGCTCACGATTTTGTTGAAGAAGAATGCGTTATTCATTTAAACGCCCCAAAAGAAACTCTTTATAAACACACATCGAATTCATTAGAAACACTGAAAGAAATAGAATTAAATCAGATTATAAATCCATCACGAACAAATAACGAAGTTTACGATAGTATACTTGCTGAAGTTCCTATTGAATTGAAGCCTTATGTATACAAAATATTTAGTTTGATTGATGAGAATTTAACCGATAGTATTATCATTGAACAAAAATTTAATGAGATTGATCTTGAAATTAACAATACAAATTTGAATAATGATGACAAAAATTGTTTATGGGGTATTAGTTCAATCGCAAAAGCAAGCTATATCTACAATCTCGAATCCATTAGGTCTCGCGCTGTAACTGCAGAATCCATCGTAAAATCCGATGCAATGGGTGCAGTTGGAAGCTTCCTATGTTGGAAATTTTGGGGGCAAACATTAGCTGGAGGTTTAATGTTTGGGCCAACAGGAGCTGTAGTAGCAGCCGCAAAAGAAATGATTAAAGGTGCAATTGTAACAAGTGGGCTTCACGCAATAACCGGTGTATGATACATTTAATATATTGGCTAATTATCATTATATGTTCGCTGATATTGATATTTGCTTATAAATTCAATATTTCAGAAAGGAAATTATATAATATCAGATTTATATGCAGTATATTTCTAATCTATTTCATGTCCTATGAAATAGAGACCTCATTACAGATTTCGCGAATTTGGGCATTTATATTATCTATCTCATTCATTTTTATAATTAAATTAGTTTCTCCTAAATGAAATTTCTTTAAATGGTATATAAAATTTAAATACTACACATTTACAGATGGGGAGAGTTGGGGCGTGAGCCTCGACTCTCTTTTTGTTTTGTCGAGGAGTAGAGGAAGTTTATTATTAAAAATGTTGAAGAGAGGGGGGAAAAGTGCGGTATTTTCGTTATATTCGCATTAATATTCTATTTTGAAATAAATTGAGGTTATGGACCAAGTAAAAGTGAAAATTATAAATGAGTCGGGACACGATTTGCCTGCTTATAGTACTCCTGCATCGGCAGGAATGGATGTGCGTGCATGTCTTAAAGAACCTGTTGTGTTGCAACCCTTACAACGTGCTTTAATCCCCACTGGATTGCGCATACAGCTCCCTGCAGGTTATGAGTGTCAGTTGCGCCCACGAAGCGGATTGGCTTTAAAACATGGCATTTCGCTTGTTAATACTCCCGGAACTATCGACGCTGACTATCGTGGTGAGATAGGTGTTATTCTAATCAACTTGTCAAATGAGCCGTTTACGGTGAATAATGGTGAACGTATTTGCCAAATGATAATCACTACTTATTCTCACACTATATGGGAAGAGGTAGAAGTGCTTGATGAGTCGGAACGTGGCGATGGAGGTTTTGGGCACACAGGTCGCAAATAATAGAAAGAGCGTAGTGAAATTTCTGAGCAAAAAAATATTGCTTGTTGTTGCCATTGTTTTTGTGGCATTGCAGATGAGTGCCGATAAAAATCGATGGAGTGAGGAGGCGCGTCAGCGCAAGGCCGAATATATTTATATGGAGGCTTTGCGTCAGAATGCGTTGGACAACGAGGACGCATATTATGAGTTGATAAATAGAGCTTATGAACTCGACTCGACAAATAGCGATGTGGGTTTTTATGTGGGCTACTATAAACTGGCAATGTCTAATAAGGACTCTGTATTGTTTCATCAAGGGTATAATATGATGGAGACGCATTTCCGCAACTCTCCCGAGGATTTCTATGGTAGTTATCTGTTTGGAAATGTCAATGAGAAATTGGGAATGCGCAAGAAAGCCCTTCAGGTGTGGGCTGTGCTTGATTCGCTATTTCAAGACAAGAACGAAATAGGGATGAAGTATGCCGAATCGTTGGCGCAATCGGGCGATACGTCTAACCTCAAACGTGCATTAGCAGTATATAATCGCATAGAAAAGGCCGAGGGAAAAAATATGACAATCTCTACCGGGAAAATTCGCACACATTTCATTGTTAGAGATACTGCGGCGATAATAACTGAATTACATGACTTGTTGCAGTCGTCGCCAACGAGTGCCGAGTATAATGTTTTTGCTGGAGATATTTATTCACTTTTCGCTCAGCGAGACAGTGCATTGTATTATTATAACAGGGCTTGTGATTTGGACTCGACGAGCGGACTTGCCTATTATACTCGTGCCAATTTCTTTAAGGAGCAGGGGGATAGTGTGGCTTATGACAAAGAGGTGTTCCGAGCATTAAAACAAGAGAGTCTTGACTTACAAGCTAAACTAAGTCTGCTGACCAATTATATCAGGGCATTATATGAAGATCCCGAACAACAACCTCGCATACAGGATTTGTTTGCGGTGTTGTTGGAGCAGCATCCGCATGAAAAGGATATTCATGACTTGTATTGTTCCTATCTTGTTGCAATAAAAGATTATAAGGGAGCAGCCGAACAAGCCGGATATGTCTTGGATAGTGATCCATCAAATGAGGATAGGTGGAGAGCAACTATGAGTCTTTATGCACAAGGAAATGACTTTGCAAAGGCTGTAGAGGTGGGGGAAGAAGCGTTGAATTATCACCCCAAAAGCGTGCTGATAAATCTGTTTATTGCGACAAATTATAACCAATTGACACAGTATGAAAAGTCATTGGCTCACTTGAACACCGCACTGGCATTGACAGACAAGGCTGATGTGGAGATGTATTCACAGGTGTTGTGCTCGATAGGCGATACCTACTATATGGCAGAGCAGAAGGATAGTGCATTTGTTTATTATGATAAATCGTTGGAGATAGATCCCGGCAACTTATTGGCATTGAACAACTGTGCATATTATCTTGCTTGTGAAGGTCGCGACCTTGACCGCGCCGAGCGCATGAGTGCGATAACAATTCAAGAGGAGCCTCAAAATGGCACTTCGCTTGATACCTATGCATGGGTGCTGTTTAAGAAGAAAGACTTTGAACGTGCTCAACATTATATTGAGGAAGCGTTGAAATATAGTGAGAACCCATCGGCTGAATTGTATCATCATGCAGGGGATATATATTTCATGATGGGAGATCCCGACAAGGCGTTAGTGCATTGGGAAGAGGCATTGAAATTGTCGCCTGACGATGAATTATTGAAACGAAAAGTGCTTCACAAAACCTATTTTTATAAGTGATGAAAAACCTGTATTCTATAATATTGTGCATGACGTTGTTGACTGTAATGGGTTGTCGCTCTTCAAAGCAAGCACCATCGACAGCCCCAATGGTCGATGATGAACGCTCATTGTCGCAACATTTTGATGCGTTAGTGTCGAGTTATGTCGATTGGGATGATGTCAGCGTGCCTGTCAGACTTGAATTAGAAGCCCCTAAACAGATGTCAATCTCCGGACGTGCCACGATGGAGAGAGGCAAGAGTGTGATGATTTCGTTGCGAGTGTTAGGAATGGAGGTTGCAAGCCTATATATCACAAACGATTCGGTTTATGCGACAGAAAAGATCCACAAATATTATATTGCCGAAGATATAAATTCATTGTGTGGTAAATTCCCGGTCTCAATAAATGATGTGCAGGATATGTTGCTCGGTCAAGTATTCTTATTAGAGCGTGGTCGTCTTGAGAAATCGATGAGAAAGCAGGTTAACTTGTCGGAGATGGGCGAGTATTGGACCATTTTGCCCAAAAAGTTCTATAACGAAGTGGAATATGCTTTTGGAATGTCGCAAAATGATGAACTGAAGGCATTGTCAGTCAGCCGTAATGGAGAAACACCATTGGTGTGCCAATATGGCAATCACTCAAATTCTAAAGCCGGCATGATTGCTCAAAATGTGAAAATAAATCTTTTAACAGGCAAAATCTCAGTAAAAGCCACTATCAAGTGGGATGCTGAGAGTGCCAAGTGGAACACAGGCAAGCCATCGGTATGGAAAATGCCTAAAGGTTATAAACGTATATCGGGAGAGGCTCTTCTGAAAACATTAGGATAATTGTAGAGATGAGGGCTTGGTCGGTAATATTAATTGCATTGTTTACGGCAGTATCTATTGTCGCTGCTCCTCAACGCAATGCAAAGCGCATAAAACGCGACAAGCAAGCTACCACACAGCAAATAAAGGAGACATCTCGCAAGATTAACGAAAATGCCCAAAAGATAGAGCGTCAGTTAAACCAATTAAATTTTGTTGAGGCTGAAGTCAAAGAACTCAACAAGACTATTTTAAAAACGCAAAAGTCGATTGATTCCGTCGAGCAAGTAATCAATAAGTTGAATGACTCAATTAAAATTGTTGATGGTAAATTGTCGTTGATGCGAGATAAATATGCATCGGCAGTGCGTAAGATGCAGTCAAACAAAGGGGAGTTGAGCACTTGGTCGTTTCTCTTTTCGGCTGAATCGTTTACCCAGGCTTATCGTCGTATGCGCTATTTACAACAATTTTCTCAATGGCGTTCTCGCAAGTCAGATGAGATAAAGGAAATTCAATCCCAACTTGAGGTTAAAAAGGGGGTGCTTACTGCTGTTCAAGAGGAAAAAGGCAAGACTCTTGTCGAACTGAATATTGCCCGCCAAGATTTAGAGAAGAAGCAAAGTGAGGCAGAAGCCCTTGTTGCCGACTTAAAGAAAGAGGGTGGCGCGTTAAAAAAACTATTAAAACGCAAGGAGCGCGAGGCTCAGGCTCTTGATGATGAGTTGGAAAGACTTATTGCTGAGGAACAGCGCATTGCTGAAGAAAAGCGCAAAGCCGAAGAGCGACGATTGGCAGAGGAACGAAAAAAACGTGAAAGGGAAGAAGCTGAGCGCCAACGATTGCTCGCCCAAGAGAAGCAACGCAAGCGTGAAGAAGAACAGCGTCGCCAAGCTGAAATAGAGGCAGAACAGCAAAAACAGCAAGAAAAGAAAAAGCAAGATGAATCAACAGTGCGAAAAACTCAAGAAAAGCCTGAACAAACAGAGGTAAAACCGACGCCTGATGTAACTCCAGAAATAAAGAAAACTAAAGAGGAAACACCATCGGTTATTGCCGAAGAACAATTGACCGGAACGTTTGAAAATAATAAAGGGAAACTTTCATTCCCGGTGAGTGGTGATTACAAAATTGTGAGGGGGTTTGGAATACAACGCCACCCCGATTTGAAATATGTCAAAACCAATAATGGAGGAATTGATATCGAGGTCCCTGAAGGGGGAATGGCAAGAGCTATATTTGCAGGAAAAGTATCGGCAATATTCCGTCAACCCGGATTTAATAATATTGTAATGGTGCGTCATGGTAGTTATATTACTATATATGCCAACCTAAGCAGTATTAATGTGAAAAAGGGTGATGAGGTGAAAATTAATCAGACGATAGGACAGATATATTCCGACCCTGATGATAACCATCGCAGTATTCTTCATTTTGAAATACGCAAAGAACGAGAAAAGCTAAATCCCGAACTTTGGTTGAAAAAATAATATCGAACATGGAATTTGCAAAACAAAACAGATTATCAGCAACTGTGCTGAAGGCAATGAGTGTCTTTGGAGGAGTGCAAGTTGTAGGTATTTTGTGTTCGATAATACGCACAAAACTTGTTGCTGTGTGGCTTGGAGCGACAGGCATGGGAATTTTTGCCTTGTATAGTTCCACAATAGATATGATTAGCGTCTTTACGCGATTGGAATTGCGTAATAGTGCTGTGCGTGAACTTGCATCGGCAGGCTCTCGATTGGGGCTGATATGTGTTGTGGTGCGTCGATGGTCATGGTTTTTGGGAATCTTTGGCGCAATATTAACGATTGTTCTTTCTCCTTGGCTTAGTGAATGGACATTTGGAGATAGAAATCACACAATAGCATATATAATTCTGTCGGTGGCAGTGATGTTGTTCTCGGTTACAGATGGGGAGAATGCAATATTACAAGGGACATCGATGCTTAAACCATTGGCAAAGGCCTCAATGGCAGGAGCTATTGCGTCTATAATAGTGTCTATCCCTTTATTCTATTTTTGGCGCATAGATGGCATTGTGCCTGCAATATTGACCTATTTTATAATAACAACATTGGCGGTTTTTTATTATCGTCGTCGTCCCGAAAAACCGAGAGTGAAAGTATCTCCCTATGATGTGTTGAAAGAGGGAAAAGGATTTATGTTGTTGGGGGTATATATGACGTTGTCGATGTTTGTAGGTATGTTTGTGTCATATGCATTTATGTCCTATTTGAACCGAACAGCCGATACTTCAATGGTGGGATATTATCAAGCCGGTTATTCGCTGGTGAATAAATATGTCGGACTTATTTTTGCTGCAATAGCAATGGAATATTATCCGCGACTTGCCCAAGTAATAAAATCACGCCAACGTACATCGATTTTTGTATCTCATGAGATAATGTTGATAGTGTGGATATTAGTCCCTGTTGTTGCTTTATTTATTGCATCAGATGATTTATTAATAAAGATATTTTATACATCAGAATTTGATGCGATAATCCCATTTATCTCGGTTGCAATTGTTGGGACAATGTTTCGTGCTATTTCGTGGTGTATGAGCTATGTAGTGCTGGCCCGTGGTGATGGAAAAACATTTTTGATTGTTGAGGCAATGTCGGGCGTTATCGGATTGACACTGAATATTGTTTTCTTTGAGACCTTTGGGATGTTGGGGTTGGGTGTCTCCTTTATTATATGGTATATGCTTTATGCCTTAATCCTATATATTGTGTATCGTTTCAATTATGGATTGAAATTAGGTAGGGGAATTACACGATTGATAATATATGCAGTCGCAATGGGTATCGCGAGCGTTGCATTGTCGGTATGTGTAGGATGGTGGTCAACAGCAATTCTGGGGACTGTCGCATTGTATTTCTCGGCACGTCGATTGCTCCGTCGCCGATAATTACCACCCGCCTGATGCTCCACCGCCACCGGTAAATCCACCTCCAAAACTACCACCGGAGAAACCTCCTCCGCCTCCAAAACCTCGACCACCGCCACCCCCGGCAATGATGACAGGAGGGAGTTTGGGAATTATGTAAGCAACTTGGTTGACATGTCGGCAGTTGTGGCAAGTGTATTCTTTAATACCGCGACCATCTCTTGCTACGCTTGCTTGCATTATGATGCGGTCGCTGGTTAAGGAACATGCCTTAGCTCCACACAATGAGCATGTAGTGTAGGTTGTTGCTTTGACAAAGGGTAGTATATCTGTTTCTCCGCATTGAGGGCATAGCCACACATCATAGTCAACAGAGTTTAAGCGCTCTTCGGTATCTTGTGCCGGAGTGAGATATCTATTGTCTTCATCTTCGTCAAGGCGTTTCATTTTGTGATTGCAATTAGGACATCGACGAGGTTTAGTGCGCAATCGGCGCATGGTCCATATAAGCAATATAAAAACAATTACAGGTATTCCCATCCCCACTACAGATGTCATCAATGCAGGAAGTTTCAATTTATTCAAAGCGCAATATTTGTCATATCGGTCTTTTTTGCTGTTAGAAATTAATGTAAATAGGTATATGGCAAACATTCCGATGGAGAGTATGATGCTTATTATCATCCAATTCCTGAAGAATTCATCATCTTCGGCTTTTGCATCGTTTTTATATTTTGACATCAACTCTTCTGTCGCTCCAGGAGTAGTGATTATCTTGGAAATGCGATTAAGTGCTTCAATCGTTCCAGCATCATAGTCGCCCTCTTTGAAATGAGGAGCCATGTTGTCGCGAATTATGCGTCCGGCGATAATATCGGGCATAACACCTTCCATGCCATACCCTGTGCGCAATGTAGCGCGACGCATCCCTTTGACGATAAGGACAAGTAGCCCATTGCTATTATCCTTTTTCCCAATGCCCCATTCCGAGAACAATTCGGTGGCAAATGTGTCAATATCGCCATTGTCAATTTCGTTTACAACGACAGCGACAACCTCTGCCGATGTCTGACGCCAAATGTTAGCCAAAATTGAGTCGGCTTGAACTTCGGCTTGTGGACTTAGTATGCCATCGGGGTTGGAAACATATCGAGTGCTGTTTTGAAGATGTACGTTTGGAATTCCTTTTACGCTATAGGCGTGAGCGCAAAGAGTAGTAAAAATCAATATTATGGGAATGATATATTTTGTCATATTGTGAATTTTTTGTGTTAAACAGCCGGTAGGCTCATCCCATTCAACTTGCGGTATAGGTCAAGAGCATATACATCGGTCATACCTGAAATGTGGTCTAAAACTGCTTGTATTTTACCAAATAGCGTAGGTGCATTTATGTCATATTGTTGTGGAACTTTAGATAGCAACAATTTAGAATAGTTAAGATGAGGGAAACGCACCGCATGAATGAGCTTTTCGATCAAAAATGTTATGATTTGGTTACCGGCAAGCTCGATATCTACGACATCTCCTGCACGGTAAATCTTCTCCCATGAAAGCTCGGAACAGCGATTGTAGCCATCTTTTTCGAGTTGGGAAATGTGATCAAGAAGAGAGCCTCGGAATTCTCCGCGCAAAATTTCTTCTTCATGGTTGACAAATGCAATGGCACATTGGTGAACAAGTGTGCCGATGACACATGAGCGCATATACGAAACTTTCTCATTGGGGTCATCGACATATTCCATTGCGCGGAACATGTGCTCCTTGCGTTCCTCGTCAAAAAATCCTGTGAGTAGGTTTATTACCTCTTCGGTAGTGAGAATACGCAGTTTGTGTGCATCCTCAATATCCATAACCTCATAACAGATGTCGTCGGCTGCTTCTACAAGATAGACAAGCGGGTGGCGAGTGTATCTCACTTCTCCATTTTCTCCGGGATGGGAGATGAGCCCTACTTCTTCGGCAACCTTGACAAATGCATCTCGTTCAGAAGTGAAAAATCCAAACTTGTTGGCTTTCACCGCGAGCGATGACTCATAGGGGTATTTTACGATTGATGCAAGGGTAGAGTAGGTCGTTGCAAATCCTCCTGGGCGCCGACCTTTGAATTGGTGAGTAAGGAGGCGGAACGCATTGGCATTACCTTCAAATTGGATTAAATCGTTCCATTGCTGAGGAGTTAATTCATTCTCAAGTTCTTTGCCGGCACCTTCGGAGAAGAATGTCGAGATGGCTTTTTCTCCCGAATGACCAAATGGAGGATTCCCCAAATCGTGAGCCAAACATGCAGCAGCCACAATTTCATCAATAGCATCGAGCTTGTGTTGCCATGGCTCAGAAGCATATTTTTCACGTAACATGGAGCTAACCTCATTAGCAAGCGAGCGTCCCACACACGCTACCTCCATACTGTGAGTCAGACGGTTGTGAACAAAAATACTTCCGGGTAAAGGGAATACTTGAGTTTTGTTTTGCAGACGGCGAAAAGGGGACGAGAACACCAAGCGGTCATAATCGCGTTGGAAATCACTGCGAAAGCCACGCTTAGAGCTGTTGTAATCTTCAAGTCCAAAACGCTTTTCGCATATCAATCGGTCCCATTTCATCATTTCTGCCATATTTCATTCTAATTTGAGTCTCAAAATTACAAATAAAATCCCTCTCCACAAAGCCACCCCGCCCAAAACTCAAAATCATTTAATCGCAATTTAGTTTTTACCCTATTTTTTCACATAGTTCACTCCACCTTGCAATATCTTTTGAATTATAATGGCAGAATTAAGGGATTTTTAATAGGCATGAAAAAAGCGACTCGTGATAGGCGAGTCGCTTTTGCGTTATTGAATAATGTGGATTATTCGTTGCTGTCGTTGTTTTGACGTGGAGGGCGGTTGTCGCGACGAGGACCACGATCGCCATCACGACGAGGACCGCGATTGTTGTTGTCGCGACGAGGACCACGATCAGCGCGAGGTGCGCGTTCACGTTCAACATATCCTTCGGGTTTTGGTTGCAATGCACGCATTGAAAGGCGATATTTACCTGTCTTTTTGTCAATCTCGATGAGTTTAACTTCAAGGGTGTCGCCTTCTTTGATGCCTGAAGCTTCCATGTTTTCGATGCGTTCCCAGCTAATTTCGCTGATGTGTAGCAATCCGTCGCGGTTAGGCATGAATTCAACAAATGCACCGAAGTCAAGGATTGAGCGAACTGTACCTGTGTAGGTTTTGCCTTCTTCAGGAAGTTGCACGATAGCATTAATCATGTCAAGTGCTTTGTCGATAGAATCCTTGTTGGCAGCAGCAACTTCGATGTATCCTTGTTCGTCGATTTCATCAATAGTAACAGTAGCTCCGCTCGCTTCTTGAATTCCTTGGATAATCTTTCCGCCAGGGCCGATAACTGCACCGATGAGGTCTTTAGGAATTGTCATTGTAACGATGCGAGGAACGTGAGGTTTGTAATCTTCACGTGGAGCAGGAATTGTTTCGTTGATTTTGCCGAGGATGTGTAAGCGTCCTTCACGAGCTTGGAGAAGTGCTTTTTCGAGGATTTCATAAGAAAGTCCGTCGCACTTAATATCCATTTGAGTGGCTGTGATACCATCTACAGTTCCTGTTACTTTGAAGTCCATGTCTCCGAGGTGGTCTTCGTCTCCGAGGATGTCAGAAAGCACAGCATATTTGCTGCTTTCAGTGTCAGTGATGAGTCCCATTGCGATACCGCTCACAGGTTTCTTCATTTGTACACCAGCGTCAAGCAATGCAAGTGTACCTGCACATACAGTAGCCATTGATGAAGATCCGTTTGATTCAAGGATATCTGAAACTACACGACAAGTATAAGGGAAGTTGTCGGGGAGCATGCGTTTGAGCGCACGGTGAGCAAGATTTCCGTGTCCGATTTCACGACGACCTACGCCACGAGTTGGTTTAGCTTCTCCTGTAGAGAATGGGGGGAAGTTGTAGTGAAGAAGGAAGCGTTCGCGACCTTGCATGAGCACTTCGTCAAGTATTTTCTCGTCAAGTTTAGTGCCGAGAGTAACTGTTGAAAGTGATTGAGTTTCTCCACGAGTGAACACAGCAGAGCCGTGAGGTCCGGGAAGATAGTCAACTTCACACCAGATGGGACGAATTTCAGTAGTCTTGCGACCATCCAAACGGATTCCTTCATCGAGGATGCAACGGCGCACAGCTTCTTTTTCAACATCGTGATAGTAGCGTTTGATGAGCGCTGTTTTTTCTTCTTGTTCTTCTTCAGAGAGAGAATCTATATATTCTTGGCAGATAGCAGCAAAACTGTCGTGACGCCAATGTTTGTCGGCGCAACCGGCTTTAGCCACTGCATATACTTTGTCATAGCATTTTTCACGAACATCTTTGCGAAGGTCTTCGTCATTAACTTCGTGGCAGTATTCACGTTTAACTGTAGAGCCTACTGCTTCAGCAAGTTCGAGCTGAGCCTTACATTGTTCTTTGATTGCATCGTGAGCAGCTTTGAGCGCGTTGAGAAGATCAGTTTCAGAAACTTCATCCATTTCGCCTTCCACCATCATGATGTTGTCGTAGGTAGCACCCACCATGAGCTCCATGTCGGCGCGTTCGAGTTGTTCAAATGTTGGGTTGATAACAAATTCGCCATCAATGCGAGCAACACGCACTTCAGAGATAGGCCCATTGAAAGGTATATCAGAAACAGCGATTGCAGCTGATGCAGCAAGACCGGCAAGTGCATCAGGCATGTCAACACCGTCAGAAGAATACATTGTTACGTTAACAAATGTGTCGGCATGGTAATTGTCGGGGAATAGAGGACGCAACACGCGGTCAACAAGGCGTGCAGTCAAGATTTCATAGTCTGACGCGCGACCTTCACGTTTAAGGAATCCTCCGGGGAAACGCCCGTTAGAAGAAAATTTTTCTTTGTACTCAACTTGGAGGGGCATGAAATCTACACCCTCGCCGGCTTCTTTAGCTGAAACTACTGTCGCAAGGAGCATAGTGTTGCCCATGCGCAATTCTACCGCTCCATCGGCTTGCTTGGCAAGTTTTCCTGTCTCAAGTGTGATGACGCGTCCATCACTAAGCTCGATGGTTTTCTTAATTGGATTTAACATAGATATAATATTATTTTTTCGTCTGATAAAAATCATGCAAAGATAACGAATATTGTTGAAATTTCGGGTATTAACTGCTCATAAAAATGGTGTGTCAGGGGGTTATTCTTGCTAAATCAGAGCAATTTGCGTATTTTTGTAGAAATAATAAACGTTTGGCAATGGATGTTACTATAAAATTTGTCGATTTTTGGAATGGCTTCACTCCTAATGATAATTTTATTATTGATGCTTTAAAGAGTAAGTTTAATGTTATTGTGCTTGATGATGATGCAAAGGAGGAGCCTGAACTGCTTTTTTGTTCGGCATTTGGCGAGAAACATTTTAAATATAGCAGATGTATAAAAGTGTACTATACGGCTGAGAATGATATCCCCAATTTTAACTTTTATGATTACGCAATATCTTTTTTTGATATAAAGTTTGGAGATAGACATTTGCGTTACCCGATGTATGTATCCTATCCTGAATATCGCTTTTTGGGAAAGGGATTAATAGAAAAGGATCAAGCTTTAAATCGCGAGTTTTGTAGTGTCGTGGTGAGTAACGGATATTCCAATGCTCCTATGCGAGAGTTGGTGTGGCAACGATTAAATGAATATCGTGAGGTTGCATCGGGTGGGAGATATAAAAACAATATTGGAGGTCCTGTTGCCGATAAAATGGAGTTTATAGGTCAATATAAATTTAATCTTGCGTTGGAAAATAGTAAGGTAGATAATTATACAACAGAGAAAATAGTGGAACCAATGGTAGCTCATTCAGTTCCTATATATTGGGGAAACAGATATGTCGGTCAAGAATTCAACAAAGACGCTTTTATTGATGTCTCAGATTTTAAAGATGTTGATGCAGCAATTGAATATATTCGTAAAATCGATAATGATGATGAAATGTATATTAAAATGTTGACTGCTCCGAAATTGGCACCCGATGCGATAATAGATTGGGATGAAAGGTTGCAGGATTTTTTAGTAGATATAGTTAAATCTAAGCGCAAATACATGTGTCAGTATGGCCATTCGAAGAAAATTTATGAAGAGGGAAAAATAAAAGAAAAATTGGTGAATATTAAGCTGTTTCGAGGAATCGGCAGGAGATTAATAAAATGATAAAGGGTTGCTTGAGCAACCCTTTATCATTTCTTATGTTTTAAAATTATTTTTCTATGCGATTGTAACGCGCGTTCAAGCCTTCAATTACTTCGTTGGTGATGTCAAGAGCAGGGTTAAAGTAAACACCTGCATTTTTGAATAGAATGGCATCGTAGCCATGTTTAGCGTTGTAATCTTTGATGAAAGAATCAATAGAGTCATTTAATTGCATTTGTTGTTGCAATAGCTCTTGTTGTGCGTTGCGTTCAAGAGTTGCAAGATATCCTTGTGCATCTGATTGCATTTTGTTGAACTTTTGAATGTCAGCATTATAACTTGCTTCAGAAAGATATCCGTTTGATTTCATTTTTTGCTCGATTTGAGAACCGAATTTTTGAATCTCAGCAGCTTTAGCGCGTTGAGCGTTTTCAAGTTTGCTCATTGTGCGTATTGATGCTTCTTTGAAATCAAGAGCTAAATTGTAGTGAGCTGTAACTGAGTCGCCGTCAATAAAGCGGATATTTAGAGCTGTTCCTGCAGTTGCAGTAGAGTCATTTGTTACAGTAGCGTTGTTGTTTTCGTTACCTGCACAAGAGGCAATTGTTATTGCCGAGCAGAGTAAAATAGACTTGGCAAGAAATGCAATTTTCTTCATTATTGCTAATCGTTAATTAAAGTATAATGTGGTTGTTAATTTGTTTTTGTGTTGCAAATATATGAAACAAGTCTAAATTTTGGGGTATATATAAATTTTATTTTGTAACTTAGTGAGCGAATAATGATGTTTTTAACATTATTTTCCAAAAAGAAAAACTTTTTACAATGAAATAGTAACACTTAAATTCAATATTATGACTATTAAAGATTTGAAACCCTCACTTGTGTGGTCGATATTTGACGAGATAACAAAAGTTCCTCGCCCTTCAAAAAAAGAGGAGAAAATTCGTGAATATCTTATTGATTTTGCAAAGAAACACAATTTGGCGGTAAAAACTGATGAAATTGGTAACGTGGTGATGAGTAAGCCTGCTACTGCTGGCAAGGAAAATGCTCCCGGAATAATCTTGCAAGCTCACATGGACATGGTGTGTGAGTCAAATGATAAATCGTTTGATTTTGAAAATAACCCCATTGCAACAATTATAGATGGTGAATGGGTACATGCTGATGGTACTACTCTTGGTGCTGACAATGGTATTGGTATGGCAGGTGCTCTTGCTGCATTGGTTGATGATACACTTGTTCATGGCCCACTTGAAGCTCTCTTTACTGTAGATGAAGAAACAGGATTGACCGGTGCTAATAACCTTGGAGAAGGTATGATTTCAGGAACAATTCTTTTGAATCTTGACTCTGAAGATGACGCTGAAATTTTTGTGGGTTGTGCCGGAGGTGTTGATACAACGTGCACATTTGCCTATACTACTGAACCTGCTCCTGTCGGTTATCACTATTTTAAAGTAGCTGTGGCAAATGGTTGTGGCGGACACTCAGGTTGTGATATCCATCTTGGACGTGCAAATGCTAATAAACTACTCGCTCGTTTCATTTGGACAGTAGCAAAGAAACATGATGTGGTGCTTGCTGAAATTGAAGGAGGTAACCTTCGTAATGCCATTCCTCGTGCAGCATCGGCTATCATTGGTGTTCCTGCAGCAGCTAAAGAGGATGTGCGCATTGCAATGAACCACTATAGCGCAGTAGTAGAAAATGAATATAAAGGTGTAGAGCCTAACTTGTCAGTTGATATTGAAAGTGCCGATGCTCCTGCTCAATGTATCGATAAAGTAACTGCAATGAATTTGATTAATGCATTGTATTGTGCTCCTCATGGAGTTATTTCGATGAGTCGCGAGCTTGAAGGTCTTGTTGAAACATCAACTAACCTCGCTGCTATTAAAATGTTGCCTAATAACGAAATCCTTGTAACTACAAGCCAACGTAGCTCAGTGGATTCTCGCAAATGGGATATTGCTAATCAAGTTGAAACTGTGTTTACACTTGCCGGAGCTAAGGTTACTCATGGTGATGGCTATCCCGGATGGGCTCCAAATATGCAGTCTCCTATCATGGAAATTGCTCGCGATGCTTATAAAGAACTTTATGGCATTACTCCTGCAATTAAGGCTATTCATGCCGGTCTTGAATGTGGATTGTTCTTGCAGAAATATCCTTATTTGGATATGGTCTCTTTTGGCCCAACATTGCAAGGTGTTCACTCTCCAACGGAGCGAATGCACATTCCTGCAGTAGAACGTTTCTGGGGTCAATTGACTCGCGTGCTTGAAAAAGTCGCTGATTTAAAGAAATAAGTTTGAAACGAAAACTCATAATTGCAATTCTTCTATCGCTATCTTTTAATGTGATGGCGATGGAAGAATTTTTTGTTGAAGAGGATACACTCTCATTCCCTGGTTGGGCAGCTTTTGTGTATCCAACAATTCCCCAACGATTTATTGATGAAGCGCGTGGTGATGTTATTGTGCGGTTAACCGATGATGATTATATCGCTATTGCAGAAAAACTCAATATTGAAGTTGCGGCAATAAAGGCTGTTGTTGAAATAGAAACCGGACGACAAAATTGTGGATTTATGGCTCCGAAAAAGCCCATAGTGTATTTTGATGCAAAAGTATTTAGACGCGCTTGCGCACGAAAAGGGATTGATATTGCCAAATATAAAATTGTGTCGGGACATGGCGTGAATCAGGAACGAGCACATCAGCGACTGCAAGTGGCATGTGAGATAGATACTGTTATTGCGTGGGAATCAACATTCTGGGGTATGTTTCAAATAGGGGGCTTTAATTGGAAACTATGTGGGGCAAAAGATTTGAACGATTTTGTATATAGAATGAAATATTCTGAGCGCACTCAGCTTGAGCTATTTGCCAATTTTCTTGTAAATACCGGTTTGGTTAAATATTTACAGACAAAAAATTGGGGCGCATTTGCTTATCGCTATAACGGCCCCAAATATGCTCGTCGAGGTTATCACACACGGCTCGCTCGCGCTTATAATAAATATAGTTAAGACTTTTTTACGGTATCTGTTAGAAATAATAACCTATTCCTATTTGCCATGAGTTGGCACACCCTTTGCCGACGACTTTGTAACTTTCAGGATTGGAGTCAGCCCACATTTTATTAATTGTCATGTCGGCACTTTTCCCGCATATGAAATTATACCCGGCTGAGATTTGAAGACGTTTTAAAACTGTAACACCAATACCAACGTTTATGCTCATTTCGATATCTTTAGCTTCCCAAAGAGAATAGTTTGTTTGAAAGTACTTGTTTCCAATGTTAAAGCCTATTTGAGGACCTGCGTATGCAAAAATACCTATACCCGGAATAATATTGGAATCGTAACGAAGATTTACCGGTACAGAGATGAGTTGATGTTTAAAATCTGTACTATAAATGCGCCCTCCGTCGAGATCTGAACATTCTGCTTCAAAATTCTTTTGTTCATATAAAACAGAGGCGTCGATACCTAATCCAATTAATGGTAATCCAAGTTTAACAGTTGGTCCAACAAAAAAACCGGGTTTGTCGGTTACATCGAATTTATCGTCAAGTGAAGTTGCGCTGTAGTTCATTCCTCCTTTTACTCCAAATTTAATTTGTGCAAGCATGCTTGTCGGCATTGCTAAAGCGAGGCTTAAAATGATAACTGATAAAATCTTTTTCATAATAATTAAGGCATTAGTTAAATATATTGCAAGGTATGAATATTTTCTTGTTAGATGTGGTGTATAGCTGTTAAAAAACGCAAAATGCATTGTGGGCATTTCGATTACAACCTATAGATTTATCGTCGTTCTATTTCGTGGAGATTTTCCATCTTTTTGTTTTCGAGGAATTCGTTGATGCTGCATAGGTGTTCACGCACCCGCTTGTGCCCGAATTCGTACACTTTTGTTGCCAATCCATCAAGAAAATCACGATCGTGGCTCACAAGGATTAATGTCCCATCATAATCTTTAAGAGCTTGTTTAAGTATATCTTTTGTCTTTAGATCGAGGTGGTTAGTAGGCTCGTCGAGAATGAGCAGATTGACTGGTTCAAGCAATAATTTCAATATTGCAAGTCGTGTTCTTTCTCCACCTGACAATACTTTTACTTTCTTGGTGCTTTCTTCCGGACCTCCAAACATAAATGCTCCGAGCATATCACGTATTTTTAGGCGCACATCACCTTTTGCGATATCGTCTATGGTTTGAAATACAGTGAGATTTTCATCAAGCAGCGACGCTTGGTTTTGTGCGAAATAGGCTGTTTGCACGTTGTGCCCGAGTGTGAGAGTCCCTTCGTGTTCAAGTTCTCCCATAATACATTTTACCATTGTGGATTTACCTTCACCGTTGCGGCCTACAAAGGCTACTTTCTCTCCGCGCTCAATCATGAATGATGCGTTTTTAAATACAACGTGGTCGCCAAATGATTTTCCTACATTGTCAACCTGCACAGGGTAGGACCCACTGCGAGGTGATGGTGGAAATTTCAAGCGAAGAGCTGATGTGTCTTCTTCGTCAACCTCAATCAATTCAAGTTTTTCAAGCATTTTCACGCGGCTTTGCACTTGCAGAGTTTTGGAGTATGTTCCTTTGAAACGCTCGATGAAATCTTTTGTTTCTTGAATCATCTTTTGCTGCTCCTCATACTGCTTCATCTGTTGCTCGCGACGCTCCTTGCGCAATTCAAGGTAGTGGCTGTAAGATGCTTTGTAGTCATAGATGCGCCCCATTGTAACCTCGATTGTGCGAGTGGTGATGGCATCGACAAAACGACGGTCGTGGCTGATTACAACTACTGCTTTGGCCGATGTTTTGATGAATTCTTCAAGCCACAAGATACTTTCGATGTCAAGGTGGTTGGTGGGCTCGTCGAGGAGTAATACATCAGGATTTTTTAGAAGCAATTTTGCTAACTCAATGCGCATGCGCCATCCCCCGCTGAATTCTGAGGTAGGGCGATCAAGCTGTTCGCGTTCAAAGCCAAGCCCCATGAGTGTTTTTTCAACATCTTCGTCAAAGTGAGTCATGTCAATAGCATAAAACTTCTCGCTCAGTTCGCTCACCTTTTCAATCAAAGCCATGTAGTCATCGCTCTCATAGTCGGTGCGAGTGGCAAGCTCATTGTTTAGCTTCTCAATTTCGGCTTCAGCCTCCATCAAGTGGGCAAACGCTTGAGATGCTTCTTCTCTCACAGTGCGACCATCTTCGGTCATGAGATGTTGAGGCAAGTAAGCTACAACGCAATCTTTGGGTACTGAAACCGTTCCGCGAGTAGCGTTGCGCGCCCCGGCAAGAATTTTGAGCAGAGTGCTTTTGCCGGCACCATTCTTACCCATTAGAGCGATGCGGTCTTTCTCGTTGATTTGAAACGAAATATCTTTAAAGAGTGTTGTGCCGCCAAATTCGACGGTCAATCCATCTACTGAAATCATATTAATAATGTGTCTTTGAAAAATGAATTGTTGGTGGATCTATTTGCGGTTGGGGTTGCGTGGGAACCAGCCTTTTTCTACGCGTTTGGCTTGGTCGAAAATTTCTTTAACAGTCCAAAATGAAGAGAAGGCAAATACCCCGAGTAATGTTGACCACAACACGTTTTCTACCCATATTGATAAAGCTACTCCTATGAGCCCCAATACTAAAAACCACCACCAGCAACGAGTGCCGAAATAGTATTCACATTTGATTACGATAGGATGAAATATCCCTATGATAAGGAAAGTACACACTCCTATAATTAAACCTAACAAGTGATATTCTTGTAAAAATTGCATTATTGTATCCATCGTTTATTGTAATTCTTCGTCATATTTTTGGAAAAGGAAATCGTTGTATGGGAAGCGAGTGAGGTGTATCTCCTTGGCTTTGGCATAAACGAGCTCCTTGAGTGTTTCGATGTTGATTTGTTGTTTGGCAGAGATAAACACACAGTTGTCGTGCATCTTTGCCATCCAGGTAGTCTTTAATTCTTCGAGAGAGATGTTTTTACGTGTGCGAGGGGTGAGATCGTCTTCATCTTTAGGGATATATGAAAATGCGTCGATTTTGTTAAATACCATTATCATGGGCTTGTCTTTGCTCTCGCATATCTCTTGTAGTGTCTTGTTGACAACTTCAATCTGCTCTTCAAATTGAGGGTGTGAAATATCCACTACGTGAACAAGAAGGTCGGCATCGCGCACCTCGTCGAGTGTTGATTTGAACGAATCTACAAGGTGGGTAGGGAGCTTGCGTATGAAACCTACGGTGTCGGTGAGCAAAAACGGAAGATTGTCGATGATAACCTTGCGCACAGTGGTGTCGAGTGTCGCAAATAGCTTGTTTTCGGCAAACACATCGCTCTTACTCAATAGATTCATTAGCGTTGATTTACCAACGTTGGTATAGCCTACAAGTGCAACGCGAGTGAGTTTGCCTCGGTTTTTGCGTTGAATAGACTTCTGTTTGTCAATGCTTTTCAGCTCGGCTTTGAGGCGTGCTATTTTGTCGAGGATAATACGGCGGTCGGTCTCAATTTGAGTCTCGCCCGGTCCGCGCATCCCGATACCCCCTCGTTGGCGTTCAAGGTGGGTCCACATACGAGTCAATCGAGGCAATAGATATTGATATTGAGCAAGTTCGACTTGTGTCTTTGCATTGGCTGTCTGTGCGCGTTTGGCAAAAATGTCGAGAATGAGACTTGTGCGGTCAAGAATTTTTACTTGCAGTTCCTTTTCAATGTTTGATACCTGTTTAGTGGAAAGGTCATCATCAAAGATTACCATCCCTATCTCGTTGCCGAGAACATATTGTTTTATCTCTTCAAGTTTTCCGGTCCCGACAAATGTGCGTGGATTGGGGTTGTCGAGGCGTTGCAAAAAGCGTTGAACTGTAACTGCACCGGCAGTGTCGGCAAGAAAAGCAAGTTCGTCAAGATACTCATTGGCTTTGGCTTCTCCTTGTTGCGGAGTGATAAGCCCCACCAATACTGCTCTTTCTGTTGTTCCTTTGTGTATTATTAAATCTTTCATCGATGCAAAATTACCTTATATCGCCGATTTAGGCAAATGTTGTGCTACTTTTTATATTATTAATGTGAATAGGGTGAGTATTGTATAAGATTGCACTCTTAATGTTTGTTAAAATTTGAAGATAGGAAAATATTTTAAGTAAAATAATTAGTCGTAACTCAAAAAAACATATAACTTTGCTCCATGAATATAATAGGAAAAGTCTATATTCATGAAAACGATTAACTTTAACTAACCATATTATTAACTAAAACATTTTAATTATGAAGAAAAGTTTACTTCTTGCTTCTGCACTTCTATGTGCTGCCTCTTCATTCGCTCAAGACATGGCAATTGGTCCTGACGGTGATGACGTAACTCGTAAATTTGATACTACTCAGTATGAAAAATACGGTGAATTTGAATTGAAAAACCGTTGGATGCTTTCTCGTAACACTGATGGTAATGACGAATTTTTGAAATATTTGCCTGATAACACAATGGCATGTTCAGTAGTTCTTGATACAACTATCTATGTATCTCGTCCAAATAATGCTTCATTGTTGAAATTCGGTCTTGCTTCAGGTCGTTACCTTGGAGAATTGAAACTTACTGTAGATGGTGAATCTATCGGTACAGGTATCGGTGCAAGCTATAACTTTACAAAAGATAATTTCGGACACATCGTGTTCCACGGCTATCGTGCAACTGTAGGTCTTTCTGACGATGGTACTGATAGTGGTATCGCCCTTTACTATATCAGCGACCTTGAAACAGGTGCTTGTACTAAAGCCGGTGATTTGATGGTTACTATTGATGAATATGCTAACAACTACCTTAAAGGTCGTGTTGACTTCTCTTCTATCGTAGGTGACGTTACTCGTCAAGAAGCTCACGCTATCGTAATGGCAGGTGGTGGCGCAAATGCAGGTCTTCAAATCTATCGTTGGAAATGTGAACAAGGTTCTGATGTTTGGAATGGTGACTTTGCTGATAAAGATGGTGCTGGTAACCCTGACGTAATCATGCTTGCTCCGGTTGCTGCTGATGCTAATGCTACTCAATGGCAAGGTGCTACAGTATGTACAATGGTTCAAGATGAAGAATTCTCTGGTTCATTGTTCTATATTGATGGTATGAGCACAATGCCTGCATTGTATGACACTAACGGTAACTTTGTAGAAGGTGGTACTCACCACACTGAAACTTCTATTGATGAAGAATCTGGCGAGCAAGTAGTATCTGCCGTTCGCAATGTAGCTAATGACTGGTTGGTATCTGAAGTTTCTGTAAATGGTATCGCTGAATTTACTATCGAAGGAACAAATTTCGTTTGCTACGCTAATACTCAACATGGTAAAGCTCCTGGTGGTGACGTGAAAATTGCTAAACTTGGTGACAACTTTGAATGGACTGCCGACGCAGGTGCTGAAATGGCATGGCCAAGTGTTCCAGCTATCGGTATGGGTATGACTTCAGATGGTGGTCGTCGTATCTTGAACATCTCTGCAACAGTTGTTGACGGTCTTGATGGAACTGAAGGTGTTTACTTGATGGTTAACCGTAACTTCAATGGTATCGCTCTTTACTCAATCGCTAAAGAAGGATGGCAAGATCCTAACGGTGAAGTTAATGGTATCGAAGATATCGTAGTTGACGAAGTAGAAGGTGCTGCTAAATATTATAACCTACAAGGTGTTGAAATCGCAAATCCAGAAAACGGTCTTTACATCGTTAAACGTGGTAACAAAGTTTCTAAAGAACTTGTTAAATAATTCACGCTTAATAAAAGCATAACGGAAGGGAAGCCATTGGTTTCCCTTCTTTTTTGCCGTAAGCTTTGGACTTCCCTTATCGATTAACATCTAATACCTAAAGGTATTGAATATGGGAGGCAAGGCTCTTGCCCCGCACTTTGTACGGGGCTATATTATCAGTTGCCTATGGCAATAATCTTTTGGACAATCCCCATGTGGGGGTATGGGATTGGGCGTTTTTTTTCTTTTTATGTTTTTTATCTCGGAAAAAAGTCCTACCTTTGTAATGAAATAACATTTTGATAATCACAAAGGGATCTCACCGGTACGGATGAGGTTTCTTTATTTTTTACATTAAATAAAAAAGACAGAACCATGGCAATCACTTACATGACCAAAGAGGGTTATAAGAAGAAAATGGATGAAATAGCTTATCTTGAAACAGTTAAGCGACCAGAGGTGTCTCGTGCTATCGCAGAAGCTCGCGATAAAGGGGATCTCTCGGAAAATGCTGAATATGATGCGGCAAAGGAAGCTCAAGGTATGCTTGAGATGAAAATTGCTCAATTGAAAGACCTTGTTGCTAATGCTCGCATAATTGATGAAAGCAAATTAAATACTGACGAGGTTCAAATCATGAACAAGGTGGAAATAAAAAACCTTGCAAATGGTATGGCTGTAGAATATACTATCGTTGCTGATAGCGAAGCTAACCTTAAAGAGAAAAAAATTGCGTCGAGCACCCCTATTGCACAAGGCCTTCTCGGACACAAGGTGGGAGATGTTGTTGAGATTAAGGTGCCATCGGGTTTGATGAAATTCGAAATTACAAAAATCTCTATCTAATTATAAATAGAATTATCATGGCTACAATTTTCAGTCGCATAGTTGCAGGAGAAATCCCATCCTACAAGGTCGCGGAGGATGAAAAAAATTATGCGTTTTTGGATATTAATCCTGTTGCTCCGGGACATGTGCTTGTTATCCCTAAAAAGGAGGTTGATTATATTTTCGACCTTGAAGATGAAGATTATGTGGCATTGCAAGTGTTTGCAAAGCGTGTTGCTGTGGCAATGAAAAAAGCAATGCCATGTCAACGTATCGGTGTGGCTGTAATGGGAATGGAAGTGCCTCACACTCACGTCCATCTGATTCCTATCAACGTAGAAAGCGATATGAATTTCTTTAAGGATAAAGCCGATGTGTCTTCTGAGGATATGGCTCGTATCGCTCAATCGATAGCCGAAGAGATGCAAGAAACACGTTCAGAACTATTTTAATTCTGCCCAAAATGAAAAAATATATATTATTGGTCAGCGCTGTTGCAATGTTATCCGGTTGTAATAGCAATCAATGGACTATTAATGGAGAAGTAGAAGGTGCTACCGGTAAACATATTGTAATAGAAGCATCCGGAAATGGATGGTGGTATCCAATCGATACAGTTGAGGTGGATAACAATGGAAAATTCACAGTAAGTCATGAAGCGACAGGATATCCTGATATATATCGTCTAAACTTGGAAGGCAAGATGATTTATTTCCCCGTTGATAGCATTGAAACAGTAGCGGTCAAGAGTAATGTAGAAAAGTTTGACAGAGATTATGTCTTGTCAGGGAGCGTTTCTGCTGATAAGATGATGAAGGTTGACGGATTGGTAAATGAAGTCGTCTTGGCTAAAGGTGAGGCGGCAATGGCAACCGATTCTTTATTGAAGCGAGAAGTGAGTACTTTGCTCCTTGAAAATCCTTCAGATATAGTTGCCTATTATATCATAAACAAAAAAGTGGGAAAAACAGCTTTGTTTGATGCTAAAAATAAGGCTGATCTTCGTGTGATAGGAGCTGTTGCTAATGCCTATGCGCAGATGCGCCCAAATGATCCTCGCACTGCCTATTTGAAGAATTTATATCTTTCTAATCGTAGTGTACCAACGAATGTTGTTCCAAACGATACTGTATATATTGAGGAGGCTCCTATTTTTGATATAAAACTATCTGACAATAAAGGTGAAATGCATAGCCTGTTAGATTTGTCAAAGCAGGGGAAAGTAGTGGTGTTGAACTTTACAATGTATGGCGTTGAGGAGTCAACAGCATTTAATATGGTTCTTGCAAAAGTCTATGAAAAGCGTAAATCTGCCGGATTGGAAATATTTCAAGTTGCCGCCGGTGGAGATGAGTTCCAATGGAAACAAGCTGCAAAAAATCTACCCTGGATAACGGTGTATAATTCTCCTGTTACCGATGCCGTTAATCTGATGAATTACAATGTTACAAATTTGCCAACAACATTTATCATAAACCGCAAAGGTGAAATTGTTGAGCGTGTAGATGACATAACAACGCTTGATGCCAAGTTGAACAAATATATGTAAGATTAAATCTGAGGTGGAGTCTTTTTTATAGATCCATCGTGATTAAAGTATCGTTTCCCGTAGATGTAGCCTCTCCAAAGATGGCGCATTGCGGGAAACATTTTTGTTTGCCCACGACGGAATGAACGCCATGCAAAAAGTGGAAGCCGAAACAGAGCGGTATAGGGGTAAACGATAGCAATATATGCCCCCTGTGCCATTAAGACGCCTGTTGTTAGAACTCTGTTGCCGGTTGATATCCCTCCGGTGTGGTGAGTAATGGTATAGGGTATAAATCGAGTCCTTATCCCTAGTGATATTGCTTGGTGTATGAATATAGCTCCTTCACATGCTTGCAGAGGGTGTAGCCCGGGTCCAAAATATTCATTAAATAAAACTTTATCGCATATTTTTCGCCTAAAGGCAATCTCTATTTCAGAGACATAGTATCCTTTTTGCTTTTCTGTTAAGTCAAAAGGAGCAATAGGGTAGTTCTTGTTGTCGTCTCCACTATATTTAAACGTGATGAGCTCGTAGTCGGGATTTTCTACAAATGCTTTTATAACTGATTGTAATTGTTGTGTAGTATATATCAAATCGTCATCGGCAATTAGGCAAATATCGGCAGTAGAGTGCTTTATCGCATTGTTGCGATTGATGCTTATACCTCGTGAATCTATCGGGTAAATGGATATGTCGTCGCGTATTAATTGGATTGGAATCATCTCAGATGGATTCTCAATGCCCGGAACTTGCCATGAAATGATGTATTTTACATCTTTAACGGTGGGCAAATTCATTTTGGCAACACGATTTATACCATCAATCCCAAGTGTGCTTATTAATATATCGAGCGTCATATCTATTTCTTATTAAGCTGTTTCTCCCAAAAATCAAGGTATCTTTTGGCAACAACAAGAGAGTCGTTGTGTTTAATGACAAAATCTCGGTTGGCTTTGGCTTTTGCAGGAATAATATCGGGGTTTAGGATAATGTTTTCAAGGGATTTATATAGCTCGTTGTCATCGGGTATGGCATTTATGATGGGCCGATTCTCATATTCACCGATAAAATCATAGTAATCCTCTTCTCCACCTGTAACGGTAGTTAATCCATGAGCCATGCCAAGAAGAGCGGTAGTTGCCGGAGTGTAAGAATATAGCTGATCAAGTAAAACATGGCTATTTTTCAACTCTTGAATAAAAACAGCGTAGGGGAGATTTTGTACTGTTTTTAATTCACATTTGTCTGGATATTGGACGACAAGCTTTTGTGTGATATCACAGAATCGATCAGTCCCTTTTAAAATCCGATGGTTATTCTTTATGCCGAGAAAAAATCTTACTTTTTGCGGTATTTCAGTAATGTCGGCAGGGATAATACTTTGGGTATCTATTGGTATCCCGCAATATGCAACACGATCATCGGGTAATACTTTTCGGCATGCTAAGTCATATTCGTATAGGACAGTTGTTGCGCCATCAATATTGTCATAAATGTATTTGCAATGCTCTTGAAGAATGGGGTTGTTCCATCCATTTACAATTTCGGGTTGCTCTCGAAGGAGTTTTGTGGGTTTACCATAAACGAGCCATTCATTGTATTTCAGAGTCCCATTTTGGTCCATGCACATATCTAAAAATACTTTGTCGTTACCCATCGCTGTGAGGAAAACAGCACCATTGTTTTTTTTGAGCTTATCAAAAATCTTGCGAACACGATTTGGCTTAAGTGTTATGAAGATGGGGTTGTTAATATGAACGACATCAAACCCTTTTAGGCAGGGCGCGAGTGTGGTGTTAATTCTTAACCATAGGTCAATTCCCCCTAATTTCCCTTTAAAACGACGAGTAACATCAATATCACGGTCGGTATTCATCCATTCACACCCATCGGAAACAACTGATACTTGATGCCCTAATTTGCGTAAGGCAGTGGCAAGGCATTGATGGTAGTTACTGAAATCGCCTAATAGTAGTATTTTCATGATTAATTGAGCTTTGGGGTTAAAAATAGGCGGGTGAGAATTGCAACTCCTCTACCTCCATGTGAAATGAATATTGCCACCGACTTGAAAAATATCCTCTGATAAATGCTACTTGTTCGTTGTAGAATGGAGCTAATTAGCCGTTTGTAATTGTTTCTGTCTTTTTCTTTGCGATATTCTCCTGCTAAAATGCATCGGCGTACCTCAATCCATAAACGAGCATTGTTGTTTTGTTGTAAATGATTCTCGCAACAATCCAATGCATGCTCCCATTTTGCGACATTGGCGGAATAGTGAGTCCCTGTAATAGATTCTGTTTGCCTAAAAACATTTACATCCTCTCCATTTTCGATGTGGATAATGTGAGGGTGTTGAAGCAGTAGTCTAATGCCTAATTCATAATCATCCCACGCCATAGTCGTCTCATTCCATCCTCCAACTTGATTTATTAGGTCAGTTCTAACAGCATATCGTTGTGTAGATAATGAGCCATGAAAAATGTGATTAAAAAGTACGTTGTTTTTATGGCAACGGCGCTTTATTGATTTTCCGTTGAAAGTGTGTATAGTAACATCCCATCCGACTATGCCGGCATCGGGATGTGTGATAAATGTATTAGTGATGTTTTCAATGTGGGAGGGAGACATTGTGTCATCAGAGTCAAAAAACATTACATAGGGAGTTTTGACAATCTTTAATCCACAATTCCGAGCTGCTGCTGCTCCGGGTTTTTTCTCTTGAAGGATTGTTATTTTAAATTCATCTGTTTCGTTTTTTTCTTTCCATAGGTTTAATATGTCAAGAGTGTTGTCTGATGAATTGTTATCAACAAGTATGAGGTTTAAAGGGCGCAACGATTGTGCCGCAATCGAATCGAGAGTGCGACCAACTATTCCGGCTCTGTTGAAAACTGGAATAACAATGCTTATTTGTGCATAATGCGACATATTATTAAAACGTGGAAACTTGTGTTGATATTATGTGAGATTTGTTTAAAATGAAGATTGTCGGTTGCTTGGTCATGAAATTTTGAGTATTGTGGGGAAAATGCTATATTTGTAGTTTATAAATTGCGCAAGGCGTAGTTGAAAAATCCGCGAAAAACTTATGGCAACAGACGAAGAATTACAGTTTGAAGAAGCACAAATACCGGCAAATTATACCGGTGATGATATCGTAACCCTTGATTGGAAAGAACACATACGCCGTCGTCCGGGTATGTATATAGGGAAACTTGGTGATGGAACATCAAGTGATGATGGTATTTATGTGCTTCTGAAGGAGGTGCTAGATAATGCTATCGATGAATATATGATGGGATTTGGTAAGCAGGTAATGGTGGAGGTTAATGAATCATCTGTCATGGTAAGAGACCATGGTCGTGGAATTCCATTGGATAAAGTAGTTGCTGTTGCTTCAAAGATGAATACCGGGGCTAAATATGACTCAAAGGCTTTTAAAAAGTCTGTTGGCTTGAATGGTGTGGGGATTAAGGCGGTAAATGCATTGTCAACGGAGTTCTATATTGAAAGTGTTCGTGACGGACAATGCAAAAAAGTGCATTTCTCTTGTGGCGAGATTGTCAAGGAGTACGATGTCATGCCAAGTAATGAGCCTAATGGGACAATGGTTAAATTTACTCCCGACGCATCGATTTTTCGCGATTATATCTATCGTGAGGAATTTATAGTGCCGTTATTGAAAAACTATACTTTCCTCAATACCGGATTGGCAATACACTTGAACGGCAAACGATTTTACTCAAAGAATGGCCTTGTCGATTTGTTGAAGGAAAACCTCACAAGAGATACGTTGTACCCAATTATTCATTTGAAGGGAGATGATATTGAGGTTGTTATTACTCACACTAATCAATATGGAGAAGAGTATTATTCGTTTGTCAACGGACAACACACAACTCAAGGAGGTACTCACTTGACAGCATTCAAGGAGGCAGCATCACGCACAATAAAGGATCATTTTGGTAGAAATTTTGAATATTCTGATATCCGCAATGGTATGGTGGCAGCTGTCTCGATAAAAGTTGAGGAGCCTGTGTTTGAATCACAAACAAAGACTCGTCTCGGCTCTCGTGATATGGGACCGGAAGGACCTACGATAGCTAAATTCATTGGCGATTTCATTAAAAAAGAGTTAGATAATTATTTACATAAGGAACTTGATGTTGCTGAGATTATTCTCAAGAAAGTACAAGAGAGTGAGAAGGAACGCAAGGCAATGGCTGGAGTTACCAAATTGGCTCGAGAAAAAGCTAAAAAGGTAAATCTTCATAACAAAAAATTACTTGACTGCCGCATTCATTTGAATGATGCTAAAGGTGATGAGCAATTGAAAGAAGCCTCTTCAATATTCATTACCGAGGGGGACTCTGCAGCAGGCTCAATTACCAAGATTAGAAATGTGGCAACGCAGGCTGTATTTTCTTTGCGTGGTAAGCCATTGAATACCTATGGTTTGACTCAAAAGGTCGTTTATGAAAATGATGAATTTAACCTATTGCAAGCTGCATTAAATATTGAAGATGGTCTTGATGGATTGCGTTACAACAAAGTAATCATCGCGACCGATGCCGATGTCGATGGTATGCACATTCGCTTGTTGATGATTACCTTCTTCTTGCAATTCTTCCCCGATTTGATTAAGAAGGGACATGTCTATGTGTTGCAGACACCGTTGTTCCGCGTGAGAAACAAAAAAACAGCCAAACGAGTGGGAATGCGTAAAAATGGCGCCGGTGTAGATGAAACCTACTATTGTTATACTGACGAGGAACGCATCGCCGCTATAGAAAAGCTTGGAGCAAATGCCGAAATCACTCGATTTAAAGGACTTGGGGAAATTTCGCCTGAGGAGTTCCGCGATTTTATAGGCCCTGATATGCGCATCGATCGCGTAACATTGCGTAAAGAGGATGCTGTCTCTGAATTGTTGGAATTCTATATGGGTAAGAATACATCAGAAAGGCAGAATTTTATTATTGATAATCTTGTTGTAGAAGATGACACAGAACTCGTATAAAATGAAGCGTGTAGCACTATACCCCGGCACGTTTGATCCTTTTACCACAGGTCATTTGTCAATCGTTGAACGTGGACTTGCTCTGTTTGATGAGATTGTAATAGCTGTGGGAGTTAATGACTCAAAAAAATGCTATAAGCCAACAGCCGAGCGCGTTGAACACATTCGTCGAGTGATGAAAGATGAGCCTCGCGTGAGGATAATTGCTTATGATTGCTTGACCGTTGATGCCGCCCGTAAAGAAGGTGCAAATTTTATATTGCGTGGAGTGCGTACGGTTGCCGACTATGAATATGAACGTAATCTAGCTTATGCCAATAGAAACATTTCGGGCATAGAGACTGTTTTATTATACACACTTCCAGAATTGTCCTATATCAGTTCTACGATGGTGCGAGATTTGGAACGACATGGTTATGATGTGAGCCAATATGTTCCGGATGAAAAATGATGTTAGAATAATCAAGTATTATGATTAAAAGATTGTTTTTTGCGATAGCAATCGCAATGATAGGAGTATCGGCTATAGCACAAGCTATGACGTTTACACCTGATCGTAAATTAAGATATGCCGAAGGTATAATTGAAAATTTTTATGTCGATAAAGTAGATACCAATAAAATTGTTGATGAGGCTATCATCGCAATGCTTAAAACGTTGGATCCTCATTCAACATATTCTAATCCTGAGGAAACTCGTGAGTTGACTGAGCCCTTGCAAGGGAATTTTAGCGGTATAGGTATCCAATTCAATATGCATGAAGATACTTTGTATGTTGTGCAGACTATTGCCGGAGGTCCATCGGAACGAGTTGGGATTTTAGCAGGCGACCGCATAATCGAGGCCGGTGATAGTGTTATTGCCGGAGTGAAAAAGAAAAACACCGATATAATGAAAATCCTTCGCGGAGAAAAGGGTACGATTATCGATGTGAAGGTAAAGCGTCGTGGTGTTCCTGAATTACTCTCATTCCGCATCACGAGAGATAATATCCCCATTTATAGCGTAGATGCTGCATATATGGCTGATGATAAAACAGGTTATATACGCATTTCACGATTTGCTCAAGATACGAATAAAGAGGTTGTAGAGGCATTAGACCGCTTGAAGAAGCAGGGAATGAAAAACCTTATTATTGACGTAGAAAGCAATGGTGGCGGATATATGAATTCAGCGGTCGAATTATGCGAAAATTTTCTCAATCGTGGCGATTTGATAGTATATACCGATGGACCTCGCACTAATCCATATTATTTCTATGCTGAGAAAAACGGAAAATATAATGATGGCCGAATTGTGGTAATGGTAAATCAATATTCGGCATCGGCAAGTGAGATTTTGGCAGGCGCGATACAAGATAATGACCGAGGTGTTGTTGTTGGTCGTCGCACATTTGGCAAGGGACTTGTTCAACGTCCATTCCCTTTCCCCGATGGCTCAATGATAAGGTTGACTGTTTCTCGATATCACACTCCGTCAGGTCGTTGTATCCAGAAACCCTACGAAGAGGGGGAGAGCGATGATTATCAGAAAGATTTGATGCGTCGATATGACTCTGGCGAGTTTATGAGTGCCGATAGTGTGCATTTTGCTGATTCACTGAAATATACAACCCTAAAGAATAGACGTATAGTCTATGGCGGAGGAGGTATTATGCCTGACTGTTTTGTCGCTATAGATACAGCGTTTTACAGCGATTACTATCGAGATCTTGTGGCAAAGGGAGCGCTAAATCAATATTGTCTTGATTATGTTGATGAAAATCGTAAAGAACTATTGAATAAATTTAAGACAGAAACAGATTTCATCAATGGATTTAATGTAACAGATGAAATGATGCAAGGCTTGATTGCTCGAGGTGAGAAAGATGGTGTGAAATTTGACGAAAAAGGATATGATGTGAGTTGTGAATACTTACGCACTATATTAAAGGGACTTTTGGCGCGCGATTTGTATGAAGATGGTAGCTACTATCGTGTTGTTAATGAAACCAACCCTGTTTATCGCGAGGCATTGAGATTGATAAATTCGTTGCATGAATACGATTTGTTACTCAATCCTTAAGGATGGCTAAATGTTAAGATTATGTTAATTTTGCCGATGTTTGTAACGAATAGATGATAGATGTCGTCTAATGGATATAAACTTAAATATTGTAAGACGATGAATATCATTAAAACCGTACTTTCTCTATTTTTTTCTCTTGTTTCTGTTGTTGTATTTGCAGATGGCTATAAGGTTAAAGGAATTGTTGTGGATTCTCTCGGAGTGGGAGAAACCTATGCAACATTGCGAATATATATTGATACTGATACAGTTAAACCTGTAATCGTGGGCGTAACAGATATAGATGGACAATTTCAACAAACAATAAAATCGGCGGGAAAATATAGGCTGAATATTCATTCGGTGGGGAAACAAAATATTGATATTCCGTTTGCTGTATCAACATCTTCCCCTATTGTTGATTTAGGCACATTGAGGACTCATGAAACATCTACAACCCTCTCAGAGGTGGAGGTTGTGGCTCAGCGTCCGCTTGTGAGTCGTGAGATTGATCGCATAGGCTATGATGTTCAAGCCGATGAAGACTCCAAAACATCGACTGTGATCGAGATGTTGCGCAAGGTTCCGATGGTAAATGTTGATGGCGAGAATAAAATAACAGTGCGAGGCTCTTCGAACTTCAAAATCTATAAAAATGGTCGCCCCAATAACACGTTTACAAATAATCCCAAAGAGGTGTTGTCGTCAATCCCTGCATCAATGATAAAACGCATTGAGGTTATTACTGAGCCGGGAGCTAAATATGATGCAGAGGGCGTTGGTGCGATTATCAATATCATAACCAATGATGATACAGTAATAAAGGGTGTAATGGGAAATGTAGGTATGTATTCAACGACTACAAATCCGGTTCCGAAACCAAATATGTGGTTATCATCTCAAATTGATAAAGTAACATTTTCGATAAATGCAGCTTATAATCACATGAGTTCAAAGGAAACACGACATTCTTCAGAAACGACATATAAATATAAAGAATCGGGGTCAGAACTAAACACAATGAGTAAAGGTAATAATCCCGGTGATTTGATGTGGGTTTCAACCGAAGCGAGCTATGAACTTGATTCACTTAATTTGTTTACCGCTGAGTTTGGTGGATATTATTATGATGTGAATGCCAAGGGCGAACAGACGACACTCATGTCAGACGCTAATGGAGATATGATATCTTCCTATTCGAGTAGATATAATTATCCTTCATATAGGTATTTTGATTTTAATGGTAATTTGAATTATCAGCGTTTGACTCGACGCAAAGGGGAGGCTATAACATTGTCATATATGCTATCAACGACAAATCAAGCACGTGAACAATACCAAAGTTATTATGATATGGTGAATGCGCCAATGAATTATTCGGAAAATATATCTGATTTTGATTTGAATTTTATTGAGCATACATTTCAAGCCGATTGGACTCGTCCATTGAATAAGAATAATACTATTGACGTTGGTGCAAAATATATATTGCGTGATAACAACAGCAAGACAAATCAAGAATATGTAGGAGTGAGTTCGTTACATTCTGATTTTTCACATATTACTAATGTTGCTGCTTTATATGCCGACTACCGTCTAAATATAGGGAAATGGGGTGCGCGTGCAGGTATGCGTTATGAATATTCGCATTTAAAGGCTGACTATAAAGATGGCAGTAATCCTGATTTCAGTAGCAACTTGAATGATTGGGTGCCATCGGCTTCTCTTTCGTGGAAACCAAATGATATAAACAGCTTTACATTGAATTATGCAACTCGCATCAATCGTCCGGGAATCAGTTATTTAAATCCGGCTGTTGAGGAATATCCTTTTTCTACATCACAAGGAAATCCCGATTTGTCAAGCACGCGACACAATTCTGTAAAATTTTCCTATATGTTTATTAAGCCAAAGTTGAATTTTAATATATCGGCAGGATATGAGTTCTCTGATAATGTAATCACGACATATCAATATGTTGAGGAAGATCACATATATTCAACATATGGTAATATCGGCGACCGTCGTAGTCTAAATTTTAGCGCATATATGCAATGGACTATTGCTCCTAAAACATCATTTATGATGAATGTGAATGTTTCACATAATAGATATGACAATAATGCTATTGGCGCAAATTTGTCGCGGTGGACATTGCAAGGTTATAGCCAAATTTCACAGCAACTCCCGTGGAAACTGAAACTCACTCTTTCGCTATATGGAATGAGTGGCAATGTATCTGATGCTTATAGTTATGGGGAAATCACTAAAGGGGCATTGCAACATTCTATATCGTTGCGTCGCACATTCCTAAAAGAAGATCGCTTGTCAGTGGCATTGATGATAAACAACCCATTCAATAGTAGTGGGGAGTATCAGTATCACACAGTTAATGGCGATTATGTAGGGTTGACTAAGAATAAAATGTATAATTATCGCACAGCCGGATTGACTGTTTCCTATCGATTTGGCTCGTTGAATGCACAAGTTAAGAAGACTGCTAAATCTATTGAAAACGATGACCTCATCGGTCGCAAAAAAGAATAAATTTATTTTTTTTATATCAACAGAGAGCCCTAAAATTAATGCTTCACGAATAGCAGATAGAGTTATGAAAGGGGGATATGATGTGCCTATCGCTAAGATTGTTTCAAGATATTATAAATCAATTGAAAATTGTAAATCAGTTTCTTCGATTGTTGACAGATTGTATGTTTATGATAATTCTATCGACGGAGAAGAAGCAACGTTATTATTTCGTTTAACAAATGGAAATCATGAAAAAAGATATTTAGAAGATATTCCATTATGGGCTCAAATACTTTTTATTTAGTTGATTTATTTGAAATTTTCTTCGTTGTGGGCATAAATTCATCGGCAGCAAAAAATAGCCTATTTGGACTGTTAAAAAAGTGGAATAAATAATTAGAGGAGAGTCTTTAATTCTATGAATTTGCTAATTTTGCGGGCATTATTTGTGAATGTATAGATGAAAGGGATATTTTGCGCATTTATGATATTGACATTGTTGTCAGTTGGATGCTCGTTTAATTCTTATGATAAAACTATTTCAGAAATAAAAATAACTGAATATAGAAAGCCTGATAGTTTACATGTAATTAATGAGGATTCTGTCGTTGCTAATACATTGTGGCAAGATTATTATTCTGATAATAATTTGCGCAATTTGATAGATTCGGCATTGATGAGAAACAATTTGTTACATAATACAATTTTACAGGTAGAGAAGGCAAATGAATATGTAAAACGAAGTAAAGGTGACTTTTTCCCAAATATAAACCTCAATTTGTATCAAGATCAAGCAAAAATAAGCAGAGTGGATTATCCTTATAATACTCATGGAGTGGGATTGGCTGTAACTGATTGGGAGATTGATTTATGGGGGAAATTGCGTGGCATGAAAAAAGCAAAATATGCAGCCTTGATGAAAGAACAGTCAATAATGCAAGGTGTTAAAGTCTCTTTGATCGCGAATGTTGCATCATTGTATTATAAGCTGGTGGGATTAGATGCCAAGTTAAAGGCAATAGATGAAATGATTGAGGTTGATGAAATATATTTGGCAGATTTGGAGTATAGATATAAATCCCATTCAAATAATGATGAAAACGCGGTTTTTTTATCAAGAACAGTAAGTAGAGGAACAATTGCTATTGAGCAAGCGAAGGCTGAGTTGTATAAGGCAAAATCTATCAGACCAAAAATAGAGAAAGAAATTTTTGTTACGGAAAATGCCATAAATTTATTGCTTAGTCGAAGTGAGGGAGAAATTGAGCGTTCATCACTTGATACAATAATGTTTGGTGAAGAATGGAGTGATACAATATCTATCGGAGTTCCGTCGGATTTAATCCGTTTTCGCCCCGATGTAATGGCAGCAGAATATGCTATTATTGAGGAATACTCAATGAAGGATGTCGCAAAAGCTTCTTTGTATCCAAAATTGACCTTGAGAGCTAATATCGCGACAGAAGAAAATCTTAATGGCTCGTGGAACGATTTTTCAACGTCTATAATATATAATTTGTTTGCAGGATTGACACAACCTGTTTTTAGAAAAGGGGAATTGACAAGAGAGAAGCGGGTGCGGGAACTGTCAAGTAATCAGAAGGTAGCTGAATTTCAGCAGACTGTGTTATCGGCATGTGTTGAAGTGTCTAATGCATTGATGGGATATAAAACCGATAGAGAGATATTTGTGTCTTTGTCCAAGAGATATGACTCATTGTTTAAAGCTTATACATATAGCCGTCAACTTAACCGAACTGGAAGAACTGACTATATTGATGTGCTTGCTGCACAAGGTCAATTGTTGCAGACTCGTTTGGACTTATCTGATGCACTTATCAGCTATTATACGCAACGCATAACGTTGTATAAAGCATTAGGAGGAGGTGCATTGTACTAAATGAATTATAAATTGATGCCGTCGAGGAGTTTAATATAGGTCTCGATGGCATTTCTTATTTCATCGAGGTAGATAAATTCGTTGGCTGTGTGCGAGCGAGATGATTGTCCCGGACCGAGTTTTACCGATTGCCACGACATCAATGCTTGGTCGCTCAATGTGGGGGAGCCAAATGGTTCTGCTCCCATAAGTTTCAATCGCTTAATTAAGGGGTGCTCTATAGATATTGCCGATGGATTTAGACGAGTAGAGCGAGGAGTGAGTTCGCAGTTGGGAACGGCTTGGCGTATTAGTTCAAGTGTTTCGATGTTGCTATATGCATCGGTGGTGCGCACATCAACCACGATTTTGCAACAATCAGGAACAACATTGTGCTGAGTCCCTGCCTCGATCTGTGTTACAGAGATTTTTACCGGACCGAGAGAGGGAGACGCTTTAGGGAATTGCAATGTGCGCAATGTTTCAATAATGGGTAGCGCGTTATATATTGCGTTAACCCCTTCGTTGCGAGCAGCGTGTCCCGATACTCCGGTGATGATACCATCAAGCACCATGAGCCCTTTTTCGGCAATGGCAGGTTGCATATTTGTTGGCTCTCCAACGATGGCAACAGAAATGGGGGGTAGTAATGGTAATGCCGACTCGATGCCATTTTTCCCGCTGACCTCCTCTTCACAAGATGCCAACATTATGAGATTGTAATTGCGTTTGCGATTGTTTAGATATAGGAATGTGGCAATCAAGGAAACAAGTGATGCTCCGGCATCGTTGCTACCAAGCCCATATAGTTTGCCATTTTCATCAACGTTGGGAGAGAATGGATCGCATGTCCACCCCGATGCCGGTTTGACAGTATCGATGTGAGAATTCAGCAAAAGCGTAGGGCGGCTCTCGTCAAAATCATTAGCGATACACCACACATTATTGCCATGGCGATGAGGTGTAGCTCCATTGTTGCTGAAGAAACGTTCGATGATGTCAGCAGCATTGTTTTCCTCGCGACTGATAGATGGAGTTGCTATTAACTCTTTGAGTAAATCTACGGCTTGATAATATAATTCGTCTATATCCATGTCGCAAAGTTACACATTTAATTGATAGTTGGCTGAGATTGTGGATAAAAATGAGTAATTTTGCAGTCAAATTAAATTATTAGAAACTCATAAATTCCCGTAAGTAAAATTATGATTACACAGGAACAGCTAAAAGAGACCGTTGAACGCAAGCTCGCGTTGAGGAGGTATCTTTGACATCGATAGTAAGAAGATAGAAGTAGAAGAGGAAGAGTTGCGCACTCATGTGCCCGATTTCTGGGAACACCCAAAGGAAGCGCAAATACAAATGAAAAAAATCAAAGATCTTCAACAATGGATTGAGGGATATTCCGAAGTGGAAAAGGCTGTTGATGAGCTATCAATAGCGTGGGATTTCCTCAAAGAGGGGCTTGTTGAAGAGTCAGATATTGACACGCTTTATGCCGATGCCATTGCTAAAATTGAAAACCTTGAGTTGCGCAATATGTTGCGTCGCGAAGAGGACAAAATGGGCGTTGTGCTTAAGATTAATTCCGGAGCAGGTGGCACCGAAAGTCAAGACTGGGCATCAATGTTGATGCGCATGTACTTGCGTTGGTGTGAATCTCATGGCTACAAAACATCTATTGCCAACTTGCTTGAAGGTGATGAAGCCGGTATCAAATCAACAACGATAAATGTTGAGGGCGATTTTGCCTATGGTTATCTGAAGAGTGAAAATGGAGTGCATCGTCTTGTGCGTGTGTCTCCGTATAATGCACAAGGTAAGCGCATGACCTCGTTTGCATCGGTGTTTGTAACACCACTTGTTGATGATACAATAGAGGTTAAGGTTGAACAGGCATTGTTGTCGTGGGACACTTTCCGCAGTGGAGGTGCCGGAGGACAGAATGTGAATAAAGTGGAGTCGGGTGTGCGTCTTCGTTACCAATTTACCGACCCTTATACAGGCGAGAAGGAGGAAATACTCATTGAAAATACCGAAACTCGCGATCAACCAAAGAATAAGGAAAATGCGTTGCGTCAATTGCGCTCAATCCTTTATGATAAAGAGTTGCAACATCGCATGCAAGAACAAGCTAAGATAGAGGCCGGTAAGATGAAAATCGAATGGGGCTCACAAATACGCAGTTATGTGTTTGATGACCGCCGTGTAAAAGACCATCGCACCAACTACCAGACATCAGACGTAAACGGAGTGATGGATGGAGATTTAGATGATTTTATTAAGGCTTATTTGATGGAGTTCTCTGATACAAACGATTAAAAAATGAAAGATAGATTAACGATAGTAAAAGTAGGCGGAAAAATCGTTGAGGAGCCTGATACACTTGCTGCTTTGTTGCGCGATTTTGCTTCTATTGACGGTTTTAAATTGCTCGTGCATGGCGGCGGTCGTTCAGCAACAAAGGTAGCTGCATCGCTTGGCGTTGAGACTAAGATGATTGATGGCCGTCGAGTTACTGATGCTGAGATGTTACGTGTCGTAACGATGGTGTATGGTGGGCTTGTAAACAAAAACATTGTTGCCGGATTGCAAGGTCTTGGCGTTGACGCACTTGGAATGACCGGAGCCGATATGAATATCATTCGTAGTGATCGTCGCCCTGTTAAGACTGTCGATTATGGCTTTGTGGGAGATGTGAAAGAGGTGAATGGCGAGGCTATTGCATCGCTTGTGCGTTCAGGAGTAGTGCCTGTTATCGCTCCACTTACCCATGATGGCAAAGGCTCTTTGTTGAATACTAATGCTGATACTATGGCAGGTGAAACAGCAAAGGGCTTGGCTGAGTATTTTGATGTGCATCTGGTTTTTTGTTTTGAGAAAAATGGTGTGTTGCGCGATGAAAATGATGATGACTCGGTAATTTCTGAGATTGACAGTGCAAGCTATGCACAATTGAAAGAACAAGGAATTGTCTCGGGAGGTATGATACCTAAACTTGACAATGCTTTTGATGCTATAGAATCGGGTGTGTCAGAAGTTATCATAACCAAAGCGTCTTCTATTGGCAATTTAGCGCTTGGAACGCATCTAAAATAAAATTTTTGAAACATTTTAGCGTGATTTGATGGAAAAATGTTATCTTTGCGCTCAAAATTTCAACAAATAAGACATGAAAGTAGCTATTGTTGGCGCAAGTGGCGCCGTTGGTCAAGAATTTTTACGTGTTCTTGAAGAACAAAATTTCCCATTAGATGAATTATTGCTCTTCGGCTCAAGCCGTAGTGCAGGTCGCACATATACATTCCGTGGAAAAGAAATTACGGTAAAAGAATTGAAACATAACGATGATTTCAAAGGTGTTGATATTGCATTTACATCGGCAGGAGCAGGAACATCAAAAGAGTTTGCTGAAACGATCACTAAACATGGTGCAATAATGATTGATAACTCAAGTGCTTTCCGCATGGATGAGGATGTGCCATTGGTAGTACCCGAAGTTAATGGCGATGATGCGTTTAATACTCCTCGCAACATTATTGCCAATCCTAATTGTACTACAATTCAGATGGTGGTTGCGTTGAAGCCCATCAATGATATATCTCCCATCAAGCGTGTGCACGTTGCTACATATCAAGCAGCAAGTGGAGCCGGAGCAGCAGCTATGGATGAGCTTGTGAAACAATATGGTCAAATTGAGCGAGGTGAAGACCCTACGGTTGAAAAATTTGCATACCAATTGGCTTATAACGTAATTCCTCATGTAGATGTCTTTATGGATAATGGCTATACAAAAGAGGAGATGAAGATGTATCATGAAACAAAGAAAATCATGCATGCTGACCTTGATGTCAGTGCAACATGTGTGCGAGTTCCTGTTATGCGTGCACACTCAGAATCTGTGTGGGTGGAAACAGAGCAACCCATTTCGGTTGAACAAGCTCGCGAGGCGTTGACAAAAGGAGAGGGTATTGTAGTGATGGATAATCCTGCTAATAAAGAGTATCCGATGCCTTTGTTCATTGCCAATCAAAATCCTGTTTACGTGGGACGCTTGCGCAAGGATATAACAAATGAAAATGGATTGTCATTCTGGATCGTAGGAGACCAAATCAAGAAAGGGGCTGCTTTGAATGCTGTTCAAATCGCTCAATACATGATTTCAAAAGGTAAATTCTGATAATAAATTGTCATAAGTTATAACGCTCTGCATTTTGCAGGGCGTTTTTCTTTGTATAAGGTTAATAAAATCACTACCTTTGTAATAACATTTAATCAATACCATTGAAGATGACAATTTGTGCGACAACTCCGTTGGTTACAAATCCTGTGCTGATATTCTTTATCGTGCTGGCAATTATTCTATTGTCTCCGATACTTCTTAATCGTTTTAAAATTCCTCACATCATAGGTCTAATTGTGGCCGGCATTGTTGTTGGTCCATTTGGTTTCAATGTGCTTGCCGATGATTCGAGTTTTGATATATTTGGGCAGGTGGGGTTGTTGTATTTGATGTTCCTTGCCGGTGTAGAGATAGATATGTATCATTTGAAACTCAATCTTAAACGCGGTCTTATATTTGGATTATTGACATTCCTTGTTCCTATGATAATTGGGACATTGGCAAGTTATTACTTGCTTAAGATGGATTGGACTACATCGATATTGCTTGCGTCAATGTATGCTTCGCACACATTGATATCCTATCCCATAGTGGCCCGTTTGGGACTTACTAAAAAACCGGCGGTAATGATTGCGATTGTAGGAACTATAATAGCAGTTATAGGTGCATTACTTGTGCTTGCAGCTGCGGTAAATATACATAAAACAGGCATCTTTGCTCCGATGGATTTATTGTCGTTATTGGGTGAATTGGCAATATATTGTGCAGTTATAATGTATGTCTATCCACGATTGACGCGATGGTTTTTTAAAAATTATAGTGATAGGGTTACGCAGTTTATCTATGTGATGGCATTGGTATTCTTGGCATCATGGTTTGCTCAGATAATAGGACTTGAAGCTGTTTTAGGAGCGTTCTTTGCCGGACTTGTGCTCAATCGTTATATTCCTAATGCTTCGCCACTGATGGGACGCATTGAGTTTGTGGGCAATGCTGTTTTTATTCCTTATTTCTTGATAGGAGTAGGGATGATGATAAATGTCAGAGTTATAGGTAGCTATGATACAATCATGGTAGCATTGAATATGATAGTAGTTGCAATCGTGAGCAAATGGATTGCTGCTTGGATTGCTCAAAAGATATATCGCATGCAGGGAGATGAGCGCAAGATGCTTTTTGGATTATCGACAGCTCACACAGCAGTAGCTCTTGCCGTTGTAACCATTGGTTACAATATGATAATGCCCGATGGACATCGCATGATGGATGAGACAATTTTGAATGGTACCGTATTGATGATATTGGTAACATGTGCTATTGCACCTATCGTAACATCAAATGCGGCTTCTCGAATTAAAATTAAAACGTTAGAAGAGGACTCGTTAATAGTTGATGCGCCAAAACAAAAAATCGTGAATACGTTAATCCCGATAGCTAATCCCATAACAGCCCAACCTCTCATAGAGATAGCTTCATTTATGCGCAATGCGACAGGACAGAATAATATCTTTGCATTGCATGTGCGCAATGATAACTCGGCAAATTCTCGCGCATTGGGGCGAAACTCACTCGAGCAAGCTGAAAAGTCGGCGGCAAGTATTGATGCTCAAATTACTCCGATTGAGCGATACGATATGAGTACAGCTACAGGTATATTGAACACAATCGAAGAGCGTGATATTGATGAAGTGATCCTGGGAATGCACCGTCGAGCTACTGTTATTGATAGTTTCCTTGGCTCGAAGATAGACCATATATTGAAATCGACCAATAAGATGCTCATTATTACACGTTGCTTTATCCCTTTGAATACTGTAACGCGTATCGTGGTATTTGTCCCTGCAAAGGCTCAATATGAGACAGGTTTTAGTCGTTGGGTAAAAAAGGTGGCAAACATAGCAAGAGAAGTGGGGTGTCGCATCATTTTCTGCTGTCATCCCGAGACGAAATCTCTTATCAGAGGTGTGCTATATAAGGAGCGTTTCCATATAAGGAACGAGTTTCGCGATGTTGAAGAGTGGGACGATTTCTTGTTGCTTGCTAATCGCATCTTGGATGATGACCTGTTTGTCGTTGTTAGTGCGCGTCGTTCATCGTTGTCATTTACGCCTGAAATGGAAGCAATGCCTGGATTCTTGCAAAAATACTTCTCTCGGAATAATTTGATTGTTTTGTATCCCGAACAATTTGGCAAAGAGATATCATTGACAACCTTTGTCGATCCAATGTCGGTTGATATGAATGTGGCTCCATCAATGTTATGGACACGCTTCCATGGGTGGTATCGTAATATTATTCACTTGAAGAAGAAATTAACACAACGAAATAAAACTAAAAAAATAGACTTATAAAAGAATTTAAATCATGAGTAGTGCTCTTGCTGCATTGGGAGGATTAATCCTGTCAATAGTTTTGATTATTAGAAAAATTTCACCGGTATATAGCTTGATTGTTGGAGCTGTAGTGGGTGGACTGCTTGCCGGCTGGGGACTTGAAACAACTGTAGCCGAGATGATAGCCGGGGTTAAGGATATAACACCTGCGATTGTTAGAATTATTGCAGCCGGTGTATTGACCGGTATGTTGGTAAAAACCGGTGCAGCGTCAACAATAGCAAAAAGTATTATTAAAGCCTTAGGCTCTAAATATATCTATTTGGCACTTGCATTGTCGGCTTTGATTCTTACAGCGATGGGTGTTTTTGTGGATGTTGCTGTAATTACAATTGCTCCTATTGCAATTATTACAGGTTGTAAGTTGCGATTGTCAAAGTTTAAATTGTTGTTGGCAATGATAGGAGGAGGTAAGTGTGGAAATATTATATCTCCTAACCCCAACACAATTATTGCGGCAGAGAATTTTGATGCACCATTGTCATCGGTGATGGGAGCCGGAATTCTGCCTGCTCTCATAGGATTGGCTGTTACAGTATTTGTGATTGTACCATTGATGCCTAAAGGAGATCTAATGGAGGGAGAATTAGATGGTACTAATGATGAGGATTTGCCATCATTGTGGCGTAGTCTTATCGGACCTATAGTTACCATTATATTGCTTGCATTGCGTCCTATGGCTGGGATTGTTGTAGATCCTATGATTGCTCTTCCGGTAGGTGGTATTGTCGGAATTATAAGTACTTGTAATTGGAAAAACATGGGAACTTGTTTGTCCTATGGTTTGGAAAAGATGTCGGGGATTGCAATATTGCTTGTTGGTACAGGCACGCTTGCCGGAGTAATAAAAGCGTCGTCGATAAAAGATGTACTTGTCGATTTGTTGTCGGGGTGGAGTAATGGAGGAACATTTATGGCTCCCATTTCCGGAGCATTAATGTCGGCAGCTACAGCATCAACAACAGCCGGAGCTACGATAGCATCAGCTTCATTTGCCGATGCAATTGTTGCTGCAGGAGTGGCGGCTGTGTGGGGTGCAGCAATGATAAATTCCGGAGCAACAGTTCTTGATCATTTACCACATGGCTCATTCTTCCATGCAACAGGGGGCTCTATGGGGATGGGCGTTAAAGAACGTCTGAAACTCATCCCTTATGAAACTCTTGTAGGGCTTGTGCTTGCTGTGGGAAGTATAGTTACATATATGTTAATCGGATAAAAACAACAAAATGAAAAAGATAGTAGTAGCATCTGACTCGTTTAAAGGCTCTTTATCGTCAATAGATGTAGCTTTGGGCGCAGAGAAAGGAGTGAAAGAGGTGTTCCCTGCATGTGAAGTGAAGAAGGTAAATGTTGCTGACGGTGGAGAGGGAACAGTAGATGCAGTTGTTGAAGCTTTAAATGGCTCAAAGATAAAAATCGTTGTAAAAAATCCGATTGGGAAATCGGTTGAAGCTGAGTATGGTATTGCTGGAGATACTGCTATTATTGAAATGGCAGCAGCGAGTGGGTTGCCTTTGCTTTCGGTTGAAGAACGAAATCCATGGGTAACATCCACCTATGGAACAGGAGAGATGATACTTGATGCTATTAAACGAGGTTGTCGCAATTTCCTTGTAGGGATTGGAGGAAGTGCTACTAATGATGCCGGAACAGGTATGTTGCAAGCTCTTGGATTCCGTTTCTATGACAATAATGGCGCCTTAATAGAGGACTGCTGTGGTGGTTGTCTTGGAGATATAGCTCGCATAGATGATGGAGCAGTGTCAGATGCTGTGCGCAACGCAGTGTTTACAGTTGCATGTGATGTAGATACTCCATTCTGTGGGAAAGAGGGTGCTGCCTATGTGTTTGCTCCGCAGAAAGGTGCTGATGCCGATATGGTCTGTCGCCTTGATGAGGGAATGGCTTCATTTGCACAAGTGGTAGGCGCAAAATATGATATAAATATCGTTCCCATTGAAGGTGCCGGTGCGGCAGGAGGAATGGGAGGCGCATTTCGTGCATTTCTCAATGCAACACTTAAAAAAGGTATTGACATGGTGCTTGATGCCATCGGCTTTGATGCAATGATTACCGAAGCCGACCTTGTTGTAACTGGTGAGGGAAAAGTGGATTTCCAAACAGCTAAGGGAAAGACTGCCGCCGGAGTGCTTGCGCGAGCTAAGAGAGCAGGAATACCGGTTATTGCCATTGGTGGATGTGTGGAAATGTGTGATAGTCTTGAAAAAATGGGTTTTGCAGGAATATATCCCATCTTGGAAGAGAAAGTGCCTCTTGAAGTAGCAATGCAACACGATTTTGCCTCTGCCAACGTAACTCGTACCATCACACGCGTGTTGACTAAAATGAAATAATAGAGAATAATATAACAGACAACCGCCCGAAGCATCAGCCCGTACGGTTTTATTATTGTGTTAGTGATAGTGTAGCAGTATTATTTGTAGGTGTCGGCAATGTTGTAGATTGATTGGAAGATTCCTCGGTCAATCTCTGTTAGCTCGATATTTCTTCGTGCCATCATGCGCTTGGCAATGTCGAAGAATTTGGCTAATGATACATCGATAAATCCGGCTGAACTGCCCTCGCTGAATGATGCAACAAAGTTGCGAGGAAATCCAGAGCCATGGATGTTTACGCCGACTCCCACGACGGTAGCAGTGTTGAACATACAATTTATGCCGGCTTTGGAATGGTCGCCCATGATGAGTCCGCAAAATTGCAACCCTGTGCGCAAGAAACGGTGGGCTGGGTAGTTCCAAAGCTTAATTTCGGTGTAGTCATTCTTAAGGTTTGAGGCGCTTGTGCCTCCGCCAATGTTGCACCATTCGCCGATAACGGCATTTCCGAGGAAACCGTCATGGGCTTTGTTGGAATAGCTTTGCATTACGACATTGTTTAGCTCGCCACCCACTTTGCAATATGGTCCAATGGTTGTTGCTCCGTATATTTTTGTTCCCATGTTAATGATTCCATGTTCGCAGAGTGCGAGACCTCCGCGTATGCAGCTGCCCTCCATTATTTCGGCTTCTTTACCTATATATATAGGACCATTGTTGGTGTTGAGTATTGTTCCTTCAACGGTGGCTCCCTCTTCAATGAAAATCATGTCGGGGTTTCCGATTAGGGTATTGCTACTGCTTAAATGTTGGCTTTTGCGTCCGGCTGTTATTGCATTAAAATCTTCGCGTAGGGCAACGTCGTTGAGGGAGAAGATATCATATAGCATTTTAATGGCAAGCGGAGAGTTTTCGATAGTGGTTTCTTGCTCCCATTTGCGACTATTAAAGTCGTTGATGTTGCCACGAAAAGCTAAGAGGTCGTCGCCATGTGTTATGGCGGAGTTTAAAGGTAGGTTTTCGATGGAAGAAATGAGCTCATCGTTGGGACAGATATTGCCTGCAATGAAAATATTGTCATCTTCGTTTAGCGAGATTGGAAATTTGGCTTGCAGATAATCGGCTGCTAGGAAAGAGTAATTGCCGGTAATGGCGTGTTGCCATTTCTCGGCAATGGTGCAAATGCCAAAACGAAGCCCAGCGACAGGGCGTGTGAAAGTGAGCGGTAGGAGATTATCGCGAGTCGATTTTTCGTCAAAAAGAATAATATTTTTCATTGTCAGAGTGATTTATGTAAATCTATGGGGCAAATTTACTAATTTTGTGCCAATGTAAATTCACAAATACAATAATATATTATGAACTTTATTGAACAAGAAATTAAAGGAGTGTGGATTATTGAGCCTCGTCGCTTTGGAGATGCTCGTGGCTATTTTATGGAAAGCTACAAGCAAGAGGAGTTTTGCAAGCATGTGGGCGAGGTGAATTTTGTTCAAGATAATGAGTCGGTATCGAGCCGAGGCGTGTTGCGAGGGTTGCATTTCCAAAAAGGGGAGTGGTCGCAAGCTAAGTTGGTGAGAGTCTCTCAAGGTAAAGTGATTGATGTGGCTGTGGATTTGCGAAAGAATTCGCCTACTTATGGAAAATATGTGGCAGTTGAGTTGAGCCAAGAAAATGGTCGTCAACTATTTGTCCCTCGTGGAATGGCTCATGGATTTATCGTGCTTAGTGATGTTGCCCAATTTCAATATAAGGTAGATAATGTGTATGCGCCACAAGCTGAAGCAACATTGCGTTTTGATGATCCGACAGTGGGTGTTGAGTGGCCAATTTCTAAAGAAGAGATGCTGTTGTCGGAAAAAGACACTCGTGGCTTATTGTTAGAAGAAATCGAACCATTTGATTTGTGAATATAGTGAGTGAGGGAGTTCTTGACTTGGGTAAAGATCCAATGGGGTGGGCAATCGCAGACTATTATAATAATGGTGTGGCTGGGCGATTGCGCGTGTTTTCGTCAATGTTTGATGAGGATGAAATGTCGGTCAAGGATTTGTTTCGCACGTTTGATAAAATGCCTCTATTGGAACAGCGAGCGCTTGAACTTTGTTGCGGGAATATATTAGATGTGGGAGCCGGTAGCGGTTGTCATTCTCTTGCTTTACAGGAAATGGGGAAGGATGTATGTGCAATTGATATCTCCCCTCGCTCGGTGGATGTGATGCAAAAACGTGGTGTTGCCGATGTCCGATTTGTAAATATGTATGATAAATCGTTGAAGGGGAAATTTGATACAATCTTGATGTTAATGAATGGAACAGGGATTGTGGGTAAAATTGATAAATTTTCGGAATTCTTTGCCCGCATAAACGAATTATTATCGGAAGATGGGCAAGTACTTATAGATTCAAGTGACCTTATATATTTATATGAGAATGAAGATGGCTCAGTTGATATAGACTTGAATGGTAGCTACTATGGAGAAGTTGATTTCATGATGCAGTACAAAAATATGAAAGGAGATACGTTTGATTGGTTGTATGTCGATTTTGAGACTCTATCGTATCATGCCGATCAAAATGGATTTTGCTCTGAACTGATTTTTGAGGGGGAGCATTATGATTATCTTGCTCGCATTACAAGGAAATGAAATAAGAAATATTAAATAATATTAAATATTAGAGGTGGTTGTGGCTTTTTATGGAAAGCACAGCCACCTCTTGTGTTAGAAATTGGCAAAATAAATTTATTATAAATAAGAGTAAAAATATTTGGTTATTAGGAAATTAGTTAGTAATTTTGCATCGTTTTTCAGACTGTAGAAGTACCACATTATTGCTAAGTAATTGAAATACAAAGCGGTAGTTGGTGCTTTGAATGTGTGTAAAAAGGAAATAATAATATAAGAGAATATAAATTTAAGTAACAAAAACAAAGAACTAAGATGCCTACTATTCAGCAATTAGTAAGAAAAGGACGTATAGCTCTTGAGGACAAAAGTAAGTCTCCAGCGCTCGATTCATGCCCACAACGTCGTGGTGTGTGCGTGCGTGTGTATACTACTACTCCCAAGAAACCTAACTCAGCTATGCGTAAAGTAGCTCGTGTGAGATTGACTAATGGTAAAGAGGTTAACTCTTACATTCCAGGAGAAGGTCACAATCTTCAAGAACACTCAATCGTACTTGTACGTGGTGGTCGTGTAAAAGACCTTCCAGGTGTGCGTTATCACATTGTACGCGGTACACTTGATACAAGCGGTGTGAAAGATCGTACACAACGTCGTTCTAAATACGGAGCTAAACGTCCAAAACCAGGAGCTGCACCTGCTGCAAAAGGTAAAAAATAATAAACCTTAGCGGAAATCAGCAAAGAGATAAAACAAGTTATAAACTTCGTTTTTGATTTATTGGCAGGCTATTTCGGTTGAGTAAATGATGTTAGAGAACATCGTTGAAGTGATGAAAGCAACCAGCAAACAAAAACAAAAATTTTAGAAAAAACTATGCGTAAAGCTAAACCAAAGAAACGGGTTGTATTACCTGATCCCGTTTTTAATGACGTAAGAGTGTCTAAATTTGTCAATCACTTGATGTATGATGGCAAAAAGAACATTGCTTATACTATTTTCTATAGCGCACTTGAGACTGTGAAGTCTAAGTTGCCTAACGAGGAAAAATCTGCGCTTGAAATCTGGAAAAAAGCGCTCGAAAATGTAACTCCTCAAGTCGAAGTTAAATCACGCCGTGTGGGTGGTGCAACATTCCAAGTTCCGACTGAGATCCGTCCTGATCGTAAGGAGTCAATATCAATGAAGAATCTAATCATCTATTCTCGCAAACGTGGTGGTAAAACTATGGCAGATAAATTGGCTGCTGAAATAGTTGATGCTTACAATGAGCAAGGTGGTGCATTCAAACGTAAAGAAGATATGCACAAGATGGCCGAAGCTAACCGCGCATTTGCACATTTCCGTTTCTAATTTCAGTTTTCATTGATAAACATCAGTAAATAATGGCTAAATCAGACGAATTATTAAAATATACCCGTAACATCGGTATCATGGCTCACATCGATGCTGGTAAAACAACCACATCTGAGCGTATTCTTTTCTATACCGGTCTTACTCACAAAATTGGTGAAGTTCATGATGGCGCTGCTACAATGGACTGGATGGAGCAGGAGCAAGAACGTGGTATTACTATTACTTCAGCTGCTACAACTGCATTCTGGAAATATAACAATGAGCAATATAAAATCAACCTCATTGACACTCCAGGGCACGTTGACTTTACTGTGGAAGTAGAACGTTCATTGCGTGTTCTTGATGGTGCTGTTGCTACATATTGTGCTGTAGGTGGTGTTGAACCTCAATCAGAAACAGTGTGGCGTCAAGCTGACAAGTATAATGTACCTCGTATCGCATATGTGAACAAAATGGACCGTTCAGGTGCTAACTTCTTTGAAGTTGTTCGCCAAATGAAAGATGTACTTGGTGCTAATCCTTGTCCTATCCAAATTCCTATCGGTGCTGAAGAAACATTCAAAGGCATTATTGACCTTGTAACAATGAAGGCTTACTACTGGCCCGATGAAAAACAAGGTGCTGACTATGTAATCGAAGAAATTCCTGCTAATCTTCAAGATGAAGCAGAAGAATGGCGCGATAAAATGCTTGAAAAAATCGCTGAATTTGATGATGTGTTGATGGAAAAATATTTCGATGATCCTTCAACTATCACTGAAGACGAAATTCGCGTAGCTATCCGTAAAGCAACTCTTTCATTGGAACTTGTTCCTATGACTTGCGGTAGCTCATTCAAGAATAAAGGTGTACAATGTCTTCTTAACAACGTGTGTGCTTATCTCCCATGTCCTACTGATGGTGGTGCTATCGAAGGTCACGCAGTTGGTAACCCTGAAGAAATTCTTACTCGCGAACCATCAAGCGATGCTCCAATGTGTGCATTGGCATTCAAGATTGCAACTGACCCATATGTAGGTCGTCTTTGCTTCTTCCGCGTTTATTCAGGTGATATGGTAGCAGGAAGTTATATCCTTAACTCTCGCTCAGGAAAGAAAGAACGTGTTTCTCGTCTATTCCAAATGCACTCAAATAAACAAAATGCTAAAGATGTTATTGGCTGTGGAGATATCGGTGCCGGTGTAGGCTTTAAAGATATCCGCACAGGTGATACTTTATGTGCAGAAGATGCTCCAATCGTACTTGAAGCAATGGAATTCCCAGAACCAGTTATCGGTATCGCTGTTGAGCCTAAGACTCAAAAAGACCTCGATAAACTTGGTGTAGGACTTCAAAAACTTGCTGAAGAAGACCCAACATTCCGCGTACAAACTAACGAAGAAACAGGTCAAACAGTTATCTCTGGTATGGGTGAGCTTCACCTTGATATCATTATCGACCGTCTTCGTCGTGAGTTTAAAGTAGAATGTAACCAAGGTCGTCCTCAAGTTACATATAAAGAAACAATTACTCAAGCTGTTGAATTGCGCGAAGTGTTCAAGAAACAAACCGGTGGTCGCGGTAAATTTGCTGATATCATCGTTCGCGTTGAGCCAGTAGACGAAGGTTTCGAAGGAAATCTACAATTCGTTGACGAAGTTAAAGGTGGTAACATTCCTAAAGAATTTATCCCTTCAATTCAAAAAGGTTTCACTACAGCAATGAAGAATGGTGTTCTTGCTGGTTATCCAGTAGAACAACTTAAAGTAACAGTAATCGACGGTTCATTCCACCCAGTTGACTCTGACCAACTTTCATTTGAACTTTGTGCTATCCAAGCATTCAAAAAAGCTTGTGAAAAAGCAGGTCCAGTTCTTCTTGAACCAATCATGAAAATTGAAGTTGTTACTCCAGAAGAAAGCATGGGTGATGTAATCTCTGACTTGAACAAACGTCGTGGTCAAGTGGAAGGCATGGAAACAAGCCGTAGCGGTGCTCGCGTAGTAAAAGCTAAAACTCCTCTTGCTGAAATGTTTGGTTATGTAACTGCATTGCGTACAATCACTTCAGGTCGTGCAACTTCTACAATGACATTCTCACACTATGCAGAAGTGAGCACATCTATTGCAAAACAAGTCTTGACTGAATGCCAAGGCCGAGTTGACTTATTGAAATAATATTTTATTCATAAACAATATGAGCCAAAAAATCAGAATCAAATTAAAATCTTACGATCACAACTTGGTTGACAAGTCGGCTGAAAAGATTGTTAAGACTGTGAAGGCTACAGGTGCGGTAATTAGCGGTCCTATACCTCTACCAACACACAAACGTATCTTCACTGTGAACCGTTCAACATTCGTGAATAAAAAATCACGTGAACAGTTCCAACTTTCATCATTCAAACGTCTAATTGACATCTACAACTCAACTGCAAAAACAGTTGACGCTCTTATGAAGCTTGAACTTCCTAGTGGTGTAGAAGTAGAAATCAAGGTGTAATCATTTTTTAAATTAACAGAGAAATGCCAGGATTATTAGGAAAAAAAATCGGAATGACATCCGTATTCAGTGCCGACGGTAAAAATACACCGTGCACTGTTATCGAAGTAGGTCCTTGTGTGGTTACTCAAGTAAAAACAGTTGAAACAGACGGCTATGAAGCTTTGCAACTTGGCTTTGAAGACAAAAAAGACAAGCACACAACAAAGCCTGAAGCAGGTCACTTCAAAAAAGCAGGCGTAACCCCCAAGAGACACTTGGCCGAGTTCAAAGGATTTGAAGGCGAATACAAGCTTGGTGATACCATTGCTGTTGACTTCTTTGCAGAAGGCGATTTCGTAGATATCGCAGGAACATCAAAAGGTAAAGGTTATCAAGGTGTTGTAAAACGTCACGGTTTCGGTGGTGTAGGTCAAACTACTCACGGTCAACACAACCGTCTTCGCGCTCCCGGTTCTATCGGAGCATGTTCTTACCCAGCAAAAGTATTCAAAGGAATGCGCATGGCTGGTCAGACCGGCAACCAACGTGTAACCGTGCAAAACCTACAAGTATTGAAGGTGATTGCCGAACACAATCTTATGATGATTAAGGGATCTATCCCAGGAAGTAAAGGTTCAATCGTAATAATTGAGAAATAATGGAACTCGCAATTTATAATATTAAAGGTGAAGACACTGGTCGTAAAGCTCAGCTTAACGATGAGGTGTTTGCAATTGAAGCAAACGAGCATGCCGTATATCTCGATGTGAAACAATACTTGGCTAACCAACGTCAAGGTACCCACAAGTCAAAAGAAAGAAGCGAAGTTTCTGGTTCTACTCGCAAGCTCCACAAGCAAAAAGGTGGTGGCGGTAGCCGTATCGGTGATATCAATTCTCCTGTACTTGTAGGTGGAGGTCGTGTATTTGGTCCTCGTCCTCGTGACTATCGTTTCAAGCTCAATAAGAAATTGAAATCTCTTGCACGTAAATCAGCATTGACATTCAAGGCTCAGGATAATCAAATTGTTATCGTCGAAGATTTCACTTTCGAAGCTCCAAAGACTAAAGATTTTGTAAATATTACTAAAAATCTTAAAGTTGACGACAAGAAAACGCTTTTGATTTTAGCAGGTCAAAATAAAAACGTATATTTGTCAGCTCGAAATCTTCCGAACGCACAAATTATAACTGCTTCGGATGTAAATACTTATGCATTACTTAACAACAAAGCTATTGTCTTAACAGAGAGTAGCCTTGAAGTCATTAATAAACTATAATTAACATTAGGATAAACAATGGAAATAATGATTCAACCTATCGTTACAGAAAAAGCAACTAAGCTTACAGAAAAGCTTAATCGCTACACTTTCCGCGTTTCTCTTGATGCTAATAAGTATCAAATCAAGTCATTGGTTGAGAAACTTTATGACGTGAAAGTAGTTAATGTCAACACACTTGTTGTTAGAGGTAAAAACAAATCACGCTACACTAAGAGCGGCTTGATTAAAGGCAAAACAGTTGCTTACAAGAAAGCTTTCATTACTGTGGCTGATGGTCAAACAATCGACTTTTATAGCAACATATAATAGAAAATGGCAGTAAGAAAATTGAAGCCCACAACACCGGGGCAAAGACACAAAGTTATTGGCGTATTTAAAGGTACAATCACTGCTAGTACGCCAGAGAAATCTCTTACAGTCGGTAAAAAGTCTACAGGTGGTCGTAACGCCGAAGGACACCTCACCACTCGCTACCTTGGTGGTGGGCACAAACGTAAATACCGCATCATTGACTTTAAGAGAAACAAAGACGGTGTTCCCGCAGTAGTAAAATCAATCGAGTATGATCCAAACCGTTCAGCTCGCATTGCTCTTCTTTACTATGTAGACGGAGCTAAAACTTATATAATTGCACCCAACGGCTTACAAGTTGGCGCAACAGTAGTAAGTGGACCAGATGCTGCACCTGAAGTAGGTAATGCTCTTCCTTTGAGCAAAATCCCTGTAGGTACAGTAATCCACAACATTGAATTGCGTCCTGGCCAAGGAGCTTTCATGGCTCGTTCGGCTGGTACATTTGCACAGTTGACTTCGAGAGAAGGGGATTATGCGATTATCAAATTACCTTCGGGAGAAACACGTAAAGTGCTTTCTGCATGTAAAGCTACAGTAGGTGTCGTTGGTAACAGCGAACACTCTCTTGAACGCTCGGGTAAGGCAGGTCGTTCACGTTGGCTCGGCCGTCGTCCTCGCAACCGTGGCGTTGTAATGAACCCAGTAGATCACCCAATGGGTGGTGGTGAAGGTCGCGCTTCAGGTGGACACCCACGTTCACGTAAGGGTCTATACGCTAAGGGTCTCAAGACACGTGCTCCGAAGAAACATTCTTCAAAGTACATTATTGAAAGAAGAAAAAAGTAATCTGATTAATTAAGTAACTATGAGTCGTTCATTAAAAAAAGGCCCATTTATCAGCGTTAAGCTCGAAAAGAAAGTTGCTGCAATGGAAGAAAGCGGTAAAAAGTCAGTTATCAAGACATGGAGCCGTGCATCAATGATTTCTCCAGACTTTGTAGGACACACTTTCGCAGTTCACAATGGTAATAAATTTATTCCTGTTTACGTAACTGAAAACATGGTAGGACACAAGTTGGGAGAATTTGCTCCAACACGTAACTTCCGTGGACACGGTGGTAACAAGAAAAAATAATAAGGGCCCTGGATATAACTAATTTTGAAAAAAAAAGAAATTAAAATACAATGGGTGTAAGAAAAAGACAATCAGCCGAATTAAGAAAGGAGACTCTTAAGACTCAGGCTTTCGCCAAGTTGAACAACGTGCCTTCTTCTCCTCGCAAAATGCGCCTTGTTGCTGATATGGTGCGTGGCAAAGAAGTGTTCCGTGCGTTGGGTATCCTTAAGTTCTCAAATAAAGAAGCTGCAGCTAAAGTGGAAAAACTTCTCCGCTCAGCAATAGCAAATTGGGAGGCTAAAAATGAAAGAAAAGCTGAAAACGGTGAACTATACATCAGCACAATCTTTGTTGATTGCGCTCCAATGTTGAAGCGTCTCCGCACAGCTCCTCAAGGAAGAGGTTATAGAATACGTAAACGTTCAAATCACGTTACATTGTTTGTAGATACAATTAATAACGCTAAAAACGAAGCATAAGAAATGGGACAAAAAGTAAATCCAATAAGCAATCGCTTAGGAGTCATCAGAGGTTGGGATTCTAACTGGTATGGCGGCAAAAAATACGGAGATACTATACTCGAAGATTCTAAGATTCGTAAGTATCTTAACGTCCGCTTAGCTAAGTCAAGCGTTTCACGTATTGTTATTGAGCGTACGCTCAAATTGATCACTATTACAGTATGTACTTCACGTCCAGGTTTGATTATCGGTAAAGGTGGTTCTGAAGTTGACAAACTAAAAGAAGAACTTAAGAAAATCACTGACAAGGATGTACAAATTAACATTTTCGAAATCAAACGTCCTGAATTGGATGCACAAATCGTTGCAAGCACAGTAGCACGCCAAATCGAAGGTAAAATCGCTTATCGTCGTGCAGTTAAGATGGCTATCGCTTCAACAATGCGCAGCAATGCCGAAGGAATTAAAATCCAAATCAGTGGCCGTTTAAATGGTGCTGAAATGGCACGTTCTGAAATGTTTAAAGAAGGACGTACTCCACTCCACACTCTCCGTGCAGACATTGACTATGCTCTCGTTGAAGCACACACTAAAGTAGGTGTTATCGGCGTAAAAGTATGGATATGTCGTGGCGAAGTTTACGGAAAACGCGATCTTGCTCCATCTTTCACTACTACAGCTAAAGACGGACGTAGCGCAAACAATGGCGCATCTCGTCGTGGTGGTTTCCGCAAACCTAAAAACAACCGTTAAACCCTGAATTGATCAACAACAATGTTACAACCAAAGAAAACAAAATTTCGCAGACAACAGAAAGGCCGCATGAAAGGCAATGCTCAACGCGGCAATCAGTTGGCATTCGGTTCTTTTGGTATAAAGACTTTGGAATCTAAGTGGATTACCGGACGTCAAATCGAAGCAGCTCGTGTGGCTGTAACTCGTTACATGCAACGTCAAGGACAAATTTGGATCCGCATTTTCCCAGATAAGCCTATTACTAAAAAACCTGCTGAAGTACGTATGGGTAAAGGTAAAGGTGCTCCAGAAGGATTCGTTGCACCTGTTACTCCAGGTCGTATGCTAATCGAAGTAGAAGGCGTAAGCTTTGAAATCGCAAAAGAAGCTCTTCGCTTGGCAGCACAAAAACTCCCTGTTACTACAAAATTTGTAGTACGTCGTGATTATGATCCAAGTCAAAATGTGTAATAGTATAAGATTATGAAGAAAGAAGAAATCAAAGAACTTAGCACTCAAGATCTTAAAGATCGCTTGGTTGAAATGGAAAAAGAGTATCTTCAATTGAAGATTAACCACTCAATTTCTCCACTTGACAGCCCTGCTAAAATTACACATGAACGTAAAATGATTGCACGCGTTAAGACTGAGTTGCGTCAGCGTGAACTTAATATTAAATAATCCCAAGAAATGGAAAAGAGAAATTTAAGAAAAGAACGTATTGGGGTTGTATCGAGCAACAAGGGTGACAAAACTATCACTGTAACAATTAAGTGGAAAGAAAAACACCCTATTTACGGTAAATTTGTCAACAAGACAAAGAAATATCATGCTCATGATGAAAAGAATGAGTGTAGTGTTGGCGATACTGTGAAGCTGATGGAAACTCGTCCCCTGAGCAAAACAAAAAGATGGAGATTAGTAGAAATAATCGAAAAAGTTAAATAATTATGATACAGACTGAAAGCCGTTTAACCGTAGCAGATAACAGTGGTGCAAAAGAAGCTCTTTGCATCCGTGTATTAGGTGGTACAGGTCGTCGTTACGCATCAGTTGGAGACATCATTGTAGTAACAGTGAAAAGTGTTATCCCTTCATCTGACGTAAAGAAAGGTACTGTATCAAAAGCAGTTGTCGTTCGTACAAAGAAAGAAGTGCGTCGTGCTGATGGTTCATACATTCGCTTTGACGACAACGCATGTGTGTTATTGAACAACGCTGGTGAACTTCGCGGTACTCGTATTTTTGGCCCAGTTGCTCGTGAACTACGTGCCACAAATATGAAGATTGTTTCACTCGCTCCAGAAGTACTTTAACCCGTAGAATAAATTAAGTAATGAGCAAATTACATATTAAAAAGGGCGATACAGTTTATGTACTTAGCGGTGAAGATCGCGGTAAACAAGGCCGTGTGCTTTCTGTGCTTGTTGAAAAGCAACGCGCTATCGTAGAAGGTATCAATGTAGTGTCAAAGAGCACTAAACCCAATGCAAAACATCCACAGGGCGGCATCGTTAAGATGGAAGCTCCTATTCACATCTCCAACCTCAGCCTCTTGGACCCAAAGAGTGGCAAACCTACTCGCATTGGTCGTCGTAAGAATGATAAGGGAGTTACAGTACGTTATTCTAAAAAATCAGGAGAGGAGATTAAATAATGAGCACTACAACTCTTAAAAAAGATTATCTAGAGCGCATTGTTCCCGCTCTTATGAAGGAATTCAACTATAGCACTGTTATGCAAGTGCCTAAGTTGAAAAAAATCGTGATCAATCAAGGTCTCGGTCAAGCAACTCAAGACAAAAAAATCATTGAGACTGCTATCAATGAACTTACTGCAATCACTGGTCAAAAAGCTGTTGCAACTCTTTCTAAGAAAGACATCTCTAACTTCAAACTTCGTAAGAAAATGCCAGTTGGAGTTATGGTAACTCTTCGTCGTGATCACATGTATGAGTTCTTAGAACGTCTTATCCGCATTGCGTTGCCTCGTATTCGTGACTTTAAAGGTATTGAAGGAAAACTTGATGGTCGTGGTAACTATACACTTGGTATCACTGAACAAATCATCTTCCCTGAAATCAACATTGATAACATTACCAAAATGCTTGGTATGAACATCACATTTGTGACTTCAGCTAATACTGATGAAGAAGGTTATGCTCTTCTCAAGCAATTTGGATTACCTTTCAAAAACGCTAAATAAAACAAAGTATGGCTAAAGAATCAATGAAAGCCCGCGAAGTGAAGAGAGCTAAACTCGTAGCAAAATTCGCTGCTAAAAAAGCTGCTTTGAAAGAAGCTGGCGACTACGAAGCTCTTCAACTTATTCCTAAAAACGCATCATCTGTTCGCTTGCACAATCGTTGCAGCATCACAGGTCGTCCTAAAGGATATATGCGTCAATTTGGAATTTCTCGTATTCAATTCCGCGAAATGGCTTCTGCCGGTCTTATTCCCGGTGTAAAGAAAGCAAGCTGGTAATTTTAAACGATCACTTTGCAAATTAAAATACTGAGAGTATTAAATATTGTTGGGATAATCCCAATCAATTTAAACAATTAATAAAAATGACTGATCCAATAGCAGATTATTTAACAAGATTGAGGAATGCGATCAAGGCTCAACATCGTGTAGTCGAGATCCCAGCCTCAAACTTGAAAAAAGAAATCACAAAGATTCTTTTTGAACAAGGCTATATTCTTAATTATAAGTTTATAGAGGGTGAAACCCCCGCAGGTACTATCAAGATCGCCTTGAAATACGATCCTGTAGACAAAGTGAACGCTATCAAAGGTCTTAAACGCGTTTCTCGTCCAGGTCTTCGTCAATACACAGGCTACAAAGATATGCCACGAGTGTTAAATGGTTTAGGTATCGCTATCCTTTCTACTTCAAGAGGCGTGATGACAAACAAGGCAGCACGCGATCTTAAGATTGGTGGTGAAGTACTATGTTACGTTTATTAATTAATAGGAGGTAAGAATTATGTCAAGAATAGGTAAAGCTCCAATAGCAATTCCTGCAGGCGTTACTGTCCAAGTTAATGACGGCGTAGTAACTGTAAAAGGTCCTAAAGGTGAACTTACTCAAAAAGTTAACCCAGAACTCGATATCAAAATCGAAGATGGTCAAGTAGTAATCTCTCGTCCTTCTGATGCTCGCGAACACCGTGCTCAACATGGTCTTTATCGCGCGTTGATTAACAACATGGTTGTTGGAGTTTCTACAGGCTATCGCAAAGAAATGGAATTAGTGGGTGTAGGTTACCGTGCTTCTGCTGAAGGTCAAGTGCTTGAACTTTCACTTGGTTTCTCTCACGCAATATATATCAAACTTCCTAAAGAAATTAAAGTTGAAGCTAAAACAGAAAGAAATAAGAACCCTCTTATCATTCTTGAAAGTGGCGACAAACAACTTTTAGGTCAAGTGTGTGCAAAAATCCGCTCATTACGTAAGCCAGAACCTTATAAAGGCAAAGGTATCAAGTTTGTTGGTGAAGTTATTCGCCGCAAGTCAGGTAAATCAGCAGGTGCTAAATAAGTAAAATAGACAGAATCATGATATCTAAGATACAAAGAAGAAATAAAATCAAAACCCGTATCCGTGGAAAAGTGTCTGGCACCGCAGCACGTCCTCGCATGACGGTATTCCGCAGCAACAAGCAGATTTATGTACAGCTCGTTGACGACTTGGCAGGCAAGACTCTTGCCGCTGCTTCTTCAAAAGGAATTGAGCAAGGTACTAAAATTGAAATCGCAGCTAAAGTAGGCGAAGCTATCGCACAAAAAGCTATTGCTGCCGGTATCACTGAAGTAGTATTTGACCGTAACGGATATTTGTTCCACGGTCGTGTTAAATCATTGGCTGACGCCGCTCGTAATGGCGGACTTAAATTTTAAGAATTATGGCAAATAAGAATAATAGAGTAAAATCAACTAATGATCTTGAATTAAAAGATCGCCTTGTTGCCATTAACCGTGTTACCAAAGTAACAAAAGGTGGACGTACATTCACTTTTGCTGCAATCGTTGTCGTAGGTAATGAAAACGGCATCGTAGGCTGGGGACTCGGTAAGGCCAACGAAGTTACAGCTGCTATCGCTAAAGGCGTTGAATCAGCTAAAAAGAATCTTATTAAAGTACCTGTTCACAAAGGTACTATTCCTCACGAACAAGTTGCTAAATTTGGTGGCTCTCGCATTATCCTTAAACCAGCTTCTGCCGGTACTGGAGTTAAAGCCGGTGGTGCGATGCGTGCAGTACTTGAAAGCGTTGGTGTTACCGACGTGCTTGCCAAATCAAAAGGCTCTTCTAACCCTCACAACCTTGTGAAGGCTACAATCGCTGCTCTTGGCGAAATGAGAAGCCCTATGACTGTAGCTCAAAATCGTGGTATTTCAGTTGACAAAGTGTTTAACGGTTAATCAGCGCAACTACAATGGCACAAATTAAAATTACACAAGTAAAAAGCCGCATCAAATGTCCTGCAGTGCAAAAACGCACTCTTGACGCTCTTGGCTTGAAGAAAATGAATCACACTGTGGTGAAAGAAGATACACCCGCTGTGATGGGAATGGTTAACAAAGTTCGTCATTTAGTAGAAGTGACCAACGCTTAAAATATTTCAAACTATGGAATTAAGTAATTTACAACCAGCCGTTGGCTCAACTAAGAACAAAACACGTATTGGTCGTGGTGCCGGTTCTGGTAAAGGAGGTACTTCTACCCGTGGTCACAAAGGTGCTAAATCTCGTTCTGGTTATAGCCGTAAAATCGGTTTCGAAGGCGGTCAAATGCCTTTGCAACGTCGTTTGCCTAAATTTGGTTTCAAAAATATCAACCGCGTAGAGTATAAAGCTATCAACATTAGCGATATTGAAAATCTTGCAGTTGCTAAAAATCTTGAAAAGGTGGGTATCGAAGAGCTCCGTGCTGCAGGATACATCAACCGTAAGCAACTTGTTAAGATTCTTGCTAATGGTGCTATCACTCGCAAGGTTGCTGTAGAAGCCAATGCATTCTCTGCTGCAGCTCAACAAGCTATCGAAGCAGCTGGTGGTTCAATCAATAAAGTCTAAAAATAATGAGATTTATTCAAACCATAAAAAACATTTGGGCGATTGAGGAACTGCGCAAGCGCATCATTGTAACACTCCTATTGGTACTTGTGTACCGATTGGGATGTTACGTTGTGCTTCCCGGATTTCATCCCGATGATTTGGACGCTCTTGCTAATTTTACTAACAAGAGTGGTCTCATGCAGCTTCTTGATATGTTCTCAGGTGGCGCATTCTCGCAAGCGTCAATCTTTGCGCTTGGTATTATGCCCTATATCACTGCTTCAATCGTGATACAATTGTTGGGTATGGTATTGCCTTCTTTTCAAAAAATGCAAAGAGAAGGAGAGAGTGGTCGTCAAAAATTGAACCAGTACACTCGTTATCTCACAGTATTAATTCTATTGCTCCAAGCTCCTGCTTATCTTGTAAATCTGCAAGTACAAGTAAATGGTGCCGGTGGACATGTTGCTATGGGTTTTTGGACTATAGCATTCCTAACTATCATCCTTGCCGCAGGTTCAATGTTTATCATGTGGCTTGGTGAACGCATTACTGATCGTGGTATCGGAAATGGTATTTCGTTCATCATCTTGGTTGGTATTATTGCCCGTTTCCCTGGAGCTATTTTCTATGAATTTACAAGCCGCCTCCCAGGGTCAACAGGTTCTGAAGGTGGTCTTATCATGTTTATTGTTGAGATAATTCTTCTATTTGCTGTTGTTATCGGTGCAGTGCTTCTTGTACAAGGTACTCGCAAAGTGCCCGTGCAATATGCTAAACGCATCGTAGGTAACAAGCAATATGGTGGCGCTCGTCAATATATTCCATTGAAAGTTAATGCTGCTGGTGTAATGCCAATAATTTTTGCTCAGGCAATTATGTTTATTCCTATCACTTTAGCCGGTTTCGGATCAAGTGAGAGTGGAACAGGCTTCTTCAGTACGTTCTCTGATATTAACGGCTTTTGGTATAACCTTGTTTATTTCGTAATGATTGTGGCATTTACCTATTTCTATACTGCAATCACAGTGCGTCCTACTCAGATGGCTGAAGATATGAAACGTAACAATGGTTTTATCCCCGGTGTAAAACCAGGAAAGAAGACTGCTGAATATCTTGATTCTATCATGTCTCGCATCACATTGCCAGGATCTATATTCCTTGGTATAGTGGCAATCTTACCCGCATTTGCACGTTTCTTTGGTATTAGCCAAAATTTCGCGCAATTCTTCGGCGGAACATCATTGCTAATTCTTGTTGGAGTTGTCCTTGATACACTACAACAAGTAGAAAGCCACTTGATGATGCATCATTATGATGGTTTAATGAAAGATGGAAAGATTAAGGGCCGTACAACAGGTAGTGCCTACTAATCATAATCATAAGCTACTTTAAGATTGAAATGATCTATCTAAAGACACCCGAAGAAATTCAGCTTATGAGAGAAGCTAACAATCTCGTGAGTCGCACACTTGGCGAAGTCGCCAAGTGGGTGGCACCGGGAGTTACTACTCATAAACTTGACACCATTGCCCGCGAATTTATTCTTGATAATGGTGGTCGTCCGGCTTGTTTAGGTTATGGCGGATTTCCCGGAACTCTTTGTATAGAAGTCAATGAAGTAGTAGTTCATGGTTTTCCATCAAACTACACTCTTAGAGAAGGTGATATTATCGGAACTGATTGTGTAGTGGAATATAAAGGTTTTAATGGAGATACATGCTATACTTTTCCTGTGGGAGATGTTGATGAAAAAGTTTTGAACTTGTGTAAAACAACAAAAGAATCTCTTTATAAAGGAATTGAAGCATGTGTTGAAGGAAAACGCATTGGTGATATAGCAAATGCCATTCAAACATATTGTGAAACTCGTGGTTATACGGTTGTTCGTGAAATGTGTGGTCATGGTATAGGTAAAAAGATGCATGAAGATCCCGAGGTGCCTAATTATGGACGCCGTGGAACAGGTCCTATAATTAAAAATGGCATGTGTCTTGCAATTGAGCCAATGATAAACCTTGGAAGTCGCAATGTGAAGATTGCATCAGATGGTTGGACATGTTCAACAAAGGATGGCAAACCTTCAGCTCATTATGAGCACACAGTAGCGGTAGTTAATGGAAAGGCTGAAATATTAACAACATTTGACTATATCCAAGAGGTGCTTGGTGATAGATTTATTTAAGATTATTATATGGCAAAACAAGCTGCAATCGAACAAGACGGAGTCATCGTAGAGGCATTATCCAACGCAATGTTCCGTGTCGAACTGGAAAATGGGCATGAAATCACTGCTCACATTTCAGGCAAAATGCGAATGCATTACATTAAAATTCTTCCCGGCGACAAAGTACGCGTCGAGATGTCTCCCTATGACCTCTCAAAAGGTCGAATTGCATTTAGATACAAATAATAATAAAAATATAAGATATGAAAGTTAGAGCCTCAGTTAAGAAGCGCACCCCAGACAGCAAAATTGTACGTCGCAAGGGACGTTTGTATGTGATCAATAAGAAAAACCCTAAGTATAAACTACGTCAAGGATAATATTTGTTATTTTTGCAAATAAATTAGTCAATAAGATATGGCAGTAAGAATCGTGGGAGTTGACCTCCCCCAAAACAAAAGAGGTGAAATCGCCTTGACTTATATTTTCGGCATCGGTCGTAGTGCAGCTAACTCAATTCTTGAGAAGGCTGGTGTTGATAAAAACATTAAAGTAAAAGATTGGACCGACGCTCAAGCAGCTAAAGTACGTGAAGTAATTAGCGCTAACTATAAAGTTGAAGGTGATCTTCGCAGTGAAATTCAACTTAATATTAAACGTTTGATGGATATCGGTTGCTACCGTGGTATTCGTCATCGTATTGGTCTTCCTCTTCGTGGACAAAGCACTAAAAATAACGCTCGTACACGTAAAGGTCGCAAGAAAACTGTTGCTAACAAAAAGAAAGCTACTAAATAATAAGATAATATGGCAAAAAAAACAGTCGCAGCTAAGAAGAGAAACGTTAAAGTTGATGCCGCTGGCCAACTTCATGTTCACTCATCTTTCAACAACATCATTGTGTGCTTAGCCAACAGCGAAGGTCAAGTAATTTCTTGGTCAAGTGCAGGTAAAATGGGATTCCGTGGTTCAAAAAAGAACACGCCATATGCTGCTCAAATGGCTGCACAAGATTGCGCAAAGGTTGCATTTGACCTTGGTTTGCGCAAAGTGAAAGCATACGTTAAAGGACCTGGAAATGGTCGCGAGTCAGCAATTCGTACAGTACATGGTGCTGGTATCGAAGTAACTGAAATCATCGACGTTACTCCACTTCCACACAACGGATGTCGTCCTCCTAAGAGAAGAAGAGTATAATATTCATTAATTCTCTTTTGTGACACACTAATTATTTAACAAGAGACAAACGGCAGTGTTTTGATTGTGAAAGACCATAATTTTATCACCTCTCTATGGTCGCGGCTGCACTAAGAAACATTCGATGTCTCATAAAAAAATGAATTAAAAATGGCAAGATATACTGGTCCAAAATCTAAAATTGCTCGTAAATTCGGAGAACCTATCTTCGGTGAAGATAAGGTATTGGCCAAGAGAAATTATCCTCCAGGACAACATGGCGTCAATAAAAGAAGAAAAACTTCAGAATATGGCGTTCAGCTCCGCGAAAAGCAAAAAGCAAAATACACTTATGGTGTATTGGAAAAACAATTCCGCAATCTATTTGAAAAAGCTTCTCGCACTAAAGGTGTGAAAGGTGAAGTGCTTCTTCAATTGCTCGAAGCTCGTCTTGACAATGTTGTTTATCGTTTAGGTATTGCTCCTACTCGTGCAGCAGCTCGTCAATTGGTTCTTCACCGCCACATTGTAGTAAATGGTGCAGTGCTTAACATCGCTTCTTACTCAGTAAAACCTGGTGATGTTGTAGGTGTTCGCGAAAAATCAAAATCTCTTGAAGTAATCGCTGATGCTCTTGCTGGTTTCAACCACAGCAAATATCCTTGGTTAGAATGGGATGAATCAGCTAAAGCCGGCAAATTGCTTCATATTCCTGCTCGTGAAGATATTCCTGAAAATATCAAAGAACAGTTGATCGTCGAGTTGTATTCTAAATAATAATTAAAATAAAGATCCATGGCTATTTTAGCATTTCAAAAACCTGACAAAGTCCTTATGTTAGAAGCTGATAGCTTCTATGGTAAGTTTGAGTTCAAGCCATTGGAGCCTGGTTATGGTATAACAGTGGGTAACGCATTGCGTCGCATTCTTCTTTCTTCTCTTGAAGGATATGCGATTTCATCAATTCGCATTGATGGCGTTCAACACGAGTTTGATACTATTCCCGGCGTCAAGGAAGATGTAACCAATATAATTCTAAATCTCAAGAAAGTTGACCTCAAACAAATCGTAGAAGATACAGAGTTTGAAAAGGCTACTATTTCAGTGTCAGGACAAGAGGTGTTCAAAGCCGGTGACATAGGTAAGGTATTGTCTGGTTTTGAAGTCCTCAATCCCGACTTAGTTATATGTCATTTGGATCCTAACGCAAGTTTCCAATTAGAACTCACAATTAATAAAGGTCGTGGATGGGTTCCAGCTGAAGAAAATGTTAATCCTAATGATGACATTAACGTATTGGCTATTGACTCAATCTATACTCCAATCAAGAATGTGAAGTATGCTATTGAGAACTTCCGCGTTGATCAGAAGACCGACTACGAGAAACTTATCATTGAGATTACAACTAATGGCTCAATACATCCAAAGGATGCGTTGAAAGAAGCAGCTAAGATATTAATCTATCATTTCATGCTTTTCTCTGATGAAAAGATAACTCTTGAAACAACAGAAAACGATGGAAATGAAGAATTTGATGAAGAAGTTCTTCACATGCGTCAACTTCTCAAGTCAAAACTTGTTGATATGGACCTTTCTGTTCGTGCATTGAATTGTTTGAAGAGTGCTGAAGTAGAAACTCTAGGCGAATTAGTTGTATTTAATAAGACTGATCTTCTTAAATTCCGTAATTTCGGTAAGAAATCTCTTACAGAGCTTGATGAACTTCTCGCTAACCTCAACCTATCTTTCGGGATGGACATTTCAAAGTATAAATTAGATAAAGAGTAATAACGATGAGACATAATAAAAAATTCAATCACCTTGGCCGCAAAAAAGCTCACCGCGAAGCTTTGCTCGCTAACATGACAATTGCACTCATCCTTCGCAAGCGCATTTTTACTACTCTTGCAAAGGCTAAAGCTCTTCGTGTATATGCTGAGCCTCTTATCAATCGTGCTAAGGAAGACACAATGCACAATCGTCGTGTTGTGTTCAGCTACCTTCAAAACAAGGAAGCCGTTACTGAACTTTTCCGTGAAGTAGCTCAAAAAATTGCAGATCGTCCAGGTGGATATACTCGTATTCTTAAGACTGGTAATCGTCTTGGTGATAACGCTAAAACTTGCTTCATTGAGCTTGTTGACTACAACGAAAACATGCTTAAAGAAAAAACAGCTAAGAAAGCAGGACGCACACGTCGTTCTCGTAAGAGCAATGCAGCTCCTGCAGCTGAAGTTGCACCTGCAGAAGCTCCAAAGACTGAAGAAGCAGCAGAATAATTCTGAACAACGATTAAGAATAAATTCTGAATATAAATGGTTGCATCACAACTTGATGCAACCATTTGTATTTTTAGATGTTTTTATTGAAATATTTGATAATACTGCCATTAATTTTTTGTATCTTTGTATCGCAATAAAATGTAATAAATTTTAATCAAATATTTTTACTAAGTTTTTAAGGTAAAACATTATGAAAATTGAAAAAATCATTGGTCGTGAAGTATTAGACTCACGTGGTAATCCTACAGTAGAAGTTGACGTAATTTTGGAATCAGGCGCTCGTGGTCGTGCATCTGTTCCTTCTGGTGCATCAACAGGTGTTAACGAAGCTCTTGAACTACGTGACGGAGATAAAAGCCGTTACATGGGTAAAGGTGTAGCAAAAGCTGTTGCTAACGTTAATGGCCCTATCGCTCAAGCATTGGTTGGAATGAGTGCTCTTGAACAAATCAAGATTGATGAAACAATGATTGCACTCGATGGAACTGAAACAAAATCAAATCTTGGTGCTAATGCAATCCTTGGTGTTTCTCTTGCTGTAGCAAAAGCTGCTGCTGATTACCTTGATATGCCTTTGTATAAATACATCGGTGGATGCAATGCATATGCACTTCCTGTTCCAATGATGAATATCATCAATGGTGGTGCTCACTCTGATGCTCCTATCGCTTTCCAAGAATTCATGATTCGTTCTATCGGTGCATGCTGCTTCAAAGAAGGTATCCGCATGGGAACAGAAGTATTCCATAACCTTAAAAAAGTGCTACATGATCGTAATCTATCAACAGCAGTAGGTGATGAAGGTGGTTTTGCTCCTACTCTTGACGGAACTGAAGATGCTCTTAACGTAATCATGAAAGCAATCGAACTTGCAGGTTATGTTCCTGGAAAAGACATCACTATTGGTCTTGACTGTGCTTCTTCTGAATTCTATAAAGATGGTGTATATGACTACACTTGGAAAGAAGGTGCTAATGGTGCAAAACGTAGTTCTCAAGAACAAGCTGAATATCTTAAGACTCTTGTAGAAAACTATCCAATCGATTCAATCGAAGATGGTATGGCTGAAAATGACTGGGAAGGTTGGAAAATCCTTACTGACCTTATCGGTAACCGCTGTCAATTGGTTGGTGATGACTTGTTCGTTACTAACGTTAAATATCTCAAGAAAGGTATTGAAACAGGTTGTGCTAACTCTATCCTTGTTAAAGTTAACCAAATTGGTTCACTTACTGAAACTCTTCGTGCTGTTGAACTTGCACAACGCAATGGTTATACTGCAGTTATCTCTCACCGTTCAGGTGAAACAGAAGATGCAACAATCGCTGATATCGCTGTTGCAACAAATGCAGGACAAATCAAAACAGGTTCAGCAAGCCGTTCTGACCGTATGGCTAAATATAATCAACTACTTCGTATTCAAGAAGAGCTTGGCGAAAATGCTGAATATGGTTATGGTAAGCTAACAAAAATGCCACAAGCATAATTAGTTAAACAATATATTGGACAAGGTCGTCTCTTTTCATGAGGCGACCTTGTCGCTTTTTGGGGGGATTTTCCTTTTGATTGAAATATTGAGGAGATAAGATAAAGGTTGTTTTTATAATTTTCTCTATCTTTGTTTTATTATATTAAAATTCGTCTTACTAAATTTTATTATTTATATAGCAATATTTTAACTCATGCTAAGCGATAAATGTAACCATTGCCGATTCCTAAATTCCGATATTTTACTACGTCATAAGCGGATGTGGTTATTCTTATCATTGCTTAGTACTATGAGTATTTGGGATATCCCCAACGCTGAAATATTTAAGATAGATTTATGGGTGAGAATAGTGTATGCTATAACAGTGGGGGCGTTTAAAGGGACAATCATGTTATTGATTTATAACTGGTGTTGGCAATGGCGACTATCGAGGGTAGTGTGCAATGTGCTGATATTTTTATATGCGATTGTTTCAATTTTGAATTTTGTAAGCTTTGAATTATATGAGTTTGGCTTAACTCGGAAGATGATGTTTATAATAGCTCAAACTACAAAAAATGAAGTGCTTGAATTTGTCCCGGGATTATTTTATAATATTATTGGAGTTTTTACTCTCCCTATTACATATATATTGTTAGGATTGTTAATTGTTTTATTCTATGTAATTAAATATATTGGAAAAAAAGTATTTAATTCGTTTGTTATGATAATAGGAGGTATAGGCTTTCTTCTGTTTGCATATTACTGCCTAAGTTTTACGTCTGGTCGTACAGCTCATTCTATGGTAGCTCGGACGATAAAGTATGGAATGGAGGTTTATCAGTGGGATCTGCAATTTGAACGATTAAAAAATAGTAAAAAAGAACTTCCGGATAAACACACAGCCTTTAGTAGGCATATAGCAACTAATGTTATGGTGGTACTTGGAGAGAGTGCATCAAGAAATCATCATTCACTTTATGGTTATCACCTCCCGACAACGCCTTTTCTTGACTCTATGCGTGATAGCTTATTTGTTTTTACCGATGCGATTGGCTCGTCGGCAAGTACTACGGGAAATATGGAGCGGATATTGTCATTTAAAGAAGATGATATTACATCGGGAGATGGACTCGAATATCCATTACTTGTTGATTATTTTAATGCGGTAGGATATAAAACATTTTGGTTGTCAAATCAAGAACGAACAGGAAATGTTAGTAATACATCGGGAGTGATGACAATGAATGCCGATGTCATAAAGTATGTAGGGGCAGAAAATTCAGAAGATGCATTGGCTATAAAATTTGATGAAGTGTTATTGCCCGACTTTAAAGAAGCATTGTCTGATACGATTGAAAATAAGATGATATTTCTTCATTTATATGGCTCTCATGTTGAATTCAGATTTAGATATCCTGCGGATTTTCAGGTATTTAATGCAAATGATGAGTTGCAAATGAAGGATTCGCTCACATGGCTTGACAATAAAATGGCTCAACGAAGAGCGGAATATGATAATTCAATAAGATATACTGATTATATTCTAAACGATATAATTAAATGCGTGTCAAGAATAAAAGAGCCTTCAATCGTAATTTATTTTTCTGATCATGGAGAAAATGTATATGATGAAGGTGCGTTTTCTGGTCGCGGAGAGAAAAATGTGGAAGTGCCATTTATAATTTATGCCAATAATTCGTATTTAACTAATAATCCTGATATTAAGGATAAAATAGAGATTGCGTTGAACAGACCATTCTCAACGGCAAATGTTGTCTATATGCTTATGTCAATGACTGGAAGTTTATATAAGTATTATAATCCAGCTATTGATGTATTGTCTCCTGATTATGTGCCGAAACCACGATATGTCGATGAGAAAATATGGGAATATGAGCATGTTATTGATTGAGACGGATTACTCTTACTCCTGTGTTATATCGATTTTTTGATAATGTCTCGTGGAGGGGCTTGCTTTCAATGGTAACATCTCCCTTGGCTGAAGATGCGTGCAATAAGTGTGGGGTGTTGTTGATGAGAGTTATTATTCCAAGGTGGCTCACATCGAGCCCTTCTATATTTGTTGTGAGAGCAACTATATCTCCCTCTTTAAATGCAGCCTGGACCTCTTTTTTGCGTAAGTTTTCTTTCTTTATATATGGGAAACGGTGATTCCTGTAGCCTATTTCGGTATTTTTAATGCGTTCAAATTCGGTAGAGTCTTTTAATGCTGCGTATTTTTCCCTGTTTCTGCTCATGAAATCAAGACTTTTTATTTGATATGAGTGGTATGGGAATGTGTTTGATACCTCTTTGATATTTCCTCGATGGCAGTTATCAATAATCCAATCGCTGATATAGTGTAGTCTCGAGCTATATCCATCCAATTGCCCATTGCGATATCTGATTTTTTCAAGATTATGGATAAAATCTCTCCAACAAGAACGTCCTTCTTCGATGGTATAAGCTAATGCTATAACGGTCTCAACGAAAGTTGTGCAATCTACCTCATCGATGTTTACTGTCAACATTTCAGTTCCGTTTTCTAAGGTGTGTGCAACATAGGGTTTGCCTAAGAAACAACGAGCGATATATTCAATCCTGCTGTTTGGATTATCGAAATCTTGTTTTGCGGTGGCGATTAATAATTCTGTGATTTTTGTTGTGTCTGATACTTCATCGTGAAATCTTACTTGCCCTATCGTGATTGCATTTGCGCAAAATGCGTACAAAGAGAGAATAATTATTAATGCTTTTTTCATATTAAATTAATGAGTCATTAAATTTTTGTGCGAAAATAATAAAAAATGTGTCAATCTCAAATAGCAAATAGTGATATTGCAGAAATATTGCTTGGCTTAAAAATACTAAAAAAATAATTATCATAATATGGTGGTATATAGTGGAATAAATATTGAAGGCTGAAATTTGCGTTGAAAAAGTCGTAAATTTATTTTGCTGTTTCGCAAAAAGTATCTACCTTTGCACTCGCTTTTGAGAGGGAGGCTGTAGCGACAGACATCCGGTGGCGATAAAAGCCACGCTCGAGAGCTCCGAAAAAATAAAAATCAAAAAAAGTTGATAAAAATTTTGTTGGGAATAAAAAAGGTTGTACC
>JAZOCE010000002.1:0-181421 GCA_045596365.1 Muribaculaceae bacterium | reverse complement strand
GAGGGTTCCACCTCTTCCCATTCCGAACAGAGAAGTTAAACCTCACCACGCCGATGGTACTGCGAAAGTGGGAGAGTAGGTCACCGCCCCCTTCAGAGAAGCCCTGACTCAGGAATGAGCCGGGGCTTTTTGTTTATAGTTTATAGTTTATAGTTGAAAGTTGAAAGTTGAGAGACGAGAGTCTTGGCATGCAAATGAAAAATGAAAAGAGGAGTGAGGAAGGGTAGATAAGAGTTAAATAAAAAACGCAAGATTTGAGTTCTTGCGTTTAGTGTTTAGTTGAGAATCATGCTGCCGAGTGATGTTTCGATTTTCTTTTCGTAATTGTAAGTTCTTGCAAATTGCTTAATGAAATCAAGTGTTGATTTTCGTGGTTGAGCAATTTTAGTATCAATAACATCAACATCGCCATGAATTGTCTCATAAGAATGAGTAGAAATTTTCTTCATAGGCAATTCTATTTATAAATTACACCTATAAAACGCATGAAGATGTGTATTTATTATATTAAACATTGGTTTTTAATGTATAAATATCGTAATATGTGGCGTTTTTTTTTAGTTTTTCTTGCATTTTTAGTTTATAACAATTACTTTTGTCATTGTAAACCATTAAAAACAATCTATTTATCAACCTAAAATTAACTGCCTATAGCACAACACTACTCTAAATTTTAAACAGAATAGTAATGCAAGTATTGACAAAGCTCACTGACGAACAGTTGGTGGCTGATTATGCTAAAGGTAATAATGAAGCATTTGATGCGTTGCTCAAGCGTCATCAATCACGTGTTTTCTCATATATTTTTCATATTGTAAAGAATAAAGACCTTGCTGATGATATTTTCCAGGAGACCTTTGTTAAAGCCATTATGACTATCAAACAAGGACGTTATACTGAAAATGGTAAGTTCTCGGCTTGGATTTCACGCATAGCACATAATCTCATTATAGATTATTATCGTCAGGAAAAATCAGAAAATACAGTTTCGGCCGATGACGAAGATACAAATCTGTTGAATCGTCGTGATTTGTGTGAGGAAAATATTGAGTATCACATGGTAACAGACCAAATCCATAAAGATGTTAATCGCATAATAATGGCGTTGCCTGAAAGTCAACGTGATGTATTAATAATGCGCTATTATCGTGATATGAGTTTCAAGGAAATTGCAGATGCAACAAATGTTAGCATAAATACAGCTTTAGGGCGTATGCGTTATGCAATCTTAAACATGCGACGCATAGCTGAAGAAAACAACATTGTTCTCACAATGTAACAAATGACGTCATGTAAATTAACAAAGTCCAAAGAATTTTCTTTGGACTTTGTTAATTTCTTGTGTTTGTATTTTAATGTTTCCAATTGTTGTACATATTCTCTTCTAAAATGTCGTAAACAAAAGAGCCTACGACTTCTATAAGTGTGGGCTCATAGGGCTTGTGAATATAATTTATTTTAATCTGTTGTTGAGACGGCATTCGTTCTTCTTTCATAAAGGTTGTGTTATTTGAAATGCCTTTATCTGTTGTGAATGTGTTGTCGATTAATTTACAATCAGAAAAGATATTTAAGTCAACTTGTTTCATCTTTAATTCATAATGAAATATCTTTTGAGTTGAATTATCATTCACTTGAGCTGTTGCTGTAATGCATAAGATAGATAATATAATAAGAAAGAATATTTTTTTCATGTGTATAATATTTTAAATTACAAATGTAGAAATTTTATTGAATAAGATGTGTATCTTTGTTTAATAAAGATTAAACGTTGCCATGAAATTAAAAATTCTGCTATTTACTATTATTTTATCAGTTATATCTGTTTTTAAGTTAAATGCTCAAGATTCTCATAATGTATTGACGTTTACGGGTGGTTTATCTTTTGAAAAATCATATAATATTGAGTTGGCGTATCATTATAAACCCACTCCAAATTTGGGGATAGGCGGAGCTGTGGGCTGTTGGAAAACGTTTTCAGACTTTGGTTCGTTATTATCTGATTTTTTTAATTCATTGGATGACGATTATTACTATGATGGTTATTCTTATGATGATGGTGATATTCTCCGTCCATATCTAAAAGCCTCAATAGTGGGATTTACTCCAGACTTGTATAAGAGTGAAAATTTTAATATCAGACTTGGATTGACTATGCATGTGATGATAAATCCTACATTCACACGAGAAATCAAATATGAACGTCCTAATGGACAACCTGAATTGATTGAAGATTTTGAGAGTCGTTGGTATTCATGGGGAGGTGAATTAGGTGTTGATTTTTATGATGATGAATTTGGTATTGGTCTCGGTTATAGTATATCTACGTTGGAGCTGAAAACAATGATAGATTTTAAACGTCGCGCGATATTAGCCAATCAATTTATTCATGGCGTTTTCCTAAGATTATATTTCGGTATATAGTATATTAAGGTTATTTAACTAAATCGGGGGGGGGTAAAAATATCTCTATTGTAACTTTGTAAATACTGAACAAAGTTACAAAATCATGATAATAAAAAGATATGTATTAATGCTCTTATTAGCGGTAACATTTATTTCCGCATTTACCGCAAATCAAAGTGCTCCCAAAAGCGATAATCAAGTTCCACAGGAGATTGATGAGATATTGTCTGAAGATGAGATTTTATCACAAAAACGTGATAAAATCAATTCGGATTCAATTGAAATAGATATTTCAGAAATTGAGTTAAGTTTAGACTCGTTATCCGGAGCACCGGCTTTGTTTACATGGTTTAATGATGAAAGCGTATTCAATTTGTCAGGGGCTACGTTAATTTTGAAACCAGTAGAATTGACAAATATGTATACTGGCGAAAAGTATTATAGATTAATTATTAAGGCTGATCCATATTCGGGTAATAGTATAATAGGATATCTATTAATTGAGGATGCCGTTTCGCTAATTAATGCATTTATAAAGATTAATGAATATGTGAATAAATCATTATATGAGAATTCCGAGGAAATTCTATATCGAAAAGATATAGATTTGGATAGAGCAATTATAATGTGGTTGGACTATAATGAAGAAAGTTATAATTGGAGAGGAAGTCTAAGCATTGTTTCTAATTCATTAGGCGTAGGATGTGAAATTAAAGATGTTATAAAAGACTTGCCTAAACTAATTAAATTTTTAGAGGATGGAGTAAAGAATTTAACATTAAGAATGTATAATGGCGATACAACTAAAAAGTTAATAGAAAGGCATCAACCGAATGGAGATGTGTTATATTATTGGGATGGAAACACGCAATATGATAGTATTCCTATAACAGACATTGAGTATATTGATAAACGATATTTTTATGGTGAAAAATATATTGAAAAGAAAAATAAAGACTTAAATAAGATTATAGAGAAAAATAATCCTTCAATAAAGACATTAGGCAAATATGGATATATTGATATAGTGTGGAATCCGGAAGGAAAGGTTGTTCAGTTTAAAATAATGTTGACTAAAGAGGTATCAAAAAAAATTAGTGAACGTACAATTAAAATTATGCTAAATAAAATTCGAGAATTCAAGATAAAGAAATATCAAACAACTAAAGATGAAGACTGTGAACATACGCGAGCAGCGATCCCTTTAGAGATGGAGGAATAAATCAACAGCAGGTATCAATTCTGATACCTGCTGTTGTTATTGGTGGAGTTGGAGGGAATTGAACCCTCGTCCAAACGTGGAACTAATGAGCTTTCTACATGCTTAGTCTCTACTTGATTGTAGGGGAGCGACAGGCAAGAGACCACCAATCACAACCTTAGCCTCTAAAGTCTCGGAAACCGCGCGAGGCACTTGGTTTCCCATTCCCGATTTACCTGCACCGCCTTGTCGATCCGTCTCGGGAAAAAGACAATCGGGCGATGTCTTGTCTCTGCAACTGTTGCGGAGATTAAGCGCAATCTACTGTACTTCGATTAGGCAGCAAGAGCGTAGTTATTTTCGCCATTTAAAATTTTGATGTCCCAGATTAAAGAGCGTAGCCATCATTGCTCTGCATGCTTACACACCACCTCTACACGCTGTCAAAGCCAATCAACCCCATGATGATGTAATGTATAATTATAACACAAAGGTAATGTTTTTGTTGAGTTTGCACAAATTTTTAACAAAATAGGCGACACATCAATCACGATGCGTCGCCCCAAAATGAAAAGAGTGTTTTGAAGTATGGAAATTATTGAATAGCGATTTTTAGCATTTTTCCATTAACTGCCACGATATATATACCAGGACAGAGATTGAGAGGCATAGAGAAATTATTACTATTGATTTGGTGTTTATAAAGTTGATTTCCGGAAGTGTTATATATTGTCACATAGCTACCAGCGCTATTAATAACATTTAAGGAGCTGTTGCGATAGAATAATTGAGAATTGAACATTCCTACCGATTCAATGTCGGTAGTGCCTGATTCGCTAAGAGTAATGGTTTTTGTTGTTGACTTGCCATTTGACAACGCTTTTAATGTAATAGTTGTCAAGCCTTGACCTTTCATCCAAAGAGTTAATTTGTTGTCGGCAATTTCTGCAGTCGCAATTTCAGGATTCTCAACATTGAGAATATCTACGATAATGCCGTTTTGGGCATTATCTTTGTCGGAAACAATGTCGGCAAGATTAAATTCTATTTTGTCATTCACGTCAAGGATATATTTATCATCCAATGTGAACTCTGGAGTGTAATCATCGGTAAATAAAGCCATAGATGGATAGTCGCTCCAATCACCGATAGGAATTGAAATCGGTTCTCCGATTAATGTACCTTGCGGATCAAACACCAACAAAAACCATGGACCATAACCGGAATTACTTGCTACGGGGACATATACATTGTCGGTTTCAGGGTCTACGCTAAAGCCGGCATAAATGGAATAATCAGGGTTTATTGTTGTCAAATCGACAAAAACGCCTTCTTCCCCGGTTTCAATATCATAATAAAGGATTTGAGGTGCGCCAACTTGCTCGTACATCATCCAATCAAAATAGCAGACATCTTTCCAAAGGATTTTATTGGAATGTTCACATGCTTGCATCATTCCATGACGCCAAGTAGCCCAAGACACCGAAACTTTGTGCTCAGTCGGTATTTCAATGGCTTCACATGTATATGGGTCTATCATAACTAATTTGTTGAGCTCCGGAGTTTGGTCGTAGCTGTAATTTTCAGTTGCACACGCTGTTGTCCACAACATTCCGTCTTTAGATTGTATAAGTTCACCGAAAGATCCTCCAAAATTTTCGGCAGAAATAGTGTAAATAATTTCGTCGGTTGCAATATCAATGACAAGAATTCCCTCGTTTTGTTTTGATGCAAAAACGCAATCTCCGACACGCACCATTGAACCAATCTGATGATAATACACATCATATTGATAATAACCTCCGTCAATCGCCTCACCAACGCCATAGCCACAGTCGGAACCTTCGATTAATTTGACGACTTGATTATTTTCAAGATCAATCACAAAGATACCATTAGATGTACCCATGTAACCTTTGGATTCAGTCACTCCGCAAAATGCACGACCATCATAATTGTGTCCGTCATCAGACAAACTGCTGAAAATATATATGTTTTTTGCGGTTGCGGCATCAGCAACTGTCAACAGGCCTCCTCCATAACTACCAGCCTGCTTTGATGTAACATACAATTTATCTCCATAGATAGTTGCAAATTGCGAAGTCTCGCCATAGCCCGCACCATTAACTTCTTGTGATACAGATGAGCCCAATGACCCGGTTTCGGGGTCAAGCCAGAACAAACCGCCTGAAGAAGAGCCATACTGTCCTTCGGTTAATAAAAAGCTCCCATTTGAGAATTGAGCCATACTTGTAATAGTCGTGGCTAAAAATGCCATCAAAAAAATAATCTTTTTCATATTTGTAATGAGTTATTGTGAAATAATGATTTTAGTAGTTTTAGGTCCTTGTCGTTTGATGAATATGCCATTAGAAGGATTCTCAATTTTAATACCTTGTAAATTATAGTATTCAACTTGAAAATCATTGTCAAGAATTATATCGGCAATCCCCGCTATATCAGCATTAGGATGAAGATCTTCGCCACCACAAACTTCGGTTGAAGTTTCTCCTATCCATCCACAATATTGGTTTACTGCACTATAAACTTTTATGAAGTCGATATGTGTAAGGGTGACGGAATTGCCATCAGCATCCACAGCCCAATCAATTTTAAATCCAGGGGCTTCGGCGTTTGGTTGATTATCGGCATATCCCCAGTCATAAAATCGTTGAACGTAGTATGAACCATTTCCGCTTTGATCATAAGCGTTGTCGGCAAGTCGAGTCCCTTCAAACGTGATAGTAGTATCATCAATCCATTCCGGCCAATAAGATTGTCGGTGATAAACATTACGCATTACATATCCCGTTTCATTTTGGTTGTCTTCCCATTTTACATAAGTACGATCATTTATGTAATTATAATTCGGATCAGGATCGGCATTAATTGTCCTGTTGGCATCAGGTTTGTAATAAGTGATTTTATAAAAATGAGTGGTTTCGGGTTTGCTATATTCACTGCCTGCGAGTTCGTACCATTCATCATCGGGAACTCCATTGCAATTGGTGTCTTGACTCACCATAACAATCCCCGGTTCACAACTGCCACCGTCTGATGCTTGATTTGACTTAAAAGCGTTGCCGTAGATTTTGAAATCATATTTGCCTGCGACATTCACAACGGGGTGATTAAAACCAAATATGACGTAACCACCGAATGAGCCGAGCGTAATCATACCCGGAGCAGCTCCATCGTTTTCACTGCCACAAATTTGTTCTTCCACTTTAGCCAAAATATTGGCTTTTGTGTCTCCCTCTTCAAATTCAGGCATTTCGTTGACAAACTGTCCGGGAGCTGGCAAATAATCATACACTTTGGAGATATAAGGATTGTTTGCCTTTACAGAAAAGGCAATCACAATCACTCCTAATGCTAATGTAATTTTTTTCATACTGAGATTAATATTGTTAATTACTAATTGATTGTTCACCTACAAAAGCAAAATGTGCAGGAATGTCTCCTGTGCGTACATTCCATTTCAATACACCGTCTCGATCGAAACAATATAAAGTGCCCGGATTGACATAATTTTTTGCATCTGTTATATAAATATCTTTTGTAATTGGATTTACGGCTACGCTATACGGCATTTTTATTTTTGATTCTGTGCCGTCAGTAATAAAGTTATCGGTAATCTTTTCTTTCAGATTGACATCTACTATTGCATAAGTTATACTATAGGAAGAAGATATATGACTCCAACCGGCGCTTACTATGTAAATAGAATCACCTTGAATGCACATATCAGAAACAGGTACGTCAAGAGCAGCAACTAAACGTTTTTTGCGTACATCATAGCAATACAAGCGTGAAGGAGTTTCGTAATAGTCGCCTCTTGAAGAAATCCATAAGCAGCCATGACGATCGGCTAAAACATAATGCAGATTAACAGCAACTCCAATCCGATTAGTTTCCTCAAATGTATTAATATCGATAACTGAAACAGTATTTTCATAATTTGGTACCATATAACCGCCTGAGTTTGCAACATAAATTTTGTCTTCGACAATTTCTATACCATCGGGTTGAAAGCCGACTAAGCAACGATCAACGACTTCCAATGTCGTTGTATCAACTTTAGCTACATAACCAATTTGTTGGTAGTCGGGATTAATTTCAACCGGACCGGCATATGACGTTACATAGGCATATCCTTTATGGAATTTAATATATCGGCAATTTGGAATCTCAATTTGCCCTATACGCTTTGTGGTTGCAACGTCCATTACCTCGACTTTATTGGAGCAGTTAATAATCGCATACAATCGGTTGCCATAAATGGCAAGATCGTTGCCTACGTCTCCCATTTCCTTGGGAACGTTAGGATTTGCGTTGCCATAAATGTTGCGAGTATATATCCCGGTTGTACAATCGTAGTAATCGAGTGTACTTTTATTACTCCCCATATTACCTTCATTAAGTAAATAAAATCCTTTTATGCTTGTAAACTCCGGAGTTGATACGCTTAAACTTTCGGGTATGAAAATTTCATCATCGTGTCTACAAGAGATAATCACAGACAGAGTAAAAATTGCGAGTATTATTTTTTTCATATTTCAAACTTTAAGATTAACTTATAATTGCGTCCCGGCATCGGATAGTTCATAATAACATCGTAATATTGATTTAGCAGGTTGTTAACTTCCAAAGTTGCAGAAACTTGCATTTTACTGAACTTGAATCGATAACAACCCGATATATCATGCGTGTACCACGGCTGTTCATAATTGGCTCGAATGTTGGAAGAGTTATGGTAACGTTCTCCGACATAAATGAAACTATAATTCAAATCAAAACATTTCCAGTTGGCACTTGCTACAACAGAGCCGCTATGCCATGGAATATAAGCAATTTGTCCCTTGTATGTGCCGGCTTCCGGCTCGTTGTCTGTAGGGTCGGAGTAGTCTTGAGCCTTTTGATAAGTATAATTGAGATTAAGACTGAATTTTGCTTTTCTGAAAACTCTGAAATCACTTTGGATATTTACGTCAATGCCTCTGATTTTCCCTATGCCGATGTTCATCATCATCCAGCGGTATTGTCCGGTCCCTTTAGGTACGGCTATAATCTTATCTTTGACATAATTATAATAAACATCAGATTTCAGTAGTATGCGACTCACAAAACCATCAAAATAATCAGAATAAAGTAGGCCAACATTGTATTGGTCAACAAATTCCGGATTGAGATCAGCATTACCAATGTCAGTATAGTATAAATCATTAAACGTTGGCATGCGGAAAATACGTTTATAAAAAGCTCTGATGTTTAGTGGTAAATTATTAGACGGTTGGTATGATAGAAACAAGGCAGGAGTGAGTTCATTTTGTCGTTTAGATATTTTTGAAACACTTCCTGTTCCTGATGAAGCAATACTTTTGTCTGAAACAAACGTACCCAAAACACTTGCCAACGCTTTTACTCTGTTCCATCGTAAACTCGTGGCTAAAGCGATTAGTAAAGTGTTGCGAGTGGGCGAAGCAAAGTTTGTAAGTGTTGCATCAAGTGTATTCCATTGATAATCTAATGATAGATTTACATCCCAATTTTTTTGTATCGAATATTTATTTGCCGCAGAAATGTAAATTTCGTCTTGCCAAAATTTATTGTCAATGTACATCAACGTAGTATCAGGATTTAGATAACGCATATAATCACGAGCATATTTTGCGTTGATTAGTAGTTCGTAGCTGTCTCCAAATTGTTTTTGAAAGCTTCCTTGCGTAAAAAAGTTCCTATCCCACTGACGTTGTGAATTTTTCCAAACATTATTTACAATGGCACCGGGGATGCCTTTTTCTGAATCATAATAATAAAATTTTAAGTTCCATTGTCCGGTATTTAATCTGCCAAATATGGCAGCCTCTAAACGTAGTGATTCAATATCCCCGTTTTGACGAGTCGCAGTTGTGTCCCATGCGAGTGTTCCGTCACTAAATACTTTTTTATACCTAAATTTATACTTGCCGTTGGCATTGATGTATTCTGTATTAAGTGATAGATTAATGGTTGAGCTTAATTTTTGTTCGTATAAAAAAGATGGATTGACTAATCCGAAAGATCCGGTGCGGAATATTGTCTTGAGATTATAGGTTTTCCCATTATGAAATGATGGACGGCGAGTTTTTAAGTATAAAGTTCCGGCTGAGCCGAAATCTTTTGCGGGTTGAAAAATATCGCTTTTCTGTCCGTTGTATAACGAAATTTCTTCAATGTTATCAAGAGAGAATTTCCCAAGGTCAATTTGTCCGTTTTGAGCATTACCGAGCTGGATTCCATCATAGAATACACCCATGTGATTTGTTCCCATACTGCGAATATCTACAGTTTTAATGCCTCCTACCCCGCCATAGTCTTTAATTTGGATACCTGAGAAATAACGCACAGCATCTGCAACAGAATGACTGTTAAGCGCTTCAAGTTGTTTCCCATTAAGTTTCTGTGCCGGAATAACCTCTTTGTAAGATTGCGCTTTAACAACCACTTCAGGCAATTTCTGAATACTATCAAGGCGCGATTTTGAATAGGAATTAACACAAACTGCCAATCCTAACGTAATGAATAGAGACTTTAATGGTAACTTTTTAGCCATTTTAATGTATTATTACAGTTAAAATAGCTTATGGGGAATAGGCTACAGAAAAGCCTATATACAACAACGCTTTATACGTTGGGCAGAAAAGATTAAAAAGAAGACAGCGTTACAATTGTCTTGACTTTTCAAAGCTCATTCCTCGTAAGCTATTGAAATAAATTAATTGTATGGCAGGTCTTCTGACTCGTTTCCATCGACCGACTGCCTTCCCAAGATGCTCATGTCTCAGTGGCGTAGAGAATGTCGGCGATGCAATGTGAAACTCACAGCAGCGGGACTGTCCAGGATTTGCACCTGATTCCCTATTAAGCGAAATAACCCCGAGCGGGCTTTCGCACCAATACAGCGACAAAATTAGAATAAAAATTTTAAATATCAAAAATAAATTGGCTGAGCTTGATATAAAATGAGTAACTTTGCACCCATTTAGAAATAAATTGAAAATTGAACGAAAATAAGAAAAATAAAGAGGCTCATCGTCCTCCGTTTTTAGTATCGCTTATTCCGATAACAATATTGTTAATAGCAATAGTAGGAGTTATAATATCGCGTGGTGCCGACGATGCATTGTCGGTTACTCATTATATCTTGTTTGGTGCAGCAGTACTGACTGCCTTAATTGCAATGATAGGATACAAATGTTCTTATAAGCAATTATTAAGAGGTTTGAAGAAGAGTGCAACCCAAACAATTCCTGCAATTCCTGTTTTGATTTCTATAGCAACTGTATCGGCAACATGGATGATGAGTGGCGTTGTGCCATCTCTCATCTGTTATGGCTTGGAGATATTAAACCCAAAATTGTTCCTATTTTTGACATGTGCGATTTGTTCGGTCGTTTCGGTGTTAAGTGGAACATCTTGGACTACAATTGCAACTTTGGGAATTGCCTTTATGGGGATTGGAACTGCGCTTGGCTATGATGTCGGATGGATTGCCGGAGCGATAATTTCAGGATCATACTTTGGCGATAAGGTATCGCCACTATCAGACACTACGGTACTTGCATCATCATCGTGTGGTGTTGATATGTTTGCTCACATTAGGTATCTAATGGTAACGACTATCCCCTCAATGGGAATAGCATTGTTGGTATATCTAATTGTAGGAATGGCAATCCCTACAACAGAGTTTAGCCATTCAGAAGAAATGGTTACATATTTACACGAGTCGTTTAATATCTCTCCGTGGACAATGATTATCCCCGCAGTAACATGTGTACTAATTGTGTTCAGAATAAAAACACTTGTAACACTTACCATTAGTACGACAATGGGACTTATTGGAATGTTTGTGTGGCAACCTCAGATTGCAAATGCTATTGATGTAAATGTGTTGTTGGCAGCAATAAAAGTATTATTTACTGAAACCTCTATAGATACAGGAAATGAGGCGTTAAACGCCCTTGTTGCAACGGGAGGAATTGAGGGTATGTTGCCTACGATTTATCTCGTTGTGTGTGCAATGACATTTGGGGGCATGATGATTGGTAGTGGTATGATAGCCTCGATAACACATGCTTTTACCCGTAAATTACATTCGGTGAAGTCAATCGTGGGAGCAACTATTGGTTGTGGACTATTCTTTAACTCGTGTACAGGAGATCAGTATCTTTCAATAATTCTCGGTGGTAATGTATTTAAGAATTTATATAAAAATAACGGCTTGGAGCCTCGATTGCTAAGCCGTTCACTTGAGGATTCAATTTCGGTAACTTCGGTGCTTATTCCATGGAACTCATGTGGCGTAACGCAGTCAACGGTGTTGGGTGTCGCTACACTCACATATTTACCCTATTGCGTATTTAATTACTTGAGTCCTATAATGTCGCTTTTTGTCGCATATCTTATTGATAGAAGAAAGCGACGTCAACGTGCTTAATTATTCTCCCTCGACTTTGCATTCAGTGAAGTTAAATTCGTTAGCGGCTTTCTCTTTAGAGAAGCAGAAGTAGGTGATTTCAGCTTCAGTGCACACGCGCCCTTTTACCGATAGTGTTGCAGAGATTACTGCAAAGGTGCGTTTCATCTCGCGTATGTGTGCGCGAACTTCAACTGTAACGTTGTCGCCTGTTGGCATTGGACGGCGATATCTGATGTTAAGGTTTGTCGTCATTGCCGATGTCTGCAATTTGCGAGATATTACCCATGCACCGATTTCGTCCAACAGCGTTGCTTGAATACCTCCATGAAGTGTTTTTATCCACCCTTGGAAGTTGTCATTAGGATTCCAATATGAGACAATATCATCACCATCTTCCCAAAATTCCATTTTCAGCCCATAGGGATTTTGTGGCGCACAGGCAAAACAATTGTATCCCTCGCCCTCCATTCCTATCCACGGATTTATTATTTTTTTCATAAGATTGTCGTTAAATTAAATTTCCAATACAAAATTACAAACTTTGAGAATAAAAATGGTACATTTGTGGAAATTAGTGGGTGATGAGAAATAAGATTTTGTTTTTCTTTTTGTCGTGGAGCTTGTTGTCAAATGCTCAGACAATTTATTCTGCATTTCAAGGGAAATGTGGAGCTGAATTGAAAGTTGCAATTGCTGATAATTGTCGCCCACAAAAATATTTGTATAAACTTATTGGAGAGGGAGGAGCATGGGAGGCTTTTCGACATACTGATAATCTTGGTGGATGTGTTCTTGATAGGTATTCAAATGAAAAGCGTTCTTTTTCAGCCGATGGAGTGTCTCCCTCAACTGGAATGACGGTTGATTGTATTGTTAATGTGTCGTGGTGGGGAGAAAATCCTGAATATGGCGATGCATTGATGTATGATTTATATAACTTAATCCCATGTGATGATGAAGTAACGATAAATAAGATTGATTATCCACCGGGAGAGGTAATTACGGCAACCTATGATAATGGTGTGTGGCAGGCTGGATATGGAGAAATTGCTAATACTGAGGTGAACATGTATGAGCCGGCAGATGAATATAAAGGAGATTTTGCACGAGCGATAATATATATGCTGACTATTTATCCGGCATCGCGATGGAGCGGATTAGGAGCAAATTTTTGCGTGGATAATAATTACCCCACTCTTAATAAATATGCTCAACGAGTGTTGCTTGCGTGGCATCGTGCAGATCCAGTCAGTGACATAGAACGCATGAGAAATAATGAGGTAGAGAAAATACAAGGAAACAGAAACCCGTTTGTTGATTTTCCTCAATTGGTGGAGCATGTGTGGGGCTCTGAGTCGGGTAATCCTTTTGATGTAGAGGCTGAACGAGTGCCACTAAAATCGACTTATCGATTGTGTGATGATCGCATATATCTTTATCATCAGTCAATTCCTGATGGTGTGGAGTGGAGCGTAAACGGCTTGGCTGTATTACAAAATTTTGTAGTTCCGGCAGAATTAGGAGAGGGTATTCACGAGTTGAGATTTACAAGTCAGACAATAAAGGGAAAGCTAAAAATCAAGATTGTAGAATGATGTTGCGTTTAAATGAAATATTATTGTGCCTATTTGTTTTTGCTATAATCTCATGCGGAAGCGAAAACAAAGAGTTGACACCATCATTAGACCAAGAAGAAATAATTATCTCTGTTGGGGAGCTGGCAATCGTAACAGTTAATAATGCAGATGATGTGTCGGCAGTAGCAAGCGCATCAAACGTATCTGTTAACGTATCCGGTAATCGTGTTTGTATTATGGCATTGAAAGCGGGAGAATGTGATGTGAGGATAACAGCCAATGGGCATCGTTTGCAATGTAGAGTTATAGTGGTAGATAATTCTACACCGGAAGAGGATGAACCATCGGAGCCCGAAGAAGAATATGATTTCTTGGCAGAGTTGCAAGATGCGACATCGAGATATGTCTCGACAGAATTGAAGATAACTTATGGCGTTGGTGTGTTATTTTCAGTTGAGAATGGAAATAATATATCCATATTAGACTTAGATACCGGAGACAATGTCAATTTCAGTTTTGATGGAGATGTGGCATTAGGTGTTTTAAATAATCCGCAACTTAAAGTCCAAGACAATGATATTGAAATCATGCAAGCCGAAATCAAACAACTAAATGCCTCCGGAATGTGGATTCACATCACCACCGCTACCAACGAGCATGTCATCCTCGTTGTATCTGATTTATAGGGTTTATTCCTTTTCGTCGGCGAAGCGATTTGGGAAATCGATGTGTATTGCCGGGCGTTTCAACGCATAAATAATTAAGCCAATTCCGGCAAGGACAAACGGAATACTTAACCATTGTCCCATGTTAAGAGCCATTGTTGCTTCAAAATCTACCTGATCATTTTTGATAAATTCAATTAAGAAACGAGTGAGGAATGTGCCGACAAGGAATGTGCCAAACAATAATCCGGGACGAGTCTGTGCATCTTTTTTCCAATACATCCACATCAATAGTGCAAATAGAGAGAAATAGCACAATGCTTCATAGATTTGAGTCGGATGACACGCTTGTCCTTCATACAATGCATGCCACTCTGGAGAATTGATAAACATGAATCCCCAAGGGAGTGTTGTTGCATGACCAAATATTTCTGAATTAAACAAGTTCCCTAAGCGTATCAATCCTCCAACTAAAGCAATTGCTACCACCAATTTATCAAACGTCCATAGCGCGTTGTGCTTTGCTGTAAATTTAGAAAATGCCAATACGGCAATAATCACACCTATGGCACCTCCATGACTTGCAAGACCACCTTCCCGAGTGTATAGTATTTCTATGGGGTGTTGTGAATAGTAGTCCCATGCGTAGAAAAAGACATGTCCCAAACGAGCGCCTACGATTGTTCCCGCCATCACCCATAGCAGTAATGAGCCAAGCCATTTTTCAGGGGCCCCTTCATGCTTAAACATTTTCTCAACGATTTTATACCCAACGAGAAATCCGATAAGGAACATCAGTGAGTACCAACGTAGTGATATAAAGGAGTCGATTAATACAGGATCAAAATCCCAAATGATATAATTAAGCATGATATAAAAGTTGTGTTATTTTTTTGCAAAATAAGTTTTAGCTGCACAGCGCACTCTTGGACTGAGACGTAGTATTGCATACATTGTAGGTATAGTCATCAAAGCAAATGCCATATCCATGATGCTCACAACGAGGTCAAGAGAAATGACGCATGCAACGACAATCATAAACAGATAGAAATAATCATAGTATTTCCCTTTTTTCTCACCAAACAAGTATGAGGCACATTCAGTACCATAGTAAGAATAGGAGAACATTGTAGTAACAGCAAATATAAAGACGATTGCCATTAGAGCATATTCGCCCCATCCGGGAAGCATCGTTTCAAATGCATTGAGAGCAATATATAGTCCTTTAATACCTTCAATTTCAATTGGACTGACAGTCATTGCCATTAATATGGGTATTGATGTAAGGGTACATACAAGCCCTGAGTCAATAGCCGGTCCAATCATTGCGATGAGGCCTTCTCTCACTGGCTCTGAGTTGCGTGATGCTCCATGCATGAGTGATGCTGTTCCTACTCCGGCTTCATTGACATACATTGCTCGACGAGCTCCTGTGATTGCAATAAATGCCAATGCCCCAAATCCGGCTTCAAGATTAAATGCTTCACTCACTATCTGATGGAATACTTTTGGTAACAACTCAATATTAAGTACAATGATAATAAATACAAGTAAAAAATATAGTCCCACCATTACGGGAACAACCTTTGTGGCAACCTTGGATATGCGCTTGATACCGCCTAATACGACTATAGACACGCCGGCACCCATGATGAGTCCTGTAATCAATCGGAATTTAAACGTATCGGGTGCATCAAGAACGGTGATAAAAGATTCTGTAAGCTGGTTGGCTTGCATGAAGCATAACGTTCCTATCATTCCAAATAAGGCAAAGAATACTGCCATAGGCTTGAATTTCTTGCCAAGTCCTTCGGTGAGAATATACATAGGGCCACCATGGGTATTCCCTTCTTTATCTTTGCCTTTGTACATTATGGCGAGTGTTCCTTCAAAGAATTTTGTTGCCATGCCAAGCAATGCACTCACCCACATCCAGAATATCGCACCTGCTCCACCAATGGAGATGGCAATTGCCACACCGGCAATATTACCCATGCCAACAGTTGAACAGATACTGCTCATTAATGCTTGAAATGAACTGATTTCGCCCTCTCCAGTAGTGCCTTTTGTGCGCAAAGCTTTTATGGACCATTTGATGCGACGCAATGGTATTGCTCCGGAATAAATAAATAGGAATAATCCTCCACCAATGAGCCAAAAGAATAGGGGATAGCCACACACAAAGTCGGCTACTGATGTGATTGTGCTACTTATGTTGTCAAACATTATTTGTCTCTGTCAAAAATTAAAGTGCAAAAATACGACTTTTAGTATACTTATGCTATACGAGATGACTGATGAGTTCATCTTTTTCTCCTGCAAGTAGGTCAATAACCGGAATTTCGATCATGGTGTAGGCTCCGGGGCGTTGACGCATTGTTGCACGAGCTGCACTCACAAGTATTTGTGCTGTCAATGCAGGGTTATTTATGCTCATGTTGAACTCAAAGCGTTGATTTTGAGTTTTGCCCGATACGCCTTTACGCACCATGTTAACTCCATGTCCCATATCTTTAACTTCGTCAACTGATGTTACTTGCATAACGTGAGTTTCATCATTGGCAAAATAGGGATCCTCTTTAACCGCACGAGTGATATCCTCAAGTTTGTATCCATCTTCAAGCTCAACATAAACCATGCGACGATGTATGCCTGTGCCAAGAGGAATAGTCATTGAAAGAGCGTTTTTTACACCCTCTTTTGATTTTACACACACGGTGTGTCCCATGCTCATCCCTGGACCAAAGTTAGTGTATGTCAAACCTTTTGGCGCTGCAGCTTGCAATAGGGTACGCACAACAGAGTCGCTTCCGGGGTCCCATCCTGCCGATATGATTGCAACAGAATTGTTCTCTTGTGCTATTTTGTTGAGGTTATTGCGAAGATCAACAATGCCGGTGTGAATGTCGTAGCTATCAACAGTATTAACGCCTTCTGCAAGTAGAATTTCAGCATATTTTTCTACTTCGCGAGTGGGTGTACAAAGAATTGCGACATCGATTTTGCCTAATTCGTGTATATCAGTAACAACTTTATACTCGTTTAGCTCGGCAGGATTATTATTGGCATTACGGCGTACAACGCCTGCGATTTCAAAGTCGTGGGCTTCTTGAAGAGATTCAAGTACAAAACGTCCGATGTTACCATAGCCAACAATTGCGGCTTTGATTTTAGTCATATAAAAATATTATTGTATAAATGTTAAAAGAAAAAGGAGGTGGATTAATGCACCTCCTTAAATTTTTTATTCAGGTTGGCGACCATTGATAATTGCTTCTGTATCGCGAGCAATCATCAATTCTTCGTCAGTTGGGATTACTACGACTTTTACTTTTGATGCGTCGGTTGAAATAACTGTTTCCGTTCCACGAGTCTTGTCATTTAACTCTTTGTTAATTTCAATACCCATAAATCCAAGTGGAGCGCATACATTTTCGCGTACGCCTGTTTGGTTTTCACCCACACCTCCGGTAAACACGATGATGTCAACACCACCCATTTCAGCTGCATAGGCTCCAATGTATTTGATGATGCGTTGTTCGTACATAGCAAGGCCGAGTTGAGCGCGTTCAACACCTGCCTTATCGGCAGTTTCAATTTCACGCATGTCTGAAGATATCTCAGTTACTCCTGCGATACCACTTTCTTTGTTGATGATGCGTTGAATGTCGGCTGGAGTGTAGTTGTGCTTTTCCATTAAGAATACTAATGCACCTGGGTCGATATCACCCACGCGAGTGCCCATCATAAGACCTTCAGTAGGAGTCAAACCCATAGAGGTGTCAACACTTTCGCCAAATTTAACAGCAGTGATAGAGCCACCGTTCCCAACGTGGCAAGTGATGATACGTTGTTGTTTGATATCTACTCCGAGGAATTGGCACACACGTTGTGATACATAGCGGTGGCTTGTGCCATGAAATCCATAGCGACGTACTCCGTCTTCTTTATAGAATTTATATGGCAATGCATACATATAGGATTTTGCAGGCATTGTTTGGTGAAACGCAGTGTCAAATACGCCCACTTGAGGAACATTTGGCATGAGAGCTGTAATAGCTTCAATACCAGTCATGTTTGCAGGGTTGTGTAGAGGTGCGATGTTGTAACATTCCTTGATTTTAGCGATAACGTCGTCATTGATGAGAACGCTTTTGTTAAATTTTTCACCACCATGAACTACTCGGTGCCCTACAGCGTCGATTTCGTCAAAACTTTTAATACAACCCTCTTTAGCGTCAGTGAGGTTGTGAAGAATTGCGCTTATTGCACCATTGTGGTCGGTCATGCCAAGGTCAACAATTTCTTTTGAGCCATCTTGGCGTTTAAATTTCAAGAAGCCATCTTCAAGACCTATTTTTTCAACGCCACCTTCAGCGAGAGTATCATTGTTGTTTGTGTTAATGAGTTTGTATTTTACAGAACTGCTACCGCAGTTTAATACTAAGATTTTCATGATTTTGATTATTTGTTTTTTAAGCCTATGGCTTGGTTGCATGTGATGATTACTGTTTTAAAAATATCTTCGGGGAAACAACCGCGAGAAAGGTCGTTGACCGGTGCTGCAAGACCTTGAAGAATTGGACCCACTGCTTGTATTCCTGCAAGGCGTTGAACAAGTTTGTAGCTGATGTTGCCCACTTCGAGCGATGGGAATACGAGTACATTGGCACGTCCGCTCAATGGACTGTTTGGTGCTTTGCTGTTGGCTACGCTGGGCACAAGAGCTGCATCGGCTTGTAATTCTCCGTCGAGGATGAGTTCAGGTGCCATTTCGTGTGCGATTTTAGTGGCTTCGATAACTTTATCAATGCGTTCATGACGTGCACTGCCTTTAGTTGAGAAGCTAAGTAGTGCAACACGAGGTTCGATGGCTGCGATGTCGCGAGCTGTTTGTGCTGCTGAGACAGCGATTTGTGCCAATTCGGGAGCTGTGGGCTCTGGAATAACAGCGCAGTCGGCAAAAACGAGGATGTCGTCAGTGCCATAGGGAGATCCTTCCGGTAGTAACATTACAAATGCACCTGAAACAACATTGATGCCCGGTTGGGTTTTGATTACTTGAAAAGCGGCACGCAACACATTGCCTGTAGTATTCAATGCACCGGCAACTTGTCCGTCGGCATCTCCGGCTTTAATCATTAAGCACCCCAGATATAATGGATTAGCTGTCGTTAAGCGAGCTTCTTCCATAGTGATGCCTTTGCTTTTTCTTAATTCAAAGAACATGGGAGCATAGCGATCGATGACAGTTTCATCGGCTGGATTGATGATTTTTGCACGATTGATGTTCTCAAGTTTCAAATCTTTAGCCATTGCAATAACCTCTTTGGGATCGCCAATGAGAATGATATCAGCAATGCCTTCAGATATAATGCGGTCTGCTGCGGTTAATGTTCGTGGTTCTGTCCCTTCGGGGAGCACTATGCGTTGACGTTGTTGCTTGGCTCTCTCGGTAAGCTTGTCAAAAAGTCCCATAATATAAAGTGTAATTTGTTTTTGATTTGGTACTACAAAATTAAGATTTAAATGCCATAATCGAGTAAATAAAAAGCAGAAATTTATCAAAAACATCATAATAAATTGAAGAAACTGCACATTTACATACTTTTTAATACTTGCTATATATGATATATGCTGAAAATGTCTTTAATTCGCAATAAAAAATAAGATTATAGTTAATCGTAAGTCTGCATGGAAACGACAAAAAAGAAATTGCTGTTTGAATATGATATGAAAAGTGCGCCTGTTGCGCTTTTGTGGAATTATATAACTACAGAGAATGGGCTTAATCAATGGTTTGCCGATGATGTGAAGATAAAAAATAAAGATTATGTTTTTACTTGGAGCAAAAGTTCGCAAACGGCTCATCTGTTGGGGGCGAGAACAGGAATGTATATCAAAATGAGGTGGGAAGATGATCTCCCCGGAGTGTATTTTGAGATGCGTATTACTGTAAATGAACTTACTGATGCAACGATGTTGGCCGTAACTGATTTTGCTGATGATGGAGAGGAGGAGGAAGTCGAGGATCTGTGGACGTCTCAAATAGAAACTCTGAAGCGTCTGTTAGGTTGCTGATTAATATGTTATATAAACCAATAAACCCTTGCTACAAATGTAGCAAGGGTTTATTGGTTGGTAGTAGTTTGATTACTTGTTTACTACGCGACGCTCTTTAATGCGAGCTTTTTTACCTGTAAGAGCGCGAAGATAGTAAAGTTTAGAACGGCGCACTTTACCATACTTGTTAACTTCGATCGATTCGATGAACGGAGATTCGATAGGGAAGATACGTTCAACTCCGATGTTGTCGCTCATTTTGCGTACAGTGAAACGTTTTTTGTTTCCTTCTCCTGAAATGCGGATAACAACGCCACGATATTGTTGGATACGTTCTTTGTTACCTTCTTTGATGCGATAAGCAACAGTGATTGTATCACCGGGGCCAAATTCAGGATGTTGTTTGCTTACTTCCGGTGCAAAAGCAGCTTCAGCAACTTTAATTAAATCCATTTTCTTTTTGATTTTAAAATGTTAACATTAATCGCAATATTCACGGACTATCCATGTCCCGCCAGAGATTACGAAATCGCTTGCAAATTTACAACTTTTTTTTCAAACACACAACAAGTGTAAGAATGTCAATGCTAAAAATGAGAAAGGGATGATGGGTAATATTTTTTTCAAAAAAAAGTTGTGGGAATTTTTGGCAGTTCAAAAATTATGCTTACCTTTGCATCGCAATTGCGAAAATAGCTCAGTTGGTAGAGCACAACCTTGCCAAGGTTGGGGTCGCGGGTTCGAGTCCCGTTTTTCGCTCAAAGAGAACAATGAAATAGAACCCCTCTTTTTTAGAGACGTTTAATTGCGAAAATAGCTCAGTTGGTAGAGCACAACCTTGCCAAGGTTGGGGTCGCGGGTTCGAGTCCCGTTTTTCGCTCTATTTTTTTTTGTCTAAAAAGAAGGGTTTATGTCCGGGTGGTGGAATTGGTAGACACGCTACTTTGAGGGGGTAGTGGCCGTTCGGCTGTGTGAGTTCGAATCTCATCTCGGACACGTTCATTTAGCAAAGGAGAATCAATTTATTGGTTCTCCTTTGTTTTTTAATCCATGGTAAAAGTGATAAAGGAAAAGGAGAGAAGAGAGAGCAACCGAGTGAAAAGAATAGAAAATGAAAAAGGGAATAAAAAAGTCCGGATTGAGAAATCCGGACTTTGTATTAATAATGTATTGATTATTTCTTTTTGCGGTTACCGTAGCGGCTCATGAACTTATCTACGCGACCTGCAGTGTCAACAAGTTTTTGCTTACCTGTGAAGAATGGGTGAGAAGCGCTTGTGATTTCAAGCTTAACTAATGGGTAAGTTACGCCATCAACTTCGATAGTTTCTTTAGCTGCAACAGTTGAACGAGTAATGAAGATTTCCTCATTAGACATGTCTTTGAATACTACTTCACGATAATTTGAAGGATGGATGTCTTTTTTCATCTTTATTTAGTTTTTATTGTTAATCAAAGTTTTAAATCAACGCTGGTAAGGCGATAATTTGTAATGGCTTGCAAATTTAGCCATTTTTCTTTGATTGGCAAAACTTTCGTGGAATTTTTATTCAAATTCAATCAATAGGGCGTCGGCATTAACGACATCCTCAGGCTTAACAAAGATGCGTTTGATTACAGCATCTTTTTCGGCAAGAACATCGTTTTCCATCTTCATTGCTTCGTAGACAAGCAACACATCTCCTTTCTTGACGCTATCTCCTGGTTTGACATTGATAGAGATAACGCGACCACCCATTGGTGCTGTCAATACGTTGTCAGAGATAGGGGCTTCGTCTGCTTCAGCAATAACTTCGCCCTCAACGCCAAATTCAATCATTACGTCGTCGGTGTTGACAACATCTTCAGGTTTAACGAAGACGCGCTTGATTATAACGTCTTTTTCGGCAAGAACATCGTTTTCCATCTTCATTGCTTCGTAAACGAGCAATACTTCGCCTTTCTTCACTTTGTCGCCAGGTTTCACGTTGATGGATATTACGCGACCGCCCATTGGAGCTTTGAGTGTCTCGCCTGTGATTGGTGCTTGAGCTTCTTTAGCTGGAGTTTCGGCTGTTTCAGTCTTAGGAGCTTCTACCGGAGTGTATTCTTCAGCGCGACGACGGCGAAGGAAGCCGTTGGCAACGCTTGGAAGAAGTTCGAGCAATAAGTATTCTTCGTCATTAGCAGCGAGTTTCACGCCACCGAGGTCTTCAAGAACAGGATTTTCCGGTTTCTTATAAGATGATACATCGTAGGGTTTTTCGATGGGGCTACCTGTGATTTTTTCGCGGAAAGCAGGATCGATAGCAACGGGAGTTTTACCATATTCACCCTTGATGAGAGAGATGAATTGGTTAGATGGGTTAGAGTAGTCGGGGTTCCCTTTTTTGCGGTCGAGAGCAACGCTCACAGCTTGGCTACCAACGATTTGGCTTGTTGGGGTTACCAATGGAACAAGACCTGCATCGCGGCGCACCTTAGGAATTAAGCGCATAGCGTCGTCAAGAAGGTCTTCAGCTTGAAGTGATTTGAGCTGAGCCACCATGTTGGAGTACATGCCACCGGGTACTTCTGCTTCTTTAACAAGTAGGTTTGGTTTTGGAAAACCAAAGTAAGCCTCTATTGCATGACAAGCCGCAAGAAGCGCATCTTCATTGCCTGCTTCAGCAGCCTTGATTGCAGCATCAAATTGAGCGTCAATTTCAGCAGGGAGAGTGTCGTTAAGCGGATCGAAAGCGTTGGGTAATTTACCAAGGTCAAAGTCTTTGAGTGATTCGCGAGCTTCACGCAATTGGTTGCGGATTTGTCCTACGACTTCCATGTTAGCTTCTACCTCGATGCCGAGTTTCTTGGCAAATACATAAATTAACTCAATAGCAGGAGCAGCAGAGCCACCACCAAACCACCAAATGTTGGTGTCGAGGATGTCAACACCATGTATCATTGCCATTAAGGCTGAGCCTAAGCCATAGCCCGGGGTACAGTGAGTGTGGAAATCAACAGGTACTTTAACGGCAGCTTTTAATTTAGAAATGATTGAAGCGGCACGTGATGGACTGACAAGACCAGCCATGTCTTTAAGAGTGATGATTTTTGCCCCGAGAGCTTCCATTGTCTTTGCTTTTTCAACAAAGTATTCATCGGTGAAGATTTTTTCGGGAGCAACAGTTTTTTTCTTTTTGCCGAATAGAGATGCGAAGAATCCCACTTTTTCTTCTTGAACGGGTTCTTCTTTTGGATCGACAGTATAACATACGGCACCATCAGGGATACCGCCAAGGTTATTGATTAATTTGATAGATTCTTTAACGTTGTCGATGTCGTTGAGTGCATCGAAGATACGCATCACATTTAATCCGTTTTTGATTGCTTCTTTGTAAAATCCTTCAAGAACGGTATCGGGATAAGGGACATATCCGAAAAGGTTGCGTCCGCGAGAAAGAGCAGTTAATAAAGATTTGCCTTTCATAGCCTGGCTTACACTACGAAGACGATTCCAGGGCGATTCGTCAAGATAGCGCATAACGGAGTCGGGTACTGCTCCACCCCATACTTCCATAGCGTAGAAACCGGCATTTTCATAGAGAGGCAACAATTTGTCAATGTTGGCTTGATTAAGACGGGTTGCAAATAGTGATTGCTGACCGTCGCGTAGAGTTAAGTCTCTGATTTTGAGTTTTTGTCCCATATTCGGTATTAAAATATTTAGGTTTAGTATATATTTTATTCGACTAAAAGTTGAATTTATTCAGAATATTCGCAAATGTAATGTTTTTTATCTGAATTGCGGAAATTTATCCATAATTTTTTTTGCATTACATGAGTTATCTGTATTTTTGCAGATAAAAAGATAACAATTCAGTATAATTTTATGTTCTCAATATTCAAGAAGAAAACCGAAAAAGCAGAGTTGTGTTTCAAAACAGATATACATTGCCACATTGTGCCAGGTGTTGATGATGGATCACCTGATGTCAGTACGTCGGTAGAGCTTGTTGAGCGCATGAAAGGGTGGGGTATCAACCGCATTATTGCGTCGCCCCATGTTACACAGGATACTTTTGAAAATACACCCGAGACGATTGCACCGGCATTTGAGATGTTAAAATCGGAACTTGATACTCGTGGCGTTGATATTGAATTAAGCCATTCGGCGGAATATCGTTTAGATGAATTTTTCTTGACCCAATTGGAATGTAGAAATATTGTTCCGTTGCCCGATAATTATTTGTTGGTAGAAAATCCGTTTTTTCAAGAGTCGTGGGATTTAGATAAAACATTATTTGATTTGAAAGTGAGAGGTTACAAGCCCATTCTTGCTCATCCTGAACGTTATTTTTACTACTATGGCAATAAGCGCACTCGTTATGATGAGTTGCATAACGTGGGGACTCTGTTTCAAATTAATCTATTGAGCCTTGCCGGATATTATGGCAAAGATGAGAAGGTAATTGCGGAATATCTCGTAGAAAAAGGTTACGTAGATTTTATTGGTACCGACCTCCATCGCCATGTTCATGCCGATGCCATTGATGCTTATCTTGCGTCAAAAGACTATCGCAAAATCGCCACTAAACTCCACCTCCTCAACGACAAAATCTAAATAACTTTTGTTCAGGTAATCAACGTTTAAAATTACCAATTGTAATATACAATAAAAATGCGTTCTCAGTCGAGAACGCATTTTCTGTTATAATGGAATTATTGCCGTTATTTAATCTAATGCAAATTCGATTTTTGCTTTTTCTGCATTAGTGAGTTTGCGAGGAGTGATTTCAAATGATTTAGCTGAGCGACTTTCTTTTGCGTCAGAAATCGTAAATGTCATAACAGTGGTCATGTCGTCTGACTGTGCGTTGGCTGCGTATGTGCCTGTAGCAGGATTGCTCCAACCGGTTAATTCATTTTCAATGATATTTCCTTTATAACGTGCGATTACTGCCCATGATGTTTCATATTCATTTGTGCAATTTTCCCACAAGTCAACAACTATGCGATATTCACCATTTTCAACAAGCTCTTCAGGAATGAAGATATTTTCGTTGTTGAGATAGTCAAGAGAACAACCTGCATTTGAGTCGTGATCTAATCCGTAGGCAACAACTTCGTCACCGATGGTGATATTTCCGCCTCTGTTACCATAATAGATGTGTTCTCCGCTTGGAGTGTAAAGGTGAAGGTCAACATCCTTAGGGGTTGAAAATGTGAGGTTGATGTTGATGTCTCCACTCTGGCTGTCTACAAATGTTACATCAAATTGGTATTGAACAGTAACGTTTCCTTCATCGTCAACCCCGATAAGTACCATTGTAATGTCTTTGTTGTAGTTTGTTCCATACATGATGGGGATGCTGTAAATGGTTCTGTTATTGGCACGTGATTGGTTGGGTACATATTCCCAATAACCATCAGAATCAGCAGTCCCGACATAAAATTTTTGATAAACAGTTTCGCTGTTTACAACGATAAAATTCATCCCACCAGAAAGAGCTCTGTCGTTGAAGCTAACACCTTCAATTTCATTTGTGGTTGTAGCCTCAGGAAGGTCCCCTTCATGGAATATTGCTCCTTCGATAGAAAATAGGTCTTCGCTATATTCGTCAGATACAGAGGACTTGTCATCATCACTTGAGCATGATACAAAATTCAAGCCCATTAGAAGCACCATTATGATGCCCAAAAGATTTAATTTTTTCATTTGTCAGAAAATTAATTAGGTTAGTATGGTTTATTGTATTTATACAAAAATAGTTATTTTTACTCTTGCATAAGAGTTGTGTAGAGAAATCCGCTACATTGATGAGTGAGAGACGGCGAATTTCACAATCCGCCGTCTCCATCATATTCAAAGTTTTGTATAATGATAAAAATCTGTATTAATATGCTAATTAGTAAAAACGGCTTGCTTTTTATGTACTATTTTGACTAATAAGCTTATTTATATTTGCTATATTATAGTGTAACTCCTTATTAGTAATCATCTGGCATGTCGACACCTAATGACACAAATTTCCAGACTCCACCTACTTTAGAGAATAATCCATTTACTTTGAATGATAATTTGCCTGTTTCTTCTGACTTTGGCACAAGATAAAATCCTCCTATGATATCAACACCGGGCTGATTGGAAATATCATATACGTATATATTTTCTCGTGTTTTTATATTTAATTGTTCAACGTAAATATCAATGCAAGATAAATCACTTTTGGTAGAGAGTTTACCGTTTGATTTAATCCATACGGCAAATCCTTTTTTCGATCCAAATTGAGTGTCTATTTCAAACCCTGATTCTTCAGATCCTGATATCGTGTATATCTTTTCTTCAACAAGAGCGTTGTTACTACTGCTGTCATAAGCTATGGGTTCCCACTCTGTCGCATTATGTGTGCGGTAAACTGTGTTTGAGATAGTAGGGACAAATTTACTATTGCTCGATATAGACATATCTTTTATCCATGGCTGAATCATTTCGTTTAAGACAATAAAATTATTATCTACCGTTCTTACTCCAATAGTATATATGCGACCATAATAATCCATATTATCTTTTGTGTAAACTCTGTCATTGTCAGGATTTATTAAGTGGTAATCTTGGCGCAATAAAATAAATCCATTTTTAAAGAAAGGAGATAAAAATTTATTTAAATTATCGTTATATTGAGCATACACATTATTACATGCAACCAATAACGTAAATAAAAAAAAGGACTTTAATGTTCTATTCATAAATATATGTATTTATATTATATCGTTAACGTTATCTTGTATTTTATCGAAAATACTATTTCCTCTTTGCTTTATGGGGATTGATATCTCATGGTTTTCTGCTTTAATTATAATTACACTTGCACGAGATTTTTTAGAATCATTTTGACCAACTTTAATATTGATATCATTATCAGTGATATTTAAAATACACCATTGTGGAGATTGCATGATTTTCCATGACATATTTGACGATATGGAAATTATATTATTCCCCCCCTTATATGGTATTGTGACAGACTCTTTTGATGCAATCAATCTTGGCTCGGATGCTTCTTGCTGTATAGAGATGGATTTTGTTTTTCCCGCTTGAGTTATGACAATTTGGGCATATCGTTTATTCGTTTTATCATTGGCTGAAATTGTCTCTATCGATAACATGTTTGATGATACTTTCTCTATGTGTATCCAGTCTACATTAGTGCTGAAGTTCCATTCTTCATCGGATGTGATATTGATAATTATTGAATTGTTTGCCGTGTTATCAAAATATAAAGCATCTGTTGATACATTTACTTGCCCGTGCGCCAATAACGTTAAGCAAGACAATAATGACAGTAATATGATTTTATTCATTGTTATAGTCTATTATACCTATTATTGAATTCATCTTTTTCTTTTCTTTCTCCCATTTGCTTGAATCAAAAAAGAAGAATGCGATGTGCTTGTCATCTGAAAATTTAAACTGGAATGATTTTGTTAACTGATACATTGATTTAAAAACATGATAAGGGATACGAAATCGTAATCGGCTTTCCCATTTTGATTTGTTTGGCTCAATGTAAATTTTTTCCAATTGTTCTTTTAATATATTACCATTATACAGAATCTCAACAGAATCTGTTTTTATAGGTGTTTTTGTATAAATAGATATAGTATATGATACAGAATCTGTATTTGTGATATAAGTTATATCATATTCCATATCTTTAACTGCATCATATCCTTTTATTCGTGGCATTTTTTGAGGCTTAATAAAAAACAACATCCCTTTTTCTGATAAAGTTGTTATGTACTTATCAGAATAGTTGTTGCTTCTGATATATCCCACCGATATGATTAAGCAAATAAAAATGACAAATGATTTCTTTAACATGATGACATTGAAAAAGGGCTATGCCAAAATTTTGAATTTCGACACAGCCTCCTGTTGTTGAAAATTAGTTTCCGTAAACTCTTGTTTTGTAAGTAGAGAACAACCCTAATATACTTGTTTGAGTTTGGTCTACATGGCTGATTTTTTTGATACCGGCTTTTTTAGCTGCTACATCAATACCTGCATCACCTGTCGCAAATAGTCCTAACACATTAGTTGCGCTAGATTCTCCGACTTTAGTGCCAACGTTATTTGAAGTCGCTGCTACTCCTGATGTAACACCTGTATAAAGACCTGAAAAACCAACCGGAGTAGTAACTGACGCGCAACTTGTCAAAAATACAGTTGCAACAATAGTCATAAAGAACTTTTTCATAATAAATACGTTATTTGAGTTAAATAATTAAAATATCATTAGCAAAATTGCGATAAAATGTGCGTTTTAACAAAGAATGCGCGTCTAATAGTCTGACTATGTCGTCTAATAATTCGACTATGGTATCTATTGTGTAGATGTGTCGTTGTGCTTTATGTTAAAGATGATTTTATCTAAGGATTTGAGTTTGTCTGCGTCGATATCAATTATGATAGTATTTTGGGTAGAGTGTTCTTTGTTGCCTTCTTTTTCAAGGTATATGTGTTTAATGAAATCATAGTCTAATGCTTTTGAGATCAGCATCAAACGCTCAATGTCAATACTTTTGCACTTGAAAAGATAATACAGCGATTGCCTTTCGCAATGAATACGTTTGGCAAATTCGGTGTATGAAATCCCGCTTTCGTCAAGTTTGCGACGGATGATTTCTCCGATAATTATGTCTGTCATATTAGCATTTTCAAAAGCCCTTTTCTCCCCAAAAACAGGACTACAAAAAAACGACGTAGGGAGCAACTTTACTTATCCCTCGTTCAGGCCTTCGCATTGCCCACCATCAAGGATAAGCAACGTGTCAGCCTACGTCTGATTATATGCGATTACAAAGAGGGTTTTGTTTAAATCCTCTTCGACTGAATGTGCATATAAACGTAGACGTTCCGTTGCCGTATCTTCTTGATGGTTACAAAGTTTTGCGAAGTTTGAACTCAGAAGATAACGTATCGTAACGTCTCAAAAAAATATGTCTGTTCAATGGATTTCATACCATTGAATGTTTGCAAAATTAATATAATAATTTATGTGTACCAAATAAGTCTCCATTTTGGAGACTTATTTGGTTTTGGTATAATAAAAAAGAAACTGCCTTGGTGTGGGCAGTTTCTATGCGTTTTGATTTTGGGATTTATTATTTTGTGAGGGGAGAGTAGTCGCGAGCGTAGCGCAACATTTGTGGGATGTAATCCTCGTTATATGATATCTTAACATCAACGATTTTGCCCTCTGCATCAAATTCAGGGGTGTAGATGGGGTTTACAAATCCTTTGTAAGGTGCGATGTCAAGATGTGAATATCGTTCAAGAACTTCGGCATGAAGTTTTGGATCAACCTTAACGGCATATTTTTCAACGATGTTGCGTCCTGCTTCATAGTCACCTTCACTCTTGATGCGTTGGATTTCGCTAAGAAGTTTGCCGAATAATTCACGCAATTTATTGTAGTCGTTAATTTTGATATATGTCTTGCCATCTTTATTGATGAGCTCTACAACATTTTCTGCTTTACCATTTTCGTAAGCCCATTCAGCAATCAATTTGCGGTTGCGCATGTGCGCTTCCTCGACATCTTTTCCCGGCTCGATGCGCATGAGTTGAGTCATCATGCCATTAAGCATATATTTGTAATATTCCGCTTTGTAGGCTTCAGGATTATCAAGTAATCCAAGTTCAACAAGTTTAGGGTCGGCGAGATAATAAAGAGCAAACAAGTCGGCACGAGTTTCTTCAAGAGTAGAGCCATGAGCTTTCAAGGCATCAGGGTCTACCCCTGGAAGCAATTTGCCTGAGCCATGACCAAGGCACTCGTGAAGGTCGGTGTGAAGATTGTCGGTAATGAAAAGATATTTTCCCATGAGGTCGCGGGTTTCTTGGTCATACACAAATTCTTCATTAAATCCGTTACCTTGAGATGCAGCGTCATAGGCTTGTGTGATATTTTCGATTGTTACTGATTTAGAACCGTAATTAGCGCGGATCCAGTTAGAATTGGGAAGGTTAATGCCGATGGGTGTTGCAGGATAGGCATCGCCAGAAAGAATGGCTGCTGTAATAACTTTAGCCGACACTCCCTTTACTTCTTCTTTGCGGAAACGTGGATCGATGGGCGAATTGTCTTCAAACCATTGTGCGTTGTCGCTGATGATTTGTGTGCGATTTGATGCTTCTACGTTTTTGAAATTAACGATTGATTCCCATGCTCCTGTCATGCCAAGAGGGTCTCCATAGGATTCAATAAATCCGTTGATGAAATCTACTTGAGATGCAGTGTCTTGTAGCCAAAGGATTGAGTATTCATCAAATAGGCGAAGATTGCCTGTTTGGTAATATTCAATGAGTTTGTTGATGGTGTTGTGTTGAGCGTCGTTTTCGGCATATTCGGCAGCTTTGCCAAGCAGTTCAACGATGCGAGTAATAGCATCGGAGTATAATCCACCAACTTTATAAACTTCTTCAATGACTTGACCATCTTTTTTTGTTACGCGAGTGTTTAGACCGAATGAGATGGGGGTTGTGTCGTTAGGATTTTTGAGAGTGGCATAATATGCTTCAACTTCAGCTTGTGTTACTCCGTCGTAAAGGTTGTTTGACGAAGTCATAATCAAGTCTTCTCCTTCGGCTTGATTTACCCGTTTAGCCATAACAGCAGGGTCGAAAATCACCGGCGAAAGTTCAGCGATGAGTTCATCAACTGATTTTCCGTTTAGAGGAAGATTTTCAGGAGTGATGTTTTTTACTTGTGAAGCGAAAAATTCTTGAGTAAATTCAGGGGTGAATTTGTCCATTGAATAGTGATGGTGAATACCATTGGCAAACCAGATTTGTTTCAAGTATTTTTCAAATGCCTTGAATTCGGCTGATTCTTTGTCTCCGTCAAAATTAACATAGATTTGTTCGAGAGTTTGGCGGATAGGCAAATTGTATTTGCCATTTTGATCCCAAAGGATATCACGGCCTGTAATTGCTGCTTCGGTCAAATAATATATGAGAGCTTTTTGGTTAACCGAAAGGTTTTCAAATTCGGGTACTTTGTAACGAAGTACTTCGATGTCGGCAAAACGATCGACGGTGTAGTCGAAATCGTCGGTTTGTTGTGTAGCCATATTGCAAGATGTAATCGATAGTGCGATGAATGCACTTGGAATTAGTTTGTTTAAAATCGCCATGGTTATTATTGTTTAATCAGTTATTCTACATATAAAATCAACCCTTTCAAATATTCGCCTTCGGGGTGATATATATTTATGGGGTGATCGGCAGGTTGGGTGAGCTGGTGAAGTATTCTCACCTTACGATGAGATTGTGCCGCTGCCGAAAATACGGCAAGACGGAATTGATCTTTGTTTACTGCCTGAGAGCATGAGAATGTAAACAAAATACCTCCCGGTTTTATCTTTTCAAAAGCCTTAGCATTGAGCTTGCGGTAACCGATGAGTGCATTTTTGAGTGCGCTACGATGTTTTGCAAATGCCGGTGGGTCGAGGACAATCAAGTCATAGCTGTTGTCCATCTCGTTGAGGAATTTGAACGCATCTTCGGCAAATGCTTTGTGGCGGGTGTCTCTGGGAAAGTTTAACTCAACATTGGCATTGGTCAATGTGATGGCTTTTGAGGAGCTGTCGACAGAGTGGACTAAATTAGCACCACCGCGCATCGCATAGAATGAGAAGCCTCCTGTGTAGCAGAACATGTTCAATACATTACGCCCTTTGGCATAATGTTCGAGTAACTTGCGATTATCTCGTTGGTCAACAAAAAAACCGGTTTTCTGTCCTTTGAGCCAGTCAACATGGAATTTTAGCCCATTTTCAATAGCGATATTGGTTTCAAATGAGCCTATGATATAGTCGTTTTGCGGATCGAGTTGTGCTTTGTAGGGTAATGTGGTCTCTGACTTATAATATACGTTCTTTATTCCGGCATCTTCTATTGCAACAAGAGCATTGGCAATTATATTGCGAGCATAGTGCATACCAGGTGAATGGGCTTGAACTACAGCTGTGTTGCCATAGATGTCAACGATGAGCCCGGGAAGGAAGTCCCCTTCGCCATGAACAAGGCGAAATGCATTATTGTTGTGGCGAATGAGGTTGAGCGTCTTGCGTAATTGGTAGGCAGCAGAGAGTCTTTCTATAAAAAAGTTGTCGTTGATTTCTTTTTCTTCAAACGAAAGAATTCTGACTGCGATGCTCCCGATTTGGTAATGTCCCACGCCGATAAATTTTCCGGTATTTGAAACGACATTAACAAGGTCGCCTTCCTCTATATCTTCAGTAAGAGAAGCAATAGCTCCAGAAAACACCCAAGGGTGAAATCTTAGGAGCGACTCCTCTTTGCCTTTTTTGAGTTTTATGATTTTGTAAGCCATATCTATTTAAAGAAGAAACGATAAATATCGTTGCCGTTGGCAAAAATGAGTAGACCAAAGATAAATACCATGCCGGCAATTTGAGCATATTCAAGGAATTTGTCGCTTGGTTTGCGACGAGCGATGATTTCATATAATAGGAATAGGACGTGTCCGCCATCAAGAGCAGGGATGGGGAGAACGTTCATGAATGCAAGGACAACCGACAAGAACGCTGTAATTTCCCAGAATGAGAGCCAATTCCATGTGTCTGGGAAGATGCTGCCAATTGCTCCAAATCCACCAATGCTTTGTGCGCCTTCAGCGCTGAAAAGGTGTTTCATTGAGCCCACATATGTAGAGAGGGTGCTAATGCCTATTTCCCAGCCTTTGGGGAATGACTCAAAGAATGAATATTGAGTAATATCTATTGGGTAGATGTCGGTGATAGGACGTAATTGTATGCCGATTTTGCCACTCTCGGTTGGGGTTATGGTAAGATTAATTATTGAATCGCCTCGCATTACACCTATTGAGGTTTCTTTCCCTCCGAATTGTTGTAACGCAGGAGTGAATTCTGTGAATGAAGGAGTTTTTATATCTCCAACGCTCACAATGTGATCTCCCTCTTTGAGCCCTGCTTCTTCGGCCGGCTCTCCCGGAGAAAGCTTATGAACATAAACAGGAGTGCGGTAAGCAAAGAATCCCTCGTCGTTTTCAAGTTGGAAAATAAAATTGTCAGGGATATTGATGTTTACGGTGTCGGAGTGATTACGTAGAACGGTAACGACATCAGCTTCCACCATGCGCATGGCGAAATCACGTTCTGAAACATCAATTTTTATACCATCGGCAAATAATGGAATATCTCCGTTTTGGAAACCTATGTTTTGAGCAGCAGGGACATAATCGAGTCCTTCAGTTGCGTTTTCAAATGCAATTGTCTTTTCGCCCCAGTAGAAAGCAATTCCTGTATAGATTAAAATAGCAAGAACGAAGTTGAAAATAACACCGGCGAGCATTACAAGCAGTCGTTGCCATGCCGGTTTTGCACGAAATTCCCAAGGTTGAATCGGTTGAGCCATTTGTTCTTTGTCCATCGACTCGTCAATCATGCCGGCAATCTTGACATATCCACCAAGCGGAAGCCATCCAATACCATATTCGGTGTCTCTCCATGTCGTTTTTAAACTGCCATCGGGATTAAGTTTTTCAACTTCTTTAGGCTTCCATTTAAAGATGGAAAACCAGGGATCAAAAAAGAGATAAAATTTCTCTACTTTAATACCAAACATGCGAGCAAAGATATAGTGCCCAAATTCATGTATTATAACAAGCAACGCAAGAGATGCGATGAGTTGAGATGCTTTTAAAAGAAAAGTTTCCATTAAATATTATTTTATTATTGACTCGGCATAGGCGCGAGTTTCTGTATTAGTTTTTACGTAGTCCTCAAATGTTGGGGATTTGATGAACGATATGTTCGCAATTGATTTTTCGATGATTTTATATATGTCCAAAAAGCTGATTTGCTGTTTGAGGAAAGCAGCTACAGCTATTTCATTGGCAGCATTAATGATACATGCAGTGTTTCCTTTTGATTTCAATGCTTCGTATGCCAAGTTTAAACAAGGGAATTTTTCGATATCGGGTTTTTCGAATGTCAATGTCGCATAGTCGGCAAGAGTCAAAGCCGGAGCTGTTGTTGCAAGGCGAGTGGCATCGCCAAGAGCATATCGGATGGGGAGGTGCATGTCGGGCAATCCGAGTTGCGCTTTAACTGAATTGTCAACAAATTCCACCATAGAGTGAATTATCGACTGAGGGTGAACAACCGCTTCAATCTTTTCTGCTTCAATGCCAAACAGCCAACGAGCTTCTATAATTTCAAATGCTTTGTTGAGCATTGTGGCAGAGTCAATTGTGATTTTTGCACCCATTGACCAATTTGGGTGTTTTAACGCATCGGCTACAGTAACGTGTTTAAGCTCTGTTAGCGTTTTGTTACGGAAAGGACCTCCCGAAGCGGTGATGATGAGTTTTTTTATTGATTTAGCATCTTCGCCCACCAAGCATTGATATATTGCTGAATGTTCAGAGTCAACTGGGATGATTGTAGATGCAGAATCTTTCAAAAGTGAGGTTACTAATTCGCCGGCAACAACAAGAGTTTCTTTGTTGGCAAGAGCAATACGCTTACCTGCTTTTATTGCACTGATTGTTGGCTCAAGTCCGCTATATCCAACTGCAGCAGTAACAACGACATCTATTGAGTCAAGTGCCATTGCTTCGCATATCGCCTTTTTGCCTGCAGCAACATTAATCCCTAATGGTGCTAATGCATTGCTAAGTTGAGAGTAAAGGCTATCGTTTGCGATGATGGCGTATTTCGGCTTAAATTTCAACGCCTGTTGGATGAGTAAATCTATATTTGAGCCCGCAATAAGCACTTCGACCGAGAATAAATCAGGATACTCGGCAATAATGTCAAGTGTTTGGGTGCCGATAGAGCCGGTTGAGCCTAATAGTGCAATCTTTTTATGTGGAGCCACTTCTAAATTCTATTTAATAATGAATAAAATGCAAAAGTAGTGCAATTTATCCATTCTTTCAAACCGAATTTTATAAATTACCTAAAAAGCGATATAATCAAGTGGATCTAATTGGGTCCCTTTGTGCCAAAGTTCAAATGTGAAAGGCTTTTTGCTTCTATTGTTTTGATGGGATAGCCCAATGCGTTGACCGGTTGTTACTTTATCTCCTTTAGAAACAAAAAATTCATGTATTCCTGAATATTTGGAGATGAAGTCATTTGGGTGTTGAATGATAATAACATTGCCAATATTAGGAAGATAGTATGAGTCTATTACCGTGCCGTTATAGATTGTTGAGATTGGGGAATTTGTCGGAGTAATAAGCTCAATGGAAAGGGGAGAGTCGTTCTCTTTTACTGAAGCTCCGTAAATAGGAGTGTAAAACATCATACCCTCTGCAACAATTGGAGCTAATACCGATAAATTGAATTTCTCTTGATCTTCAAATTGTTGTATGAATTGGCGCTCTATTGGAGAAGAGTTGATTATAGAATCAATGGGGATGTATTTGATTGTGTCTGATACCAACGGTAGAGTAACCGATGTTGTGTCGATATTGTCATTGAGGATATTAATGATATTGGAGAGGTATGCATTATTGATGTTTACATTAGTGGAAAGAGAGTCAATGCGCATACTGTTTATTACGTTTTCCTGGCGTTGGGATGTTTTAAGATATCCCGGTAATAATGTCCTTATTGGGGTTGATACAATTAGGGTAGATACAATACATCCGATAGCTATTAGAATGACAAAAATAGATAATATGACTCTGGTTCGAGACATTTTTATCGACCACACTTCATTAAATGAGTTTTCGTTGATAAATGTCAGCCTAAATTTTTTTTGCGTTTTAAATCGAGTGGATGTTTTGTTAGATTCTTTCATTTTTAAATAATTATCACAAAGGTAATGAATTCGTTCGGTAAAAACAAATGCTGTAGATAGATGCAATGGTTAATTGATGGACTTAACGATGCAAGTCCAAAAAATGATTTTAATTTCTTAAATTTAGCATTGTTTCTGAGATTTTATAACTTTGTATATTATAAACGTTTATTAAAATGATATACTTTAATTCCGACTATATGGCTGGAGCGCATCCCGAGGTGATGCAAAGGCTCTTGGATACAAATTTTGAACATACTGTGGGGTATGGTTGCGATCAATATTCTGAACGAGCTGTTGAACTTATTCGTGAGGCATGTGATGCTCCAAAAGCACAAGTGTTTTTTCTTGTAGGAGGTACGCAAACCAATGCAACAGTAATTGATGGCTTATTGGCACGACATGAAGGCGTTTTAGCTCCAGAGAGCGCACATATTAACGTGCATGAGGCAGGTGCAATTGAAGCTACCGGGCATAAAGTGTTGACACTCCCTCATTGCGAGGGGAAAGTGCGGACCGATGAGGTAGAGAATTATATAAACGATTTTTATCGTGATGAAACATTTTTACATATGGTGGCTCCAGGGATGCTCTATATCTCATTTCCTACGGAATATGGTACGATATATACTCTTGGAGAATTGGAAGCATTGAGCCGGGTGTGTCGTAAAGCGCAAATCCCACTCTATATCGATGGCGCAAGATTAGGTTATGGACTTGCTGCCACTGAATGTGATGTGACGTTCAAAGATATTGCACGATTGGCCGATGTGTTCTATATTGGTGGAACTAAAATGGGCGCATTGATGGGGGAGGCGGTTGTAGTTACCAACGGCACATTGCTCAAAAATATGATGCCACTCATGAAACAACATGGCGCATTGCTTGCCAAAGGACGTTTGCTCGGATTGCAATTTGATACATTGTTTACCAATGATTTATATATGCGCATAGGTCGTTATGCTGTTGAATTGGCAATAACGTTAAAAGAAGAATTCACTGCACGTGGATATGAATCAGTTGTAGACTCACCTACAAATCAACAGTTTTTCCGTCTTCCTAATGACCTTGTTGACCGTCTGAGTTGCCATGTGGGTTTTGAATTATGGGGACCTAAAGGGGAAACCAGTTCAGTAGTGCGTTTTGTTACATCGTGGTCAACGACAAAAAACGATTTGGATAAATTGATTTCGTTGGTATAGAATAATTTAGCATGTTTGGATGTGTAAAAAGTAAAATAATATGCAGCCAAGAAGATATATGACGCATTCAAAATCTATTAATTATATAATCAATGAAATTTAGAAAATTACATACAGTTTGGTTAAAATTATTGTTTTCTGTTAAATTTTAAAGGGGAAAAGTTGTGTATATTAATAAATGTTTGTATTTTTGTCTATCTTAAAGTGAACTTTGTGAAGTTTGGATATGTTCTATTGTGTGTAAATCACAAAAAACGTTATTGAGACTTTATGAAAAAAAGAATATATTTGTTTAATTTAAATTTATAGAAATGAAAAAGAACATTCTTTTAGCCCTTGTTGCTTGTAGCGGTATGCTATCTGTAGCAAATGTTAATGCTCAAGAAGCTGTTGTTGTTGAAGAAGATGTAACAGTAGCAGAACTTACACCATGTAAAGATTATTATGATCTTTCTTCTGGTAACTGGTTTATCCAAGCTGGTGCAGGTATTAATGTGCCTCTAGTAGAAAGCTATTTGCAAAATGGTGAAGAAAAAATTCACATGACTGCCGCTTATAACCTTGGTTTCGGTAAATGGATGAGCCCTTATTTAGGTCTTCGTTTCAGCGCTCTTGGTGGTGCTTATCACTGGGACAATTACGTTTACACTAAAGCTAAATATGCAAATCTTAACGTAGATTTGATGTGGGATATGTTCAATACATTTGGTAGCTCAAATTCAAATCGTGTAGTTAGTATTCTTCCTTTCGTGGGTATCGGTGGAACATTCTGCTGGGATTTCACTCAATCAGGAATTATTGACAATGATGGTAAAGCTAAGAGCAACTCTTGGACTCTCCCTGTCTCAGCCGGTCTTCAATTCCGTTTCCGCTTGAGCGAAAAATTTGATTTCTTCGTAGAAGGTCGCGCTCAAATGTATGGTGATAACTTTAACAATGCTGCTTATGGCGAGCCAGTTGACGTTAACGTAACTGCAATCGGTGGTTTCACTTATCATTTCGGTGGTAGAGGTTTCAACACAGTTAATCCATGTGATTACATAGCACAAATCGACGCTCTTAACAGCCAAGTTAATGACCTTCGTGGTGCATTAGCAAACTGCAACAATCGTCTTGCTGCTGCTGAAGCTCAACTTCCATGTCCTGAAGTTAAATGCCCTGAATGTCCTGAAGTTGTAGCAGTTCCTTTGATGTCAAATGTTCAATTTACACTTAACTCTGCTAAAGTTCGCAAATCTGAAATGATCAACGTTTATAACATCGCTAAATGGATGAACGAAAATCCTGATGTGAAAGTTGTTGTTAAGGGTTATGCTGATGCTAAAACAGGTTCAAGCGACTATAATAAAACTCTTTCTGAAAAACGTGCTCAAAACGTTTACAACCTATTGGTTGACAAATATGGTATTGCTGCTGATCGTTTGTCTGTTGTTGCTGAAGGCAGTGATAGCCAAGTTTACGACGAAAACAACTGGAATCGCGTTGTAATCTTCTCTGAAGCAAAATAATAAACAATAAAATTGATATCAAAATCCCTGCCGAAACATTGGTGGGGATTTTTTTGTTGCAAAATGGCGAAATGAAAAAATAATTTATGTAAAGATAATTTATTTCTAAAAACCATTGCAGATTAAAAACTATTGCTTACATTTGCATCACAAAGCAAACAAAATGACACGATTTTACGCATATTACTTTTTCTTTTATTTTTATTTTGCAAAAAATAAGAACGGGATTTTATGTGCGTAACCTCTATGATTGAATGATTAACAGAAATATAAAATCCCGTTTATGCGGGATTTTTTTATTATATTAATGTAATATGGAAAAAAGAGTAACAATTCAAGGTGTCGCAGGCTGTTTTCATGATGCAGCAGCAAGAGAGTATTTCAAGAATGAAGTTATTACAACAATACCATGTGATACTTTTCCCGAGATGTTTGAAATGTTGTCGTGTGATGCATCTTTATTGGGAATTGTTGCAATAGAGAATACAATAGCCGGTAGCTTGTTGCAAAATCACGAATTATTGAGAAATAGTAATTTGCAGATAATAGGAGAACAGAAATTGCGCATATCACATGTTTTGGCGGCATTGCCCGGGCAATCGATAGAAGAACTTATAGAGGCAAATTCTCACCCGATAGCATTAATGCAATGTGAACAGTATTTGCGTAGGCATCCCAATTTGAAAATGATAGAAAAATTTGACACAGCCGGCAGTGCAAAAGAAATTGCCGAGGAAAAATTATTGGGACATGCTGCGATATGTGGCGAATATGCAGCAAACCTTTATGGGCTGAATATCCTTGAGAAGGGAATTGAAACAAATAAACGCAATTTTACCCGTTTCTTGATAATAGCTGATCCGTTGCTTGCATCAGAGCTAAAACCAAAAGAAGGAGAGATAAACAAATCATCAATAGTTTTCTCGTTGCCACATACACAAGGCGCATTGTCAAAGGTTTTGACAATTTTCTCTTTTTATGATATAAATCTTTCAAAAATTCAGTCTATGCCCATTATCGGTCGTGAGTGGGAATATCGTTTCTATGTCGATTTGACATTTGATAGCTATGTGCGCTATCGTCAGTCCATAGATGCTGTGAGACCATTGATGAATGATTTTAAAATACTTGGTGAATATAAAGAATGTACCTATGAAATATAATGAGCCGAATATCGCGCCTGCTGATCGCGTGATGGAGATACAAGAATATTATTTCTCAAAAAAATTGAGAGAGGTTGCGCAACTCAATGCACAGGGTGCTGATATAATTTCGTTGGGAATAGGTGGTCCCGACCGCATGCCCCATGAAGATGTTATTGCAACTCTATGTGAGCAAGCCCAAAAGTCGGGTAATCATAGTTACCAACCCTATGTTGGTATTCCTGAATTGCGTCAGGCATTTGCCGATTGGTATAAGCATTGGTATGGTGTTGAACTTGATCCGGCAAAAGAAATCCAGCCATTGATAGGCTCAAAGGAGGGTATTTTACATGTATCGCTTGCATTTCTGAATCCCGGTGATGGGGTGTTAGTCCCAAATCCAGGTTATCCTACTTATACATCGGTGAGCCGATTGGCGCAAGCTGAGATATATAACTATGATTTGACCGAAGAAAATGGTTGGATGCCCGATTTTGAGGCATTGGAACGCCTGCCTCTTGACAAAATCAAATTAATGTGGATAAATTATCCACACATGCCAACAGGTACACCTGCAACACTTGAATTATTCCGTAAAATTGTAGATTTCGGACATCGCTACAATATAGTTATCGTTCATGATAACCCATATAGTTTTGTATTAAACAAGGAGCCATTGAGCTTGTTGCAGGTTGAGGGCGCTCGCGAAATATCTATTGAGATGAACTCAATGAGTAAGTCTCATAACATGGCCGGATGGCGTGTTGGTATGTTGGCATCAAATCCAAAGTTTATAAATTGGATTTTGAAAGTAAAATCAAATATCGATTCCGGGCAATTCAAACCATTAATGCTTGCTGCCGTCAAAGGTTTACAAGCCGGACCAGAATGGTATGACACACTCAATGAGGTATATGCTTCTCGTCGTTTGGTCGCTGAAGATATTATGCGAGAATTGGATTGCCGATTTGATGAAAAACAACGTGGAATGTTCTTGTGGGGACGTATTCCAGATAGCGAAGAGTCAAGCGAAGTGCTTGCCGATAAGGTATTGTATGATGCGCGAGTATTTATTACACCGGGATTTATATTTGGTAGCAATGGAGACCGGTATGTGAGAATATCATTGTGTGCAACTGAAGAAAATATGCGTCGAGCATTACAACGTATTAAAGAAATGAAAAAGTAAAAATAATATATTATGAAAGATTTACAACCGATTTTATTGGATGGTATTAATCCCAATCAACCATTAGTTATCGCCGGTCCATGTAGTGCAGAAACTGAAGAACAAGTGCTAACGACTGCTAAAGAACTCGCAAGTAATGGAATTAAGATATTTAGAGCAGGCATTTGGAAACCACGCACTAAACCCGGAGGATTTGAAGGAGTAGGTGTCGAAGGCCTTGCATGGATGAAACGAGTGAAAGAAGAAACAGGAATGTATACCGGTACTGAGGTTGCAACAAAACAACATGTAGAAGCTGCACTTGAAGCCGGAATTGATATCTTGTGGATTGGTGCGCGCACATCGGCCAACCCGTTTGCAATGCAGGAAATTGCCGATGCTCTACAAGAAGCCGGAGCCGATGTCCCTGTGTTGGTAAAAAATCCTGTTAATCCCGACCTCGAATTGTGGATTGGTGCAATGCAACGCATCTACAATGCAGGTATTCGTCGTATAGGCGCAATACATCGTGGATTTAGTGCCTATGGTAAACATCTTTATCGCAATCTTCCGCAATGGCACATACCTATCGAATTGCGTCGTCGCATGCCTCAATTGCCCATTATTTGCGACCCAAGCCACATAGGTGGTAAACGCGAACTTGTTGCATCTTTGTCTCAGCAAGCTCTTGATATGGGATTTGATGGATTGATAATCGAAAGCCATTGTGATCCCGATTGTGCTTGGAGTGATAAGAGCCAACAAGTAACCCCCGATGTGCTAAACTTTATTCTAAACACTCTTGTGCATCGTGATGCTTCACAATCAACAGAAAGCCTATCGTTGTTGCGTCAACAAATTGATGGAATTGACAATGAATTGCTCGAAGTCTTAAATAAGCGCATGCGCGTTTCTCGTGAAATAGGTCAATACAAGAAAGAACACCGCATGCCGGTGCTTCAAGCCGGTCGATATGACGACATCATGCAATCACGCGTTAAACTTGCTGAAGAAATGGGTATGAGTGGCGATTTTATGAAAAAGGTCCTTTCGGCTATTCATGAAGAATCGGTGCGTCAACAGATAGAGATATTAAACGACCGTTCAAAATAATTGTGTTATGAAGATATTAATTATTGGAGCCGGGAAAATGGGGTCGTTCTTTTGCGATTTGCTCTCATTTAAACACGAAGTTGCAATATATGATACCGACCCACAGCGATTGCGCTTTACATTTAATGCACAACGATTTGCATCACTTGATGAGATTGATGCATTTGATCCCAATTTGGTGATAAATGCAGCAACGGTTAAATATACTATTGATGCATTCAACAAAGTGTTGCCCCATGTGTCAAAAAATTGTATTCTATCAGATATCGCATCGGTAAAAACCGGGCTGCCTGAGTTTTATGCACAATGTGGACATCCATTTGTGAGTACTCACCCCATGTTTGGGCCCACGTTTGCATCATTGAGTAATCTAAGCAGTGAAAATGCGATAATCATCACCGAAGGAGATCATCTTGGAAAAGTATTTTTCAAGGATTTGTATAGCGAATTGCATCTGCACATTGAGGAATACACATTCCAGGAACATGACGAAACCATCGCTTATTCTCTTTCAATCCCGTTTGCTTCGACGCTTGTATTTGCTAGCATAATGAAACATCAAGATGCTCCGGGAACAACTTTCAAGCGTCACATGACAATTGCCCGCGGATTGATGTCAGAAGATGATTTCCTCTTGAGTGAGATTATGTTTAATCCTAATACGCCATCACAGCTTGAGCGCATACAGGAAAAACTCTCACAATTGCAAGAGATTGTATCGCGTCGCGACTCCGATGCAATGGTAAAATTCCTCTCAACCGTCCGCGACAACCTCAAATAAATATAAATAGTCAAATAAATAATCCCAAGATGAAGCGGTCGCTTTTTCTTGGGTTTTGTTGTTGTAAAATTTTTGGAAAAGATTGTGCCGTAGTCAAATATTTATTACTTTTGTATTAATCTTGTGCGTGCTATTGCGTTAGCCCTCAAGAGAACATATTTATTGAAAGCGTTTCGCGTTATCCTTTAATAGAAATTCGCCAATTTTCAAATTCCGAAGGATGAGTGGTCAAAACGTTCTCACTTGTCGTATATACACTCCCCGACAAGGGGAAATCGGTATATCGATAAGGCGTGGGAGTGGACTGTTTATTTCGGAATTGGGCGTTTGGCGATGCCTCTATTAAGATAAACCGACAATGTCCCGCGCTTTTTTATTCTTAATTTTAAACGCCAAATGAGGGGACCACGAGGCACAATTTATTATTATGAAAAAGTCGATATTAAAATGGGTATTTGTGGTAATGCTCTGTAGTTTTTCATCATGTAGTAGTGATGAACCTTCTAATCCTGATGGAGAAGATGAAGTATTTGTGTTGGGCTCCGAAATCGGGATTTTTTTTAGTCAGGAGGTTGATCTTGGTTTGTCAGTAAAATGGGCAGGATGGAATGTTGGCGCATCATCTCCTGAAGAATATGGTGGTTATTATGCATGGGGAGAAACAGAAGAAAAAGATGTCTATTATGCAAGTACCTATAAGTATTATTATGATACAAATGGCGATGAGGAAGGGGATACGTATGCTAATATCGGAAATAATATAAGTGGAACACAATATGATGTCGCACGACAGAAATGGGGCAATAATTGGCGTATGCCTACGTGTGATGAATTTTATGAACTCATTATAAATTGTACATGGATATGGGCAAGCTATAAGGGTACACATGGATATATGGTAACAGGTCCTAATGGGAATTCAATATTTCTTCCGTTAGCAGGTTTCCGCCACGATACTTCCCTCTACAGCGGCGGTGCCTACGGTGCCTATTGGAGTGGCACGTTGTACGAGGATGAATACGAATACATCAACAGTTACGCACGGAATATATTCTTCATCGGTAATTACCGCGACCTAAGCCTCTACGGCTACGGTCGTCACCTTGGTTTGACGGTGCGCCCTGTCAAGTAACGAGCGCAAAAGCCAGAGCAAACAACTCCCAAGATATGCTACAGCTTATCTTGGGAGTTGTTATTGTATGAGTAAGAGCAAATATTATAGTATTTATTTAATTGTCCCTTTGCGCGAACTTTAGAGAGCTATAGGGGGGGAAGAAACTTTGATTGCAAAGTCGGGTGGGTAGTATTCTTACGGATATTTATTTGTAAAATAGCGTCTTTCCGATGCTTATTGTCTGTGGCTCGCATCCGATGGTGGCGTTTCGCTTGCCACCGGCTATTCAGATATAGCCCTTCGGGCAACCAATGACTCCATCTCTCATCTTTCCTTTTTCAACTTTCGATTTGCCTATGGTTTCGGTTAGTCGAAAACTCCTTCGATGCTTCCTTCGGTAGTCTCGGTGTATTCTTCTCCAAAGTCTTCTTTTTCACAAAGGTCAATGTGGGAAGGGAACTTGAAGGTTATGTCTTGAGAATATGGGAGCGACTTGTCGGCATACACTTTGCTCATATATAAGCCATAGATGGGTAATGCCATTGAAGCCCCTTGCCCTTGCGCCATGCTGTTGAAGTGGATGTATCGCTCTTCTCCACCTACCCACACTCCCGACACTAATTGGGGAGTGAATGCCATAAACCAACCGTCGGCATTGTCGTTGGTCGTACCGGTCTTGCCACCTGTTTGGGCTGTGATATTGTAGGGCGCACGACGAATGCGGTTGCCTGTTCCCCTGTCAACAACATTAAGGAGTATTGAAAGGATGCGGTAATAGGCTTTTTCGCTGATTACCTCAGTGTATTTAGGGGTAAATTCAGAGATGATGTTGCCGTTGGCATCGGCGATTGCCGTAACATAAATGGGGTCAACACGCATCCCGTTGTTGGCAAAAGCAGTATAGGCAGTAACCATCTCTTTAACCGAAACTTCACATGGGCCAAGGCACAACGACACAGAGGGGACGATACTCCGGTTTGTGATGCCGAAGTTGTGAATGTTGCGCACTAATGTTGCCGGTGAAAGTTTTTCCATTATGCGAGCCGATATCCAGTTGTTGGAGTTGGTCAATGCCCAGCGCAAGTCAACCATTTCGCCCACACGAGCTTTTGACGCATTGCGAGGCGACCATGGGCGACCAAGTTCGTCTAAGATTGTAGGTTGTTCATTGAGCATTTCGTCGCAAGGGGTAAATCCTTCTTCCATAGCATAGGTGTAGAGGAATGGCTTTATGGTTGAGCCTATTTGACGACGTCCGGTAGAAACCATGTCATATTGGAAGAATGTGAAGTTAGGTCCGCCAACATAGGCTTTGACATGTCCATTGCGTGGATCCATTGACATAAATCCTGTGCGCAAAAAATGTTTGTGATACAATATTGAGTCAAGCGGAGACATTGTCGTATCAACCACACCATCATAGCTGAACACTTTCATGTCAACAGGCTTGTTGAATACTTCTTTAATTTCTGTATCGGAATAGCCTGCTTTTGACATGATGCGATAGCGGTCGCTTTGCTCCAGCGCTCTATTTATGAGCGATGATAGTTGTGCCGACGATAACTCGACGCGGTTAGTGGTGTAAGGTGCACCTTTTACACCTTTTTTCTCTTTGAAAAAATTGGGCTGTAACGTTTTGCTGAAATGGTTTTCCACAGCGTCTTCGGCATATCGTTGCATGCGAGAGTCGATGGTGGTGAAAATTTTCAGACCATCGGTATAGATGTCATATTTTGAGCCATCGGGTTTGGGATTTTTTTCAATCCAGCCAAATAGAGGATTTGTTTCCCATGCGATAGAATCGTCTATGAACTTTTGTTTTTCCCATTCAAAATAGTCGTTTATATTGGGCTTTTTAGCACGAAGGATGCGACGAAGTTCTTCGCGGAAATATGGTGCAGGTCCCTCTTTGTGATCAACGCGATGGAAATCAAGAATCAAAGGCAGTTGTTGGAGAGAGTCGCGCTCAGCCTTGGTAATCATGTCGGCATTATACATCTGGTCGAGTACCACGTTGCGACGTTCACGAGTGCGCTCGCTACGACGCACAGGATTATAGTAAGAAGGATTTTTCACCATTCCCACAAGCATAGCTGCCTCTTCAATAGTTAAGTCTTTGGGCTCTTTGCCAAAATATACATGAGCTGCCGATTTGATCCCAACGGCATTATAGAGGAAGTCAAATTGGTTGAGATACATCCTGATGATTTCCTCTTTTGAGTAATATTTTTCAAGCTTGATGGCAATCATCCACTCAATGGGTTTCTGCATTGCTCGATCAAATAATCCGTTTGAAGGTGGAGAGTAAAGCTGTTTGGCGAGCTGTTGGGTGATTGTAGAGCCACCACCGGCATTCTTTTGTTGAAGCAATAGTGTTTTTACGATTACGCGAAACATTGCACGCATGTCGATGCCTGAGTGTTCATGAAAACGAACATCTTCAGTGGCAATCAGCGCATCAATAACGTGTTGTGAGACATCGTCAAGGTCAACATACACGCGATTGCCGGTGTTTCGGAAATAGCGTCCTAATTCCGGACCATCAGCGGCATATACGACTGATGCATATCGGTCTTTCGGGTTTTTTAAATCTTCAATTGGGGGCATGTGCCCGAAAAATCCATTGAATGCTCCATTATAAATGAGGACCAATATGATAAATCCTAATATGATTGCGCTGAAGAATGTTATCCACATCCAGCGTATAATTTTATTTGTTATATGTTTGCGAGGTTTTTTTTCGCTTGGTTTCTTCTTATTGTTTGTCATAATCCTACGAGGGTATACTACCGCATAATAATTAATAAGACAAAGATAATCTCTTTCGCAGAATTATGCAACAGATTTAAATCTCTTAAAGGTATATATGGATTTGTGAAGATTTCATTTAAAAACGCAACGTTTTTCTTATTAAGAGATATTGATAAAGTAAATTAACGGAAAAGGGAATTGTTTAATTTGCAATTACACGCAATTTGCTTTAACTTTGTGCCAAATTATCGAAATAGAGACAATTATGAAAAAATATATTTTAGGCCTTGTTGTTTTGGTGTCAATGATGTGTGCAATAACAATGAATGCGCAATTTCGTTATGGACCTATGGCAGGGGTTAATTTCTCAGATTTAAAGTTTAAACAAGATATTGTTTCCATTGATCCGGAAGTGGGTGCCACTGTGGGTGTTATGGGGGAAAAGATATTTGATGGTATAGGCTTTGGTATCGACTTGGGTGCCTTTTATTCAATGAAAGGGGCAACTATACATCTTGGAGAGAAAAAGATATGGGCATCAGATGGGTTTGGGTCTGAACGATGCTATCTTCATTATCTTGAAATCCCATTAAATTTGCGCTTTAAATATACTCGTCTCAATGGTTTTGAAGATTATTGTGCGCCATTTGTGTTTGCCGGTCCGTCATTCTCGTTCTTGTTAGCACATAATGATATAAAAGCGTTGGAGTATCCATTTGGCGAAATCAGTCTTTCTTTTGGTGCCGGTATTGAAATTTTGCGTCATTGGCAGGTATCGTATTGTTATAATATGGGAACAACCTATGCTCTTAAGACACGCAAACTTAAAGACTATAGTGCACGAAATCGCACATGGAGCATACGTGTAGCCTACTTATTCTAAGCTATAAATTGTCGTAAGGGGGAATTTCTTGTAGAAAATGATATGTGTGGTTGTCGTAATCGATACGACAACAATAGTGTTTCATCCCATTTGAAACGATGAGATATTGTGCTTTAAGAACCATGTTATAACGCACTATCTGGTCAAAAACTTTTTGGGTAATCTCTATCGTATCAGCTTTATACTCAACAATTACAAGAGGCTTTCCTGTTCGGTCGTATACGACGGTATCGCAACGGCGAGATGTACCATTTAGTGATAGAGAAATCTCATTGGCCATGAGAGATGCCGGGTATCCCTTATGCTTAATCAAAAACGATGTGAAATGTTGTCTCACCCATTCTTCGGGTGTGAGCGCAACAAATTTGTGTCGGAGACAATCAAAGATTTTGTCTCCGTTGGCAGTTCGTTTAAGCTGATAGTCGTATGTTGGTAGATTGAGTTGCACTATATTTTGGACATCGTATATATTTTGTGTAAATTTACAAAAAATATTCATTATCACAATTAGAAATATGGCAGCACCTGGAAATGCAGTGACTTTTGATGGTATCAAGGCTCAATTGGCAAAACGTCAATATGCTCCGGTATATCTATTACATGGCGAAGAGGGCTATTTCATTGACGCTTTAGTAAAAGAGTTTGAGGAGATATTACCTCCAGAGGAGCGAGATTTCAATATGTATACAATGTATGCCCCTCAGGTGAGTGCTGATGATGTGATGGATGCGTGCCGACGCTATCCGATGATGTCGGAGTATCAAGTTGTGATATTGAAAGAGGCGCAATCGGTTAGAGCCGATTATGTAAATCGGTTACATCTGTATGCATCTCAACCATCACTCACGACGATACTCGTAATTTGCTGTCGTGGCGCGCAGGTGAAGGCTAAGGATTTACTTGCCGAGATGAAGAAATGTGGCGGAGTCGTCTTCGAATCAAAGAAAATAGATGAACGTAATATAGGAAACATTATCAGCACGTTTATTAGGGATAAAGGACTGAATATAGAGCCAAAAGGATTGGCTATGTTGCGTGATTATGTGGGTGCCGATTTATCACGTTTATATAATGAGATTGATAAATTAACAATAGTCTTGGGCGAAGGTGCAACAGTAACACCCGAATCTATAGAGCGAAATATCGGGGTAAGTAAGGATTACAATAACTTTGAACTGATTGATGCTATTGCCCAAAAGGATTCGTTGAAGATGTATAGCATTGTCGAATATTTCAGAGCCAATTCCAAGAATAACCCAACGGTGATGACTATCACAACCATATTTAATTTCTTCTCAAATTTATTACTGTTACATTTCTTGAAAGACAAGAGCGACAATGCCATGATGACTGAATTAGGATTTAAGTGGCCCATTCAGTTAAAAAGCTATAAGCCGGCTTTGAGGAATTACAATGCCTATAAGACAATAGAGATAATATCGGCAATACGAGATTTTGATGCCAAAAGTAAAGGTATTGGCAGTCGTCAAAATGAGTATGACCTGATGAAAGATTTAATGTTTAAGATACTGACAGCACAAGGTAATATTTCTATTTGAAACGGTACATATATCCAAGACTGATTAATATTGATGTACCACGAGAGGCTGAGAATGTATCTTTTTTCTTATCGGGATATATGCTACCCAATCCGAAATAATAACGTCCTTCAAGAATAATTGAATGGCGTTTTTTTATGATATATTCAAGGCCAAGCCCTCCTGAAATACCATAGTCAAAATTGTTTTTAACATCGGTGTATAGTTGTTCGGTCATTCTGTTTGCCGGGAAATTGGGAACTGATGAAGGGTTCTTATAGTCAAAGTCGGCAGTTATCTTATCTCCAATTAGAAATCCTATTTCGGGTCCGAGGTTTACAAATCCTTTGATTTTGTCATTGCCAAAATAGATGTGTGTGAGCAATGGGATTTGAAAATATGTAAGATGTCGTTTATATGAAAACGGATTTTCTTCAAAATCCTCTTGCCACCCACGTTGCTCAATGTTGAATTCCGCAATAAGACCAAAGTAATTCTCTTCGGTGTATTTAACCGATACCCCTGCCATATATCCCATGAGCATCGATTGCTTCACATCGGGAGAAAATGACATTTGAGAAAAAGTAACTCCGGCTTTCCCTCCCACTGATATTTTAGGGGTATAGTATCGTTGAGCTGAAATCGTAGAGGCAAAAAATAGTGTAATTATAAATAATATAGATTTTCTCATTGTATTCTAATCTAAAAGTGTTTTGATGACGCTTCCGTCGGGGTTAAATTTGATAATATATAGAGTGTTGTTTATATATCCGGCATTGTCCGATGTTTTAATGAAATTATATCCATGTTGAATGCCATTGAATGGTGTTGCAACATCAAAAACTCCATTATTTGTTTGAATAGATTGGAATATGTATTTTCCGGTATCATATCCCAATGTACCTTGAGAGGGGATAGCTTCAATCATCTCCTCGTTGTACCATTTGTCGTAGGCTTCATGCAATTTTAACGCATGATAGCTTTGGGTGTCGTTATAAAAACGGCTGTATATAGTCGCATTGAGGTGAATCATGCGCTCGTTGGTGTTTCCTGTGAATGTTGTCCATTCAGGATAGCCAAATAGATTGATGTTTTCAGGGTTGCCCACTTTGTTGCGGAATTGTGTGATAGCAGTCATTACGCTTGCCAATTCGCTACGGCTTCCTGACATGGGGATAAACACATATTTTGTAGTGTCATTTAGTTTCGATAAATCATCATCAACTAATGTTCCGGCAAATGCGATTTCGGAGTGTGATACATTTGAAGAATCAAGTTGTGCTTTTAACTCAGAAATAAAAGTAGCTTTATCGCTACGACGTTCTTTGTTTCGTAGGAATATTGGTGTGTGATTTTTATAAGTATCAATAAAATAGCATATTGCTTTTTTGTACATTAAATCTTGTGGAATGTTGGACTGAAGAACATTTGCATTAGTCGTGTGAAGCGTATTTTTTACATTGAAAATATTTAATACGGTACAATTATGTTCTGTTGCAAAATTTCCTATAACGCTTAATTGTTCATCATTGTTAGGGGCAATAATAATGTTGACATCTTTTAATTCTTGCTTTTTGAGAATCTCCTTAACTAATTCAAGGCTGTCGGCGGTATCGTAGGTATAAATATTTATGGGATTTTCGCCATTTTTATATTCTTCTAACGCAATTAGAAAGCCTTTGTAAAATTCAGTGTATAATAATGCTTGTTTTGATGGTTTGTCTTCGTTCAACATGAAAGGTAACATTATTGCAATGTTAATGTTATTGCCGTTGTTTGGGTAGAGAATTGTTGTGTCGTTAACTATAGTAGAGTCGTTTGACAGTAAAATTTCCGGACTGTTTTCAAAATCTTTATTTGTGGCAGAAATATTTTCTGTCGGTGTATTAGTCTTTTGTTGAGGGATTTTTAGAGTAAAGCCTGTTTTGATGCCATCTTGTGCGTCAGGATTATGAGCAAATAAAGTTTCTTTTGAAATATTATATTGCTTGCATATTCCATATAGAGTTTCCCCTTTTTTTATACGGTGGTCAATATACTCAACTTCTGAAAAATCATTTGGGATTGTTGTCGCATTATAAGCCGAAACAGGGAAATATAGTGTTTCATGAGCCCTCAATCCATCGGTTACCGATGGATTGTATTTGAAAATTTCCTCTTTGTCAATTTTCAATTTATGAGTGATTGAATATATAGTTTCTTTAGATTGGACTTTATAGTAATAATAGTCTTTGCCATTGATGCTTTTAATTGGTAGCTCAAGCACGCTTGCTGATAGGCAAGAAAGCGAGAATATGATTAAAAACAAGAAACATTTAAGTCTTCTGAATACTTGCATATTAGTCTATATAAAATGATATCTACAAAGGTAAGATGTTTAACTAAAATATGCAAGATTTAGATTGTGCTGAAAAGGATTGATGAAAACAAAAAAAAGGAGAGCTGTTAGCCCTCCTTAAGTAATAAATCAAAAATGATTATAGTGTTCCAGCGTTAGCTTTTTGAATCATTGTTTCGTTAGCTGAAATAAATATTTCAACGCGACGATTTTGTGCACGACCTTCAGCTGTTTCGTTTGATGCAACGTAGTCTGCCATTGGGATACCAGCAGCAGTAATGCGAGTACCAGTGATACCGCTGTTAACTAAGTAAGTGCGAACAGCGTCAGCACGTTCGTTTGAAATACGGTCGTTTACTTCATAACCACCTGTATTATCGGTATATCCAAAGATTTGCACATTTGTATCGGGGTTGTTTCTTAGAGATGCAGCAAATTGAGAAAGTGAGTTTTTTGCAGATGCACTAAGATTTGATTTTCCTGTTGGGAAAAGAATACCTCCTTCAAATGTAACTTTAATGGCTTGAAGTCCGTTTTGGTCAACGGTTTCTTCTACTTGTGCATTTTGTATTTGTTCAAGCTCTTTTTGTTGTTTGTCCATTTTGTTACCAATGAGAGCACCGGCTCCGGCACCTACACCAGCACCAATCGCACTACCGATGAGAGCACCTTTGCCACCACCAATTAATGCTCCGAGTCCGGCACCAACGGCAGCACCACCGCCACCACCAATTAATGCTCCTTTACCGGTGTTGTTCATTGATGCACAGCCTGAAGAAAGTAGCAAACAAGCTGCGATTAGTAGAGATCCTGTAGTTTTTAAAAGTTTCATGTTGTAATTGTTTTTAGTTAAAGATTATTCGATTGATACAAATTTAGTGATTTATTCTTGTTAAGAGTATTTCTTAGTAGAATATTTTATTAATAAATACAAATAAAGAGTTTAAATGTTTTCTTTAGAATGAGAATTTTGACTAAGTTTGTGCTCAAAATTGCGATTAAAGATGAGTAGATATATTAATGTCGGTAAATCGAGCCCTTCAATGTTGTGGTTTCATTTAGGAGCATTGCTCACAGTAACTGCATGGGGAGTAGCATTTGTTTCAACAAAAGTGCTGTTGGAGCATGGATTTCGTCCGGCAGAAATATATATATATAGATTTATATTAGCGTATTTATTGGTATTAGCAGTTTGTCATAAACGCATATGGTCAAACTCGTTCCGAGACGAGGTGCTGTTTATGATTTGTGGCTTGTGTGCCGGCTCAATATATTTTATTGCTGAAAATACTGCCATTGAGTACACGTTGGTGAGTAACGTCGCTCTTATCACCTCAATAGCACCATTGTTGACTACACTTCTACTCGGGCTAATATATAAAAATGAACGACCGGGTAAAGGGGCATATATTGGCTCAGTAACAGCATTTATCGGTGTCGCCTGTGTGATTTTTAATAGTAGCTTTGTAGTGAAAATGAATCCTATAGGGGATTTATTGTCATTGTCAGCAGCTGTCAGTTGGGCGGTATATAGTTTAGTGTTGAGAAAACTCAATGTAACTTATAGCGCAATGTTCATTACTCGCAAGACATTCTTTTACGGAGTACTGACTGCTATACCTTACATGTTGACTGAGCCGGAAATTTCTCCTATAAGTAATTTGTGGGATGTTGATGTATTGCTCAACTTGGCATTCTTGGGCGCATTTGCATCTATGGGCGCATATATTCTTTGGACTAATGCAGTGAAAAAATTAGGCGCGATAAAAGCCTCAAATTATCTGTATGTATCGCCAATTGTTACGTTGATAGCATCAGTGTTTTTTCTCGGTGAAACAATAACATGGATTGGGTATGTGGGGTGTGCCTTAATCCTAGGTGGAATGTGGCTTGGGGAACATCTAAGTCGAAAAGAAAACATCTAATCTTTATTCTTCGAGTAAAAACTCTATCTCATTTATCAGACTGTGGCAAATGGAGATTGTCAGCGAACAATCTCTGCTTAACTCTGCTTGTGCTTGAGCGAGTACTTGATTGATGTTGTGTGGCAAACGGTTGAATTTCAGGCGTAGGGCAGTATAGCGTTGTATGTCGCTGTCAGATGATAGAATTTCATCGGCAAGTGTGTCGGCAAACTCTGTGTGGCGCAATAGACGATGGCATAAGATGTCGGCAACTTCAGCCGATGGCACTTCGGCTACCCACTTGCGAGCTGTGTCGATAGAGAATTGTTCAATGGGGTATATCATAGGCGCAAGAAGCATGCTCTCGCGTGTAGTTTTGTTGTCCCAAAGAGCTTGTGCCAATGTGGCATCGTGGGGAGTTTCTCTCGCTATTTCAATGAGTTGTGGGAGGTTAACGCCAAAAATTATGCGATAGTTAGCACCTTGGCGACGCATATTATCGGCCAACGCACCATTGCGCATAGTAAAAAATGCACGCTTAACTTTTTGCATGTCATTGAATTCTGTTGCCATAGTAATCTTATTTGAGACTACAAAGTTACCCATTTTAGTTGATAATTAAACTAAGAATATTAACTTTGCGATAAATTATATTACTCTGCCATGAAAGGAATAAGTTGTATATTGTCGGCAATGATGTCGATTATTGCGTTAAGCGCATCATCTACAAGTATCTCAAAGTTCAGTGCAACAAAAGATCCAACAACACAATGGCTCTATGCTCCAACTAATGTCGCTATTGATGCAATCGGAATAAAAAACCGACAATATCCTATTACAATACACCCACAATCACAATATATAATATCAACGCCAATTGCTGTCGTGAACTATGAGACGATAGGGGTGGATTGTAGCTATCATGTAGCAACAAAATCAACCCATCCTTTGATGGTAGAGATAATAGGCGATGAAGAGAATGTGGATTATTCCTATATATATGACGGATCCCCAAATATTGAGCTTGCAATGGGTGGATATGTCGATGGTATTGCCCCTCAATCAGCGTTTGTAAGATTTAAATTCAGACTATCAACAGCCTATGATGAAACAGAAATTGCTCATCTCGATGAGGTTCAAGTTTATGGCACATTAAAGGAGTGGAACAAACGTGTTGTCCCTGTGATTTCTCATGAGGTAACAGCTGATGGAGTAGTGGTGAAATGGGCTTCGGTTACTGATGCCGTAACATACAAAATCACTTATGTTGAAAAATCAGGTGACACCGAGCAATCAATATCAATCGTTGCTGTATCTTCTCAAAAAGAAATGTCAGCCATATTAACTGGATTGAGGCCAGAAACTGAATACCAATATTCTGTAAAGGCATACAATAATGACGGATTGGAGATAAGCAGTAGCATCTACTCATTTAACAACTCTGCCGGTGTCGAAAGTCCTCTGATTGGCGAAGCAAAAGTATATGTATCTGATGGAGAATTGATTATAAATACTCCGCAATGTTGTAATTGCCAAATTTATTCAATAGCAGGGGTGATGATTAAAAATCTTACATTGAACGAAGGGGAAACCCGTGTGCCATTGTCGACTGGCGTATATATACTAAATCAGCCGAGAAAATCCCGGCTGATTGTAATACCTTAAAACTATTTTGTTTTAGCTAAGTTTCTGTATCGCTTCTTCTACTGATAGAAGTTGTTGGCTACCTGTTGTCATCTCTTTGAGCATCATTTTGTTTTCGGCAAGTTCGTTTTCTCCCACTATTGCCACAAATGGCACTTTAAGAGCGTCGGCATATCCCATTTGTTTTTTCATTTTTGCATTTTCAGGATATATTTCGGCTGAAATACCGGCCGCACGCAGTTGCTTAATCATTTTCATAGATGCTACAGCCTCGGCTATCCCAAAGTTGGTAAACATAACTGTTGTTGCAGAGTTTGCTTCAGTAGGATATAGATCGAGAGTGTTTAGTACATCATAAATGCGGTCGGCTCCAAAAGAGATACCAACACCTGATACATCGGGCAGCCCAAAAACTCCTGTAAGGTTGTCATAGCGACCGCCACCGGTGATACTGCCTATCTGCACATCTTGTGCTTTAACCTCAATAATAGTACCTGTGTAATAATTTAATCCACGAGCAAGAGACACATCAAGGTCAAGTGTCGCTTGTAAGCCAAGTGAGGTTACTCCTTCAATAACCTCACGCAATTCTTTGACACCAAGCATTCCGGTTTCTGATGAAGCAAGAACTGAAGCTAATTTGTCTATGCGCTCATTGAGAGTGCCTTCTATTGCGAGAATAGGTTGGAGCGTAGCAATCGCCTCTTCATTGAGACCACGTTCAAGCAATTCGGCATTTACATTGTCAATGCCTATTTTGTCAATCTTGTCAATTGCAACTGTGATATCTACAATCTTTTCAGGAGCGCCAATCAATTCCGCTATACCGGCAAGTACTTTGCGGTTATTTAGCTTTATAGTGATGTTGATTTTTAAGCGACGGAACACCTCATCTATGAGTTGCAACAACTCAATCTCGTTGATGAGAGAGTCAGAACCAATGATGTCTGCATCACATTGATAAAACTCGCGGTAACGCCCCTTTTGTGGACGATCTGCTCGCCATACAGGTTGGATTTGGAAACGTTTGAATGGGAATTGCAACTCATTGCGATGTTGCACTACATAGCGTGCAAAAGGTACAGTCAAGTCATAACGAAGTCCTTTTTCACATAATTGAGATGTCAAGCGCACACAATCACCGGCATCAATCAAGTTTCGATCGGCTTTGCTTAAATAGTCTCCAGAATTGAGAATTTTAAACAATAGTTTGTCCCCTTCTTCTCCGTATTTTCCCATGAGTGTTGACAAATTCTCCATTGCGGGAGTTTCAATCTGTTTAAATCCATAGAGACGGAATACATCACGAATAGTATCAAATATATAATTGCGTCTTGCCATTTCGGCAGGTGAGAAATCTCGAGTACCCTTTGGAATAGATGGTTTTTGTGCCATTATAATTATTGTTTCGATTTAATTTAGTGCAAAGTTACAAAATAAAAATAGTTATCTGATATTTATTGGCCGTATAATGAGGCGAGGCGTTCTTCAAGGTCGGTAGATGAAAGGCGGGAGATTAGTTTGCCTTTGTTAGCGAGGGAGATTGTTCCGGTTTCTTCCGACACGACGATTGCGACCGCGTCGGTCGCTTGTGAAATACCGAGAGCCGAACGGTGTCTCAACCCAAGAGAACGAGGAATGTTGGTGTCGTGGCTCACAGGGAGAATACAACCAGCAGCTTTAATCCTATCATTAGCGATAATCATTGCGCCGTCATGAAGCGGTGAGTTCTTGAAGAAGATGTTTTCTATGAGTCGAGAGTTAACAGCAGCATCTATGGTATCGCCTGTGCGTTCATAATTATCAAGGGAAACATTTTGCTCAATAACAATCAATGCGCCAGTCTTGCTCTTAGCCATATTCATGCAGGCATACACGATAGGCATTACTTTGTGGCGATTATCTTCTGCTGAGGTGTTGTTCTTGCGATTGAATATCTTTTTGACAAATCGCCATCGGCGATGAGAGCCAAGTTCAACAAGAAAACGTTTGATTTGGTCTTGGAATAGGATTACAAGTATTAATAATCCGATGTTCATAAATTTGTCAAGGATTGTACCGATGAGGCGCATCTCAAGTATTTCTGACGCAACTACCCACACAGCAATAAACGCCAATACCCCGAAGAAAATGTTTATCGTTCCCGACTCTTTCATTATGCGATAGAGATAAAAAAGCAAGAATGCAACGAGTATTATATCGAGAGCGTCTTTTATGCCAAAGGGTTCCATATAAATATTTTTTATTGTTGTGTTAATTCTACAAGTTTTATTGCTTCTACGGCCTCTTTTACGTCATGAACACGCAATATTGAAGTCCCGGCGAGTAGGGCAATGGTGTTTATTACAGTCGTTCCGTTGAGAACTTCTTGTGGTGTAGAGTTCAATGGTTTGAAAATCATGGATTTCCGTGATACTCCAACGAGTAATGGGCGGTCTAATTCATGGAAAATTTCAAGATTTTTCAGTAACTCATAGTTTTGCTCAATGGTTTTGCTAAACCCAAAACCGGGATCGACAATAATATCGTTGACACCTAATAATGCAAGTCGATTGATTTTTTCGGCAAGAGATTTGATAACTTCAACAGTAACGTTGGTGTAATCGGTCATTGAAGCCATGTTTTCGGGCGTACCACGCATGTGCATTAAGATGTAAGGCACGTTCAGTTGAGCTACTGTTTCAAACATCTTTTCGTCGATATCTCCTCCGGATATGTCGTTTATGATGTCGGCATCCAATTCCTCAATTGCTTTGCGAGCTACATCGGCGCGGAATGTATCAACCGAAACAAGGATATGGCTGTCAATGGAGCGTAATATTTTTATGCCGAGTCCCAAACGGCGATATTCTTCGTCGGCAGGAATTGTTTCAGCACCGGGACGGCTTGAATAAGCCCCTATGTCGATAATGTTTGCCCCTTCGCTAATGATTTGTTCAATACGAGATGCAATTGATTTTTCCTCGGTAGCTCTTGACTCGGCATAGAAAGAGTCGGGGGTAATATTCAAAATACCCATAACTTGCGGACGGGAAAACTCTATCAATTCTCCATTCCGATTTATTGAAAATGGTACAAATCTATGCACGTTCAGGCGTGTAATATTATTTATACTGCGAATTTAACAAAATCTCGTGTTATTCCCAAATCTCCCTATATGAGATTTATTAGAGATAGGAAAACAAGGAGTATGCCTATGGGGGCAATGTATTTCAAACTGAAGATTATGATTTTCATTACGTGGACTTTTACATCTCCATCGTTGGTAAGTTGGCTTTTGATGATGTTGCGGTCGAGTAGCCAGCCGGCAAAGAATGCAATGAACATCCCTCCTGCGGGGAGCAGTATGTTGGATGAAACATAATCAAATAGGGAGAAAATTGTGTGCCCAAAGATAGTCATTCCACTCAAACTGCCAAACGAGAGTGCGCATATTGAGCCGAAAACAAGTGCAATGCCGGTGTTGAGCCATGTCGCCTTTTTGCGACTCATTTTCTTCTCTTCGGAGAAAAATGCGATTGAAACCTCACTCATCGAAATGGTTGACGATAATGAAGCGATGAATAGCAGGAAGAAGAAAAGTGAGGACCAAAAGATGCTTCCGGGTAATTGATTAAATATGTTGGGAAGTATTTCAAAAACTAATGTAGGACCTTGTGTGGGGGATATCCCAAATGTGAATACGGCAGGGAAAATAATTATACTGGCGAGAATTGCTACCGAAGTGTCAAGGAGTGCAGTTGTGGTTGCACTACGCACGATGCGAGTTTTGTTGTTGAAATATGAGCCATAGGTTAACATTGTTCCTAAGCCGAGGCTCAAAGAGAAGAATGCTTGCCCCATTGCTCCAATTAGTACCGATGAACTGATTTTTGAGAAATCGGGAGTAAAAAGGAATTTCAATCCGTCAATGGCTCCCGGCATCAATAGAGAGTTTATGCAGAAGACGATGAGTATAAGGAACAAGCATGGCATCATGATGTTTGACATGCGTTCAATCCCTTTTTGCACACCGCGAATAACAATAACGAAATTAATTAATAGGAATATTATTGTCCACATGAGTGGTCGCCAATTCCCGGTGCTGAAGTTGGCAAACTGGGTGTGTAATTCTTCGGGGGAAGAAGATGTTAATGCTCCGGTTATAGATTGGTAGAGATATTCAAGAGTCCATCCTGCAACAACAGAGTAGAAACTTAGAATCATCAAAGACGCAACGATTCCTATGTAACCCACATAATGCCATTGTCCCGATGTCCGAAGTTTGTGAAAGGCTCCGAAGATATTGCTACGCGTATGTCTTCCAATCATGAATTCGGCATATAGAATGGGTATTCCAAATAGGAATATAAAACAAATATAGGTGAAGATAAATGCACCTCCGCCATGAGAGCCAGCTTCATATGGGAAGCGCCAAATGTTTCCAAGCCCTACAGCCGAGCCTACAGTAGTGGCAATTACCCCCAAGCGAGTTGCGAATTGTGATCTATTATTATTTTCGTTCATTTGTAGTTATCTTGTTTCATAAGGTACCGGTTGCGATAGCGGATCGCGTGTGGGTACTTGTTTTTGGGGTTTATATTTTTTGTTTTTCTTTGTCGATTTAGAGGGCTTTGTTGTGTCGTTAATGATGGATTGAACTTTGGCTGATATGGAATCAGACAATGGCAATGCGTCATCATGGCTTTGCCTATTAGTGAGGTACAACATAGTGATTATTGCTACCAAAATGAGCAACAATACGATCATTCCACGTCGTTCCCCTACAGTAAAATTTTTAGTCATTTATGAATGAAGATATGAGTATGCTTGCAATCAATATAGGCGCAATAAATTTAATTATGAACACAACGATTTTGAATGTGCGAGCAGTAATAGCTCCGTAGTTTGTGAGTTCGTTGTTAAGAAAATTTTTAGGGGCAAACCATCCCACATATATGCATAATAGTATAGAGCCGATAGGTAACATTATATTTGCTGTTAAATAATCAAATAAGTCAAATATATTTTTCTCAAATAATGTAACATCTGACCATGAGCCTTGAGAAAGAGAACATATTGTACTTAAAATAAATAAAGGTAGCAGTACGGTGAAGCATGCCGCTTTGCGAGACATTTTACATCTATCTTGCATAAACGCAATTGTTACTTCAGCGATAGATATGGTGGAGGTAATCGCAGCAACAGTTAAGAATAAAAAGAATAATGTTGACCACAAATGAGAGTAGGGTAGTTGTGCGAAAACTTGTGGTAATGTGGCAAAAACAAGTGTGGGACCATTGAGTGTAGCATCTTGTAGCCCAAATGAGGTTACTGCCGGGAAGATTATAATCCCCATCATAAATGCTACAAAAATCACACTTGATGATACTGTAAATGATGTCTTTATGAGTCGTGTGTCTTTAGGAAAATATGATGCATAGGTAATGAGAACTCCCATTCCAAGGCTTAATGAGAAAAAGGCTTGTCCAAGTGCTCTAATGACAACCGATGGTGTTATTGCACTAAAATCGGGGTTGAGGAAAAATTTTAGGCCTTCGTTAGCTTTTGGTAACGATAGTGATACAAAACAAAAGGCAAGCAATAGGACAAAAAGCATGGGCATTAGAATGTTTGATATACGTTCAATACCTTTTTGTACACCAAACAGTAGTATGCCAAGATTTATTCCTATCACTACAAATGTGTGAATAAGAGGATTTATATCGTTACTAATATATTCTTGCATGCGCACCGCAAATTGATTGCTATATCCATCAATGTCCTCTATTGGTTGGTAAAGGTGTCCTGTAATTGATTCCCACATATACTCAAATGTCCACCCAGCAACCACCATATAGTAGCACAAAATGAGATAGGACGTGAGTATCGCCAATGCTCCTGCCCACCACCATTTTTTGCCGGGGGCAAGGTTACGGAATGAGCCAACGGCATCAGATCCTCCGCCTCGACCAATTGAAAATTCGGCAAGCATCACAGGTATGCCTAACAAGAATACGCATGCGATATAAATTAGAAGAAACGCGGCACCACCATTGGCTTGTACCTCAGATGGGAAACGCCACACACTGCCTAAGCCAACTGCCGATCCAACGGTGGCAGCAATAAGTCCTATTTTTGTACTAAATTGAGCTTTAGATGACATTTTTGATTGGTTTATTTATTTGGGATACAAAATTAGCGAAAAAGTGAACAAGATGATGCCAATGTGCTTATTATTTTGTTGTTTTATAGTACTTTTGTCATAAATTATTTAATCCGATGAAGCAATTTTTGTTGAAACTACCGCCATATTTGCCAAGTGTAATTGTACTGATGTTATTATTCTATCTGACGTTAGTGCCACAGCCATTACCTCCAATGGAAGAGCCGTTTTTGAATTTTGATAAATTGGTTCATGTTGTGATGATGGCAGGAGTGTATTTGACTTTAGCTTTTGATTATACAAGAAGAGAGCGACAACATCGGTTGCCACTCTCTGTAATATTTTTGTTGTTAGTAATCGTTGTGCTGCTTGGCGGTTTTATTGAACTTGCACAAGGGACAGAATTAATCCATCGAGGTTGCGATTTGTGGGATTTTATTGCTGATGCCGTTGGTGCAGTTATCGCAAGCGTTGGAGCACGTCGAGTTATGAAATTTATTGTTTCTTGAAATCTTTCAACTTTTCGTCAATAAATTTCTTTAAATCTTCACCACGCACATCACGACCAACGATTTCTCCTTCCGGATTTATAATCACTATACAAGGAATACCTGAAATACCATAAAGATCAGTAGGAATATTTTGTCCGTTGATGATGTGATTCCAAGGTAGTTTATGCTTTTCGATAGCATCAACTGTGTTTTGTGGTTCGTCCCACACAGCGACACCTACGATATCAAGACCTTTACCATTCCATTTTTTGTATATCTCTTTAAGAGTAGCAGTTTCGCGAATACAAGGTCCACACCAACTTGCCCAGAAATCAACGATTGTATAGTTGCCTTTACCGGCATAGTCGCTAAGTTTTTTAGTAGTACCTTCGTGTGTGATTTCAAAGTCAGTGAACTTGTTACCCGGAGATGTTGCCTTCTTGCATTTAGCAGCGTCAACAAGTTTTTGAACACGTTTGTATTTCAAAAGGGTAGAGTCAGCTGCAATAACAGAATCAAGATCGGCCGGCTCAAATTCATATGCCTTTTGAATAAATAGGTAATAACCGATGGGGTTACCTTGATTGTTGGCGCAAGTAGTAGAGTCAAGTTCTTCATAAGCTTTAGCGATAGCTTCCATTTGAGCTTTCGCAGTAGTGTCTTTTGCTACTTTCATGTATTCTTGGCGCAAAGAGTCAGATGCTGTGCTGAATGCTTCAAAAGCATCGTTGAGTACAGAGCCTGAAGCTGTTCCGAGACTATCGATAACGATGTTGCCTGCTTCAAGGATAAACATTGGACCACGTTTGCCACCAATAACCAAGCGAGCCAAGCGAGGTTCTTCGATTTTTCCAGCAAATACAGCTTTGCCCATTTCAACGATTGCGCTGTCAAGTTTTACTTCGCTGTCGTCATAGTCCATAACATATACCATCTTTCCATCGTTTTCGTTTGTCGCATTAAACTCGATGGTATAATCAGTGTTAGGAACTGTAGTACAAGCTGCAACTGAAAAAGTTGCAATTGCGTAAAGTAAATTCTTTTTCATCTCTTAGTGTTTAATTGTTAATGATTTAATTGGTACAAATGTACGTAGAAAATTCCGCATAAATGATAATTATGCTTCATAAACTTTGCGATGTCGCTAAAATTAGCTATTTTTGTTATCACTTAATGCTTAAATTTGTTATCATTAAAAACTGATTTAACATGGAACAAAGTTTAAATAAACTATTTCAAAACTCAATTAGAAATAATTGGGAATCCCCTGCCTTGACCGATTTTAATGGAGCAACATTTCAATATAAAGATGTGGCGCGCAAGATAGCTAAACTGCATCTTTTGTATGAACATTGTGGAATAAAGCCGGGAGATAGAATCGCTTTATGTGGGCGCAATTCTTCACAATGGGCTGTTGCTTTTATCGCGACAGTAACTTATGGTGCTGTTGCTGTCCCCATCTTACATGAGTTTAAAGCTGATAATATACATCATTTGGTAAATCATAGCGAAGCACGCATTCTTTTTGCTGATGAAAGCATTTGGGAAAATCTTGATCCTGCATTGATGTCTGGGCTTGAAGGAGTATTGAGAATTAAGGATTTTTCTCAATTATTGTCTCGTAAAAATGAATTTGCCGAAGCGCGTTCTCACTTAAATGAGTATTTTGGTAAACGTTATCCTGAAAGATTTACTCCGGAAGATGTGGTTTATTACGAAGATAAAGTTGATGAATTGATGTTGATTAACTATACATCTGGATCTACGGGATTTTCTAAAGGAGTAATGCTTTCCTATGGAAATGTGTGGTCAAATGTTCAATTTGCTGTTCAGCATTTGTATTATTTAAAACCCGGAGATGGTGTCGTGTGTATGTTGCCATTGGCACACATGTATGGATTGGCGATAGAATTATTGCACACTTTTGCAAAGGGTTGTCATGTTAATTTCTTAACAAGAATTCCATCACCACGTGTGATAATGGAAGCGTTTGCAACGGTTAAGCCCAAAATAATTATTTCAGTACCATTGATTCTTGAAAAGATAATCAAAACAAAGGTGTTCCCGATGTTGGAAAAACCATTGATGAAAATGTTGTTGTATATACCATTTGTTGATGACACTCTGTTGGGCAAAGTCAAGGAAAAATTGCAAGAAACATTTGGAGGCAATCTCGTTCAAATTATTATTGGTGGAGCAGCGTTGAATAAGGAAGTTGAAGCGTTTTTGAAACGTATAGGTTTCCCCTATACAGTAGGATATGGAATGACAGAATGTGCCCCATTGATTTCTTATGCCCCATGGGACGAGAATCGCGAAGGCTCGTGTGGACGCGTGGTTGACCGCATGGAGGTGTATATCGACTCTGCCGATCCTTACAATATCCCTGGTGTTCTATGGGTGCGAGGCGCAAATGTAATGCAAGGATATTATAAAAATCAAGAAGCAACCGATGCTATCTTTAAAGATGGCTGGATGAGTACAGGAGATATATGCCAAATGGATGAAGACGGATTTATTTACATTCGTGGTCGAGACAAGAACATGATTCTTGGTCCATCGGGACAAAATATATATCCTGAAGAAATAGAACAAAAACTCAACAACATGCCTTATGTTTGTGAGTCAATTGTTATTGATGAGGACAATAAATTGGTGGCTCTTGTTTATCCTGATATTGAAAATGCAACAGCTCAAGGTATAAGCATGACAAGTCTTGAACAGATGATGCAAGACAATATCGATGTCTTAAATAAAGAATTGCCGGCATATTCTCAAATAAAGAAGGTAAAAGTTTATCATGAAGAGTTTGAGAAAACTCCTAAACGTTCTATTAAGCGTTATCTATATCAGCACGGATAATAGAAATTGCCATATAAAATTGACGCGCGCATAGTATTTATGTGCGCGTCTTTGTTTATAGCTTGGCGATTATTTTGTAACTTTGCACTCTGAAAACAGATATCAGTATGCAGAAGATTAGAAACATCGCTATTATAGCTCACGTTGACCACGGTAAAACTACTATCGTTGATAAAATGTTGCTCGCCGGAAACCTATTCCGCGAAAACCAAAATGCAGGTGAGCTAATCCTTGATAACAATGACTTGGAACGTGAACGTGGAATTACAATCCTTTCAAAAAACGTTTCTATAACATATAAAGATTATAAGATAAACATCATTGACACTCCGGGGCACGCCGATTTTGGTGGTGAGGTGGAACGCGTGTTGAACATGGCTGATGGTTGTCTCCTTTTGGTAGATGCTTTTGAAGGGCCAATGCCTCAAACACGTTTTGTGCTTCAAAAGGCTATCCAAATGGGGTTGAAACCTGTCGTTGTCGTTAATAAGGTGGATAAACCTAATTGCCGTCCTGATGAGGTACAAGAAATGGTATTTGATTTGATGTTTAATCTTGAAGCTACTGAAGACCAACTTGATTTCCCTACAATATTTGGCTCTGCTAAACAAGGCTGGATGAGTACCGATTGGCAAAAGCCCACTGATAACATTCTTGCTCTGCTTGATGCTATTATTGAATATATTCCTGAGCCTAAAACTCTTGAGGGTGATGCACAAATGTTGATTACATCACTTGACTATTCTTCTTATGTTGGGCGCATAGCTATCGGACGCGTGCATCGTGGCGAGTTGCGTGAAGGAATGGAAATTGCTCTTTGCAAGAAAGATGGCTCAATTGTTAAGCAACGCATTAAAGAGTTGCATACGTTTGAGGGAATGGGGCGTAAAAAGGTGTCAAGTGTAAAGAGTGGAGATATTTGTGCCCTTGTGGGTATTGAAGGGTTTGAAATTGGTGATACTGTCGCTGATATTGCAAATCCTGAGGCATTGCCACGCATTGCGATTGATGAGCCTACGATGTCAATGACATTTACTATTAACGACAGCCCATTCTTTGGAAAAGATGGTAAATTTGTAACATCTCGACACATTGCCGACCGTTTGGAAAAAGAACTTGACCGCAATTTGGCATTGCGAGTAACAAAGGCCGATCACGAAGATGTGTGGACTGTATTTGGTCGTGGTGTGTTACATTTGTCAGTGTTGATTGAAACAATGCGTCGTGAGGGCTATGAATTGCAAGTGGGACAACCACAAGTAATCATCAAGGAGATTGATGGGGTCAAGTGCGAGCCTGTGGAACTGTTGACAATCAACGTTACTGAGGAATATTCAAGCAAAATTATCGATATGGTAACTCGCCGCAAAGGTGAGATGTTGACAATGAATGCACAAAACGATCGCATACACATGGAATTCCAAATCCCATCTCGTGGTATCATTGGGTTGCGTAACAATGTGTTGACTGCATCGGCAGGTGAAGCTATCATGGCTCACCGTTTCCTTGAATACCAACCATGGAAAGGAGACATCGAGCGGCGCACCAATGGCTCATTGATAGCAATGGAAGCCGGTACAGCCTATGCCTATGCAATTGATAAGCTACAAGATCGTGGTCGCTTTTTCATCTTTCCACAAGAGGAGGTTTATGCCGGTCAAGTAGTTGGGGAAAATGCAAAAGATAATGACATTGTTGTAAATGTTACCAAGTCAAAGAAGTTGACAAATATGCGTGCATCGGGTGCTGATGATAAAGCTCGCATCATTCCTCCTGTGGTATTCAGTCTTGAAGAAGCACTCGAATATATCAAAGAGGATGAATATGTAGAGGTAACACCCAATCACTTGCGCATCCGTAAAATCATCCTTGACGAGATAGAACGCAAACGCGCAAACAAGTCATAGGAACTATTCTTTAGTTAATAAATAATAAAACCCACAAACGTTATTAAACCATATGCGTTTGTGGGTTGTCTATTTTATTGATTAACCTAAAGTAATATATGTTTATGAAAAATTTCTCAAGATTAGTCGCTATTGTGACGTTGGTATTAGCAGTTGGTTTTACTGCAAGAGCCGATCGCCATGTTGATGTGTCTCAGCTCCCTGCTGAAGCACAATCTTTTATTAAGAAACACTATGCATCGGTAAATATTCGAGAGTGTGAACAAGATAATGGCTATTTTGATATCGAACTTAAAAATGGCGTTGATATGGCATTTGATGCTAAAGGCAAATTGCTAAAGCTTGAAGCCGGAAATAAAAAGATCTCTCAAGCAATCCTTAAGGAGATTTTGCCTGTAAAAATCTATACAGAATTAAGCTCTCGCAATCTATTAAATAAAGTAGAGGAGGTTGAATTTAATCAATCAAATGTAAAGATTGAAACATCGGAGTGGTTTAAAGATGAATATCGCTTTGACCTTGATGGCAACCTTATTTCGGTAACAGATTAGTTTTCTCATAGGAATTTTAAAGAAAATGTCGCTACAACTTTTTGGGGTAGCGACATTTTTTTTGTTTCTTATTTGCCATATTCTTCAAGGTAGGCTTCGCAGGCGAGGCACAGCTCGTCATACCATTCTTTTCCAAACCGTCGGATTAGAGGCTCTTTTAAGAATTGATAGACTCTCACTCCCTCTTTGCGACCGAGCAATTCGGCGCATTTGCATATCTTCCAACGGTGATAGTTTACAGCCGTAAAAGATGCATATTCAGTTAGTCGCAATGGATATAAGTGGCAAGAGATTGGTTTGTAAAAATCGGTGCGTCCCTCGCGATAGGCTTTTTCAATTGCACATTGGCACATTCCCCCGGGAGCATAGCATGTGAATACGCAATTGCGGTTATTTACGATTGATGTAACGAGGTCTCCCTCTTCGTCGATATATCCCACACCATTGGCTTTTATCTCCTCCTGTGCTTGTGGCATGAGGTCGTCCCACACAATGGGGAGTATCTCTTTCAATTTTTCATATTCCTCTTTTGTGATGGGGGCTCCTGCATCGCCTTCAATGCAACACTCTCCAAGACAGCTGTCAAGATCACACAAGAAAAATTGCTCGGCGAGATCGAGCGAAACAAGGGTATCTTTAATTTGTAACATTATGGTTTCTTCGTCTTTAGTTTCCAATTTATTAAAATCTCAATAGTTTAACGTCCTGAATAGATGATGGTTGCACCAACAAGTCTATCATATCGGCTTCCCGGTGGGCGATGATAGACCATTGCAACATATTCATTTATTGTTTGGTAAAAATTGCCTTCTACGATTGATGTCTTCCCTTGTGGACTGCCCAAAGGAACTGCAAGATATTGATAATTATATGCGCCTTGTTTTAGTAGAAGATTTTTTTCATAACAGTTTGTCGCAGGGTTGTATATCATGCGTGATTCCGGGGAAAAACGGCGATAGGTGAAATCTCCGTCAAGGAAAATATCGGTATTTATCAGCTCAGGCATTTCGAGTGCAAAATGTGCTACAACATAGTCGGCCTCGATATTGCTCATTGCAGAGTTGTATTCGCGTATTTTGTATCGCCCAAATTGAGTTTGATCATATGTGTAGCTACTTGCATATCTTGGCTTGTCAACAGTCAATAGCATGTGGTAAAGAGGATGAGCATAGCTGATTTCCTCAACGCCCATTCCGGGATATGAGGTTGACGTAATTTCCATGCGGCGATATTCATTACCTGCAGTGAAAATGAGCGGTTGAAGATGCTCAAAATAGGCGACACGCCCGGCAATGCGTAGAGGTTTGCTGATGATAACCTGATTATCTACACGTCCATTTTGTGTGACAACGAGCTTGAGGTCGTTGAACATGTCTTGCACTTTCACCTTGTCGGCGTCGACAATGACCGACAGTTGCTGATGTCGATTGTTATAGTCTATATCGGTGCGTGATGTAACTCCGCCCGACACTTTCATCGTGTTTTCGCTCACAGAGAAACGCGCTTGTAGTAGTGTTTCGTCTGGATTATCCTCTGGGAACACTTTTAGCAGGTAATTCCCCGAAATTGTAAACTTCACTTGGTCGTTGGGTAGGGCAATCGTGTAGTTGACATAGTGAGTTGTTGTCATCTGCGAGAATTCATATTGCTCTACATCGCCAAGGTTAAAGCCGTCGATATATTCGGCATCTACTAATCCTGATGGACGCCATTGAGCATCGCAATGAACGAGTGAATATCTCATGTAGCGTTGGTCTTCAGCTATCTCATCAAAATTGATGACGATGTGGTCGTCGCTATTGAGCATGATTACCGGCGGAGCATATTCGTTTCCTTCGACCTTTACCTGCAAAGAATGAAATGACGGAGCAAAAATGCCGGTCATTGTATCCTCTTGAGCGCGAAGAGAAAAAGTAAAGACGCAAGCAAAGAATAATATAATTAGGCGGTAATTCATTGACTAAAGATCAGAGTTTGTTGTGAATGATTGTAATGGCATCTTCGATGAGAGACATGCATGGCTTGCGACCGGGTTTCAGTAGCTCACCACACACGATAGAACCATTTAACTCTTTAAATTCTGAACTATAATCCTGTACAGTTTTATACAGAGAAGGTTTGTCGGTGGGTTGGCTGAATTTTGTCATGCCTAGCATCATAGTCATTCCTGAAACGGCACCACACACTTGGCGTTGACCACCCACGCCACCACCAAATCCCGATGATACTCGTGTGGCAATGTCAAGGTCCATTCCATGAACATCATCAAAAACCATAAACACACATTGAGAACAATTATAACCCTCTTTGTGTAATTGTCGAGCGCGATTGATGCGCTCCTCTAAGCTATATTTTACCATTGTATTTGTTCCTTTCCTTGTGATGCGAGATATTGATTGGCTTTAGAGAAATGTTTATTCCCCAAGAATCCACGATAAGCACTTAGTGGCGATGGGTGAGGAGATGTGAGCACCAAATGCTTGTTGCGGTCGATAAATGCTCCCTTTTTGATTGCATATGATCCCCAGAGCATAAACACAAGTCCTTGACGATCGTTGGCAAGACGCATGATTACTTCATCTGTAAATTCTTCCCATCCGCGTCCTTGGTGAGATGCTGCACGATGAGCTTCTACTGTGAGAGTCGCATTGAGGAGTAGCACACCTTGATTTGCCCAACGGCTCAGATCTCCATTCTCCGGAATGGGAGTGCCTATGTCATCACGTATCTCCTTGAAGATGTTTACAAGTGATGGGGGCATGGGGATACCGGGTGCGACCGAGAAGCACAAGCCATTGGCTTGACCCACATCATGATAGGGGTCTTGTCCGAGTATAACCACTTTTACCTGATTGAATGGGCATGCGTCAAAAGCGGCAAAAATTTTTGATGCCGGAGGAAATATTTGTTTTGTGCGATACTCTTGGCGTACAAAATCGGTGAGGCGCACGAAATAATCCTTGTCCCATTCTGAGGAAAGGCGTTCTTTCCATGATTGTTCAATCTTTACATCCATGTCATTTTGCCGGTAATTGTTCTATTTGCAAAACTACAAAAAAACGACTAATTTTGCACACGATTTACGATATTTATATGTTCCCGTAGTTCAATGGATAGAATATTGGATTCCGGTTCCAACGATTGGGGTTCGACTCCCCACGGGAATACTTGAAATAAAATCGACCTTGCCAAGAGGTAAGGTCGATTTGCATTATGATGCAGCTGCTTTTATGCAACAGTGCCTATTTCGTATAGGAATTCTGGGGCTAAATCAGCTCCATTAGCCGCTCAATTGTAACTCTTGTTAAGCCATATTGGATGAATTTGTTCAAGTTTATAAGCTCGCCCAAAAAACTTCTCCGGTTAAATAGGAGCGTAAATCTACAATTTTGACCAATAAGCCACAATTTTATTTAGGAGGGTGGGGGATAAAAAGTCAGCCTCATCATTTTGATGAGGCTGACGATATTGAGTTGAATTTGAATCAAATCTTATTTCAACGCTTCTTTTACAGCGTCGTTGGGTACCATTTCTTCTTTGAAAACATAAGCACCGGTCTTAGGAGATTTTTCCATTTTGATGACCTTGCTATAGGTACGACCTTCACCCTTTTGAAGAGTTGCAACGGTTTTCTTTGCCATATCTTAGTGTATTATTTAATTTCTTTGTGAACAGTTACTTTCTTAAGAATTGGGTTGTATTTCTTAAGTTCCAATCTTTCAGTGGTATTTTTTCTGTTTTTAGTAGTAATATAACGTGAAGTACCGGGCATACCACTTGCCTTGTGTTCAGTGCACTCAAGAATTACTTGTACACGATTACCTTTAGCTTTCTTTGCCATCTTCTTAGAATTCTAAAATTTTAATATCCTTTTCAGTTAAATAACCCTTTTCGGCTGCTTGCATCATAGCTGCATTAAGACCGAGTTTATTGATGGTGCGGAGACCGGCAGCAGAAATAGTGAGGCTAATCCACATTTCTTGTTCTACCCAATAGAACTTCTTAGAGAATAGGTTAACGTTGAATTTACGTTTTGTGCGTCTCTTAGAGTGCGATACGTTATTACCTACCATCGCTTTCTTGCCTGTAATTTGACAAATCTTTGACATGGCTGTTATAATTTATCTTGTTTTGTTATTAATTAACTTGGTATTGCTTTGTTGGCCGCCATCTCAGTCTCATATCATCGTTAATTGCATCATTTTTAACGACTTTCAGGATGAGCCACAAAACAGAGTGCAAAGTAACAAAATTTTATCGGATTACACAAATTTCCGAGAATATAATTTTGCTAATAGGTTGATTTTTTATCGCTTTAAATCTTTCAGTTGCTCTATTAGCATGATGATTGCAGTGGTGGATGTGCGATCAATGACGCGACTGCGGTTACCTGGAAAATGGAAGGTGTTGCTTACAATCGCTTGTGGTGTCTTGACTGCGATGCACACAGTGCCAACTGGTTTTTCTGCTGTGCCACCGCCTGGTCCGGCAATACCCGATGTGGCAATAGCACAATCGGTGCCAATGGTGGTGCAGACGCCCTGTGCCATCTCTTCGACGGTGGCGATACTCACAGCTCCATGTTGGAGAAGTGTCTCGTCGTTTACCCCCAACACGCGATGTTTCACTTCGTTGCTATATGCCACTACGCTACCCATAAACGAAGATGAACTACCGGCAACGCTTGTGATGAGGTGGGCGATGTTGCCTCCGGTGCAGCTTTCAGCGGTCGAAACGGTCAAGCCTGTCTCATTGAGGTAATGTAGCAGTATCTCCTCGACGCTTCGGTCTTCGGCGAATAGAATGTCATCACCGAGCATGTCAATGAGTTGGCGATGGTAGCGATTGAGCTCGTCGTTGATGAAAGTTTTGTCGTGATGTGTGCCATCAAGTCGCAAGCGTATGAGTCCTGGCTTCGGGAGGTAGGCAAGGTGGAGATGTGGCGGTAGTGCGTCTTCCCATTCTGCTATTTCGGTTGCGAGTGCCGACTCGGTGTAGTTGATTACGAGCAATGTGCGATGCTCAATGGCGATGTTGCTGTGAAATTTTTCCAATAGTTGAGGTAATACTTCATCACGAAACATTTGTCGAGTCTCAAAAGGGACTCCCGGCATTGATACAAGCACTTTGCCTTCTTTTTCAAACCACATCAATGGAGCTGTTCCAACGAGATTTTGTATGACTCGACAAGATGAAGGTACGATGGCTTGCGATGCTGTGAGGTCGTTAAGTTTTATTCCGCGCTTGGACACAACCTCTTTTACGTTTTCAAGCACCTCAAGGTTCTCGTATAGCTCTCCGCCGAAGTATTGGCATAATACCGATTTGGTGATGTCGTCTTTTGTGGGACCGAGGCCGCCTGTTGTCAGTACTACATCGCTTACAGCAAATGCGCGGTCTATGGCACGATGTATTTCATCGGCATTGTCTCCAATGACTTGTACGTCGTTAACTTTCCAGCCCACAGGGTTTAACATGCGGGCTATATCACCTGAGTTGGTGTCAATGACTTGTCCTATCAGCAACTCGTCTCCTATGGCTATAATTGATACGTTCACGAAATAAAAATGAAAATAAAAATAAAAAAGTAAAAAGTAAAGATGAAAAAGAAATTAAGTGTTAAGGTTTTGTTTTGAAGTCTTAATGCTTGCAGTAAGTAGTGCAATAATCTCTTTTAGGTCTTTTTTTATAGATTCGAATAAATCTTGTTCAATATAATTCGTTTCTACCAATAAGTCCAACCAATAAGATGTTTCGTCGGCTTCTTTAAGTGCTATAGAAAGTTTGTGTATAAAATCTAATTTACTTTGAGCATTGTTGCTCTCATGGGTATTTGCACCTATGCTTGTCCCACATCTTAAAAGTTGTTTGGATAGGATAAACTCATGTTTCTCGTCGGTTAGAAATTTATATAAATGGATTATGCGAATAGCAAAAGCCTTAGTCTTTAGATGAGTAATGCTGTTATTCATAATCTATTTTGTCTTTTTAATTGTTGATTTTTCCTCTTTCCTCTTTCCTTTTCCTTTTTAAATTGAGACTCTTGCGTAGGGTGTGGCGTCGAGGTCACAGAATTGGTTATCGAGGAATTTGTAGTAGCCGGCAATGGCTACCATGGCAGCATTGTCGGTTGTGAATAATCGTTCGGGAATGAAAGCTTGCAGACCGCGTTGAGAGCAGTAGTCAGCAATAGCTTGACGCACACCGGAGTTGGCTGATACGCCTCCGCCTATTGCTACTTGCTTCACGCCTGTGATGTCAACGGCTTTGCGTAGTTTATCAAGAAGGATTTCGATGATAGTGCGTTGTAGAGATGCAGCAAGGTCGGCTTTGTTATTTTCAACGAAATCAGGATCGAGTTTTTTTGCATCACGCAATGTGTATAGGAAAGAAGTTTTCAATCCACTGAAACTATAGTCAAGTCCTGGGATGTGAGGCTTAGAGAATTTAAAACGTAGAGGATCACCTTCTGAAGCAAGACGATCAATGTGAGGCCCTCCGGGATAAGGAAGTCCCATGACTTTAGCGCATTTGTCAAAAGCTTCACCTGCGGCATCGTCAATTGTTTGCCCCAATACTTCCATGTCGTTGTAGCTTTTGACAAGAATAATTTGAGAATTCCCGCCAGAAATTAACAGGCATATGAAAGGATATTCCGGAACAACGTCGGTCTCCTCACGGCGTATGAAATGAGACAATACATGTCCGTGCAAGTGGTTGACATCGACGATGGGGATGTTTAGCCCGAGTGCTAACCCTTTGGCAAAAGAAGTGCCAACGAGTAAGGAGCCGAGCAGCCCTGGCCCACGAGTGAATGCGATGGCGTCAATATCATGTTTTGTGATGCCTGCACGCTTGATTGCGGTATCAACGACAGGAACAATGTTTTGTTGATGTGCGCGTGAAGCAAGTTCAGGTACTACTCCGCCATATTCTTCATGGACTTTTTGTCCGGCAATAACATTAGATAATAATATGCCATCTCTGATAATGGCCGCCGATGTATCATCGCAAGATGATTCTATGCCAAGAATTGTAATACTCATCGTGTTGTCGTGCTAAAATATAGTGCAAAGTTACTCATTTACCTTGATTGCGAGCAATATTTATCGACTGAAACCACCGACTAATAAAAAATTAGAGTAAATTTGTGCGAAAAATTGATGATATGCAAGAATTAAAATCAACATTACATACTCGTATTTCCCACTCAAGAGGGATACTTGCCATTTCTCCTATCATCCTGTTTTTGATATTTTATTTGGTAGTATCAGTTATAATTGGCGATTTTTATAAAATGCCTATTGCTGTCGCGCTTGTTGTGTCGTCGATGTGGGCAGTTGCTATCTATCGAGGAGTGCCGTTGTCAAAACGCATAGAAGTGTTTTCAAAGGAGGCAGGGAGTAGTAATATCATGTATATGATATGGATATTTGTACTTGCCGGAGCATTTGCTTCGCTTGCAAAAGAGATGGGAGCTATTGATGCGACGGTAAATCTCACGCTTGAATATCTTCCGGCACGTTTTCTCGTTCCGGGAGTGTTTATCGCGGCATGTTTTATCTCGTTGGCAATAGGAACATCGGTGGGTACGGTTGTTGCGTTGACTCCGTTGGCTGTGCAGTTGGCTGAGACATCGGGAGAGTCGGAGCCATTTTTTGTCGCAGTCGTAATAGGAGGTGCATTTTTTGGAGATAACATGTCTTTTATCTCAGATACAACGATTGCTGCTACTCGCACTCAAGGTTGCAAAATGAATGAGAAATTTAAGGCCAATCTATGGATTGCGCTACCGGCAGCCTTAATAACACTTATATTTTATATAATATTGAGTTCCGAGATTAGCTCTGTGGAATTACCAAAAACATCTAATCCTATATTGATATTGCCCTATGTAGTTGTAATAGTGCTTGCATTGTTTGGTATGAATGTAACAATGGTGCTTGTGTTGGGTATTCTGACTGCAATAGTAATAGCACTTGCAAATGGATATGCATTGCTTGAATTGGCCGGATTTATGGGCGCAGGTATCGACTCAATGGGTAATTTGATAATCATTACATTATTGGCGGCAGGAATGTTGGGAATTGTCAAGGCTGTGGGAGGTGTAAATTATTTATTGCAATGCCTCACCGCTCGCATTTCAGGTGTTCGATGGGCTCAAGCAGCTATTGCGGCATTGGTGAGTATTGTGAATGTGTGTACCGCAAATAATACGGTGGCAATAATAACAGTGGGCTCGCTGTCAAAAAATATTTCGGAGAAATATGGTATCGAGCCACGCAAAACAGCAAGTCTGTTGGATACATGTTCATGCATAACACAATGTCTTATTCCTTATGGTGCACAAACATTGCTCGCAACAGCACTTGCCGGTATATCGCCTATCGCTCCGTTCCCCTATATGTATTATCCTTGGGCATTGATTATAATGGTGGTTATTGCAGTGAGCTTTTATCGAGCAAAGCCAATGGATAAATAATGTTAAAAAGTAGCATTATAATGAAACTATTGGCGCTTAAATTCGTCTATATAAAATGTGAAATATTGTAATAATTATAATGTTTTAAGGTAAATTCATTTATTTTGCATAAAAATTAGAAATAAAAAAATTAACTAATTATAAATCAAGATGAAAAAGACTTTTAAACTTTTGTTCTTGCTAATTGCAGGAATGATGATGGTCCCAACAATGGCTTCTGCTCAAATGATGCCTCCTGTTCCAGTGGATCAAAATGTGAAAATAGGCAAGTTGCCTAATGGTTTGACTTATTATATTCGCCACAATGAGTATCCAAAGGGTCAAGCTGATTTCTATATCGCTCAAAAAGTGGGTTCAATGCAGGAAGAAGATAATCAACGTGGTCTTGCTCACTTTCTTGAACACATGTGTTTCAACGGAACTAAAAATTTCCCTGGCAACCAAGTCGTTAGCTGGTTGGAAAGCATTGGTGTGAAATTTGGTCAAAACCTCAATGCTTACACCTCAATGGAAGAGACTGTTTATAACATCTCTAACGTGCCTACAGAGCGTGAAAGCGTACAAGATTCATGTCTGTTGATTCTTCATGACTGGGCAAACGATTTGCTTCTTGCTGATGAGGAAATAGACAAAGAACGTGGTGTAATTCATCAAGAATGGCGTCGTTCAATGGTAGGTCAAATGCGCATTTTTGAAGAAGTTCTTCCAAAAATGTTCCCTGATAGCAAATATGGTTATCGTCTCCCAATCGGGACTATGGAAGTTGTGGATAATTTCCCATACAAAGCATTGCGCGATTATTATGAAGCATGGTATCGTCCTGATCAACAAGGTATAATTGTTGTAGGTGATATCGATGTTGACCGCATTGAAAAGAAAATCATCGAAATGTTCTCTCCAATAGAGATGCCTGCCAATGCTCCAAAACGTGAATATTTGCCGGTAGCTGACCACAAGGGAACGATCTATGCAATAGGAAAAGATAAAGAGCAAACTAATAATGTGGTGCAATTCATGTTTAAAACAGATGTGTTGCCTGACTCTTTGAAAAATACATTTGCTTATTATGCCCAAAACTATGTTGCAAGCATGATTACAGCAATGCTTGATGCACGTTTTACTGAAATGATGTCTAATCCTGATGCTCCTTTTGCTTATGCAGGAGCAAGTTATGGAAGCATTTTGGGTGTAACTAAAACTAAAGATGCGTTTACTCTTGTTGGAGTTGCCAAGGGTGGTGATATTAAGCCTGTTATTGAAGCAATATATCGTGAAGGCTTGCGTGCTAAACGTGGCGGATTTACAGCAACAGAATATGCTCGTGCTCGTAGTGAATATATCTCTCGCCTTGAAAAGGCATATAATGACCGCAACAAACAAGAAAATGGTCGCTATGTAAGAGAATATGTCAGAAACTTTGTTGATGGTGATCCTATTCCTGGAATAGAGTGGGAATACCAAATGATGAGCATGGTTGCTAATCAAGTTCCGGTAGAAGCAATTAACCAAACATTCAATGCTATGTTTACTGATGATAACCGCATTATGCTTGTAATGAGTCCGGAAAAAGAAGGTTATGTAGTGCCAACAGAAGAGGAATTAGATGCTGTTGTTAAGGCAGTTGATGCTGAAACTATCGAAGCATATGTTGACAATGTGAAAACTGAGCCTCTGATTGCTAATCTTCCTGCTGCAGGTAAGATTGTTAGCGAAACTGAAAATGCACAATGGGGAGCTACAGAATGGACTTTGTCCAATGGCGCTAAAGTTTTGGTGAAACCTACTACTTTCAAAGATGATGAAATCCGTTTCCAAGCTATTGCTAAAAATGGTACTGCTCAATTTGGCGATGAAATGGCAACAAGTTTGTTGTTTATGCCATCTGTCCTTGGACAATATGGTTTAGGCTCATATACTTATGCCGACTTCCAAAAATATATGGCAGGTAAACAAGCATCTGTAGGTTTGTCTTTTGAAGATTATGCTCGTCAATTATATGGCTCTGCAACAACTAAGGATTTGACAACTTTGATGGAAATAATTTACATGGTATTTACTGACTTGAACGTTACAGAAAGCGAATATGCATCATTACAAAATATGTATGCAGGTATGCTTGAAAACCAAGCAGCTAATCCTCAATTTATTTTCCAAAAGAACTTGCAAGCTACACTTTACAACAATCCTCGTTTCCAAATGATCGACTCTGAGTTGATTAAGGCTGCTGATCGTACACAAATCCTTGATATGACTCACAAGATGCTTGCAAATGCCGCTGATTATACATTTGTATTCGTAGGTAATATTGATGTTAATACATTGCGCCCTCTTGTAGAACAATACATTGCTTCATTGCCGGGTGATGCTGCTACAGCCGTTAAATCAGTAGAACTTCGTCCTGATTTTGCAATGAATGGAGGCAAGAAAATTGATACATTTACTACTAAGATGGAAACTCCGCAAACATGGGTTGCTATCATTGCTTTCGGTGAAATGCCATACACGTCCAAAGATGCTTATCTTGCGTCTATTACAGGTCAAATTCTTTCAGCTCGTCTAATTGCTACTGTTCGTGAAAAAGAGGGTGCAGTTTACTCAATTGGAGCTCGTGGTAATCTCTCTCGCATCTCAAACAATAATGTTCTGATGCGGACCTCATTCCCAATGAAACCAGAATTGAAAGAAAAAGTACTTGGAATGATTGAAGGAGAATTTAACGATATGACTCAAAACATCACATCTGAAGAACTTAACAAGGTGAAAGAGTTCATGGTTAAATCACAACAAGAAGCATTTGAAAAGAATGGCTCTTGGACAAGTGCAATGGCTCAAACACAATTGAATGGCGTAGATTCATTTAATGGAGCTATCGATGAACTTAATGCGGTTACAGAACAAGACGTTAAAGATTTCATGAAGCGTCTTCTTGACCAAGGTAACTATCGTGTTGTAATTCTTGATCCTGAAAACTAATTCATTAGCCTATAAAAAAGTAAAATGAAAATGTAAAAAGCGGTGGTTCATCGCTGATAATAAAAGTTCCCATGCGTAGAAAAGTGTGGGAACTTTTATTTTTTGTGATTATTATGTAACTTTGTGCTTAATCTCAGAATGTTTATGCGATGAGTGTAATAGAATTAATGCTAATTGCGATGGGTTTGTCGATGGACGCATTTGCGGTCTCGATAGGGAAAGGGTTGTCGGTGTGTCATCTGCGTCCACGCCATAGCATGAGTGTCGGTCTATGGTTTGGCGGTTTTCAAGCTATGATGCCACTGATAGGTTATGCATTGGGTGCAAGTTTTGCTTCATTAGTATCGGATTACGATCATTGGATTGCTTTTGTTTTGCTTGGAATTATCGGTGCCAATATGATAAAAGAGGCATTTTCAAAAGAGGAGAAATCTGATCCAGATTTCTCGTTTAAGACGATGCTTATAATGGCTATTGCCACAAGTATTGATGCATTGGCAATAGGTGTGTCGTTTGCCTTTTTAGGGGTGAATATTTTAACTGCTGCAATAGTTATAGGTATTACAACATTTTTGTTCTCAGTTGCAGGAATAAAAATCGGCAACCTATTTGGCTGCCGATATAAGTCTAAATCTGAATTTATTGGAGGAGTAGTACTTATTATTATTGGTACAAAAATTTTAATGGAACATTTACTGTTCTAATTCCTGAATTATTTCATCATTTCTTGATATACCATCTCAAATAGTGCAGGGCGAATGTTTAATTCGTTAAATGCTTTATTGTTGCGTGTCGGTACGACTCTATTACACAAGAAAATAAATATCAATTCATTGTCAGGGTCCACCCAAAATACTGTGCCGGTAAAGCCAAGATGCCCAAATGTTGATGCTGTCGCTAATTCTGTAGTTGGCGAATTGTCGGGATTTTCCATATCGGGTTTGTCAAACCCTAATCCGCGACGGCATGTAGGGCTTTTAGATGTAGTGAATAGCTTTACTGTTTCAGATGAAAGAATTTGTTGTCCTCCATATTCTCCTCCGTTAAGCCACATTTGGCACAACTTAGCAAGATCGTTGGCGTTAGAGAATAATCCGGCATTACCTTGTACGCCACCGGAGAAATTAGCTGTTTCGTCGTGGACATATCCGTGTACTGTTTGGCGACGTAGATATGTGTCGTTTTCAGTTGGCGCAATATCGCTAAGTTCCCATTTAGAAAGGGGACGATACATTGTGTGATAAGCACCGAGAGGAGCATATATATTATTCTCTACCCATTCATTGTGAGGCACTCCGGTGAGACGCTGTTCCATATCCATCAGTAGGCAGAAATTGAGACAACTATAATTATATTTATTAGTTGGGCGTAATTTCGCGTTGTAGATATTTGTCATAATTGTGTCAAATGTCTCTTGGGAAACAAATAGACCTTTTGCCGCTTCAATGTTATATGTGCTTGAACGAGAGGTAGAAGTAATGTCTCGACGCAGTTTTGCATCCTTATGACCATAGGCGCGATTTTCAATCTTTATAGTGTGGAGAGCATCTTTGCGTCGAGTAATGAGTTTTCCTTCATAGGTGGTGGAATCCATCATTAGATTGAACATGTTGAGTGATGCAGTCATCCCCGATTCATGATAAAGCAGTTGCTTGATGGTAATGCTGTCTTTGTCGGTACCTTGTAATCCGGGAATGTGCTTTGATGCGAAATCGTCAAGAGAGAAAAGCCCCTTATCATAGGCAAGCATAACGCCGGGAAGCGTACCTGTGGCTTTTGAAACAGATGCGAGGTCGTAAAGTGTTCCCATTGTAACTTTTTGCCCGTTTATGAAATCAAGTGTACCATAATTTTTATCAATAACGACATTGCCATTCTTTGCAACTAATATTTGGCAACCGGGAAATGCTTTTGTGCCTAAGCCGATTTTTATTATACTATCGATGCGTGTCGACAACTTTGAAGAAAAACCTTCGGTTGTAGGTGTGGAATATCCGATGCGAGTCTTTTTGAGCATTACGCCGGTACCCATTGGAGCAATGTGCTTTAGATTTACAGGAAGTTTGCCGGTAACATTTATCCCGCCAAAGATTGCTTGAGCAGCATATTCTCTTATGTATGGGGTATCGTCATAGGCGAGTACCAATGTTGGCTCATTGCGAAGTGAACTGCTGAATTTGTTCATCTTATAGGGATTCATAAAAAATACCGGAATGAGTCCTGCTGTGTTATCAAATTGAGCAAAAACAGTTCTTGCCCAGGCTTTGTCCGAGAACACCCCAACGATTATGATGTCATGATTTTTTATGTCGGCAAGTGTCGTTTCGGTAAATGATGAACTTTTAGTGAAATAAGTTTTTACATTGGCATACTTTCTGCAATATTGAGCAAAAACATTATTCTTGTCAGCGCCTATACTCACAACTGCGATAGATTTGTTTTCAAGGTGTCTGATGGGAAGTAATGATTTTTTATTGAAAATAATCGTCATGAGAGCTGCTGATAACCGGCGATTAACATCTTCGGCATTGGCTGAATTTATTTTTTGAGACAATCCGATGGTATTAACAGGCTTTTCATTTTGGAGATTTAGAGCATATTTATAGGCAAGGATTTTGCGACAACGGCGTTCAACTTCCTTTTTAGATATTTTCCCTGAGTTGACAGCTTTCTCAAATGCGATGATGTCATTCATAGGAGCGGATGATGCGAGAAGCATATCGGCTCCGGCGATGAATGCTTGAACGCAATTATTTACACCGGGGACCTTTGCCCCTTTCATTTCAAGGGCGTCGGTAAAAATGAGCCCTTCAAAGTCCATTTCCTTGCGAAGTAAATCAGTGGTTATCTTTTTTGATAGTGAGGCAGGAGCGCCTGTGTTGTCAAGGGCAGGAACATTTAAGTGTCCTACCATCACGCCTGAAAGTCCGGCTTTAATATATTCTCGGAAAGGAATTAAATCGGTAGTGTCAAGTCGAACGACATCGTGAGTAACAGTTGGAAGTTCTTTGTGAGAGTCAGTTGAGGTGTCTCCATGTCCTGGAAAATGTTTCCCTACCGATAACACTCCTCCATCTTCAAGACCTTTGGAATAAGCAACTGCCAAGCGTGAAACTTTTTGAGGATCCTCTCCAAAAGAACGATAGCCTATTACCGGATTTGCAGGATTGGAGTTTACATCAAGAACGGGTGCAAAATTTACATGTATGCCAAGCATGCGACACTCTTCGGCCATGCGACGACCATAATCGTAGAGTAGTTTTTCGTCGACGATAGCGCCAAGTCCCATGTTGTGAGGATATCGAGGGGTATTTTTCATGCGCATGGATAAACCCCATTCGCCATCTAACGTAATCATTAATGGAACTTTGGCTATTGATTGTACATAGTTAATAGTAGAAGCATAGCGATCAACTAAGCCATGACCAAACAATAATCCTCCAATGTGGTATTCTTTTACTAATCGACTGATTGTTGCTTTATAGTTTTTGTCTTGTGAGAAATAGATGACAGGAACAAATAATTGTCCTATGCGTTGACGTGGAGTAAGTGATTTATATACAGAGTCAACCCATTTATCACGAGTGACTGAGTCGCATTTTTGCAATATTGATGGGGTAATGCTACTTGCACTAATGGCTATTAACAAGGCAAAAAGTAGATGAATATATCTTTTCATAAAGAAACTGTTTTATTTTGGATGAATTCGTTCTGTAGATGAGGGATTAAGTTTTTTCTTATATGAGAGGAGATATTTGATAAGATCTTCCGATAACGGATTTTTACTTGTTAAGATTGTTTTTCCGTTAATTAGAGGACTGAGATAGTCTCCACCTCCGGCAAGATAATCGATTGTTGCTACTCTATATGTTTTATTGTTGTCGATAGGTTTTCCATTGATGAAAATATCGGTAATCTCTTTTGTTTGTGAGTTAAATATTATCTCTGCTCCTTTACTGATGCCAGCATTGTTTCGTGTAACGATAATGTTAAAAGTCTCTGCAAGATCTTTACCGGAGATTTCCATTATCGTAATGAAATTCTCGAATGGGAATGTCATCATTATATGCCCTTTTGAAATATCTCCTTTGGGTAGGCTGTTTCTAATTCCACCTTTGTTCATTATTGCAACATCTATTTTTTCTCCTAATAGTTCTTCTCCATTTTTGTGGATAAAATCGCTAATGAGGTTAATTAGTGGACTCCCTTTCTGTTCTAATTTTATTGCTGATGTAGCCACTTTGATTGACATTAGAGAGTCTACGGTATGCCTATAAGGGTATAGAATTGCTTCTGACTTTTTATCTATATGATTATCCAAACGCTTATCTACAGAGATCAAGCGTGATGATGCTTTTTTGTTTTCTATATCAAGTGAAATTTCTCCAAGATATAATCCGTTTCCGCCTGTTTGTGCAATCAAGACGGTGTCTCCTATAAGGTTTGTTACTTTATTAATTGGAAAATTCTGTCCTTGTGCATTAATTGTTGTGTGGGAATGTCCTCCTATAATAATATCTATGTTTTCGGTGTTACAGGCTATTTCGAGGTCATTGGGCGTTAATGGAGATTGGCTATCGTAACCAACATGTGTGAGAGCAATTACAGCATCGGTGTGTAGATGATGTTTTAAATGCCATGCTGTTGCGTTTGCTGCTTTGATGGCATCGAGGTATTCTACTCCGCGACAGTTTCGAGAAGATATCATCCCTTTTGGGGCTATACCAAGTCCGATTATCCCTATACGTTTCTCGTCATATTCTTTAATTGCAAATGGGACAAAAAGAGAATCAAGCAATGTTGCCGATAAGTCATAGTTAGTTGAAACTTTAGTGGCATTTAGTGTACTGAGTTGTTTATGCAATAAGTCCAGCCCATTATCAAATTCATGGTTGCCGAGTATCGCAATTTCATATCCGAGTTCATTCATCATTTTGCTCTCTACCTCACCTTTGTATAAGAGATAGTAGAGAGTCCCTTGTACAGCGTCTCCTGCATCAACGAGTAATACATTCCTTTCGCATGCGCGCACACTATCGATCAATACTTTGCGCCGAAGTATTCCTCCAAGATTATTTTCGTCGGGATCTATTTGGCTATGAGTATCATTAGTGTGTAATATTACTAACTTGGTTGCATTTGTAAATTGCGTACATACTATCGCTATGGCAATCAGTAATAATAAAGTGTATTTATAACGTGTCATATGCAATTATATTAATTTCCAAATATAGTGATTTTTTGTCGTAAAAATAGTAGCTATTGCTCATTATTTTCTTAACTTTGCGCATCAAAAATAAATTATAACCAATAAAATTTATGGTCAAGATGAAACAGGACATGATTGTAATTTTGGATTTAGGTAGCCACGAAAATACAGTGTTGGCTCGCGCTATTCGTGCACTTGGTGTGTATAGCGAAATCTATCCACATGACATCACAGTTGAAGAGTTAAAGGCATTGCCTAATGTTAAAGGTATTATAATCAATGGTGGCCCAAATAATGTTATTGATGGTGTTGCTATCGATGTAAATCCTGAAATTTATAATGTAGGAATCCCAGTTATGGCTGCCGGTCATGACAAGGCTCTATGCGAAGTGAAACTTCCTCAATTTGCTGATGATATTGACGCAATCAAAGATGCTGTTAAGTCTTTCGTTTTTGATACATGTAAAGCAGAAGCAAATTGGAACATGACCAATTTTGTTAATGACCAAATTGAATTGGTGCGTCGCCAAGTCGGTGATAAAAAAGTGTTGCTTGCTCTTTCAGGTGGTGTTGACAGCTCAGTTGTTGCAGCTTTGTTACTAAAAGCTATTGGTGATAACTTAGTGTGTGTGCATGTTAATCATGGTTTGATGCGTAAGGGTGAGTCAGAAAATGTTGTTGAGGTGTTCCGTAATCAACTTTGTGCTAACCTCATCTATGTTGACGCAACAGATCGTTTCTTGGGTAAGCTTGAAGGTGTTGCTGATCCTGAAGAAAAGCGTAAAATCATCGGTGGCGAATTTATTCGCGTGTTTGAAGAAGAAGCTCGCAAACTTGATGGTATTGATTTCTTGGGACAAGGCACTATCTATCCCGATATCGTAGAGAGTGGAACAAAAACCGCTAAGATGGTAAAATCTCACCACAATGTGGGTGGTCTTCCTGAAGATCTACAATTTGCTCTCGTTGAGCCATTGAAACAATTGTTCAAAGATGAAGTGCGTGCTTGTGGTGTAGAACTCGGCTTGCCTTATGAAATGGTATATCGTCAACCATTCCCCGGACCGGGACTTGGTGTGCGTTGCTTGGGTGCAATCACTCGCGATCGTCTTGAAGCAGTGCGCGAAGCCGATGCAATTCTTCGTGAAGAATTTGCAATTGCAGGTCTTGATAAAAAGGTATGGCAATATTTCACTATTGTTCCCGACTTTAAATCTGTGGGTGTACGCGATAATGCTCGTTCTTATGATTGGCCTGTAATCATCCGCGCGGTGAACACTGTTGATGCAATGACTGCTACTATTGAAGAAATTGATTGGGCTATCTTGAAGAAAATTACTGACCGCATCTTGAAAGAGGTTAAGAATGTCAACCGCGTATGCTATGACATGTCTCCAAAACCATCTTCAACAATCGAATGGGAATAAAATAACCCCTTTTTAAAGCATATTTTTAATAGCCTCGACTCTAAAAAGTTGGGGCTATTTTATTGATACATAAGCAAAAGTCTGATTTTAGGGTATTTAGGTGTATTTTGTTAATAAATGTAATTTGACACCAGTTTTTGACACCAGTTCGTTTATTCAGAGAAACAAAACAGAGTTAAAGTATTGATTATAAAGTTATAGCATGAAGACTTATTTAATCAATAAAAATTGGATAGGGATAATATTGCATTAATCAGATTGGATAATCTATCTGTTAAGAGTAAAATAATAAGTTGAGAGTCTCGACTCGCAAAAGTTGAATCTCCAAATCTTGGATAATATATAAACAGCCATGCTCGTATACGAGCATGGCTGTTTTGTTTATAAGAGATTGTGTATTTTTTAGATTCCTTTGCCGTGGCAGGCTTTGTATTTCTTGCCACTACCGCATGGGCAAGGGTCATTTCGTCCGATTTTTGGTCCGGCTTTGATGGGCTCAGGACGTGGGCGTTGTCCTTGTTGCATACCTGCAGCTTGGCGTTGAGCAGCTTCTCCGGGAAGATTCTCTTCCTTAGATGTGCGATAGCGAGAGTAGTCAGTAGGACGCTCAGGCATAGCTTCACGCACTTGAGGTTGGCGTTGTTGTTCCTCATCGGCAGGGCGTTGCTGAACATGGATTTGTCCACGCATCAATGTTGACAATGCTTTAACATTGAGATTGTTGAGCATTGCTTCAAACATGTGGAATGACTCAACTTTGTAGATTACAAGAGGGTCTTTTTGTTCGTAAGACGCGTTTTGTACTGATTGACGTAATTGGTCAAGCTCGCGAAGGTGTTCTTTCCACAATTCGTCAATAGTTACAAGCAATACTGCCTTGTGCCATTCTTTTACTATTGACTTGCAACCTGACTCGTAAGCCTCTTTGATATCAACAGGGAGATTGAAGAAACGACGACCATCAGTAATGGGGACAAGGATTTTACCTTTTAGCTCATGAGTTTCAGCCCATTGATTGATAACAGGAAGAGCAACATCGATGATGTGCTGGCCTTTGCGTTGGAATGATTCGTTGGCAGCAGCATGGATTTTGTCGATAACATCATCTTTGCTCATGCTTTTGAATTGGTCTTCAGTAAATGGTGTTTCAATAGTGAGCACTTTGAACAATTCGAGGGCGAGGTCGGCATAATCGTTAGGAGAATCGTACGTATTTACGATGTTTTCGATTGTGTCATATAACATATTGGCAATGTCGATACCCACGCGTTCACCGAGCAATGCGTGATTGCGTCGTGAATAGATGTAGGTGCGTTGCTTGTTCATAACGTCGTCATACTCAAGCAAGCGTTTACGCACACCGAAGTGGTTTTCTTCTACACGTTTTTGAGCGTTTTCAATTGCACGAGTTACCATCTTAGACTCAATCATTTCGCCCTCTTTCAATCCGAGAGTGTCGAGCATCTTCATCACGCGGTCAGTCGCAAACAGACGCATCAATTGGTCTTCAAAAGAAACATAGAAGACGGAAGAACCCGGGTCTCCTTGACGCCCTGAACGACCACGCAACTGACGGTCAACGCGACGAGACTCATGGCGTTCAGTGCCGATGATAGCAAGACCGCCGGCGTCTTTTACTTCGGGAGTGAGCTTGATGTCGGTACCACGACCGGCCATGTTGGTAGCAATGGTAACCGTACCGGCACGACCGGCAAGAGCTACGATTTCAGCTTCTTTTTGGTGCAGTTTAGCATTAAGCACTTGACATGGAATGCGACGCATGTCAAGCATACGTTTCAACAATTCAGAGATTTCAACCGAAGTTGTACCCACAAGCACAGGGCGACCCTCTTCTCTCAATCTTACAATTTCCTCGATTACGGCAGCATATTTTTCTTTCTTTGTTTTATATACGCGGTCGTTGAGGTCAAAACGAGCGATAGGACGATTAGTAGGGATTGTTACAACATCAAGTTTGTAGATATCCCAGAACTCGCCGGCTTCAGTTTCGGCAGTACCGGTCATCCCTGCGAGTTTATGATACATACGGAAGTAGTTTTGTAGCGTGATAGTCGCAAATGTTTGTGTTGCGGCTTCTACCTTAACTCCTTCTTTAGCTTCGATCGCTTGGTGCAAGCCATCGCTATAGCGACGACCTTCCATGATGCGGCCTGTTTGTTCATCAACAATCTTAATTTTGTTGTCGTCGATAACATATTCCACATCTTTTTCAAATAGAGTGTATGCTTTCAACAGCTGAGTTACAGTGTGTACGCGTTCAGCTTTGACAGCATAGTTCTGCATCAATTCGTCTTTGCGTTGTTGGCGTTCAGCAACATCAGCGATAGTTTCCACCTCTGAAAGCTGAGCCGCAATATCAGGCAACACGAAGAATTGAGGGTCATTACTTTTACCAGTTAATTCGTCAATACCTTTATCGGTGAGTTCGACGCTGCGGTTTTTCTCGTCGATAATAAAGTATAGCGGATCAGTAACCTTAGGCATTTCGCGGCCATTATCTTGGAGATAATAAGCTTCAGTTTCAAGCAATAAAGGTTTGATGCCTTCTTGGCTAAGGTATTTGATTAGCGCGCTATTCTTTGGCAAACCTTTGAATGCACGGAACAATAGCAAAGCGCCCTCTTTGCGAGTCTCTTTATCTTCAGATGCAATTTTTGTTTTTGCATCGCTAAGTATTTGAGTTACAAGGCGGCGTTGTGCTTGTACGACACGTTCAACATTGTTGCGATATTCCATAAACATTTGGTCATCACCTTTAGGAACCGGGCCTGAAATGATGAGCGGAGTACGAGCGTCGTCGATAAGTACAGAGTCTACCTCATCGACAATTGCATAATAGTGCTTGCGTTGCACCATGTCAAGTGGCGACATTGCCATGTTGTCGCGAAGGTAGTCAAAGCCGAACTCGTTATTTGTACCAAATGTGATGTCGCAGTTATAAGCCGCACGACGTTGTGGAGTATTGGGCTGATGCTTGTCGATGCAATCAACAGTTGAGCCATGGAACATATATAATGGTCCCATCCATTCAGAGTCACGTTTAGAAAGGTAGTCGTTGACAGTTACAACGTGAACACCTTTACCTGTCAATGAGCGAAGGAACACCGGTAGAGTAGCTACAAGTGTCTTACCTTCACCGGTTGCCATTTCGGCAATCTTACCTTGATGAAGTACAGTACCACCAATGAGCTGAACATCATAGTGTACCATGTCCCATTTTACCTCGTTACCACCGGCAATCCAGTGGTTGGTGTATATCGCTTTATCGCCTTCGATAGTAACGAAATCACGTCCTTGAGCCGCAAGGTCGCGGTCCATCTGGTTAGCAGTAACTTCTACAGTTTCGTTGGCAGCAAAACGAGCCGCTGTTTCGCGTATTGCTGCATAAACAACAGGAAGATGGCGGTCAAGTTCATTGTCGAGGGTTTCGAGAATGTTTTTTTCTCGTTTGTCAATATTATCCCATAGCGGTTGGCGTTCCTCAAAAGGCAGTTCCTCGATTTTAACTTTTAGGTCGTCTATAGCCTTTTGATCAGCAGCGATGCTATCGGCAAGAGCTTGACGCACCTCTGCGATTTTAGCACGAAGCTCATCGTTAGAAAGCTCTTTCATTGCAGGACCGAGAGAGTTAATCTTGTCAACGATGGGTTTAATCTCTTTGAGGTCGCGTTGCGACTTATTGCCAAAGAGTTTGTTTAATAGTGATGTAAATGACATTTTATATAGTTTTTATTATTTCAAAAGTTGTAATAGAGATAAACCACAAAAAATGGTTTAACAACTGCAAAGATAGTTTAAATCATTGAAATATAAGATGGTTGAAACCGATAAAGTGTTATAGGCGTATCGGTTTCATCGATGATGCATTGGGAGAGCGTATGCGCAAGAGTCGTGCAACAGTAGGAGATATGAGACATGCATCTACCTCAGTATTAATTATTTGTGGCGTAATTCCCGGGGACAAAATAAAGACAGGGACGTTTGTTGCAACGCTTCGGGCTACGGTGCGTTTCTCCTTTCCGTTGTGCGTTTCAACGGTTTCCCACCCCGGATTTATGGTAACATATAGATCTCCTGCATGCTTTATGTGGGTATTCTGCCGCAATGCGACACTATTTTCGGCATTACCCGAAATAATATCATCAATTGTTACAACTTTGCTCACTCCGCTCATGCGTGCTAAAAAATCAGCTGCATCGTTGCGAATATTTTTGATATTGACATCACGCTCCTTTATGAGTTTGCGGTTTAAATAAAATTTGTTGTTATGATATCCGTTAACCCATTCTCCATTACCATGAATAGCCATCAGATACATGTTGAGCAGAGAAATTGCCTTGCGAGGAGAGAACTCTCCCGAAGGAATGTTCCATTTCTCATCGTCGCGACGACCGGTAACTGACGCCGGTGTGCCAGCAAGGAATATCAAAGAGTTGTTTAGCCCTACGTTCTTGTCAATTGCTTTAAATAGCTGATCTAAATCTCGGTCAAGTCTGATGTAACTGTCCATCAGTTCAATACGATTATCTATTTCCTTAGAGTAGGGATAGGGGGTAACGGTGTATGCTATGTTGAGCATATCCATTACATCGCGTTTGCCAAGAGATAGACTTCTGATATATTCAGCAGCAACAGCAGTAACCTCGCTATTTACCGGTGCTGAGACTTTGTAGGCGCGATAGCGATCCTTGTCGCCCGGCATGAATATATATTTGAACGGATAATGCTTTTTGTATTCCGGAATGTCGGGATATTTATTGAGAGGCATTGCCGGAGTCCATGATAATGTGTCTAAACGCTTTGATAGAGGAATACGATAGTTGCGAGTCTGAATGGGGGTGGGAACATCCTTATAATAGGTTGTTGTAGCCCATCGACCGGTGATATCGTTAATCCAAAAAGCGCTATTTCCCGCATGTCCTGCCATCAATATTGCTTGAGTAGCATCGGGGGCAATAGAATAGACATATCCTGTTCCACCACCATCGATGCGTATCTCATCGGCAAGTGTTGATACCAATAGTGCCGATGGCGAATAAGTCTCATTGGTGTAATTGCCTATTTTTGAGGGATCGAGCAGTATAGGGTAGTCTATCTTCTTCTCGGTGTCGTAAACTGTTGACGCCGATATGCCGTTGACAGAGGCTGTTGCTCCGGTAAAAATCATTGCTGTTGCCGATGCTCGGTCAACTCCGGGTCCATATTCTACATTTTCAAGAGTAACCCCCTCGCGCATCAGGCGTTTAAATCCGCCTTCTCCGAAATAGCCTTTCAGCAATTCGAGATAATCGCTGTTTAACCCGTCAACCATGATGCCCACAACGAGAGTAGGGCGTTTTGCCGGAGCTTGTGCGACAATCCCCATTGTTACCATCGATGCTATGATGGCGAGAGCGATACGGCTTGTTATGCGATTTTCTTTACGGCGCATTTATTAATATAATAGTAATTAAATGAGCGCATTATGCTACATGCTATTAGTGGAATGAATGCCACATTTGCTTGTTGTCCCAGCCAATGCCATGCAACAATTAATGCTAATAAAGTTACAAAGTTAATAAAATGATAGCATATTAAGACAACCTTGCATTTTTTTAACCATATTGCTATTGATGCAATGAAGCACAACGGGTTTAGCCACACGTATAGATAGTTGGGCGATGTGGCTTCGTGAACAGAGATAAATATCAAAAAGGTGAGCAGACAGCCCATTACCCCAAAGAGTGTAAATATCACACAGTCAATCCATCGCGTAACCTTTTTACGGTGAATGTCTTTAATCGTAAATGCAAGAATAATGATAAACAATAGCGAGCATGTAGCCATAGGGGTGAGAAACCATGGAGTTGGTGCTAATTGAGCTCCGTTGGGATTCCCGTTGTTGAGAATGTGAGTTTCTGCGACGATAGGCATCTCATTGCCGGTAGAATCGGAAATTGTGGCGCCATGCATCATCTGTTCAAGGGCTTCAGGCGCAAACATTTTCTCACGAAGTGGTAATCTATAGTCAAGTCCCACGCCCAATGCCAAATCAATTCCAAATTGATACCATGGGTAGTTGCAATGGAAATATCTCATCTCGTCGCGGAACGACCATTCTTCCGAGCCGGGTATTGAGGGTGCAGAGAATGTGATGCTATCGCCAATGGCTTTCTCTATAATGCCAATGGGGAGTGTGGCACAATTGTTTTTTACATAATTGTATCGGTAAACGCGATTTTCGGGGCGTAGGTTAATAGAAAGCAGTTCTATAATATTCCATGCTTGTTGAGGGGTGATGTTTAGTCGCTGTTCCACCACACGACGATTGTCTCGACAATAATCTCTAATGAAATAGGCAAACGGATAAGCATCCACATGATAGTCGGTTTCTCCTTTAACAAATCGATAGACAAAATTAGGGGAATCAAAGTCAAATAAACCATAGTTCACAACATCGTCGCTACCATTGTATTGAATGCGTATAGCGGTGTGTCCACACAGCTCATACACATCTTTGCCGGCATGGCATGTAATGAGACTTATGCGTGGGATTGTATCGGAGTTTTCAGCATTTAGTCGAAAACTCGACACAAAAGTCAGAATCAGTATTATAGATGCAAAAATGCGTAATCTCATAATCGGGATTTATATTTCCTGCAAATTTACATTATAAAAATGAGAAAGGAGAGCTGAAACGGCAAAAATGTCGAGCGGAAAAATATCTTCCAATTTTTATTTATTCTTTTGCCTTTTTCTTTTTTTTGTTGTTTTCTTAATTCTTGCTACCTTTGAGTTTTAATATCAAGAAGATTATGAGTCGTCGCATTATATTAAGCTTATTATTGTTTGCGTTAACTTGTGGGGTGGCAGGTGCTGTAACCTATGAGGAGGCAAAGGATATGTATCGCGCCGGGGATTATGCCGGAGCGCTGCCGGTGTTTAAGAAACGATTGAAAGATCGCCCTAAAGATGCTGCGCTAAATCATTGGGTGGGTGTGTGCTTGATGTATACTGGAAATCCAAGTGAGGCAATTCCTTATTTGGAGTTTGCTCACAAGAAAAAGATTACAGAGGCACCACGCTACCTCGCCGAGATAGCGTTTATGGACTATCGTGCCAATGATGCTACCGAGTATATGGATGCCTACAAAGAGGCATTGGTAAAGGACAAAAAGAAAATATCGGAAGACGCCTCATTTTTAGATGATAAGATTGGTAAGATGCAAGCGATGCTTGATCGCGTGGAGCAGATTGAGATTATCGATAGCGTGGCTGTTGATGCCGAAACTTTTTTTAAGTTTTACAAATTGTCTTCAGAGAGTGGCTCTGTCAACTCAAGAGATGTCTTGCCTCCTGATTTTGAGGCAGCTCCGCTAACAACTGTATATATGCCTGAGAGCAAAAATATAATGATGTGGGCAATGCCCGACGAGAATGATAATTATGTGTTGGTGGGTTCGAGTCGACTATCTGACGGAAAATGGGAAAAACCTCATAGCTTGGGAGACAATCTGAACGATGGTGGCGATGCTAACTATCCTTTCTTGTTGAGCGATGGTATTACAATGTATTTTGCCAATGATGGAGAAAACTCGTTGGGTGGATATGATATATTTATTTCGAGAAAAGATGAAAATGGATTTCTTCAGCCACAAAATATAGGAATGCCCTATAATTCGCCTTATAACGACTATATGTATGCTATCGATGAGTTTACCGGTGTGGGCTGGTGGGCAACAGATAGAGGCAGAGATGACGGGATGGTAACAATATATAAATTTATCCCCAAAGAGATGCGTGAAAACTATCCTATTGATGATCCCAATTTGCGCAATCTTGCAAAAATAACCTCTTATCATGACACATGGGTAGAGGGTGCTGACTATTCTGATAAACTTACAGAGATTGAGTCTATTGGTATAGCTAAGAAAGAGAAAAAGTCAGACTTTGAATTTGAACTACCGGGTAGAGGGATATATAAGACTTGGGATGACTTTCAAAATCCGGTTGCACGTGAGGCAATGGAAGGGTATCTTGATGCTCGCAACAAGCAAGAGGCTGACAAAAAAAGACTTGAAGAGTTACGTCGTCAATATGCGTTGGGGGGTATTGATCATAGTGATGAGATTCTCTCCCTTGAAAAGAATATAAGAATCATGAGAGACAGATTGATAAAGATGTCAAACAGAGTAATAGAATTAGAGTTAAATAAATAGGTATATGGTTGCGTTTTTGATAGCCCTTGCAGTGTTAGTGGGTGGATATTTTGTTTATGGTTATGTTGTAGAGAAGATATTTGGTGTAGATAAAAATCGTGCAATGCCGGCATACACGATGCGCGACAATGTCGATTATATGCCTATGTCCACATGGAAGGTGTTTTTAATTCAGTTCTTGAATATTGCCGGACTTGGCCCTATCTTTGGAGCAATAATGGGTGTGATGTTTGGTCCTGCTGCATTTATTTGGATTGTAGTTGGAACAATATTTGCGGGAGCTGTCCATGATTTTATATCAGGAGCAGTTTCAATCAGAGCCAATGGCGCATCTTTACCTGAAGTTGTTGGAAATGAATTGGGTGTAGGCATAAAACAAGTGATGAGAGTGTTTTCACTTGTGTTGATGATATTGGTAGGGGCAGTGTTTGTAAGTCAACCGGCAGACTTGATAGCCGGAATGACACCTGAATCACTTGACCGTATATTCTGGGTTGTTGTGATATTTGTTTACTATATGCTTGCAACAGTGTTGCCTATTGACAAGCTCATCGGTAATTTATATCCACTATTTGGGTTTGCGCTATTGTTTATGGCTGTTGGGATACTTGGAGTGATGTTGTTTGGCGATTTCTCAATTCCTGATGGGTTTAGTGAAGGATTGGTCAGTCGTCATCCAAAGGAATTACCTATCTTCCCTATGATGTTTGTGTCAATTGCTTGTGGCGCAATTTCGGGATTTCATGCGACGCAATCTCCCATGATGGCTCGTTGCTTGAAAAATGAAAAACTCGCGCGACCTGTATTTTATGGGGCAATGGTGGCAGAAGGCATTGTGGCGTTGATATGGGCGGCTGCTGCGATTGCATTTACCGGAGGATATGATGGCTTGACTCAATATATGGCAGAACACAATAATAGCGCAGGAGCGTTGGTAAATGATTTGTCAATCTCTTGGTTGGGATCATTTGGCGGTATTCTTGCTTTACTTGGAGTGGTTGCTGCTCCTATAACATCGGGAGATACTGCATTGAGAAGCGCACGTCTCATTGCTGCCGACTTTTTGCATATTGATCAGTCTAAAGTGGTGAAACGTTTGCTCGTTTCAATACCCATTTTTGTTGCAACTTTCTGTATTATGTTGATTGATTTCAGTGTGTTATGGAGATATTTTGCATGGTGTAACCAGACACTTGCTGTGTTTACACTATGGGCAGTAACAGTGTATCTTGCGCGTAAGAAGAAATTATATATCATAACGCTCATTCCTGCAATGTTTATGACTGCAGTGAGCGTGTCATATATTCTATTTGCGCCCAACCCTGAGGGCTTTGGAGTGGACTATAGCATCTCTGTGAGCTGTGGATGGTTGGTGGCTGTAATATTATATGTAGTATTCAAGTATTATATGCACCGCATTAATTCCGGAAAATTAAAAAGAGAATTTGAATACTAATGGATATTCTGAAGGAGATAGGGGAGAGCCGATTGTATAATCTTCATTCGCACACACAGTTTTGTGATGGTCGTGCGGAAATGGAGGAGTTTGTGAAATCGGCAATTGAAATGGGATTTACCCATTATGGTTTTTCTCCTCATTCACCACTGCCCATTCTCTCTACATGCAACATGAAGCATGAGAATGTCTCTAAATATTTTGATGAATTCAATCGACTAAAAACAAAATATGGCGATAGAGTTAAGTTATATGTGTCAATGGAAATTGATTATCTTGGAGAGGAATGGGGACCATCCAACGCCTATTTTGACACTATACCATTGGATTATCGTATAGGTTCCATTCATTTTATTCCATCAGATTTTGGGTATATCGATGTTGATGGCAGTGCCGATAACTTTAAAATCAAGATGGAGAAATATTTTTACAAAGATATTCGCAATGTGGTAGAGACATTTTATCGCCAATCGACAAAGATGCTTGAGGCAGGAGGGTTTGATATTATAGGGCACTTTGACAAAATAGGGCATAACGCAGGACACTATAAAGAGGGGATAGAAAAGGAGGCGTGGTATCGCAAGTTGGTCTATGATTTGATGGACTTGATAATAGAGAAAAGGGTTGTGGTGGAAATAAATACCAAAGCTTGGCTTGATCATCATCGATTGTTCCCTAACGTGGAGTGGTTACCTTATTTAAAGGAAAAAGGAGTGCCTATAATTGTAAATAGTGATGCTCATTTCCCCCATTTGATTAATGCTTCACGTGATATCGCATTTGCTGAACTTGCAAAATAGATATGCATTATATTTCAAAATATAACTCCCCGTTTGGTGAGATAACAATAGCGAGTGATGGGGATTGTGTAATCGGGTTGTGGTTTGAAGGACAGAAATATTTTGCGGCTACACTTAATGAAAATTGTTCTGAAAAAGAGTTGCCGATATTCCACAATATAAAGATGTGGCTTGACGATTATTTTGCAGGCAAAAATTCTCCGATGAACGAGCAAATCAGTCTAAAAGGAAGCCCATTTCAGCAGGCTGTTTGGCGAGTGTTGCAACGGATACCTTATGGGCATATGATGACCTACGGTGAGGTAGCAAATGTAGTGGCAAAAGAGTTGGGTAAGAGGTGGATGTCGGCACAGGCAGTGGGTAATGCAGTAGGTCATAATCCCATTAGTATTGTTGTCCCTTGTCATCGAGTAGTAGGTAGTAATGGGAAAATGGTAGGTTATGCAGGGGGAATAGAACGAAAAATCGGATTGCTCAAATTAGAACAATCCGATTTATTAGAGAAATGAAGTTTTATAATTTTAAGTGAGTTTTAAGTAAGATTTAAGGGTATTCACATATTCTTCAAATGCCTTTTCTCCTAATGTTGTGATTCGACATGTTGTGCGAGTCTTTTTCCCTACAAAGCTTTTCTCAACAGTTATATAACCCGCTGATAATAATTTGTCTATCTGTACGCTCAAATTGCCTGCTGTCGCATTGGTTTGTCCTTTGAGAAAGACAAAGTCAGCTTCTTCAACGCTCATCAAAATTGAAATTATGGCCAATCGCAATTGAGAGTGGAGTATAGGATTTAATTCTTTCAACATTTAGCCTTAGCTTTTTTGTTTATAATGTGTCCGGGAATAATCATCATTACGGCGAAACTTAATGCGAAAGCAAAAGTATCATAACCGAAAATATTTATTTGGCAAATATAGCATATAATAAATAAAGCACCAATAATCATGCTTGTCATACCTCCGATTATTAATGATTTTTCTTTAAGGATAATGCCGGTTGATGTAGCACCAAATCCGCAACATGGTAATGTCATTAAAAACATTGTTCCCCATGCATTATAATTATTCATTCCGAAGATAAAACATATAATCATTAGTATAGCAAAGAATATTCCAATTGTAGCCCATATGCCTGAAATATAATTATCGACAGTTGTTTTAGCTAATGTCTTATTTTCTTTTTTCTTGGCAAGGAAATAGTGTAGAGGATATCCTATTGCCGGAATTGCAAACCAAAGCCACATCCACAAAACATTGTTGGTTAAAAGCAATCCGCATCCAATGATAAGGGCGATAATAGTTGTTACATAGCCCCATGCAATTAATATATTGCCGGATCCGAGTTCCATTCTCTTTTTTGAGTTTTGAATCATTGTAGTAATCAAATCTAAACTCTCTTGATTGGATAATTTTTGTTCTTTCATTTTTTTTATTTATTAAAGTGGTTTATAAAATAAATTATGTAATTAAAATAAAAAGGATATCCGTGAAAATCCTTTGTGTGATATAAATGTAAATCGGTTTATTTTATAAACCAAATAAAGTGGATTTATTTAGGATATTTTAACGCCGGTTGACTGGATATAAATCATAGTATTAGTGATGTTTTAATGTTTATAATGTTAAATCTTTGTAGAACACTAATTTATAAAGGTGATGAATATATCAATTCATGATGTAATCTAAACTATATAAAATGAAAACAGTCGGCTAATGATTAGTTATCGTTTAGCCGACTGTTATTAATTTAGTGATTATTAATCTTGATTACTTTCGTTTGAGACTCGGATAAATGTGCTTGTTTCTCCATCTTCATATTCAATGTCTTGAACTATTAGGTAGTTTTTGTCTAATTGTTTGATTTTGTAGTATTCGTCGTCATCGAAAAGAACGATTACGTCGTCTTGTAGTTTCCAAGTTCCATATTCTTCCTCGCTCCAGTAGGTATTATCCCAAATAAAACTACCGTCAGCGTTAAATGTCCAAATTGTCGAGGGATTGCCATCGGTGCATTCTATTTCTTCCCATTTGCCAATGAGAAGATCATGTTTGGACTCGTCATCGGAGCATGATGTAAAAGATGACATTAGAAATAATGATAGAAGAGCTGTTAAAAGTCTTGATGTTTTGTGCATGATTAAAATGTATTTATGTATAGTTAGAATTAGTTGAGTAGGAGAGAGTCAAAAGAATTCGCCATATTTTAGATGGCAAGATTTTATAATTGTTGATATTTATGGTGGGCGAATTGTGTGATGGTTCATTTAATTATAGAGGGCTAAAATTGAACGTTAACACTCAATCCAATCTCTTGTGAAGTGTAGTAGGGAGCACCAATAATGGTTGCATTCTGAGAGCATTTGACATTCTTAAATATTTTGGGATATAGCCAATAGGCAAACTTTGTGCTCATAATTCCGATGCAGGCACCGGCAATCACATCGTTGAAATAATGCCGATTGTTGTAAATACGCAGATATCCGGTTGCTACAGCTACAGAATAGCCAATATAACCTATATATGGTTTAGTCTCGCTGTATTCTTTGTATAGAAATTCAGCTCCCATAAAAACTGTGGCGGTATGACCTGATGGAAACGAATTGCGGGCGTTGCTATCAGGCCTTTTTTCTTTAAAAATTCGCTTCATCGAATTTACAGCAATGCCCATTGTCGCATATGACATCGCTAATAATATTGTGCGGTCTTTGAAACAGTGTTTCCCATTAACTCCTAATGCATTTAGTCCATAGACTGCTATCATAGGGGAGTATTGAAGGTAATCATCAATGTATGTCTTGCGCTTGCCGTCAGTTGAGATACATTCTTGGATTTTCTCCTTTTGGGTAATTAGACAAGGAGTGTTGACATATAGGGCTGATAAACCGAAGAGAGTAGTTGGAATTAAAAACTCCTTGAATTTAAAATTATGGGATTTACAGGACACTGATTTGGTTGAAGTAAAATTGTTTAAACTATCAACTTCTACCGTTTCTTGTGCAGATATAGGCACAATGTTACTTGCAAGCAAACATAAAGATATGCTCGCTTTAATGAAATTAAATTTTTTCATCTACGCTGTTGTTTGTGCGCGGACTATAATTCAATAATACGAGACGCGTACAAACATTCCGGAGTACAATAAAGAAACGTGGGCTTCGTTATCATACTCTGGGGTATTTGGCGCGACCCGTACAAATGATAAGTTCCACCCACGCTTTAGCGTAGGCGCTCACTGAACTTATTCGTATTTGTACTTCTTCTAATCGCCAAATTTTCAGAGTATATCGAATAATAGTAAACGCAGTTATTAATATGTTAATTTTTCTGTTATTTCATGTATTTTAGTTTGAATATTCGTTACAAAGATACGCATAATTTTGTCGAAACAAGATATAAAATGTCAATTTAAGAAAAATAAAATATCGTAGTTGGGCATTGTGGGAGGAATTGATTAACTTTGTAGTTTAATAACGATATTAAATAGAAATGCCTGTAAGAGTTCCTGTTTCGCTTCCTGCTGTGGAGGCGTTGAGAGAAGAAAATATATTTGTGATTGATGAGCAACGTGCGTCGTCGCAAGATATACGCCCATTGCGCATTGCCATACTCAATCTCATGCCGTTAAAGATAATGACTGAGACTGATCTGTTGCGTCTCATTTCAAATACTCCATTGCAGGTTGAGCTTGATTTCATCGATACTGATAGTCATGTGTCAAAAAATACTCCTCGTGAGCATATTGAGACTTTTTATAAAAAGTTTGATGAGATAAAACATAATAATTATGACGGATTGATAATAACAGGTGCACCGGTAGAAAAGGTGGACTTTGAAGATGTCGATTATTGGGACGAACTGACCGAAATTTTTGCGTGGGCTAAAAAACATGTAACATCAACATTATATATCTGTTGGGCTGCACTTGCTGGACTTTATTACCACTATGGCGTGCCCAAGTATGTACTTGACAGAAAGATATCGGGTGTGTTTAAGCATTATATTGATGATGAGTTAAACCCTATATTCCGAGGTTTTGATGATGTGTTTTATGTGCCTCATAGCCGTTATAGCGAGGTGCGTCGTGAGGATATAGACAAAGTTCCGGCATTGAAAATTATTGCTGAAAGTGCCGAGAGTGGTATCTATATGGTAATGGCTCGTGGCGGTCGTGAGTTTTTTATTACAGGACATTCAGAGTATTCTCCCGGTACGCTTGACTTTGAGTATCGTCGTGATTTGGAAAAGGGGATTAATCCAGATATACCGGTAAATTATTATGAAAATGATAATCCCGACAATCCTCCAATTGTGCGATGGCGTTCTCATGCCAATTTGCTTTTCTCTAATTGGCTCAACTATTTTGTGTATCAAGAGACTCCCTACGATATTCGAGATATCAAGTAAACTATGGATTGGAGTAGATTTTCAATATCGATAACGAAAGAGGAATTGTCAGGATTGCCTACAGTTGTATATCCTGGATATATCACCGTTATAGAGGATGAAGATACGGCTGAAGGTGCAATTGCTTATTTGAGTAGACAATCGATAATAGGGGTAGATACCGAAACAAAGCCTATGTTTCGCAAGGGGAGACCTAACAAGGTGTCTCTTGTACAAATTGCTACTGCGACACAATGTTTTCTATTCCGCATAAACAAACTTGGATTTTTTGAAGAGTTGCGTCAATTGTTTGAGAACAAGGATATTATTAAGGTGGGCTTGTCTTTGAAAGATGATTTTCATGCGTTGCATCGTGTTGCAGATTTCACTCCTAAGAATATCGTTGAGTTGCAGACATTGGTTAAAGATTATAAAATAAGAGATTGTAGTCTACAAAAGATTTATGCGATAGTTTTTGGCGAGCGCATATCGAAAGGTCAACGATTGTCAAATTGGGAAGCTGATGTGCTATCTCCTTCGCAGCAGTCCTATGCTGCAATTGATGCATGGGCATGTTTGAAATTGTATGATTATTTTAAGTCGGGGCAATTCATCCCTGAGAATTCGCAATATATAGTTGAAATAGAAGAACAACAAGAACAAACAAATCAATTATAGCAGATGAAGAAACGTTCAACAATAATCCCTCTTGCGCTTCTTGCCTATTTGGGTGTAATGTGTTATGTGGGGCGCTCAATCTTTTTTGAAGGGCGGTATTTGTATTATTTTGGAATTATAGCCGGCTCACTATTGGCGATAATATTATTGCATTTCAGCCTTAAACGCAAGGAGCGTTTGCGCCGCGAGCGAGAGGATGATATTGCAAGAAACGAGAATAAAAACGATAAAAATCAATAATCATGAACAAACTATTAGTCTATACTATTATGACAGTTATTGCCGGAATATTTATGGCATGTAATAATAAATCAATCGAATATCCTATAGCTCCACAAGCTGATGTTGTGGAAGATTACTTCGGAATAAAAGTCGATGACCGTTATCGTCCGCTTGAAGATGATACAGCAAGAGTAACAACAGAGTGGGTGGAAGCTCAACGCAAAGTTACAGAGAGTTATTTGAGTCAAATACCTTTCAGAGAATCGTTACGCAAACGTTTGACTGAGTTGAACGACTATGTTAAACCAGGAATGCCATTTAAACGCAATGGAATGTATTATTTCTATGGTAATAATGGGTTACAAAATCAATCGGTGCTATATCGCTCTGAAAATCTTGAAGATGAACCGGAGGTATTTCTTGATCCAAACACATTGAGTGATGATGGTACGGTTGCATTAACCGGCACATCATTCTCAAACGATGGCAAATACATGGCATATATGATCTCTCGCAGTGGCTCTGATTGGACGGAGATATATGTCATGGATGTGAAAACAAAGCAGTTGCTTGGAGATCACATTGAATGGGCTAAATTTACCGGCGCGGCATGGGATGGTGATGGTTTCTATTATAGCGCATACCCTCGTCCTGAAGTCGGTAAAGAGTTTTCAAATGCCAATGAATACCATAGCGTGTATTATCACAAAATAGGGACTAAACAAAGTGAAGACCAATTGGTGTTCCGCGATGAAAAAAATCCATTGCATTTCCACTCAGTGGGAACATCTGATGATGAGACAATGCTCATGCTATATGCATCAGGTCAAGGTCTTGGTAATGCTGTAAAGGTTAAAGACTTAACAAAACCTGGAGCCGGATGGATTACAATTGAACCTTCACAAGATTATGAAATATCTATCCTTGATGTGGTAGGTGAAACAATGTATATTTATACCAACTATGGAGCTCCACGCTATCGATTAATGACCGTTGACAAAAGAACTCCTCAGCGCGAGAATTGGAAAGAGTTTATTCCCGAAGGAAAAGGGGTGCTAACAAGTGTAAATTTTGCCGACAACAAGATGATTTTAGGTTATGATATAGATGCTTCAAATCGACTATATGTCTATACTCTTGACGGGGAACTTGTTCGTGAAATGCAGTTGCCCACATATGGCTCGGCAGGTATCTCATCAAGCAAGAAACATGATGAGGTTTTCTATGCATTTACATCGTTTACCTATCCAACTGCAATATATCGATATGATTTGGCATCGGGAGAGTCAAAGCTATTTAAGTCGGTTGAAATTGATGGTTTCAATATGGATGACTATGTAACCGAACAAGTGTTCTATCCTTCGACTGATGGTACTAAAATTCCAATGTTCTTGACCTATAAGAAAGGTCTTGAGCACAATGGGGAAAATCCTGTATATCTATATGGTTATGGTGGGTTTAATATTTCTCTTAATCCTGGATTCTCGGCACAACGCATTTTGTGGCTTGAAAATGGCGGAATATATGCACAAGCCAACCTTCGCGGAGGTGGCGAATATGGCGAAGAATGGCACCTTGCCGGAACAAAGATGAACAAGCTAAATGTGTTTAATGACTTTATCTCAGCCGCAGAGTATCTGATTGCTGAAGGATATTCGTCAAAGGATAAAATGGTGATTGAGGGTGGCTCAAATGGAGGTTTGCTCGTTGGTGCATGCGTTAATATGCGTCCCGATTTGTTTCGCGTTGCAATACCGCGAGTTGGTGTTATGGATATGATGCGTTATCATCTGTTTACTATTGGTTGGAATTGGGCTTCAGACTATGGCACAAGTGCCGATTCTAAAGAGATGGCGCAATACTTGTTGGATTATTCACCTATGCACAATATCAAAAATGATGGTACTCGCTATCCTGCAATAATGATAACAACAGCCGATCATGACGACCGCGTGGTGCCGGCTCACTCATTCAAGTATGCTGCTACATTGCAAGCTGCAAACACAGGTAATGAGGCTAAAATCATTCGCATCGACAGCAAGGCCGGGCATGGCGCAGGAAAACCTATTGCTAAGGTTATTGATGAGTATGCCGATATATATTCATTTATATTCTATAACTTAGGTGTTGAGCCTATAGCAAAAAAATAGAATGAAAAGACACGTCTCATTGGTCGTAGTTACATTGTCGGCATTGGTGTTGACAGGGTGTTTTACAGGGGTAGAAAGCACTCCCAAGATTACTGCCGATGATGTGAAACGTGAGCAAATCGTTGTTACTCCAGAGCAATTGTATATGGATTCGGTGAAACCGGAACCTTTCATTTCATGGCGACCGGGAAAACAGTTTTATGTTACTGATAATAAGATAAATCTTATTTTTGGAGCGACTGCTAAGAGTGATCGTGCTTTGATGGGTGAGACTATTGAATATCGTGATTGCCGAGCTACAAATTCTGTTACCGGTGAAGAAGTTGTGGACTTAGTATTTGCTGATAATCAAGACTGCGAATATCTGTATCGAGTGGGCATGTCGGTGAAGGATATGCTTGAACGAGAAAATGTAGAAATTCCTTTTACTATAGAATTGTCGCTTGTATCAGATGCAAAGAAAAAACTGCAAGGGAACACCTATTATGTTTTAACTCCCATGTGGTATGACTTCAATGATGAAATATCGCATGGTCGTAAGTTTGTTCCCATTACTATAAATGATGTTCAGCCCGGAAATCACATTTATCCGTTGAAATTGATGTGTGAAGATGTCAAAGGTGATGAATTCCAGTTATTTATGTCGGCAGGGAACAGCAAAAAATCTCCTCGTCGGTTTTCTGTATTGTTCTCGTTTACTGATCCTCACTTAAAATATCCGTTGATAACTGATGAGGTGTGGCAAAATATTATCAATGGGAAAGTTGCACCTGACATGACTCGCGATGAGTGCCGTCTATCATTAGGAACTCCTAAGGAGATTGATCGCCGACCGGGATATAGCGGTGTGCGTGAGATGTGGATTTACGAAAATGGGGTGTATTTGATTTTTGAGGATGGATTGTTGCGAGAATTCCGTAATGATGCAGTTATAAGATAATGTTAAAACTATTAGTGAACTGAAATTGTTATTTAGGTAAAACTAATAAATTTAGGGCTATGAAGCTGAAATTTTTGGGAACAGGAACATCTACAGGAGTGCCACAAATAGGGTGTGGTTGTGCTGTGTGCCAATCAGAGGATGTTCACGATAAACGTTTGCGTGCATCGGTATTGGTATCAATAGGGGAAACAAATATCATCATTGACTGCGGTCCCGATTTCAGAGAGCAGATGTTGCGTAATGGCAGTCCCAAACTTGAAGCATTGCTTATTACTCATAGCCATTATGACCATGTGAGCGGTATTGATGATTTACGCCCATATTGCACTATAGGAGATGGTTTTCCAATCTATTGCAAGTCAGATGTTGCTACCGACCTCAAAGAGCGTGTCCCATATTGTTTTGCAGAACATCCTTATCCCGGAGTGCCGGCATTGAACATAAATGAAATATCAACAAAACCATTCAAAATAGGTGATATTGAAATAATACCTTTGCCGGTGATGCACTACAAACTGCCCATTGTGGGGTATAAAATAGGCAATCTTGCATATATAACTGATGCCAAGGTCGTTCCCGATAGTACGATTGAAATATTGAGAGGAGTTGATACTCTTGTGATAAACGCATTACGCACAAAGGAGCATATTTCACATATGACATTGGCACAAGCTCTTGATGTTGTAAATGCCATCAAGCCACGTATAACCTATTTGACACATCTAAGCCACGACATGGGACTACACAATGAGGTATCTCGCCGTTTGCCTGAAAATGTAAAAATCGCTTACGACGACCTATCAATCTTCATTCCATACTAAGTCAAGTCTCAGTGGCGAGTTCCTACCAATAAATAACTAACCCCCATCATTGAGTGATGATGGGGGTTGTTGTTTCATAATGGGAGCGTGATTATTTTGCTTCCCAGCCGAGGGCGCTAGCTCCGAGAACAGCGGCATCGGCCTCTTTGAGTTCTGATAGGAGAACTTTTACTTTGCCTTTCCATATAGAGAGCATATTTTTCTCCATTGAGTTGCGCAAAGGCTTCATTAGCAATTCTCCTGATTTAGCAAGACCACCAAATAGAATGATTGCTTCGGGTGCTGAGAATACTGTGAAATCAGCAAATGCTTCGCCAAGCATGTTACCGGTGAATTCAAAGATGTCTTTGGCTAATTTATCGCCGGCAATGGCTGCGTCATATACGTCTTTAGATGTGATATCCTCAGTTGGGATATTGCGAAGTAATGAATCATCAGAGCGAGCTTCAAGGAATTCGCGAGCTGTGCGAGCAACACCGGTGGCAGAGCAATATGCTTCAAGACAACCTGTGCGACCGCATCCACAAAGACGACCATTGTTGCGTTTCATGATAACGTGCCCAAGTTCGCCTGCAAATCCGTCATGTCCATATACTAATTGACCATTGATAACGATACCACTTCCCACACCTGTTCCAAGTGTTATCATGATAAAGTCTTTCAATCCGCGAGCAGCACCATAGGTCATTTCTCCTATAGCAGCAGCATTAGCATCATTAGTGATGGCAACGGGTATGCCAAATTTTTCGCTGACAAGTTTTGCCAAGGGTATTGGAGTTGGCCATGGAAGGTTTACTCCATCCTCAATGATGCCGGAGAAATAGTTGGCATTTGGTGCGCCTATCCCGATACCATGAATTTTACCTACAGCATCGTTTGCCTCAATCAATTTTGTGGTTTCAGTGAATAGCTCATTGATATAGTCATCAATGTTGCTGTGCTTTTGGGTTTTTATAGAAGAACTTGCGATAACAACACCGCGAGCATCAACGATACCAAACACGGTGTTTGTTCCGCCCATGTCGATACCTATTACATATGGTTTACTCATGATCTTATATTTATATAGTTAATGTATGATTATATTCTGCAAATTTAATGCTTTATTTAAAATAAATCAGCATGGGTACCAGTATCTGTAAGAATTAATACTAATTCAGTCTCACGTTGCTTAATGACAAAGATAGTGAAATTTCTTTATAGCAATAACCATTATGAAGAAAAAATGTTTGGTTTTGCTATATACATAATAATAAAATTATAAATGCAAAAAAGAGAAAAGCTATTGCTTTTCTCTTTGTCTGAGTGGCGGAGGCTGGACTCGAACCAACGACCTCCAGGTTATGAGCCTGGCGAGCTACCACTGCTCCACTCCGCGATGTTTTCTGAGTGCAAAGGTACAGCCTTTGTTGATATTTACCAAATAAAATGAGTAGAATTACGCTTAAATATTGTTAAAATTATGTTTTGCAGCATAAAATTGATGCAGGCTATAAAAATATGTATCGGGTTTGTCATTATAAAAAATAGGGTGGCAATATTCTGCCACCCATTGATGTTAGGAAAAGTTGTGCTTATTTGTTAACTGCGGGTTTCCACTCTCCGTCAACAAGAACAAAATCGAGGCTGTTTTTTTCAATAGAGCCGTCGCCATATGTAATTTCGTATTTTACTTTTGCGCTTTGGCCATCTTCTGCAATTTCTTCGCTAAGAATAGTGTAAGATGCAAATCCGCCTTTCTTTTCTGTTTGTTTGTCAACTTTTTCTTTAAACATTGAAACATACATTTGTTTTACTTGTTCTACTTCTTCGGCAGTAGCCTCTTCGCCCATGTAAAGTTTGTCAACAAAACCTTCATAGTCTTTAGCTTTGATGAGTTCAATACAGTCTGTCGCTGCATCAGTAGGAGTAGACGCACCACCACCGCAAGATGTTGTCATGATTGCAAACACGCATACTAATACAAAAAATAACTTTTTCATGATAAATAATTTTTAGGGGTTAGTAAATTAATATTTATAAACACTTATTAGTTTTTCGTTTCTGTAAATGTCTGACGGCATTATGTAGTTTCCTGACGCTCCAGGAATATTTATTACTGTTGACCTATTTTCGGCTAAGTCTATGTCAATGTGGCTAAACAATAGCTGAATGAGTTCAGTGCAATATAATTTGGTCGTATCATTAACATTATAGTCGTGATCGAATTTAATCTTTTGATGAGCTTTCTCTAAAGCTATATTATTTATAATGTTGCGCATTGAATCGGACAATGGTATTCTCATTATTTCTCCTTTTGATGCGCGAGAAGGGGAGTAGAATGACTCAATAGGTTCAAGTTTGACACGATCAAAATCACCTTTGAAATCAGGCTCTCCTGGTACGGCGTGAACGACTTTTAAACTGTCATTATGTTTAACAATGATACCGATGTGGGAATACATTCCATGAGCATCATTATAAACAACAACCTCGCTGATGAAGCCTTCGCCCCGACGAAAAGCAATGTCGCCTTGCTGCAATTTGTCAAGAGGAAATTGTAGCGCCTGCTTTTGCTCTTGCGTGTCATATTGCACCATTCCCATTGAAATGATAATTGTGAATATTGTAATTATAACATTGTAAAAATTGTTCATCGGTTATTCAACGCATCTTCCTTGGATTCGTATATACCTCCTTTTTTATTGGTCCAATCACCATCAAAGGTCTGCCATGCTTCAGGTTTATCATTCTTTTTACCGCCGACATTACTACCACTATTTCCACCGTTTTTAAATGCAAAAGCAAGTCCGAAAAATGCTGCACAGATAATGAGAATTTGAAGAATTATTTCAAATATAACGATAATGACTCCGATAATAGCCACTATCGATGCGATAATATACACTATTCCAAACACAGTAAATGCAGTGCCAGCAACCGTGCCAAGAATTTTTACATTCTTTCTGAGTGATATTAAAATGCCAATACCTAATGCTGCTAAAAATGTTACTATCGAAAGTATATCTCGCAGAGTCGAACCTATTCCCATTGATGTTAATGAAATGACCGCAACTATCCACAAAGGGATGCATATGGCAAGGCTTATAGCCATTGGTTTAATTGACAAATTTTCGTTACTATTTTCCCCTAATAGCAATTGCTCATATATTTTAATGCTAAACAATTGAAATGCAACAAAGAGCATAAACGGAATGGCGCGAATCAGTGAGCCCCAAAATCCATAATTATCCATAGAACACCACCAAAAGGCATCAGTGCCTAATGTCAGATAAGCCCACACTTCCATCAATGATGCAATAATCATACATCCCGGCACCATATACAGAGCAAGTTCCTTGATTGTTTTGGATTTAAACCCTAAAAACGTAAAGACAATAGCCAATATGAAAAACAATGCTATTATGGCATAAGGGGTAAATGTTGCAAAGAATTTTCCTGACCATGAGTGATTTACGCGTTCGCGAGTATCGCCGAATATATCCTCTACTCCTTCTGGGTTATCTTCACTAAACAATAGGTACTTTGATCTCACACCATACTCTTTCCCATCTATTTCTATTGCGCCATAACTTTTCTTCCCTTTAAGTAACCGTGTTACTTCCACCTCTTCGCCCATAGCCATCTTGAACACGGGCTCTCCTAAGGTCTCTGTGTCGGAATTATCATTGGTAAGAGTTATTTTATATACCTCCACCGAATCACCGAAGTTATCATCAATGATATATTTCTGTGCCAATATTGGCAATGCAAATGTTGTTAATAAACTAAGTAACAATACAACTCGTTTCATGCCTTATTTTGGTGAGATTCTATAAGATTATAATTATCATTAGTGAGTAGTCAGAACCTCATTTAAGACTATCGCTAATGCAGTAGTTCTTGCACGATTGATTAAATCGTATTACAAATTTAGGTTTAGAAGATGCTAAAAATGAGTCAAATTGTCAAAATGATGCGTCAAATTATCAAAAACGGGGGTGTTTGTCGATTATTTTGCAGAACAGAAATGCTCGTGTCGATAATTTGAAGGTGTAACACCATGCTTTCTGACAAACGCACGGCGGAATGTAGATAGTGAGTTAAAACCTGATGATGACGATATTTCATCGAGCGACATTTTCTCATTTTTATTCATCAGGTCTACAGCATGGTCGAGCCTTAAATTGTTTATATAGTCAATAAATGAAGAATGGCAATTATTATTGAAATATTCCGAGAGGTAACTGCGGTTAGTCCCAATGAGACGAGCAACATCTGATAATGAAAGCTCAGGATTTAGGTATATGTGGTCCTGCTTAAATAGTTTGTTTAGGGTATGAGTAAATGGGTGCTCTTTATTGGAGATATTTGATGTAGTATCATTTAACGGATATGTATTTTCAATGTTGTAATATATAATGTACCATGCAACTCCGGAGACTATATAATATACCATGTCAAACAGTGCGCTTGGGTATATGCATGATAATATCCAGATGCTGATAGCAAACAGGAACGAACTTGTGATATTTAGTATTGCTTTGTACTCTGGCTTGTTTTGAGGAATTGTCTTTAAAGTTATATATGTAGATATAATGATGAAAGCAGAATAGGTAGCTGCTACAATTATTGTGATGAGTATGAGAATATGATTATGAACGATACAATAAAGGGAAAGCAAGACAACAAAGGGCAGTAGATGAAATGTTACTTTTAAGAGGGTGATGCTTCGTGGGCGTGATAGCTCAAACATGGTAATGCCGATAATAGGGACTGCCAATTGGTCAATCATAGTTATCCAATTAACACGTTCGATATCGGAATTTACTTGAGAGTGATATATTATAAGGTCCTTGATATTAAGTATTACCCACACACTTAAAAGAATTCCGGTGAGTAACTTAATGCGCACACGATATTGTCGCAATAACTTACATGCGAATATCGCTATTAACAAGAAATAGGCACCTTGCGCAAAAAACAGAAAAAAATTATTCCAAGTAATTATATCATTCATCAATACAAATATAAAGATTATTTGTAAATATAATTAGGAATATATCTATTTTTTACAAAAAGAGTAGTGAGCTAATCAAAAGATGAATATTTTTGACCATATTGTGGCTACATCATATATTTACGACAAAATGGAATTTTATATAGACCGCTTGAGACAAGTAATGATAAAACAAATACTAAGATAGATATAATGGGAACAGATATTACGATGTTAAAACTTGTAGTTTTAAGTCCGAAATAGGATAAAGTCCATAATACTAAAATGTGAACTAGATATATACCAAAACAGATATTGGATATTTTAGTAATCATGTTTATTGCATTCGCAGAGAATTTAATTTTTGGTGCGAGATTTTTGACAAACAAAAACACTGCGATAGCTTCAAACATCACAAATGGTGTTAGATATCCAAAAAGAGTGGTGATAAGACTGCCATAAATATAGTAGGAAATTATGGAACCTATTACAATTATAGCAAAACTTACAATACCAATTGCATATATCAAATTTGTTCGTTTAAAGGTATTTGTATTTAGGTAATGTCCTAAAAGAAAATATCCTGAGTATCCGGCAAATAGTTCTAAATTAAATTTGTCATCATAATAATATATCAAAGAAGTAATAGCTTCACTTTTAGAAATAATGAATGGAAGGAATTTTGATAAGATTAGTATAAGTAAAGGAAGTATAAAAGTGAAAATAAAAGCCATAATAAGGAAATATTTAGTGGCGGTTTTGTTTTGAGCAATTAGTCGTAGAATGGGAATAGTGATATATACTCCGACAATCATGAATAGGAACCAAAAGTGAAAAGGTCCATATAAAATGATGGCTATTAACTCATTTAAATCGAGTTGCCCGCGTATAAAAAATACATATATAGCGTAGATTGTACTCCATAGGAAGAATGCAGTAATTATTCTAACAATATTTTTAGAGTATAATTTTTTTATTGAAATGTGTTTTTCCGGATTAAGAAACAATGCCCCTGAAATCATAACAAAAACAGGTACACACCAACGCACAGCAGAATCATAAATATTTTGCACATTCCAATCAAAATTGAAGTTATCCTTATCCCATGATGCACAAGCCGAGTGTAGAAATATTACGGCAAAAGTTGCGAGAATGCGCAGAATATCAAAATATAGCGTGCGATTAGGTCGATTTGCAAGTTCCATTGTTTATAAATTAAAAGAAGCTGTGCCTTGTATCGAAGACACAGCTTCAAGTATTATTTTGATTATAGTTATCCGATGAGGTTTTTGCCGGTCATCTCGGCAGGTTGTTCAAGGCCCATGATATTTAGGATTGTTGGAGCAACATCGGCAAGGATGCCGTCGGCAATCTTAGCATCAGTGTTAGCTGTTACATATACGCATGGAACTGGGTTGAGTGAGTGGGCTGTGTTAGGTGTTCCATCGGCATTAACAGCATTGTCAGCATTACCATGGTCAGCAATGATGATTACTTCATAGTCAGCAGCCTTAGCTGCTTCAACTGTTTCTTTAACACATTCGTCAACAGCTTTCACCGCTTTTTCTATAGCTTCATAGATACCGGTGTGTCCCACCATATCGCCATTAGCATAGTTTACAACGATGAAATCATATTTGTTTTCCTTGATCGCTTCAACAAGTTTATCTTTAACTTCGTAGGCACTCATTTCTGGCTTGAGGTCATAGGTTGCTACTTTAGGAGAGGCAACAAGGATACGTTCTTCACCTTCGTATGGAGTTTCTCGACCGCCATTGAAGAAGAAAGTAACATGGGCATATTTTTCTGTTTCGGCAATGTGCAATTGCTTTTTGTTTAGGGTAGAAAGGTATTCGCCAAGTGTATTTGATACGTTTTCTTTATCAAAAAGAATATGTACGCCTGTGAATGATGCGTCATAAGGAGTCATGCAATAGTATTGCAATCCAGGGATTGTGTGCATGCCTTCTTCCGGCATATCTTGTTGAGTAAGGACAATTGTCAACTCTTTAGCGCGGTCGTTGCGATAGTTGAAAAAGATAACGACATCGCCTTCTTTGATTGTGCCGTCAACGCTTGCGTTAGAGATAGGTTTGATAAACTCGTCAGTTACATCAGCATCATAAGATGCTTGCATAGCAGCAGGGAGGTCAGTAACTTTTTCGCCAACGCCATTAACAAGAAGGTCATAGGCAACTTTCACACGTTCCCAACGTTTGTCGCGGTCCATTGCATAATAACGACCAACGATAGATGCGATTTTGCCTGCTGATTTAGCGCAATGAGTTTCTACTTCTTCGATAAACCCTTTGCCGCTACGAGGGTCGGTGTCGCGACCATCCATGAAACAGTGAATAAATACGTTGCTAAGGTCATAGTGTTTAGCAATATCACAAAGAGCAAATAAGTGATCAAGTGAAGAGTGAACGCCTCCATTAGATGTCAATCCCATGAAGTGGATTGATTTATTGTTCTCTTTTGCATAAGAAAAAGCATTTTTGATTTCAGGATTTTCAAGTATTGAGCCTGATTGACATGCTTTATTGATTTTCACAAGGTCTTGGTACAATACACGACCTGCTCCAATATTTAGGTGGCCTACTTCAGAGTTGCCCATTTGTCCGTCGGGCAAACCTACATTTTCACCACTTGCTTGTAGTTGTGAATTGGGATAAGTGCTTGTTAGATAGTCCCAATAGGGAGTTGGAGTAGAGAAGATAACATCGCTTTTTGTTTTGTTACCGATGCCCCAACCATCCAATATCATAAGAAGAGCTTTCTTTGCCATAATTTGTTTGTTTTAATTGATTATTTTTCAGACTACAAAATTACAAAAACTTTGCCACATATCATATCAATAATGACCTGACGATTAAAGAAGTTGCAGATATTTTATGGATAAAAAGATTTTTTTGTTATTTTGAAGAATAGTTCTTTATGTGATATAAATAGTCTATGCTGTAAATTGCTCCCATCATTGCCCCACCGCCAAAATTTAATTCTTTTAGATAGGGTATCTTATCTAATGTTACTCCTCCTAATGCTATTATTTTCTCGTCAATTATGCCATCATCGGAGGCCTTTCGCAACACGTCTAAGCTAAACTTTGATTTATATCCTTGTTTAGAAATACTATCGAAAATCGGACTTAAAAAAAGGTAGTCATAATCATTCTTATACATTCTGATTTCTTCTAAAGAGTGACATGATCGAGTTTTAAATCCGTTATAGTTATTGGGTAGATTTGTAATATTTCTATTTATATGAATACCTTTTAGGGAGAATTCAAAATATAATTCTGGGTAATCGTGGATTATAATTTTTGCCCTTTGTGCGTCGGTTAATTCAGATAGTAGTTTACGACATTCATCGATATTAGAATCGGGCTTTCGTAAGTGAACAGTGTTGATACCCCTATCTATTAAAGACTTAATAATAGGGGTATCTTCAATTGTTACTTTAGGCGTTGTTATCGCAATAATTTTCATTTAGATAATTTATCGATAATAAGGTCGGCAACTTTCTTTCCCGAGAGTAACATACCACCAAAGATTGGACCCATGCGAGGTGTACCACTTACTGCCGAAGCTGCCATGCCGCAAACATATAGACCGGGATAAATTTCTTTAGTCCCATTAACAACTTCCTCCTCTCCTGATATAACATCTAATGAACGTTCTCCAATTACATCGCCAGTATCAGTAGCAAGTCGTATCCCGTTTTTGCGAGCAACAGTGCGACACATTTCGCTATCATGACCGGTGCCATCAATAACACATTTTGCCATAATGTTAAGGGGATCAACATGCATGCCCTCTCTTAAAACAGGGGTCCAATTTACGACAACACCACTTACTATATCGTTTTTGAAAATAACATCTTCAACAGAGTAGCAGTTAAAAATCGTGGCACCTGCATGTACCGCTTTGTATAGTAGTACCGATGTGCTCTCAACAGAGTCCATTACATAGAGATTGTCGTTGTATTGTTCAAAATTGATATCAAACTCTTTAATGATGTGAAGAGCCTCTTCTTGTACAACAATCTGATTAAACATCATTGCTCCGCCCCACATACCCCCTCCAGGAGATAACTTCCTGTCAAACTGAGCTACTTTTAATCCGGACTTAGCAAGATAGTAGGCAGCAACTATACCAGATGGACCTCCGCCAACAATGGCAACATCTAAATCTAAATTTTTTTCTAATTTGTTGAAATAGGAACAAATAATACCTTGTGAAACATTCTTTTCGATCATAATATTATGCGTTTATTAGTGTTGAAAAATTATATTTTTTATCTGATTCATTTCTTTTATCGGATTGTCGGCATTGAGAACACTGCTACTTAACGCAATGCCATTAATTCCATCGTTTAATAATATTGGGATGTCGTTTTTGCATATACCACCTATGGCAATAAGAGGAATGTTAATCTTTTGTCCTCTCATTTTCAGGATTATATTTTTGTATCCATCGTAGCCAAGTGTTGGCGCCAGATTCTTTTTTGTTGATGTAAAACGGAGTGGGCCACAGCCGAAATAATTTGGCGTAGCAACTTGAATGACAGACAAGATATCATTAAAAGAATTTACGGTGCTGCCAATAATAAATCTATCTCCAAGTATTTTTCGAGCTGTTGTAATTGTCATATCGTTTTTGCCAAGATGTACGCCATCTGCTTTTAATTTTTTTGCAAGAAAAACGTTATCATCAATTATAAAAGTTGCTCCATAATCTTTACACATTCTTTGTATTATTATGGCAGCTTCTTCCAATAAAGATTCCGTGGCATCTTTCATGCGAAGTTGTATCCAACGGCACCCTCCATTCAACGCTATACGAGCCGATTCAATGTATGAATATTTGCTATTACAATGAGTAATAAATTGTAACTTATAATTATCCGATAACATTGATTTGCATTTTAGTCGGGTTAAAGGTGTGGTTAACGGGTCCATGCCCATGACCAATTTCGATGTCAGCACCTGAAATAATAGCTTGTTCAATAAAATATTTGGCTGACTTAGCTGCAATTGTCAAGTTCTCTCCTTTTGCAAGGGCTGCTGCAAATGCCGATGAAAGTGTGCATCCGGTGCCGTGAGTATTTCGTGTATTAACGCGTTTAGATGGCAGTAGTGTAAAGGTATCCTCCTCTGCATTATAGAAATAATCCACAAGAGTATCGCCATCGAGATGCCCGGCTTTTAAAAGAACAGAGATACTTTTATTGTTAGATAATTTTCGTGCAATATCCTTGAAATCTTGTTCCCCTGTAATTTTACATCCGGTGAGTATTTCTGCTTCCGGAATATTAGGTGTAATCACACGAGCTAATGGTATTAATCGCTGTTTAATATGTTCAATTGCATTTTCTTCTATTAACTGATGCCCTGAGGTTGAAACCATTACAGGATCAAGCACAACATTTGTAATGCCATATTGCTTAATCTTGTTAGCAACGAGATTTACAACTTCGGCTGAGTGAAGCATTCCTATTTTTATTGCATCTGTTCCTATATCTGAAAGAACAGCGTCAATTTGCCCCTCTAAAATATCCAAAGGAACAGGGAGTACGGCTTGTACACCAATAGTATTTTGTACGGTTACCGCTGTTATTGCTGTTGTGGCATAACAACCCATTGCGCTTATCGCTTTTATGTCGGCTTGTATGCCTGCGCCACCTCCGGAATCACTGCCGGCGATTGTCAGGACCCTATAATATTTTTGTACCATAATTTATGAAAACGTTTATATCCATTCTTTTAAAGAATTCATGTAGTCATAGGATTTGTTATCTCCATCGTAGCCATAATCCCAAAAGGCATATTCGCAAAGAGCCGCTTTTAAGTAGAATTGTCTCATTTTGTCGCGGGTATCGCTATCGACATTTTCTGCCCATTTGTCGATAATATCAAGGACCATGTTTACACCATCGGTGAATTCTTCATTGCCATATTCAAGAATCCATTCTTTATATGGATTGTTTTCCAATGTTGCAGTATTTAAAATGTGAAGACCGACACGATTGTATATCCACATGCATGGTAACATCGTTGCTAATGCGATACATCGGTTATTACTATTTATTCCTTCGTTGATGAGGCTGTTATAATTAGAGGTAACTTCTGAAACCGGAACAGTAGTACAGATATTGTATTTGCTAATGAGGAATTTATGCATAAGTTTTTCCCCCTCTATGCCACTTTTTGCAAATGTGACGAATAGCTCTTTGTTTTTAGGAGTATCCATCATCTCGGCAAGAGCAAACATTTGCTGATAATAGTTTTTAAGATAAATTTCATCTTGCGCAATATATCGAGCAAAGCGTTCTAATTCTAAAGTTCCATCAGAGAGTTTCTTAATGAACTTTTGCTCTAAGATAGCTTTGTAAATACCTTCTGACTTCTCCCAAATCTCTTTACTCCATTTCCTTTGAACGTTGGACTTTACTATTGTCATTAATTCTGATGCTGCAAGAGTGGGGTTTTCGGCAGAACATATTGCACTTACGACAGCAATACCATCGCAACCGGTTAGCATCACTCCTTTAGCAGTATCTTTATTCATGCCTCCAATGGCAACAGTGGGATGTATTGATAAAGCAACGGCTTTACGAAGCCCATCTAAGCCAAAAGGCTCTGCGGTGTCGGTTTTAGTTGGAGTACCAAATACCGGAGAAATACCTATATAATCCACATCAAGGGTGTTTGCAATCTCAATATCCTTGAAATTCTCTACCGAGAGACCTATGATTTTATCTTTTCCGATGAGCCTTCTGACATCCTCATATGCCATATCGCTCTGTCCAATGTGGACACCGTCGGCATCCACAGCCAGAGCAACATCTACTCGGTCATTAATAATAAGAGGAATGTTCAATGGTTTTAAAACAGACATAAGTCGGCGTGCTAATTTTACAAATTCACCGGTATCAGTATCCTTTTCTCGCAATTGTATCATTGTGACACCACCGTCAACAGCTTTGGCTACAATCTCTTCCAATGACCGACCAAGAGATAGCGAGCGATCGGTTACCAAGTAAAGTGATAAATCAAAATATTTTTTCATTGTCTTAGTGTTTCAACAAGGGTATCTTCTGTAATATTATATAATGTATCTATAAAATTAGTTAGCAAAGAGCCGGGACCGGCTGAATTACGGGATGCTATCTCTCCGGCAATTCCCATAAGAGCCATTGCATGTACTGAAGCATCGAAATGGTTAGTGTTGACAGCTGCGAAAGCACCCACCATTGATGATGCAGTACACCCCATTGCTGTAACGCAAGGCATCATTCGAGAGCCATTACTGATTTTTTCAACTCTTTTGCCATCAGTAATATAATCAATTTCTCCGCTGATAACAACTATGGCTCCAGTGCGATTAGCAAGTTTTAGGGCTGAATCAACAGCATCTTCTGAACGACAACTGCTATCAACACCTTTACTCTTAACATCAGCATTAAGCAGAGCCATTATTTCAGACGCATTTCCGCGTATAATGTTGGGATGACATTCCTCAATAATTCGCCAAGCGGTCTTTGTGCGATAAACAGTTGCGCCAACACCTACGGGGTCCATAATAACGACTCCTTCGGAGTCATGCTTGGCCTTCCCGGCTATAATCATTGACTCTATCCATTCAGCATCCAATGTGCCAATGTTTATCACTAATGCTCCAGCCATTAGAGCCATTTCTGCAACCTCTTCGGTGGCATGAGACATTACCGGGGAAGCTCCGATTGCTAATAATGCATTTGCACTGAAATTCATTGCTACATAATTAGTAATGTTATGTACCAATGGTGATTTCTCTTTTACTGCGCGAAAATTCGCTTTAAAATTTTCGTTGTTAATCATAATCGGGTTATTTATAGGCGGTTATTGCGACATAAGATCCTTTGTCAAATCCTTTGCAAGGCTCCTCTGCTTTTTCGTGAGAATAACAGGGTGATGCAATGAGTGTTTGGGCGAAAGATAAATTGTTAAAGCCGGATTGTTTAATAAGTTCTATCTTTTCAGCTGTTGTGCGCCAGTTTGCTTGCTTTACTAATTCTATAGGGTAGGGCATTAAGGGAGTACATCCCTCAAGTAAAGGATGGTCCCATGTGCCTAATGACAAGACAAGGTTATATATAAGTCCGTAGGCACTTTCTTTAGGTACATCAATTACAACAACTTTGCCTCCATGCCGTAGAGCTGTATAGGCTTTGCTTAGTGCAACACCAAGATTTTGCATATAACAAGGGCAACCATTAAAAAGTATTGTATCGTAGTTCTCTATGCCATAGTCGGCTTCTTCTCCTGTTGCAATAATAACATCTATACCACGTTTGCGTGCAATTTCTGCCATAGATATTGACGGCTCAATCCCTTTATTTACAAAAATGCCATATTTATCAGCTAAAATTTTTTCAAATAAGCCACTACCGCAGCCAATAGATAAAACCTCTCCTGAATCTTTTAAGCAAGAAGCAACAAGTTTGACTTCGCTTTCAAGAACATTATTATTCTTTATAAACCAAGAATCATACTCATTTGCGTAAGAATCAAAACTTTTATATCCCATAGTTATAAAAATAAAAAAGCCGTACTCCATTAAAAATAGGAATACGGCATATTTCATATACATTAATATCAACAAAAATTACTACCGTTTCCCTGCGCTGTTATTATACATATCAGGTTCATAGGGTATAATCTCAGCCAAGCCAAAGGCTTAGCACCCCTAACGACATTGCAAATGTATAAAAAATTTTTGAATAGAAATAAATCAGACTTAAATTTTTGTTACGTTGCCATTGTTGATTGAAATCAGTCGCTCGTCCATGAGTTCACGTACTATGTCTATTATTGTGCCTTCAGATGTAGATGTTTCGTTGGCAATATATTTGATGGTGTGTCCGCCGGGCTGTGATGCCAGATAAATGACGGAATCACGTAATACTTGCTTTTTGTTGTCGAGTGTTTTTGTTTGTTTGCGGGAACGGCACACATCACATTTACCACAGTCGGCAGTGGGTTTCTCGCCAAAGTATCGTAACATCACATTAACCCTACATTCATCGGTAGAGAAAGCAAATGCTTTCATCGCCTCTATGCGACGAGTGAGACGTTGTCGTTGGTCTTCATAAACGGCACGAGGCATGTCAATGTGTTTAGGCAATTCTCGTGATGTCGTATATAAAATATAAGGAGTTGTTTTTCGAGGTATATAATGAATTATGTGCATTCTTGACAAAGTGAGCAGAGATTCATATATTGTCTGCTCTGAAATATTGAGTCGTGAAGCGAGTAGCGTTTCGTTGATTTGAACATAGTCGGCAAATAGACCGGTGTATGTGCGTAAAATCAATTGAAAGACCTTGTCGGTATTATCATCAAGATTCAAAGAATACAATTCCTCTTTTGAAGCTAAAATCATAACACGAGATCGTGTGGATATCTCTTCGGTGAAGTCGATATAGCCTGCTTGAGAAAGAAGATTTAAAGCGCTGTGAGTGGGAATGGGGGGGAGGTCAAATTGTTTGCAAAACAAATTGAAATTGAACTCGAACACTTCATTATAACCAAATCCAACGGCTACGTCAAGAAAATTCCCGGCAAGTTCGTAGGTGCGATTAATGAATGTTTTTTCTGGGAAATTTTCAGAGATGCGTCGAGTGAGAGTGCTTTTGTCATATTTTGATGCCAATAGCACTGCAAATGCCGGATTCCCATCGCGCCCTGCTCGTCCGGCTTCTTGATAGTATTCTTCTAACGAAGATGGAAAGTCATAATGAATGACGACTCTCACATTTGGCTTGTCAATACCCATCCCAAAAGCATTGGTTGCCACCATTACGCGATACTCATCAGTTTTCCATCGATTTTGTTTTTCGCTTTTGTCTTCAGGCGCAAGTCCGGCATGATAGAAATCGGCATTGATGCCTGATTTTACAAGAAAATCGGCAATCTCGCGAGTGCGTCGTCGTGAACGTACATAGATTATTGCGCTACCAGAGGTCGATTGCAATATTTTTAACATCATCGCCTCTTTGTGGTCGCCATATCTCACAATGTAGGATAGATTGTCGCGCGAGAAACTGCGAGAGAACATATTGTGCTGTTTGAAATCAAGCCTATTCATGATATCCTCAATAACTTCAGGAGTTGCCGACGCTGTGAGGGCGAGAATAGGGGCTTGAGGAAATAGTTCTCTGACTTTGTATATCTTCAAATAAGATGGTCGAAAGTCATAACCCCATTGAGAGATACAATGTGCTTCATCAACAACTATGAGTGAAACATCAATTAGTCGCAATTCGTCGATAAACGTTTTGGATTGCAACTTTTCGGGGGAAATGTAAAGCAGTTTGACTTTACCTAATCGGCATTTGTCAATAGCCAATTGGTGTTCTCGACGTGTTAAACCTGAATGGGTATATATCGCTTTTATCCCTATTTCTCTAAGGTTGTCAACTTGGTCTTTCATTAATGAAATTAGAGGAGTAATGACGATTGTCAATCCGTCTAATGTCATTGCTGGAACTTGAAATGTGATGGATTTTCCTCCTCCGGTGGGCAACAGCCCTAAAGTATCACGCCCCTCAAGGATAGAGATTATAATCTCTTCCTGTAGGGGGCGGAAACTATTGTATCCCCAATATTTTGATAATATTTCATTGATGCGTTGTTTCATTTACACATCTTAAATAATGGGGTGACGTGTTTATTCGGCAATGCGTATTTCTTTTACCAGTAATTGAGTAGGGCTTGTTGCATTTTGATGTTTATTATCTTCAATTGTATAACATATATCAAAAGCTTTTCGGCTGTGTATATGTTCAAAATGATGAGCCATGTTAAACGCGATACCGTTTATTACTTTACCTGATGAATCATCGACAAGTTCAAGTTTGATGTGTTCAAGCTGACGACCAACAAGTTTGCTTGTCCCAAAATCGACTACGCATTTAGTGCAGAATACTGGTTTATTATTGCCGGGCCCAAATGGGTTGAATCTACGCAATAAAGATATAAATTCGGGGGTTATTTCAGCAAAAGAGAGATAGGCATCAATATCGATTTGAGGTGTCAGTTGATTTGGTTGAATATTTGTTGCTACATATTCTTCAAATCGACGTGTAAATTCCGGTATATTTTCCTCTTTTAATGATAGCCCCACAGCATAGGGATGTCCACCAAAGTTTTCAAGCAGATCACGAGCTGATTCTACGGCTTTGTAGATGTCAAAACCTTGAACCGAACGAGAAGAACCTGTGGCAAGACCATTGGCAAGGGTCAACACGATTGATGGTTTGTAGTAAAGTTCAGTCAATCGAGATGCTACGATACCAATAATTCCTTTGTGCCAATCTTTATTGTAGATCACAATTGATTTTTTCTCGGAATTCATCTCTCCGCGAGCTTCAAGAATGGCATTTGCCTCTTCGGTGATGCGTTTGTCTAACTCTTTGCGGTCTTGATTGTATTGGTCAATGTTTTTTCCTTTTTCGTAAGCATCGGCAATGTCGCGAGCTACAAGCAATTCAACGGCTTCACGTCCGCTTTGCATGCGCCCTGAAGCGTTGATGCGAGGTCCTATCTTGAAGATCACATCGCTAATTGTAATCTCCTTGTTGGTGAGTTGGCATATTTTGATGATTGCACGAAGTCCCATGTTCGGGTTGGTGTTAAGTCGACGCAATCCATGATAAGTCATGATGCGATTTTCATCAACCATTGGGACAATATCGGCAGCAATACTCACAGCCACAAGGTCAAGCATTGCTTCCAGATCGTTGTATGCAATATCATTACTCATGGCAAATGCCTGCATGAATTTATAACCTACTCCGCAACCTGACAAGTGAGGACAAGGATATGTGCTACCCTCAAGTTTAGGATTAAGGATTGCAACAGCCGGTGGTAATTCATCGTCAGGAACATGGTGATCACAAATGATGAAATCGATGCCTTTTTCTTTGGCATACTTGATTTCTTCAATTGCTTTGATCCCACAATCAAGAATTATAACGAGTTTTACGCCGTTTTCAACAGCCTCGTCAATACTACGTTTTGATATCCCGTAACCTTCGTCATATCGGGTAGGAATATAGTAATCAATGTTAGAGTAAAAATTTTGGAGGTATTTGTAAACCAATGCTACGGCAGTGGTGCCGTCAACATCATAGTCTCCATAAACCAAAATTTTCTCCTTTAACCCCATGGCTTGATTAAGCCTATTTACAGCTTTATCCATATCGGGCATAAGGAACGGATCGTGCATATCTTTTAAAGAGGGGTGGAAGAATTTCTCAGCTTCCTCTTCAGAAGTAATGCCACGCTGAACCAATAGCTCGCTAATCGGAGGACAATTGGCAAATTTTTTCGCCAATTCGGTCTCTAATTGTTGTTCTTCTGTAGTTAGGGGTAAGTAATTCCATTTACTTATCATTTATGTTATTTTTTATTTTTATCGAGTCTCAAATCTTTGCCGTTGCAAAGATAAAATGGCACATGATGCCTTATGTGATAGGCCTACGCGTTTTAGAAGAGAGCCGTATGAGCCTATGCCTTAATAAACTAAGAACACAATTTCATCGGTATTAGTTAGTTTGCAGAGTAAATAAAATAACTCGTTCAACCTATTTGTGTTTTAATTCAGGCTATATTAATATGCAAAAATAGCCATAAAATTTTAATTTATGGCTATGTTAAGAATATTTATTATTAAAAAGATTAATTTTCTTTGTTGATTATATTTAAGTCCATGTGAGGGTAGGGGAAAGATAAGCCATGTTGAGGAATTTCATTATAGGCACGTTCATTAAAATCATGGTAAACTCCCCAATAGTTACAACTTTCAACCCATGCTCTTACTGCAATGTCTACACTGCTTGTGTTTAGACAATTAACGAGGGCAACCGGTTTGCGATCATCATTTTGTAGCACACGCTTGTCGCTGTTAAGTATTTCAAGGATTACTTTTTTTGCTTTATCTACATCGTCTCCGTATGAAACGCTTATTGTCCAGTCAACGCGACGGAATTTCTCTTTTGATGCGTTGTTGATGCTCCCTGTTGATAAACCGCCGTTTGGAATGAGGATTGATTTGTTGTCGGGAGTGTTAATAACTGTGTGGAAAATCTGTATTTCTTTTACGGTGCCTGAATAACCTTGGGCTTCAATGAAATCGCCCACTTTATAAGGCTTTAAAAGTAGAATTAATATACCTCCGGCAAAGTTTTGCAATGTGCCACTCAATGCCATGCCGACGGCAACACCTGCCGACGCAAATAATGCAAGGAATGAGCTTGTTTCAATACCAAGAATTCCAATTACAATTATAATCAAAACGAACATCATTACAATCTTTGTGAGACTGAGAATGAATGTTGTAAGAGACTGTTCTGCTTGTCTTTTTTGAAGAATCTTTTCTACTAATTTGTGAGCTCTGTATATTATGAATTTGCCTATGTAGAAAACAATTGCTGCAATAATGATGCTGATTGTGAACTCTACGGCTCCTTCGATAAATTTTTGCAAAAATTCATCGATTGATGCTGCAGAAATGTCTTTTAATGAGGAAACAGTTGAATTAACTGTTGTGGTATCGACCGACTCGGTTGTTGATTGTAGAAAAATAGGGCACATGTTTTTTATTTTGTATTATTGAAATTTATACTTTACGACATTTTGCCACCAGAGATGGTTATTATATCCTTTAAGCGTTGCATCGGATTCTGTTTGTAATATGTGAGACCCAAGTCCGCAATGAAAATTGATTTTTATTTCCATTGCTGATCCTTGCCATATATAAGGTGTGGCATTTTTATAAATGACAACTTTATCAAGGACGTCTTTGAATTGTTGAGTGGTTTCGTCGTTTGGTGATAATGCTGAAATATATTGCTCTAAATCAAATGAATAGCAATTTGTTCCATAGACAAATTGTTGTGGCTTGAAGTTGTTGGGAAGTGGCATTTTTGAACTGAATATTTCTCGGGAAATCGTTGCCAAATCATCAAGATAAGTGGTTTTTATGAGAGAAATTGTGCATGATCTGTTAACTCCGGTCTGATTATTATAGGAGTTAAACGTGTTTTGACATGCTTTCTCAAGCTGTGGCGTATCAGTAAAAAAACAAGGAACGTTCAAATCATAAGGCATTCCGTCGGCAGGTAGTTCTGTTGTGGATGCAATGATGTAGTCGGTTGCATTTTTTAGTTCATAAACTACCTCAATACTTGCCATGTGGCAACAATCAAAGTATATGAAACTAAAATTGTGCTTGTTTAGAACTTTTGCAAGAGATGTTACTTTCATGTATGATGTTCCGTCACTTGTTGTCTCTTCTCCAAACGCAAGAGGTTTTGCCGTATTGGATGATTGGATTGTCTTTGCATTCTGGTGTTCTCTCCATGCATCGGCATGGCTCCATAGAATAAGTCCATAGTCAAGTGCAGGGGCTAAATCATATGTATCGGCAATCACCTGTTCAAGTTGAGTAGGTGAGGTTGAAAGGGTGGAGTTATTATAGGTTTTGAGATCAACAATTCCGTTGGGTGTAATCTCCTTAAGAGTTGGTATTCCTTCATTAGTCGGAGGAACGTGGTACACGATTAGCCGACCATTGTTGATGTCGTTATTTGAGACGGCTTGAAGCATTTCATTAAGATCTTTGTCATCAAATTGTTGATAAGAGTTTCCCAATGAATTGTTTGCAATCATATATACCAATACAGTTCGATTGGTTTTTCCTGTGTTTTTTTTAGGTTCATCATTTGAGCAAGAAGAAAATCCTATGCATGCTAAGATTATTGTTATGAATATATTGAATTTCATAAATAATATATTAACGAAAGATGTTCTTAATAAAAAGCCTGCAAATCATCGACTTGCAGGCTTTTGCGGAAAGGACGAGATTCGAACTCGTGGTAGGATTACTCCTACGACAGTTTAGCAAACTGTTGGTTTCAGCCACTCACCCACCTTTCCAAAGGGAATGTTGTCTCAAACATTAGTGGTGCAAAGGTAGGTAAAATAATTGAATTGGCAAATGTTTTTAGCGAATATTTTTGCCGATTCAATTAATTGAGTGTTAGTAAGTGAGTTAAATGAGCATTTTTTTTAATCACAAATTCTATATATATTTGTATTTATGAAAAAGAAAGGAGTAAAAAAAACAATCGGAAGTATTGTCGGTGTTATTATTCTATTGGTAATAGCTGTTGCGGTAGGAGGATATTTATATTTGTCAAAACAATATAATGGTGGCGACAGGTGGCTCTATGTTCCCAAAAATGTGACAACAGAAGCGTTGCGCGACTCTCTATTGACAAGTTTAGGGGAAACGGGAAATAGAGTTTATTTAATATGGTCTGCTTTAGATAGCAAAATCTCAGTGGCTCATGGAGCATATTTTATTAAGTCAGGAGATAAAGAGATTGATATAGCCCGTCGCATAGCTCGTGGACAACAAACGCCTGTAAAAGTAACGATTAATAATGCGCGCACAATGGCGCAATTGGCTGAACGTGTTGCGTCAAAAATGGAATGGGATGCTGTTGATTTCTTATTGGCGTGTGATACTGTTTTACCTGAATATGGATTTAGAAAAGAGACCTTCCCCGCTGCATTCTTTCCTGATACATATGAATTTTATTGGTCAAATGAACCGGTGCGAGTTGTTAAACGTTTATTAGAATATAGAAACAATTATTGGACAGAGGAGCGCCGTGAAAAAGCAAAGTTGATGGGTTTGACTCCTGTAGAGGTTTCGACCGTGGCTTCAATCGTTGAAGAGGAGACAAACAAGCGAGATGAACGTCCAATTGTTGCAAGGTTGTATTTAAATCGACTAAATAAGGGTATGATGTTGCAGGCTGATCCGACAGTAAAATATGCAGTAGGCGATTTTTCATTGCGTCGCATCACTCGTCAGCACCTGGCGATTACTTCGCCTTATAATACCTATAAAAATGTGGGTTTGCCACCCGGTCCTATTCGCATTGTGGAAAAGGCAACGCTTGATGCAGTGTTGAATGCTCCTAAGCATAATTACTTGTATATGTGTGCAAAAGAGGATTTTTCGGGACGCCATAATTTTGCGACTGATTTAACTACTCATCAACGTAATGCTGCTAAATATCACGCTGAACTCAATCGAAGAAAGATATATGAATAAACCTAAATTGTTGTAGCTATGAAAAAGGAAAAGGATACTGACTTGGTTGTATTGAAGGAATACTATTCTGATGCAGAAGCTTATATTGACAAAGGTGTTTTGGAAACTAATGGTATCCCTTGTGCAATAAACAATGAGATTATGTCGTCAATCTATCCGGTAACGATTACTTCGTTGGGCTCGATACGTTTGCTCGTTTTTAAACGAGATTTAGACACCGCAAAATCATTACTCAATTTTTGATTTTATAATATATTCGTTGTAATAAGCGATTAATAATGATGTTAATGGTAAGGCTATAATTAGCCCCATGAATCCGAGTAGAGTTCCCCACACCGATAGGGATAATAGGATGATTGCCGGGTTGAGTCCCATGCTTTTACCCATAATTTTAGGTACAAGGAATAAATCTTGTATAACTTGGACTATGGCATAAACAGCCATGCATGCTCCAAATATGTACCAAAAACTACATCCGGTCTCTGTTGCATATATCAGACAAAGGATGGTAGTTGGCACGATTGATATGAGTTGCAAATATGGCACCATATTAAGCAGTCCAATAAACATGCCGAGTACAATTGCAAGAGGTAGGTCGATGATGACAAAACCTATGCTGAATAACACTCCCACTAAAAAAGCAACTAACGCTTGTCCTCTGAAATAGTGGTTCATGCTTGTCTTGATGTCGTTCCCTATTTTGAATGTTATTTTGCGGTATTTGGGAGGAACAAGATGTTTAAATCCTACCATTAGTTTGTCATAATCAAGCATTATAAACACTAAATATAGAATAACGATAAACCATCCAACGATTCCCATAATAACGTCGACTCCGCTACTGAGGAATGAAAATGTATTTTCAATGACATACATCCAGTCTTGACGAGTGAGTAGAGATGCAATATATCCAAAGTCGATGTTTCGTTTTAGAAAATCATGTATACTGTCGGGGAGTATTGATATATTGTCAGATTGTGCATAGTTTTTGAATAGAATAGCAACATGACTACATTCTTCAAAGATTATGGGAATAATGAAATAACCTAATAATCCCAATATTATATTAGCTTCAAATAAGGAGATGAAAATGGCTAATGCTCTCCCTTTGAGATGTAACAATTTGCGATTATATTGGACAAATGGCTCAAATATATAAGCGATTAAACATGCTACGCAAAATGGTAATAATACGTCTTTAAGAATGTTTAGTATCCAAAACAATCCGAGTATAATTGCAATACTTATGATAATGCGTACTACGCGATCAAATGTATAGGGTTGAGATGATGTCATGTTTTATATCATATTGATTACGATACGAATTTAATAAAAAATTTTTATCAAATATATGTTTTGCGTAACTTTGTGCCGGTATTGAACTAATAATTAACCAATCATATTACAATGACAGAAAAACTGAAAGTCGCCTTAAATGATAAGGCTTGGGCTCGCTGGACGGCATTGTTGCTTCTTGCAATGGCAATGTTTTTCAGCTACATTTTTATGGATATCCTTTCTCCGATAAAGGATTTGATGCAATCAACGCGCGGATGGGATTCAACTGCGTTTGGAACAATGCAAGGCTCTGAAACATTCTTGAATGTATTTGTGTTCTTTCTTATTTTTGCCGGTATTATTCTTGATAAAATGGGAGTACGCTTCACTGCTTTGCTCTCAGGAGTGGTAATGTTGATAGGAGCGGCAATTAATTGGTATGCAGTAACAGATATGTTTATCGGCAGTGGATTGGAAATGTGGTTTACCAATAATCTTAACTATATTCCCGGATTTGATGAATTGGGAATATCTCCGTTCTATGAAGGAATGCCTGCTTCAGCCAAGTTTGCTGCCGTTGGGTTTATGATATTTGGCTGCGGTGTTGAAATGGCTGGTATTACAGTGAGTCGCGGTATCGTAAAATGGTTTAAAGGTCGCGAAATGGCTTTGGCAATGGGATCAGAAATGGCTCTTGCTCGTTTGGGGGTGGCAACATGTATGATATTCTCTCCATTCTTTGCAAAATTAGGTGGAGATATTGATGTGTCTCGCTCTGTCGCATTCGGTGTGGTATTGCTGATGATTGCTCTCATCATGTTTATTGTTTATTTCTTTATGGATAAAAAACTTGATGCGCAAACAGGAGAGGCTGAAGAAAAAGATGATCCATTCAAGTTAAGCGATCTTGGTAAAATCCTTAAAAGTAGTGGTTTTTGGTTGGTCGCATTGCTATGCGTGTTATATTATTCAGCAATATTCCCATTCCAAAAATATGCTGTAAACATGTTGCAATGTAACTTGACATTTACAGCGGTTTCTGCGGATTCTTTTTGGGCTACAAATACAGTTACAATTATTCAATATATTATTATGTTGATTGTTGCAGCAAGTGCATTTGCAAGCAATTTTTCAAAGAACAAAGGAATGAAAACCAGCCTATTGGTATTGTCGGTAATATCATTGATTGTGTTCTGTTACATGGGGTACATGCGTCAAAGTGCTGAAACAGTATTTGCGGTATTCCCATTGTTAGCTGTAGGTATTACACCTATTCTTGGTAACTATGTCGATCACAAAGGTAAGGCTGCGTCAATGTTGATTTTAGGCTCAATCTTGTTGATTGTGTGCCACTTGACATTTGCGTTTGTATTACCAATGTTTAAAGGTAGTCCTATTGGTGGCGTTGTTATTGCTTATGTAACTATCTTGGTGCTTGGCTCAAGTTTCTCTCTTGTTCCGGCGTCATTGTGGCCAAGTGTTCCTAAATTAGTAGATTCTAAGATTATAGGTAGTGCTTATGCTTTGATCTTCTGGATACAAAACATCGGATTGTGGTTGTTCCCATTGCTGATTGGTAAGGTGCTTGACAAGACAAATACCGAATTGGTTACTGAGGTAGCTAATGGAACAATTACATCTGCACAGGCTGCTACACAATATGATTACACTGCTCCTCTTGTAATGCTTGCATCGCTCGGTGTTGCTGCTCTTATAATTGGATTTATTTTGAAGGCAGTAGATAAGAAGAAAGGTCTTGGTCTTGAAGAACCAAATATTAAGTAATCAAATACTACATAAGTGAAAAAATAAGTCGCTGTAAAAAAGCGACTTATTTTTTGCATTTAAAATGGCTTGCGATATTTGTCGGAATCGGAATCTTCGAGGATGCTTAGATATGAATTATATCGGGATTGTGATATGCGACAATCATTAAGGGCATCAAGAACTGCACATCCCGGTTCGTGGGTGTGAGTGCAGTCTCCATATCGGCAATCATGTGATATATCAAATATTTCAGGGAAGAAATGGGCAACTTCATGTTTGTCAAAATCAATAGTGCCAAACCCTTTTACTCCCGGAGTATCAATAATGTAACCCGACTTGTCGGGCAGTGGAAACATTTCAGAGAATGTTGTTGTGTGCATTCCGGTGTCGTGGGTTACTGAAATTTCGGCAGTGCGTAATTCGAGCCATGGAATAAGCGAGTTGATGATAGATGATTTCCCTACACCGGAATTGCCGGAGAATAGTGAAATTTTACCATGCAACATCTCTTTAAGAGTATCTATTCCCTTCCCGGTCAATGCTGAGACTTCTAAAACTTTATATCCGATTGAGCTATATAAATAAGAGACGGCATCAAGTAATTCTTTATCCTCTTCATCGGTGAGAATGTCAACTTTATTAATGACAATTACAGCAGGTACCCGATAGGCTTCAGCTGTAGCTAAAAAACGGTCAATAAATGTAGTTGATGTTGCAGGGTGGGCAAGTGTAACGATGAGAAAGGCAACATCTACATTGGCTGCAATAATATGAGATTCTTTGGATAAATTGCTTGCACGCCGTATGATGTAATTTTTTCTTTGCTCAATTGTTTTAATGAATGCTGTACCATCGGGAGCTTCGTCTGACAAAGTAACGTGGTCCCCTACAGCAACCGGATTGGTTGTGCGTATCCCTTTAAGACGGAAATTTCCTTTGATTTTGCAATTTATCTCATTCCCATCGTCGGTCTTAACAGCATACCAACTTCCTGTATTTTTTATTACAATCCCTGATTTCATATAGTATATATTTTACAAATATACTAATAATTACACTTTTATGGGACTATATATTTGAATATTTATAGAAAAAATCGTAAATTTGCACCCGAATTTAGATATTTGAATTATTTTATAAACAAAAACGCAACTACACTATGAATGTAGAAACAATTGGTACATGGGCAGGTCTTGTATGGAATGCTCTAAATGAAACAGAAGTTTTAGGTAACAAAGAAATCAAGAAAGTAACAAAACTTAAAGACAAAGAACTTTATGCTGCTATCGGTTGGTTGGCTCGTGAGGGTAAACTTAACATCGCAGAGAGCGAAGATGGTAAAGAATTAGTTCTTTCACTCGTTAAGTAATTATAAACTCTATGCAAAACAGCGGGCGGAATATTCCGCCCGCTGTTTTTTATTTTCCTAATTTGTAAAATAGTTTTGCCCTATTGGGATCTGCACCGAGTTTGAGTGCCTGTTTTAAGTCGGTCTCTGCATCTTCAGCACGATAACGCAATTTGTTAAGATAAGCCCTATATAAGTAGAATTCAGCATCATTAGGATTGATTCTTAACCCTTCGGCTATATCTGCTGCAGCTTCATTGAGCTGTTGTGTGAGTAAGTAGCAAGCGGCTCTCCCGCTGTAATACTCAATGTCAGGATTGTTGTTAATCAACTTAGTGTATTGGATAATTGCATCAAATGGTCGATTTGTGGCAGTATATAATGCAGCTAAACCAATGGCTGTATTTTCGCTGTCGGGGGCAAGTCTTTGTAATATAGCAAAATCTTTTTTTGCAGTGATGGTATCTCCGCTATATACCGACATTATGCCGTGCATGAAACGAGGTTCAATTGCCGTAGAATCAATGTTAAGTATAAGAGAGTAATCGTTATATGCTTCAGATTGTCGCCCCATCGCTTGAAGAACTTTAGCTCGATTACTTAATACGATTATTGAAGTGGGAGCAATCCGATGAGCATCATTCAAAATTGCAAGAGCAAGGGAATCTTCCCCTGCATTGAGTCTCACAAGACCGAGGTTTGACATTAGTAGTACATTTGTTGGATTTCCCGGCTCAAGACGCATTGCGCTTTCAAGATTAGCAGCAGCAGCATACCATCGCTCTTCTTCTATTGCCTTGTCGGCTTCACCCACAAAATCCAGGTATGCCGAATGGTCTTGCTCTTGTGCAATAATTTTAATTGTGCAACACACAAATATAATTGGAATAATATATTTTGCCATTATTAAATCATGTATTTTGAGTTGAAAATGTTTTATTAAAGTATAAAATAATTAAGATAGACAATATAATTATGTAGTGGTATTTGCTTTTATCTCGCAAAAATAATCTTTTTTTATGATATAATGATTTTTATACTCAGAGATAAAATTATTTTTAATAAAAGTTGAAAAATTTCTCAAATTTCTATCTATATTTGCAAATAGAACATTAATAAAATTGCCTATGTAAATAATAATATAAAGACATATAAATAAAGAGCGTTAGCTTATATTCGTGTTTCTTGAAATCGCCAAATTTTAAATGAAACGTCCACGAGTAAAAGTTGATGCTCACGCTATCTTTTAGCGTGGGCTTTTACTCATATTTGGACGTATGGTGTTTGGCGATACCAAAGAAACAAAGATGAGGTTATTAGTCCACGTTTTTTTATTGTCTATCCTACCGAAACGGACTATAAAAATTTAGGTTTTAATTAAAAATGGAGAAAAATGAAAAAAATACTTGTTATAGTATTCGCGCTTTCATTTTCAGCTATTTTGTACGCACAGCGTAAAATAGAAAAAGTTGAAAATATAAATAGCGTATCAACTACCGAAGAATCTGTATCAAAAATATTAAAAAGGAAAGTTGCCATTGGACGTTTTTCAAATGAAACACAATATGCAAAAGGTCTTTTCTATGATAAAGAAAATGATCCTATGGGAAAACAGGCAACAGATATTTTGACAACTAAACTTGTTTCTTCTGGAAAGTTTATTATGATTGAACGAAATGATATATCTGCGATTATTGAGGAAATGCAATTAAAAGGAGATAGTTTATCAACAATCGGAGCTGATTATTTAATAATTGGTTCGATAACGGAGTTTGGGAGAAAAAACACAGGAAAATCTGGTGTATTTTCTAAAACAAAGATTCAAACTGTTGAAGCAGCGGTATCAATACGATTAGTAGATGTTTCAAGTGGTTTGATTATATATTCAGATGAAGCAAAAGGTGTTGCAGAAATAACGTCAAAGACAACTTTAGGAGTAGGAAGTAGTGCTGGTTTTGATGCAACATTAAGCGATAAGGCAATTTCAGAAGCGATTGGGCAATTAGTAGAAAATATTATAACCAAATGTACAGATAAACCATGGCGTACTTATTTCCTAAATTATGAAGATGATGCAATATTGATAGCGGGTGGAAAAAGCCAGGGATTAGAGGAAGGGATGGTTTTATCTCTTAAAACAAAAGGAAAGAAGGTGAAGAATCCTCAAACCGGAATTATGATAGAACTACCTGGAAAAGTAAAGGGAACTATAACTGTTCTATCTGTGGGAGGAGATACACCGGAAACAGAATATTCTTTTGTCTCTGTTGAAGGATTTGTAGATAAGGAAAATTTAATGGATTATATAATTGAAGAAAGATGAAATCAAAAATATCAATATTTGTTTTTTTTCTGGTGCTGATTTTATTTTTTGGATGTAAATCGAATATTCCAGTATCTCAGGAATATGGGTATGAAGATATTGCATATTTGCTTTTTGTGAGTGCTAATGATAAATCTCTTGGATTAATTGATGTAATAATAGACGAAAATACATCATTTAAGGCTAAAGTCGTTAAATCGAAAGATGCTAATCGAAAAGGGACATCATATGCTGTTTCTACAGGAAAAAGAAAGGTCGTTGTATATAAAAAAGGGAAAATTTTATATAATAAAGAAATAATTTTATCAACTCAAGAAACTCAAAAAATTATTTTGTAATGAAAAGGATAAATTTAATAATAGTGATGAGTGTCTTCATATTATCATCATGCTCATCATCGAAAACACTATACTCGTGGTATGATTACGAAGATAAAGCATATCAATATCAGAAGAAAGGCAAGGATGAACTATTGCCTAAAACGATGAAAGAATGCCTTAAAGTAATAGAAAAACAAAAAGGAATAAGAAATACTCCACCTCCAGGATTAAATGCAGAGTATGGATATATGTTGTATAAATTAGGGAAAAAAGAAGAAGCGCTTAATTTCTATAAAACAGAAATTTTATTATATCCAGAATCTGAAATTTATGTGTCACGAATAATTAAACAATTAGAACAATGAAACAGATAGTTATAATAATTATAGGTATAATATTTTTATCTTCATGTTCATCAAAAGTCATAACAAGAGGAGAGCAATATGCAAAAATGTATGAAGACCAACCGTCTTCAATTGTAATTATGCCTCCAATTAATCAAACTAATGAAGTTGAAGCAAAAGATTATTTTTATACTACTTTATATATTCCATTGTGTGAAAAAGGTTATTATGTATTCTCTCCTTATATGACTATGGAAATGTTTCAATCTGAAAGTGCATATGATAGTGAACTATTTTTGGAAGGTAATCTGTCTATATTTAGAGAGGTATTAGGCGCTGATGCTGCGATGTTTACAATAATAAAATCGTGGAAGCGTAATGTGCTGATGAGTAAAGTAACTGTAGGTATTGAATATATTTTACGTTCTACCCAAACGGGAGAGGTTATATATAAGAGAGAGGGACTTATTAGTTTGGATACAGGTGATAGTAATAGTATACTTGCATCAATAATAAATACAGTAAGCACTGATAAGATAATTGTTGGGAGACTTTGTAATAGTTATGTTTTAAGTGACATGCCTGAGGGAAAATATTCTATAAATTATACAAAAGATCAAAGTTTTCCTGCTGGTAAAAGTTATATTAAAACGACAGTGAAAAAATAATTATTAAAATAAACAATAAAAAAAAGGAAAAGAGCCCTGATCGTCTGTGAGTTATGTTTTGAATCGGAACATTGTATGGGTTAAGAAACAATCTTTTGGCAAAACTAAACACATGTAGAGTTTCTATATTGCTACTGGACGGTCAGGATGTTTCTTGTTCGTAATGTTATAGAATTCAAAGGTATGCATATTAAACTCGGTTTGCGGTATTTTGCGCACGCTACAATAACTCATAAAAAAAATAACTTTGGAACAAAAAAATTAGAGAGGATGAGAAGATCTGTTTTACCATTGTTAGCGATGTAAATCAAATTCAGCAATAAGATGGATGTTAAACCATAATATACAGAAAGAATGTTTTAAGTCAAATATGCTAAAAATAAAAGAATTGCTTTACATGGATTTTATTTGGTAAATTTTGTTATAAGTACTACCTTTGCCGAATAAAAATGCGTATTGACGCAGAAATATTCAGTGATATATGGAAGTAAAGCGTGATTTATACCTAAACAAACTCATCAGGAGTATGCACAACGGAATGATAAAGGTTGTTACTGGAATTCGTCGTTGCGGTAAGTCGTATTTGCTATTTAATCTGTTTAGTAACTATCTGAAAGAACAGGGGGTAGATGATGAGCACATGGTCAAAGTTGATCTGGAAGACCGTCGTAATAAGAAACTCCGTAATCCCGATGCTTTACTTGAATATATTGATGCTCGTATTGCAAAGGATGGCATGCACTATGTGATGCTTGATGAGGTACAATGGGTGGATGAGTTTGAAGATGTGCTGAATAGTTACCTTAAAATTCCCAATGTCGATGTATATGTAACTGGCAGTAACTCCAGATTTTTATCCAGTGATGTTATTACCGAATTTCGTGGGCGTGGAGACGAGATAAAGGTTTCCCCTCTATCGTTTAGCGAATTTTTCTCTGTCTTCAATGGATCTCGCGAGGAAGCAATGGAGGAGTATATGACCTTTGGCGGGCTTCCTATGATTGCAACGATGCAAAGCAATGAGGAGAAAATGACATATCTTCAGACGCTACTCAAAAAAACATACATTACCGATATATTGGAAAGATACAAAATTAAGAACGAAGAGGAGATGGTGGAACTTATCAACATCCTGTCATCTTCAATCGGAGGTCTTATAAATCCTAATAAATTGGTAAATACATTCAAATCGGTCAAAAATGTATCTATCTCTCCAAATACCATCAGTTCCTACCTTGAGATACTGCAAGATGTCTTTATGGTAGAAAAATCTATACGATATGATATTAAGGGTAAGAAATATATTGACACTCCAGCCAAATACTATTTCGCTGATTTAGGATTACGCAACGCTCGTATAAATTTCCGTCAGCACGAGGTAACACATTTGATGGAAAATCTCATATATAATGAGCTTCGCACTCGCGGATTGATGGTTGATGTGGGTGTTGTTGTGGTAAATACAAAAAATGAGGAGGGCAAAAGCCAACGTAAACAATTAGAAGTCGATTTTGTATGTAACGAGGGCAGTAAACGATGTTACGTACAATCAGCTTTGAGATTACCCAATGAAGAGAAACGAGAGCAGGAATTACGCTCGTTGATAAATATATCGGACAGCTTTCAGAAGTTTGTAATCACCGAAGATCCTATAAAGCGTTACCAAGATGAAAACGGTGTGGTATTTATGAACATCTATGAGTTTTTGCTTGACAGAGATAGTTTGACGGTTTAAGTTAAATCAATGATAAAAAAAGCTATAATAATGAAGTGCCCCAAAAAGTTGGATAAAAAACTTTGGGGGCACTTTACAACAGATAGGGGTATTTTTATAATTCCATCATTTTATTAAGACTTGATGTCGAAACCTTGTTGTTGTAGGGCATCGAGCATTTTGTAGTCCATAGCTATTTTGTAATAATCGATGATGTGTGAAGCCCAATCGTTGTCGGTTTTTGTTCCGGAACGATTGTTGTTGTATTCCGATATAATTTCGTCATATTTTAATAATAAATCTGCGACGCTATCGTTTTTGTAACCATTTTGATGGATGACAAGTTCTGTCGGTTGTTTTGGTTTCAAGTCAGGTTGTTCGCGTGGTACTCCAATGGCAAGTCCGCATACAATGAATACGCCTGCCGGTAGTTGGAGTAATAGACCTATTTCTTTCGGTGCAGCTGTGCGTGTATAACCTATGCAACAGGTCCCTAACCCGCAAGATTCTGCAGCGATGAGTGCACTCATCATGGCTAATGCAGCATCTACTATCCCCACTATAACGCCATCGCCGGTTTTTTCAAATGGTGGCATTTCTATCTTTTTTGCATTGGCTATTGTGCGTATTTTGTTATAGTCCGCACAGAAGACAAGGAAATGATTACATGTTTTTATCTGCTTCTGCCCGGTGAGTTCATACAACTTCTCTTTTAATTGCTTATCGGTAACATCGATTACTGAAAACTGTTGGCCATTATAGCTCGTTGGAGTGTTGCGAATGGCTTGGTAAATGAATTCCATATCTTCATCCGAAATGTTTTCACGTTCATATCGGCGAATGCTACGACGCTGTAATAAAGTATCTTTTACGCTTTTCATTAATTTAAATTTTAATTATACAATATATTATAACAAATAAAAAACGATAATGTTTATTGTAAAGTAAAAAAAATAGGGAGTTCTTAAGAACTCCCTATTAAAACGTTATTTAGCATTGGATATTATTACTTGCAAGAGATCTTAGCAGTATAAGTATATCCGTTTGCATCTGTAGCTTTTACGATGTAAATTCCTGAAGAGAGTGCGCTGATATTTACATTTTGTGTATTAGCTTCTTTTGCTACACGTACACCGGCGATAGAGTAAATTTCAACATCGGCAACTTCGATACCGTTAATGTATAGATTTTGTCCGGCTACTGTAATGCTAACATCTTTTTTAGCATCAATTACATTTTCAACGCCAACTGTTGCTTTTATTTTAAATGTATATTGTGCTGCTAATTGATTTGGCACATATTGATACAACTTAGCTTCATAGTCATCTACAACTTCTGCTGTGATGATGTTTGGATTAGGACGATAAGCCGCTGTTGTAAATTGCTCGGTGTGTGTTGCAACGATAGCGTTTTCTTCAACATCTACGACTTGGAAACCATCGCAATAAGATTCTCCTATTGGTTCTATTGCAAATAGTTTGCCAGCAAGGTTAAATAATGTGCCACCTTGTGTAGTAGTCGCTCCATTATCAGGAAGTGCCTCAAATGCTCCATTCAAGTTGTGGTAGAAGTGTTTTGATGTTCTGAGACGTACTGCAATATCATTGCTGTTAATGTCAGATGTCAATGGGGTAGCAAATGTTGCAGCGTCGGCTGTAATTACTGACGATACGTCGATGGCAGTTGCTGATGCTTGAACACCATTTTTGATGATAATCTTAGCCACTGCTGTTGCGCCTGAAGGGATGAGATAAATTGCTCCTCCTTCGGCACTCATGACGTTACCGATAGCCTTACCCATGTGCATCATTGATGCTGCTGTAATCCCTGATGGAAGTGTGATCGTCAAATCTTGGTATGTTGTGCTTCCTGCAGGTAAAATCTTAAGAGCTGTTGCGGCTGCTGACCACAAAGATGTGCTTATGATAATATTATTTGCATCATCGTTTGTAATCGCTGTACCGCCTACTGATGTGCCTGCGTTGTTCAATCCACTTTTAGTCCAATAGTAAAGTGTTGTATTAGCTTCGTCATTAAAGTAAATTTTTCCATCAAAACCTGTGCTCCAGCTACGTCCTGCACTTGATGCTGCAACATGTCCGCTTGTTTGAGCCCAGTCTTGAGTCATTTCATAGCCGGTGATTTCAATATTATTTCTACCTGTTCCACTGATTGGAATTATAACATTAGATGCATTTGGTGAAGATAGTGTCAATGTTGCCGAGTGGTTGGCGATTTCGGTTGGAGTATAGGTAATAGTTACATCAGCACTTGCACTTGATTTTGAAATCATAGTTTGTGATAGTTCAAACATGTTGGCATCTTCGCCTGACAATGCAAGGGTAATATCTCCTTCCAATGTACTACCTGTTATTGTTATTGTTTTTGATGCGCTCTCACCAACAACTGAACTAAGGTTTACGCTTGAACTGCTTGCGGTAATTGTTGGGACTGACGCTGTTGCGATACCATTAAGTGCGATCCATTGATAAACGTCATTGCCATCTACGTCAACACTCTTGAATGTAACGAAACGTTCGTTCCAAGTATTGCTTGCGTCAGTATCTGCCGGGTAATTCCCTGCTACTTTTGGCGAGAATGTAATAGTTACAACGGGCTCTCCATCAACAAAGTTATAGTTGGGGTAACCATCTACTGTTAGTCCGGTAGGATTTACTGTGAACACACCATCGGCATCTTCTACTGTAATGTAACACCATCCGTTGAGTTTGTTTCCTTTTACTGTTACTTGTGTTGAAACGCTTTTACCTGCTTCACATGTCAAGGTTACTTCGTTTGAACTTACATCAATGTAAGGGGTGCTTGAAGATGAGCCACCACCGCCTGTGAAGTAGGATGGCTCTGTTACGGAATAACCTTCGTAGGTTGTTACATAGTCATATATACCTTGTAGATGTGCATCAACCCAAGTGAAAAAGCCTGTGCTTGAAGTGTCTTGAATGAGTTGCCAGTCGCTATAGCAGTCAACGAATAAACTTTCTGTCAAAATTGAAGGATAGGCTTCTCCGGCTGTGATAACTGTATAGTTGGCCGATTTTACTCCGCGGTCGATTAATTCATAGCCACCTGTTCCATCTACAGTGCTGAAACGAGAAATCAAGGCTGTTTGCATAGCATAGGCTAAACTATAGCTATTGCTACTATAATCGGCAGAATAATATGTTTCTGTACCATGAGCCGATGCGTTAGCTGCATTTAAGTGGAAAGAAACAAATACATCTGAGTTATAGGTGTAACAGAATGCACGACGAGGAGACAAGTCTACTTCACCGGAGAAATCATTTTCAAAACGTGTCATGTAAACGTTAGCTCCAAGACCAGAAAGCGTGTTATATACATTACTTGCACATTGAAGTACGAGCCATGCTTCAGTATAATTGTTTACTGATGAACTGGCGTAACATGCGCCGGGGTCATCTCCACCATGACCTGGGTCAAGTACTATTACAAGGTCGCTCCATGCGGCGTTAATGTGCTGTGGCGCAACAATGCAGAGCGATAAAATCAGTGCTAAAAATATTTTTTTCATATGTAGAATGCTTTATCGTTACTTTAGATGTTATTTAAGGTCGGCAGTATAGATTTGCCCATCGGTAAAAGATGTAAATACGATTTTACTACCGTCGGGAGATACGCAAGGACACATTTCCATTTTATCGCTTGTTGCGGTGATGGCTTTTAGCCCTGAGCCACTTGCGTTTATCATATACAAGTCGCTTGAAGTGTAGTTGTGTCCGTCATCAGTGCTTTTTTCAAAAATTATTTGGCTGTCGTTTGCCCATGTGGGGTTGAAACCACGAGTCAATAGTTTTTTGCCTGAGCCGTCAATGTTAATAATATAGATATCGTTTAACTCGTTAAATACGATTTTTGACCCATCGGGAGAAAGAGCAGGGCAGAATGAAGGTTTGTTGTTGATGAGTGTTTTAGCACCACGAGCATTAACAACTGAAAGACCTTCTTTGTTTACAATGAGGCTGATGTTTGCGCCTGTTTGCTTTGCTACTGTTGTCGCAAGAGATTTTGTTAGGTATCTTGTTGATTGAGTCGTTGTTTTTGCATCAAGAGAAATGACTGTTTTTTCTCCATTTATGCCATAACGCCATGCTGCAGGTTCCATGCGTGTAACATCTTCAGTCATACGAGTTTTATTTCCTGCCATGTCAATTGACCATGCCGCTTGAAGACGTTTGATTTGACCACCAACGTTTTCATAGCGAAGGTCTCTTACAAGAATTTCGCGAGAGTCAGCACTCCATTGATACATGAAACCAACACCTTTGTCGCTTGAGATTTGCGCTTTATTAGTTCCGTTTTGATTGATTACAAATAGGTTGTTGTAACCATATTCAGTAAATGCGATTTTTGTTCCATCTGGTGACCAACGAGGATTTTCATACTTTATGCCATCTTGAGTCAGACGTGTTACATTTGAAAGTTGACCAATTTTCAGGTTCTGAGCCATGCCCACTTGGGAAAGCAAAACCGCTGATAATAGTAAAAACTTTTTCATGTGGTTTTAGGATTAATGAATTATTTAGTAATGTGTTAATTAATGTCGTGTTATTAGTGCGCTTGAATATGCAAAATGCAAAAGTAATAAATTATTTAAAAAATAAAATATATAATCAGAAATATTTTTAAGAATGTGGCACTTTTGTGGTGTTTATATGAAAAATGTGCCGATTTGTCTATAGGTTTTTGGGTGTGTGTATGAAAATGGAATGTGTTTTATCGTTGATTTTTGGGAGAAATGATGATTTTGTTGCGACCTGAATAGATGTGGAAATAGCGGTTTTTGTGAGTGTGTTTCATTAAAGAATGAATTATTGAATTATAATTCATTTCTCTATCATCAAGAATAATGTTAATAGGATTGTTTGAGATAGGTAGGCTGTTTAGATTGGATATTATGTGAAGGTTTTCGCTGAATCCCTCTTGTCGCAATACATTTGAGATGGACTCTGCATTAGAGCTGACTATGTAGGTGTCTGCAACTTTGTGAGAACGTTTCAGTTTCAGTTTTATAGGTTTGATAATTGTGGAATTTATAGCGCCAATGATCATGCGCATACCTATTGCTCCATTGACAAATATCTTGCTCATGAAACTGCGATGAGGGTAATGCTTACGATAAAAGATGTGCATTGCTTTATAGAATATCTTCACATAGTTTATCGACTCGGTCTTTGTGCATTCCCCTTTATAGTGAATGATGGGTGTAGGAAGGTAATAGCATGCTTTGCCATCGGCACTCATGCGATAGGAGAGGTCCATGTCTTCGCCATACATGAAAAAGTCTTCGTCAAATCCTCCTATCTTCTTGACAATCGAGGTGCGTAATAGCATAAATGCACCGGCAAGAGTTTCTACAATGTGTGGTTCGTTCTCTGGTAGATATCTCAAGTGGTAACGAGCAAAAAGTCGAGATTTGGGGAATATAGCTGATAATCCAAATAGCTTGCAGAAAGAATTCCATATTGATGGGAACGAACGCTTGGATTCCGGAAGGAAATTGCCGTTGCCGTCAATCATTCTCACTCCTATTGCTACGCAATCATCATGACTGTCCATCCATGCAACTGTATCTTTGAGCGTGTTTTCGCCAATGATTGTATCTGGATTTAGAACGAGAATATAATCAGTATCAGCAAGTTTAAACCCTTGATTGTTTGCTTTAGAAAATCCTAAGTTCTCTTTGTTGCAAATAAATGTAACATCGGGGAAACGTTCTTTCAGATAGTCAATGCTGTCGTCTCCTGAATTATTGTCAATAACAATAGTATGTCCCGAAACCTTTTGATAGGCTTCTCTCACCGACAGCAAAGTTTGTTCTAAGAAATACTTTAAGCGATAGTTTACTATAATCGTCGTAACTCGACTCATCGTTGTTAATGGTTTACACTATTTAAACGTTTGCGATGAGTGTTTATTTTATTTTGACAGGGCTTTTATTAATAAATGTAGATAATTTTATCGCAATGAATGTAATGCGTCAATCATTCCTTGAAGTTCAGCACGCACATGCTTTAGGCGCTCGATGGCTTTGTGCTTGCGTGAAACATTTGAGTGGTTGTGCTTTATTTGCTCTTGTGCTGCATCAAGTTTCAACCCTTTTTCTTTTACAAGGAAATATACCATGCGAATGATTTCTATGTCGCTTGGGGTATAGAAACGTGTACCATGCTCATTGCGCTTGGGCTTGATGATTGTAAATTGGCTTTCCCAAAAGCGTAATGTTGATGCAGGAAGATTGAGTATTTCGGCAACCTCGCGTATTTTGTAATATTTCTTTGTAAATTCCATAATTTTTTAATTGAGAGTTGAGAGTCGAAAATTGTGAGCGTTTAGTCCATGACATGACCGGCGTTTTCGGCTCGTTGTATCATTTCATTATATTGTTGTGGTGTTAAGTCATAAAAATAGTAGTTAACCGGGTTTTGTGGTGCGCCCTTGTATCTCACCTCATAGTGAAGGTGTGGACCTGTCGATTTTCCCGTATTACCCACTTTACCTATTAGGTCGCCACGTTTCACCATCTGTCCTGTTGTTACGTTCATTTCGCTGAGATGGGCATATCGGGTGGTGTAGTTATATCCGTGGTCGAGAACGATTAGGTTTCCATAGCCTGAGTGCCATTTGGCCGACTCTACACGTGCGTCTCCTGTAGCATAGACGGGAGTGCCTCTGTCAGAGGCAAAGTCCATTCCTTCGTGGAATTTCCCTGTGCCATAAACAGGATCAACGCGATAACCGTAGCCCGATGCCATTTGTCGCAAGTCGAGTTCTGATATCGGCATGATTGCCGGAATGTGCGCCAAGCGATCTTTCTGTTTCCCCGCAAGTTCTTTCAACTCGTCAAATGATTTGATTTGGGTGTATATCTGACGGTCAAGCAAGTCCATTTTGTTTGACACATTTTTTATCAATTCGGCATCGGAGAGCTTGTTGAGATGCTCATATTTGTTTCCTTTTTCGAGTCCGGCATATCTTTGTGCATCGGAAATGCGGTCGGCTTGCATCATTACACGATAGAAATTGTTGTCGCGATTGGCAATATCGTCCATTACTGACAGCGAGCGGTCAAGTCGTTGGTTAAGGATTTTAAGCTCGTTGACAAGCTGTTCATTCTCTTGTTTGAGCATCTTCTCGCGAGGGAAATCTATCCAAAAATATACAGTAACAAATGCAAGCGCGCCTATCGCTATGCCCACAATCAAATGGCGTGCAAGCACCCACACGCGGTTTTTCCACGATGGATAAACGCGCTCATAGTTGTCGGTTGCCGGATTATAACGATAGAATACTTTTCTGCTCATCCTTGAGGGATATTAAACACACTATCTGCAAATTTCGTCATAATTTCCGTAATACCAAACAATCAGAGCATTAAAATGCAGTGGATAATAAAGACGAATGAGTCGAAAAGAAGCAATTTTATAAAAATACTTATAACTTAAAGGTAATGGGGAGTGTGTACCTCCAATCGGCGTCTTTACCATTTATTTTGCCCGGAATGAACTTGTTGGGTATGGATTTAATAATACGAATGGCTTCTTGGTCAAGTTCTGGACTTTTAGAGCGTACAACCTTAATGTCTTCGATATCACCTGTTTTAGTTATAACGAATTGAACAACAACACGACCTTGAATGTTGTCCTCCTTCGCTTTTTCAGGATATCTAAGGTTATCGTAGACATATCTCATCAATTCAGCTTCTCCACCAGGGTATTGGGGATAGAATTCACATTCAATAAACATTCTATTGATGTCCAGAGAAGTAGTGTCCTCTTTTGGCGTGGTGGCAATTTCTTTTTGCTGCTTTTGTGCACACGAAACAAAAGATAGGGCAATAAATATTGTCGCAAATAAAATTTGTTTCATAGATTATTGTTTAACGTGTTTCTTTGAGATCATATTATTACTCACAAATGTAGTGATTTTATTAATAAAAAGGAATATAAACAGAAAATTTTAGCTAAAAAAAGAGGCAGTGTTAACACTGCCTCTTTTTTAGGATAGGAAAGTCTTATTATTTGTTGAGGGCGCAGGCTTTGCATTTTTCTGAGATTTCAACGAAGAAGTCGTTGCCTTTGTCATCAACCAAGATAAATGCAGGGAAGTCTTCAACTTCGATTTTCCAAATAGCTTCCATACCAAGTTCGGGGTATTCGAGACATTCGATTTTCTTGATACTGTTGTAAGCCAATATAGCAGCCGGTCCACCAATACTTCCGAGATAGAAACCACCATGCTTGTGGCAAGCGTCAGTAACTTGTTTGCTGCGGTTTCCTTTTGCGATCATCACCATTGAACCACCAGCAGCTTGGAATTGGTCAACATAAGAGTCCATGCGACCTGCAGTTGTAGGACCAAATGAGCCTGAAGGCAATCCTTCGGGAGTTTTTGCCGGTCCTGCATAGTAGATGGGGTGATCTTTGAGGTATTGTGGCATTTCCTCACCACGATCAAGACGTTCTTTAATCTTAGCGTGAGCGATATCGCGACCTACGATGATAGTACCTTTCAATGATAGACGAGTAGATACAGGATATTTGCTAAGTTCAGCAAGGATTTCAGACATTGGACGATTGAGGTCAATGTTTACAACTGCGCCTTCACCTGCTTTGCGGTAAGATTCTGGAATTAGTTCGCCCGGGTTGCTGTCAAGTTTTTCAATCCAAAGACCATCTTTGTTGATTTTTGCTTTCACGTTGCGGTCGGCAGAGCAAGACACGCCAAGTCCAACAGGACAAGATGCACCATGGCGAGGCAAACGAATCACGCGGATATCGTGAGCGAAATATTTACCACCGAATTGAGCTCCAAGACCGATTTTGCGAGTTTCTTCGAGAAGTTGGTTTTCAAGTTCGATGTCGCGGAATGCGTGTCCGAGTTCGTTCCCTTCTGTTGGTAGATTATCGTAATATTTTACTGACGCTTTTTTAACAGTAGCAAGATTCATTTCAGCTGATGTGCCACCGATAACAAATGCAATGTGGTAAGGAGGACAAGCAGCAGTACCCAATGACTTCATCTTTTCAACAAGGAAAGGAATGAGTGTTTTTGGGTTGATGAGTGCTTTTGTTTCTTGGTAAAGGTATGTTTTGTTGGCAGAGCCGCCACCTTTAGCCACAAAAAGGAATTTATACTCGTTTCCTTCTGTTGCGTGTAGATCGATTTGAGCCGGAAGGTTACATCCTGTGTTCACCTCGTCATACATGTTAAGAGGTGCGTTTTGTGAATAACGAAGGTTATCTTCGGTATATGTTTGATACACACCTTTAGAAAGGAATTCTTCGTCATTGCAACCGGTGAATACGTTTTGTCCTTTATTACCGTGGATGATTGCTGTACCTGTGTCTTGACAGAATGGAAGTTGACCTTTAGCAGCAACTTCGGCATTGCGCAACATTGTCAATGCAACAAACTTGTCGTTTTCGCTTGCTTCGGGGTCATTAAGGATTTTAGCTACCAACTCGTTGTGCTCGCGACGAAGCATGAATGCGTTGTCGTGAGTAGCTTGGCGAGCAAGCACTGTGAGTGCTTCTGGATCAACTACAAGCATTTCATGTCCATTCCAATTTTCTACTTTTACATAGTCAGAGGTCAAGTGATAATACTCGGTTGTGTCTTTTGACATCGGGAACATTTCCTGATATTTGAAAGGTTTTGCCATGTGATTATAGTTTTAATATTCTATCTACAAAGGTAAATCTTTTTTGGTAATAGATGCCAATTTTATGATAAAATAAAGTTGCTTATTTTCGTTCCGGAATAATGATAGGTTGGATTTCAAGTTTTGTACTGTCGATAGGTGCAATTGAGTCGTTGTTGTTTTCCTGCGTGTTAGCTTTTTGGGTGTTTAAAAAATTAAATATTTTATCAAAGTCTCGGCGGAATACAATACCAACTCCCTGTGTTGTGGGTGCTGTTTTTAGATAATAGTTTTGATCGTTGTATCTGTTATAGGCTTTTAGACGTATGTTGCCGGCTCGGTTTAAAAGGTATTCAATGTCGAAATCTCCAATAAATGTATTTTCATTCATTGTTTTATCGCGATAACCAAAATTACCATTGAATAGTAGACGATTGTTGAGTAGTCGGCTCGAAAGAGCAAGATCGACTTCAACATCAGAGAAATCACCTTTGTCGCTTCTGAAATTAGGCGAAATGCTCCAGTTATCGCTTAATTCGCCCAGCATGCTACTGAGTTGAGATGAAATAGTTGATGACGCAACCGATGCGAGCTCATTCCCTTTGGTTGTTGAGCTCATGTATTCGGGCGTGTAGAAACGATTTAGCGCAAGGAGATAAATGATTTGGCGGTTCATCATATCTTTTGTGCTGATGATACTATTAACCTTGTTTTCGATGTTATTGTCGGTTATTGAAGGGAAACGTAGATTGAAATCAATATTGGGTTGTCGCATATCGCCATTTACTAAAATAATGGCATGGACAGGAATGTTTGTTCGTGCAAGGTCTTTGTCTTGTGCAAAAGACTCGTCAAGATCGGTGAGGTTGGCATTCAGTGCGTATGCAGCTTCGACATCCAAAATTGCGGCATAGGGGTCTCCGTTGAATGTTATAGATGATGTGTTGTTGATAATAAATTCTTTGACAATAATATCTTGAAGAGTAAAGTTGTATTTACCTTCTTCAATTTGATATTTGCCGGAGAGGAATATGTCTTTTTCGTTATCAGAGTCGTAAATCAAGTGTAATTTACCATCACCTCTCGCTTTTATGCGGTCTCCTCCAACGGGATCCATTACAAGTATCATTTCGGCATCAGGGTTTGCATCGACTTGAATATCTAAAGTGTATTTTGTTTTTGAGGTGGATTGTTTTTGAGTTTGAGCGATGCGATCTTCTAATTCTCTCACCTTAATCAATGTGCTGTCGACAGGGGAGCTGTTGACGCTGTTTAATTTGTCTCTATCCCGGAATGTGATAAAAGTGTATTCGTTAGCTTCGAGTTGATCAGACAGAACAAATGTAAATGTTGATTTTGGCGCAGTATTCATGTCAACAATGATGTTGACTTCACCGGGTTTCCCTTTTACTGATGCTTCGCCATTGCCGAAAATACGACCATACCAAATGGGATTTCGCTCAGGAGTTTCATCATAGCTTAGGAAATTGCGCGCTTTTGTAATGTTAAACTCAAATTCGGGACGTTTGAAACATGTGTGCTTGAGGTAACCTCCAAGGAGCGCATTATTACCGTAAGCATCAGTTAGTTTCACATCTTTAAATCCTATATATCCGGGCTTGAGATGGATAGAGTCGGTTGCAGTATAGTAGGTGTTGGTAAAGTCAATTTTTAGTTTAAGATCTTCAGCATAAATGTCGCCTGTCATGTCAATGGTTTTGAATTTACCCCACAATCGGGCATTACCAGATGCGTATCCGTTGACCTCTTTGGCGAATGCCGACATGAATGGCAACATGAACCCTACATTAATCTTTTGTGTTCTGAATTTCAAATCAAGAGAGTCATTCATAGGGAATATGGCACCATTAATATATGATTTGTACCCATTAGACTGGCTGATATCGGCGTTAATGGCTACACCTTTTTCTTCGGCATCCCAATGACTTTCAATAATGGCGTCGCCAAGAACAGAGTAGTTGTAGCTTAGTTGGTCAACTTTAAGCCCGGGTGTGCTAAGGCGGGGTTCTTTGCTAAAGAGATTTGAAGCATAGAATGTTCCTGTTGCATTACCTCCAAATGCAACATTATTGATTGCAAGTGTCTCAAAAATGTAATCAAGGTTGACGTCTAATAGTTGGAGGCATATTTCGTCTTCGGGATTTTCCGAAGCTTTGCCATTAATTTTGATGTATTGGTTATCGCGATAAGCGTCAAAACCGCTGACTGTGACACTTTTGTCATTGACTACAATGTGAGCCGGACTTATGGTCCATGCTGTATCGTTAAATACAAGTTTGCTTGGATGTATATTGATATTGGTAAATAGTGTGTTGTCATCATTTCGTTGGAACAAAGAGGAAAACATTATGTCTCCGTTAAATCCTCTGGCATTGTTGATCGCCCAATCGATTTTGGTGTCAACTCGATCATTCGTCCCATTGCATTTTAGATTGACTAATGTTTCTCCTTTTTTTGATGGTATCTTTGTTGTTGCAAAGAGTTGGCACAAATTGTTACTCTTGTCAATATTGACTGACAAATGAGTATCTTTTATCAGTTTGTTCTTTTGTTGCAAATAGGGTACATCGATGTCTAAATTCATTTTGTGAGCCAAGTGATTCATATCACCGATGATTTTTATTGGGTGAATAAGTCGGACCGGAGCGTTAATGAAATCAAGAATTTCGTTGTTATCTTTAATTGTAAAATTAAAATTGAAGTCATTTAGCCTTTTATGTTCCTTCTCGTTGTGTGTAGCCTCAATACATTCGGCTGAAATGAGAGATGGAAGATAGTGAGAAATAATATCTTTGGCAGAGTGAACTAATGAGGAGAAGTCATAACAGCCTTCAACTTCACCGTCGATGATATCTGAATTGAGTGAGATGTATTGATGTGTGTGTTGGTTGTTTAATTCGATGTTGATGTTCTTAATATTTATCCCATTCTGTTCTTGTGTAATAAATTTTAAGTCATTGACTGATAGATTGGCAATGGCATTATTAAAATTTTCCCCATTATATTCGGCATGTACAGTTGTTGATAGATGGTGTTTAGGATATTTGTTTAAGAGATTAAGGTTATATGGGACAATATCGTTGGCTTCAATGTGGATGTCTAATGATGGTGTTTTATCGTTGAACATTGCTTCTCCTGCAACAACCATGTCTATATTACTATCGTTTACGATGAGAGAGCCGTTGATTTTTTTGTCATCAAGGTCAAATAGCGTTTTAATTCCTTGATAGGTGTAATTCTTGAATTGGAAATGAGAAATATCACCTACGAAAGAGCCATTGATTTTCGATTTTGCAATAGACGCATTAAATTCTGTGTTTAAACCAATGTTGCCTAATAGTTGATTATCGATAAGTTGCCCAATATTAAAATCTTCGGTTGAAACTTCACCTGATAATTGTATGGGGGAATTGTTATGGCTTTTGTTAAAGGTGATGTTTATTTTCGCATTACCGGGAGACGTGGAAATGAGGCCATTTAATAATGCTTTTTTTAGTGTGCCTTTCGCGTTGATGTTTATTGATGTTTTGCCTAAATTAGATATTGTTTGTTTGTCTTTAGGCGAAATGTTTTTGAAATTAGAGACAATAGTTGCAATGTCTTGACCATATCCATGGAGGTTGATGCGAGGGAATTCTATTATTGCATTTTCTTTGTTTGTGATATTTTGTATTTTACCACGACACAAGAGCCACATTTTGTCATTGTCAATAGAGATGTCAAGTTTTTTTAGTTGGATATCGTTGACTGTACCTGAAGCAAATAGTTCGAGATCTATTCTATTATTGATTCGTCCTAATTGAGGAAGTAATCCCTTAAAATCAGTAGGGGTGATGTAGCTACCGGGGATGATTGATAGATTTAGCGGAATTGAGTGATAATTTTGTTTTAAATCATTCCAATCGGTGTAATTTACTGTAATATCAGATAGATATAACTCGGAGTTAGGCATAAGAAGTTCAAATCCTTTGACTAATGTTTCGTAAGAAGATATGTGAAAAAGACCTTTAAGAGAACTCAATTCAAGACCTGATTTTTCTTTTAATGCAAAACGTTTTATATCAACTGTGAAATCATCATTCTTGATGCGAGGTAGTTGTAAATCGGCATTAAAATCATATATGTGCAGGTGATTAGTGTCTAACTTTGTACTATCCTTTTCAGTATTAACAATGTCATATTTTAACTGCGTATTTCGAATTACTACCGTATTGATTTTTAAGTTAAAAACAGTTGGAGGTTTATTCTTTTCTTTAGGTTTTAGCGCATCAATAATCGGCTGAATATTTAGAGGCGCATCAGGTGCCTCTTTTGAAATGCGAGCATCAAGCCCTATGAGTTCTGTGTAATTAATCTCAATGTTTTGATTGTTAATTATTTCTCTGATATTTATGCCTGCTCCAAGTCGCTTGATGTAAGCGGCAGTGTCGCCTTTGGCGTCTTCGATAACGATATTTCGTAATGTTACACGATTAAAAGGAGAGAATATTATCGAACCTATTTTGACATTGGTGTTCAGTAGTTTATGGAGCTCTCTTTCGCCTATTTCTTTAGCTTTGTTTTGGATTGGAGGTAGTGTCATGACGACATATAACGTCGTAGGGATTAGTATCACTAATGTTAATAATGACACTAATATTGCTCGAAATATTTTATAACTCCACTTCATCGTCAAATTCTAAACTACAAAGATACGCTTTTTTAGTACATATATCCAATCAATAGTGTATAATAAAAACGAAAATTATTACTTGATTTCAGAAACAAAAGTTAGACAAGGTTGTTTTATAGGGTAGTGATTAATATCAAAGAAAAAGATGCTATGAAAAAGAAAATTTTAATGGGAACAATGGCAATTTGTTACGGGGCAATGCAGGCGATAGCTTGTACGGGAATTTCTCTAACAGCAAAGGATGGCGCCTATGTGCAAGCACGCACGATTGAGGCGGCTGCAGGAGCGTTAAAAAGCGAGTATGTTATAATTCCACGAGGAGAGAAGATTACATCATTCACTCCATCGGGCGTAAATGGTTTGACTTTTACAGCTAAACATGGAGTTGTGGGAATGTCGGTAGTGATGAAAGAGTTTATTTGTGAAGGAATAAATGAAGTGGGGCTATCAGCGGGATTATTTTTCTTCCCTCATTATGGAAGTTATCAAAGTTATGATAAGACAATGAATAGCGTGTCTCTTGGTGATTTACAAGTCCCAACGTGGATTTTAACTCAATTTGCCTCAATAGATGAATTGAAAGCAGAGATTGGCAATGTGAGAATTGTGGGACTTGATGCTGCGTCGGTAGTGCATTATCGCATAGGGGAGCCGTCAGGGCGTCAAGTTGTGTTAGAAATTGTAGATGGAGTGCCTCATTTTTATGAAAATACTGTAGGCGTGTTGACAAATTCTCCGGGATTTGAGTGGCACTTAACCAATCTTAATAATTATGTTAATCTTTTCCCGGGAAATGCACCCGAACAAAAAATGGGAAATATTACATTAACTCCAGTTGGTGGTAATTCGGGATTTCTTGGATTGCCGGGTGATGCAACGCCTCCATCTCGCTTTGTACGCATAGCATTTTATCGAGCAACAGCACCGCAACTTGCATCGGCATTGCCCACGGTGTTGCAATGTTTCCATATCTTAAATAATTTTGATATCCCCATTGGAATAGAACATTCGCTTGGAGAAGCTCCCGATATCCCAAGCGCGACGCAATGGACATCAGCAATAGACTTGACTCATCGCAAAGTTTATTTCAAAACTTCTTATAATAATTCAATACGTTGTATAGACCTTGCAACAATAGATTTTGAGAATGTTAAATATCAGTCCCATTTAATGGACCCTATAAAAGAACAACCCATTGAATATATTAAGATTAAATGAAGATAATAGAATATGATTATATTGATAAGGAGGCGCAAAAATGATTTTTTGCGCTTTTTCTTATAAATTACTTACAATATGCCGTTAAATCAATAATTTTTGTTTACATTTGCGCTCAAATAAAGAAAAATTATAAATTTAACCTTATATAAAATGTCAGTAGTAAAATTTTACAAAGAAGATCAACAAGTACCTTTGGAAATGCATAAGGTGCGTGTTGTACAAAAACTTTTTCTCCCAACGGTAGAGGAACGTGTTAAATGTTTAAAAGAAGCCGGAAACAATACATTCTTGTTGCAAAACAAAGATGTGTTTATGGATATGTTGACCGACTCTGGTGTTAACGCGATGAGTGATAATCAAGTTGCCGCATCAATGCAGGCCGATGATTCGTATGCAGGATCGGAAACATGTAATCGCTTAATGAAAGCGTTGGAAACAGTGTTTGGTACAAAATATTTCCTTCCTGCTCACCAAGGACGTGCATGTGAAAACATTCTTGCTGAAACATTTGTTAAACAAGGGGATGTGATTCCTATGAATTTCCATTTCACTACAACAAAAGCCCACATTACTCGCATGGGTGGACGTGTTGAAGAGTTGGTTACAAAAGAGGGACTTGATCCTCACTATATCCATCCATTCAAAGGAAATTTTGATATTCCTCGCTTGAAAAAACTTATTGAAGAAGTAGGAGCAGATCATATCCCATTTGTGCGTATCGAAGCAGGTACAAACCTCATTGGTGGTCAACCTCTTTCAATGGAAAATATGCTTGAAGTAGCACAAATTTGCCGCGAAAATGGTATTTTATCTGTGCTTGATGCTTCATTGATGCAAGACAACCTATATTTCATCAAGACTCGCGAAGAGGCTGCTAAAGATATGACTATTGCTGAAATTATGCGTAAGATTGCTGATGCAATGGATCTTATCTATTTCTCTTCTCGTAAACTTGGTTTCTCTCGTGGTGGTGCTATTGTTTCAAATAACAATGACCTCATTATGAGAATGAAAGAATATATTCCATTGTATGAAGGCTTCTTGACTTATGGTGGTATGGAAGTGCGCTCAATGGAAGCTATGGCTGTTGGTTTGCTTGAAACTCTTGATGAAGAAATCATCAACCAAGGACCGTTGTTTATTGAGTATCTTGTGAAAGAACTTGATGAATATGGCGTGCCTATGGTTAAGCCTGCCGGCGGTCTTGGTGCGCATATTAATGCTTCAGAGTTTTTGCCTCATATCCCACATGAACAATATCCTGCCGGTGCTCTTGCGACAGCTCTTTATATTGCCGGAGGTATTCGTGGCATGGAACGAGGCTCGATTTCAGAACAACGCAACCCTGATGGCTCAGAACATTATGCCGAACTTGAATTGTTGCGTCTTGCATGTCCTCGTCGTGTGTTCACTCTTTCTCAAATAAAATATTGTGCCGACCGTGTTAAATGGTTGTATGACAATCGTGAACTAATCGGTGGGCTCAAATGGGAAGAGGAACCAAAAGTGTTGCGTTTCTTCTTCGGTCGTTTGCAACCATTAAGTGATTGGCAAGATCGTCTTGCCGCTAAATTCCGCGAAGATTTTGGCGATAGCTTATAATTAAGGACTAAAATATTTTATAATCAATCCCTTGCCTTTTAGGTGAGGGATTTTTTGCTATAAATATTTTTGCTAAATTTGCATAAACAATAAACAAGATATTGTTTTGTGTAGATTATGAAGAAAGTACTAATAAGAATATATTCAGTTGCTGGGATATTGGCGAGTCTGTTGTATGTGGTGTATATGACTCGAATGATTATATTGGCAGAATGTGTAGAATGGAGTGATTCGGGTAATTCTGATTATCAGAAATACTTAGGTAGCTCATTTGAAAATATTGATTGGGGAATAGTTATAATCTGCGCTTTTTTGTCGTTCTCTTTTGCGTTGCCATGGTTGAAATATTATAAAGATTTGTGGTGTGGGTGTGAATATCGCTTTTGGCTTTTTGATGTCAAAAGCGTGAGGGCTAAAATTGCATGTTCTATTTATGTGCTATTTAATCTGTTCTTAGTATTTATACTTTTTAAATTGTTTCAAATGCCTGAACTTGACGGGAATGAAATAGCATATAGGGATTATACTTATGAGATTTTCTCTTTAGTACTGTTGTCGCCTGTGTATTTAATTGCAACTATGGCTATATCTATGAAATTGGAAAAAATAAATAAATTTAATAGCTATGATAAAAGCGAAGATTAAAAGTTTGTTATGCGCCATTTTGTTGATGGCAAGTGTTAGTGCGGTAGCAACTAATAAAATTCAGCGTGTGGCTCCGACGTCGGTGGGAGTTGAACCGCAACAATTGACTTTGCTATATGATTCATTGTTGACAAGTGAGCTTACCGAATTACATCATTTAATAGTGATGATTGACGGTAAGATAGCCGGAGAATTGCATCCTGCGCCATTTAAGGCAGAACATCGCCACACATTATACTCTGTGTCAAAAACATTTGCTGCAGTTGCTGTGGGGCTGGCAATTGATGACGGGCTGCTGTCGATTGATGATAAACTGTCTAAGTTTTTCCCGGAATACGCCTCAACGATAGATGCTGTGTGCATAAAAGATATGCTCACAATGCGTTCCGGATTTAAAACGGAAGGTGGAATGCGCAACAAGCAGCAAGACTGGGTGAATTACTATCTTTCTCGTCCGCTTTTTGCCGAGCCGGGGACTCGTTATTCCTATGACTCAATAGAAACATATTTATTATCGGCTGTAGTTCAAAAAGTAACAGGCAAAACAGTCCTTGAATTACTCAATGAAAGGGTGTTTCATCCAATGGGTATAACTGATGTTGAATGGGAATTATGTCCTAAAGGTATTGTAACCGGAGGGTGGGGGATATATATGTCGGCTCACTCGCAAGCGTTATTTGGTCAGTTGCTATTGCAAAAAGGTAATTGGAATGGAAAACAGCTCGTGTCGGAAAAATGGATTGACGAGATGATGACAGTTTATGTTGTGCGCGATGCTAATGACTACGGCTATCAAATATGGCTTTGTGAATATCCCGGTGCATGGCGTGCCGATGGTGCATTTGGTCAGTATATAATTATTGTTCCACAAAAAAACATGGTAGTTGTTCTTAATCAATGCTCTCGCAGTAAAGGTTGGCCCGAAAGAGGATATATCTGGAACACGGTAGTAAAAAATTGCTATAATTGTACGATAGAAGCTACTCCTGCCGGATTGGATGCGTTGCAAAAATATGAAGAAACAGCATCTTTACCATTGTTGAAGGGTAATAGCTACAATGATTTAGCAAAAAAATATAATGGCAAAACATTTAAGTTGCCAAAAAACAAATTGGGGTGGAAATCAATCAAGTTTAATTTCTCTGATAATTGTTTTGCTCTTGATGTCGTTGATGCAGAAGATAAAGAGTCGACAATATCAATGGGTTATGACGAATGGATAGAATCGCAGCTTGCAGGCTATCCACATTATTCAATTGGTGCGCAAAATCGCTTTAGTGGTATAACAGGTCCATTCTATACTGGAGCTTGTTATGCGTGGCAACCCGATAATACATTACAAGCAAAAATACATTATACCAACTGGGTTACATCAATTCTATTGACATTTGATTTTTCTGGCAAAACTCCGGTGATAACGGTTTCTGAAAATTTCCCATCAAAACCATTTTCAATTACCGCAGAATAAAGATAAACAAAATCTTGTAATAGAGCGAGGAGGTGTATAATTCCTATACACCTCCTCGCTCTATTTAAGAAAAACCTTTTATTGTTTGATTAAAATGAGTACTTGATTGTTTCGGGTTAGCATCAATGTGTTTCCTGTTAAATTAACAGTATATCGATAAACAGTTGTGTCTCCCTCTGGGTATAGTTGCAATGATTTGCTCTCTTCATCATAGGCATAAACGAAGCCCCATGAATCAGTTAAAGTCATTGATCCTGATGTATATTTTTCAAAACATACGCCAGAACCATCTGAATCAAATGTGTACGATGTATAGTTAGTGTCATCGGAACCTTCTACAACCCATGTTCCTACGATGTTGCTCTCCCCGGTTCCGGGTTCATCGTCATCACTACTACAGCTTGTTGATGTAACACAAAATGCAAAAAGCATTAACATTAGAGAAAATAATTTTAATTCTTTCATTGTTTTTTTGAATTTTAATTAGTTATTATGTTAATAAGTCTTTTGCAAAGGTATTGCCTTTTATTTGTATTGTGAACTGATGGGTGTTGCGGGTTTGCTTCACTTTTGTTGCTGATTGCGAGACTGCTGTTTTTGATGTATAATAGATGATATTTCAGACGAGAAATCTCGGTTAAGAATTATTGATATGCGAATTAATAGGTCGGTTTCGATGCTGTGTTTATGAAATAATCTATAAACGTTTGAGCGATCGCAAGATAACTTGCGGGCAAACCAAGTAACAGAACGTTCTTGCTTTTCTAATTCTTCCTTAATTAGTTCTCCGATTGTTTTCATTTGGATTATTGAGCTTACTTTATCGCTAACACCCCCTTGCGATGTATTGTGTCGTTCAAAACAATGACGTGGGTGTATATACATTGCTTATCCCGACTTTCAGGCCTTCGCATTGCCTTCCACAAGGATAAGCAACGGCTCGCCCACGTCAAGATGTATATACATAATATCATAATCCCGACTTTTTATAAAAGAGGATTTCTGATATTAAAGTATGAACACATCAACATGACCGTTTCCGCTGCTATATCTTCTTGTGGTATCAAAGTTGCGAAGTTTGAAAGTCAGAAGATAACGCTTTGTAAACGTCGTATGTATTTAAGACAATATCTCTTCGATATGTGTCTTTTGCAAAATTACGTACAATTAAGGAATTGTCAAAATCTTATGTAAAAAGAATAAAATCAGAACTTAAATAACGTAAACATTTCACGCTGTTTCTATAGCCGTGTTTAAGTGTTTAGTTGAGGTTTCGGGTTTTATAGATGCGGTCTTTGGCTTCGTTGATTTTTCGGAACTTATCTTCGGCTGCTTTGCGTATATCTTCTCCTAATGATGCAACACGATCGGGGTGATGCTTTAGTGCAAGTTTGCGGTAGGCTGCTTTGACTTCGTCATCGGTAGCAGTTGGTGCTATTTCCAGAACTTTATATGCTTCTTCCAGTGAATTCCCTCCGAGATTTAACATTGATTCAACCTCTAAAGTTGATAAACCCATCGCAATTGCAGTCTCTTTTAATGCTTCAATTTCAGCTTGGCACACATGACCATCGCTTTTGGCTATCATTGCAAGAAAATTGAGCAATTGTAAACGTTCTTCGTGGCTGAGATTTATTCTTATTTGTCGCCCACAATTGAAGATTGTATTTTTGAACGATGAAGGGTCTTGCGCATCCATCTGTTTGCGTTGCTCAAATAGATTTAGGAGTATTCTATTCCCTTCTATGGCAGCTTCTTCACCAAAATTGGTGCGGAGGAAACGGCGTACAAATTCCATTTCGCTGTGCATGACTTTCCCATCGGCCTTGATGATGTAGGATGCTAATACGAGCATTGAAAACAAGAAACTATTACGTTGTCCGTATGCGTTATTGTTAATTGGCTGTTCGTAAGATGTGGCGCTTTTTTCAAATAAAGAGCCTATTGCATATCCAGCCAATGCTCCAAGCGGTCCTCCTGCCATAAAACCTACTATACCACCTATCCATTTACCTAATCCCATGATGAATCAATTTGTTAAATTATGGTACAAAGATAGCAACAAATGCTGTATAAAAAATAAAAGTTGCAGCCATTGACTGTAACTTTTACTATTATTAAGTTATTCAGATGAATTAGAATGCCCAATACATACCGAATGATAAGTCGTTACCGCCTACGTTGAGGCCGTAGTTAGACTCAACATCTTCAATTGATTCATATCCAATGAAACCAAGTTTAGCCACAAAACCAAGATTGTCGTTAACAGCAAGTTTAATGCCAGGACGGAAACCTACATACATTTGATCTGGTTCAAAGTCGCCGGTTTTGTAACCAAGACCTCCATCAACGAAGAATGAAACTTTGTCCATTTGGGCGAAAGTGTAACGAGCATATGGCTCAATACCCCAAGCATTTGCAGTTTCTCCATCACAAGATACGAAATCGAAATTAAGAGCTACAGCTACATCCCATTTTTCATTTAAAGTGTACCCTACTTCTGGAGCGATAGCGATTGCAGTGGTAGATTCTCCTTCTTCAGGATCATTGATTCCAAGACCAAGTGAACCACCCACCCAGATTTGTGCGCTTGCAGCAAGTGAAGATACTGCTAAAACAGCTGCTAAAAATACTTTTTTCATAATACAAAAACTTTGAATTAATTTCCCCTACTCTTTTATAGATTTTCGGGTGCCTCTTTTGATATAACACAAAATTAATCGTATTAATTATATTATACAAATTTATTGTGAATAAAAATTAGTATTTTTGGCGTTTCCGAAAAGAAGGTAGCGAAAGAGTCCAATATAATGTAATATAAAGACCTAAGGCGAGTTTTAAATAATTGCTAAAATTAAAATGTTGTCGGTTGAATTCTAATGTGTGTATAACTATTATTTAACGTGAAATAACGCAATTTTGCAACCCAAAATTTTGATAGTTGAAAATATAATAATACATTTGCAAAAGCGTTTCTATGTATAGAGACGATTTTTATAGTAATGACAATAAATCAATACCGATAATTCAGTGATCGAAATTGAAAGATGGTTTATTATAAGTGGTTGCGATTGAAAGAGTATTTCTTTCTGTCGTGGCATTGTTATTTGTGAAAACGAAGATTTATTAACTAACTATTTTAATAATATTAATCACTTAAGTATTTTATTTAATTATGGAAGCTCAAAAGCAAGCTAAGCCTGCAAAGGCTCAAAAAGGTTTAAGTAACGTACGTGGTATCAAGAATGCTTTCTTGGTAATCGTTGCATGTTTTGTAGTAGCAGTATGTTTCTACATGTTCTTCTTGGGAGATGCATCTAACTTTGATGAAGCAGGTCACCCACAAAACATTTGGGGTACTATCTACATGGGTGGTGTAATCGTGCCTGTACTTCAAACATTGTTCCTCACAGTAATTGTTCTTTCAGTTGAACGTTGGATCGCTATTTCAAGCGCTAAAGGTAGCGGTAACATCTCTAAATTTGTTGCTGGTGTAAAAGCTGCTCTTGCTAAAAACGATATCGCTGCTGCTCAAGAACTTTGTAAAAAACAAAAAGGTTCAGTTGCTGCTGTAGTAGCTGCTGCTCTTAACCGTTACAAAGAAATGGATGAAAACACAGTCCTTTCTAAAGAACAAAAAATCACTACTATCCAAAAAGAACTTGAAGAAGCTACAGCTCTTGAAATGCCATCATTGCAACAAAACCTTCCTATCGTTGCAACAATGACAACTCTTGGTACTCTTATCGGTCTTCTTGGTACTGTAATCGGTATGATCAAATCATTCCAAGCTCTTGCTGCATCAGGTGCTCCTGACTCAACTGCACTTTCAACAGGTATCTCTGAAGCGCTTATCAATACTGCATTTGGTATCGGTACCGGTGCTTTGGCTGTTATTTCATATAACTTCTACACTAACAAAATCGATAACCTTACTTACGCTATCGACGAGATCGGTTTCTCAATCGTGCAAACATTTGCCGCAACTCACTAATCCCAATATTTTCCAAAATAGATTGTATAATCATTTAAATTAAAGGTAAATATGGGAAAAGTAAAAATTAAAAGAAAGAGTACGCTCATCGACATGACCGCGATGAGTGACGTGACTGTTCTTTTGCTTACTTTCTTCATGTTGACTTCAACTTTCTTGCAAAAAGAACCCGCAACCGTTATCACACCATCTTCAGTTTCTGAAATCAAGGTGCCAACAGCCAACCTTGTTACTATCTTGGTTTCAGGTGCCGGTGTTAAAGACGGAAAACGCGACACATCAGTTGAAGGTAAAGTGTTCATCTCTATCGCAGGTGACGTTGACTCTACTTATTCAAGTGAAAATGTGCGCGAAGCGGTACTTCTTGAAGCAGTGAATAATTACAACAAATTGCACAAGAACAATCCAATCAATCTCACTAACTCTCAAGTCCAAGCATTCTCTAAACTCAATATGTTTGGGATGAAGCTTTCTGAGCTTCCTAAGTTCTTGGATATGGAAGTTGCTAAACAAGATGAATTGATGAAGGATCTTTCAAACCCAATACTTGGTATACCTGTTGATGATAACAGAGATATGGAAAGACCAAATGAATTTCAAATCTGGATGCGCGCTATTTATAACGTTGCTGAAAATAATAAAGATTTAGGAAATGATGCATTTGCTTCAGCTCTTAGAAAAACAGGTGAAGGTATCGCAGTGAAAGCTGATAAGGATACTCCTTATTCAACAATTCATGATGTACTTGATAATTTGCAGACACTCAAATTGAATAAGTTCTCTTTGATGACTGCTCTTAAAACAGAAGAAGATTAATCATGGCACAAATAGAACAATCCGACAAGGGTGGCAAAAAGAAAAAAGGCGCCCAGAAAAAGATGCAGATCCACGTGGACTTTACTCCGATGGTGGATATGAACATGCTTCTGATCACGTTCTTCATGCTTTGTACAACCATGATTAAGTCTCAAACTTTGCAAATTGCTCTTCCTTCAAATGAAAAAGTTGAGCAAGAACAGCAAAATAAGACTAAGCAATCAGAAGCTATCACATTGATTCTTGATACCGAACGTGATGCAGATGGTAATGTTAAGATTGATGCTGAAACAGGCAAGCCTAAACATACTGTTTACTATTACGAAGGTAAGCCCGTAGTAGATGATGAAAATAAAGACGGTGTTATTGATAACCCCAATATCAAAGTTGAAAAATTCATCGGAAACTCTAATGGTGAAGTATTTGGTATTCGTAAGATCCTTCACAATCGCAATAAGCAAGTTCTTGAAAAGATCAACGTTCAAAAAGAAAAGTGGAGAAATAAAGAACTTACGGATGAAGAATATCAAGCAATTGCGAAGGAAATTCGTAACGACTCTACATTGACTCGTCCTGTGGTGATTATCAAAGCAGGTCCTAAAGCGTCTTACGAAAGCCTTATCGGTGCACTTGATGAAATGCAGATAAATCAAATTTCACGTTATCAAATTGATAACATCAATGGAGTTGACTCTGCGCTCATCATCTCTTATAAGAAACTCAACAACATCCCTGTTGAATAATGTGATGATTGACTATATTATTAACTGTTAAAACTGAAAAGATTATGGCAAAAGATGTAGATCTTTCATCAAGAGAGTGGCGCGACCTGATTTTCGAAGGTAAAAATAAAGAATTCGGTGCTTATGAAATGCGTAAGAATTCTGATGCTCGTCACAATAAAGCAATGATTGTTGTTGTTATTATCATGGCACTCGCTTTCGCTCTTCCTTTCTTGGTAAACACAATGTTACCTAAGGCAGAAGCTAATATCGATGAAGAAATTGAACAAGCAATGGTAAACATCGAAACTGATGCTGCTGAGGAAGAAGAACCAGAAGAAGAAATCGAGCGTATTGAAGAACAAAAACCCGAAGTGCTTCCTGAAGAAGTCCTTAATACAGTAAAAGTAACTGAGCTTGCTATCGTTGATGACGACCAAGTAAAAGCTGAGGATGAAATCAAGACACAAGAGGAACTTCAACAAACAGAAACAGCTTTCGGTCAAACAGACTTTGACAAAGGTACTGATGACTTGAATGTAGTGCGTGAATATAAAGACGAGCTTGTTGTTGAAGAAAAGAAAGAAGAAAAAGTATTTACCGCGGTAGAACAAATGCCTCAATTCCCGGGTGGTGAAGCTGAATTGATGAAATATATTTCAAACAACATTAAATACCCGACAATGGCTATGGAAAATAATATCCAAGGTCGTGTAGTTGTTCAATTCGTTGTAACTAAATCCGGTAAAATCGGCGAAGTTAAGGTTGTGCGTTCAAAAGACCCTGACCTTGATAAAGAAGCTGTTCGTGTGGTAAAATCACTTCCTAACTTTATCCCGGGTAAGATGAATGGACAGGCTGTAAACGTTTGGTATACATTGCCTATTACATTTAAACTACAAGGTATTTAATAAAGAAATTATTTAATACTTGATAAAAGAGCTGTCTGCGTTAGTTCAGGCAGCTCTTTCTCTATTTTTAATTGTCATAAAATATTTCGTAGAACCATAAAACATTACTATATTTGCATTATCTTTGGATTGCTTTGTGTTGGATTATAAGGCATTTGAATGGCAAAAGATGAAAACATCATTAGTAATTAGATTTATATGTATTGCAGCACTTTGGCTAATATTGTGTTACCTTATGTTGCAAGGACGTGGCTTGAACTTTTATACACTATTTGTTATAATAGCTTCGGGAATAATTGTATTCCTGCCATTATATAAGAAATATTTTAAGAGCAATGATGAAACAAAATCATAGCGAAAATATAAGTGATAGAACATCGGAATATCCGTTGTTGGAAAAGATTAATTCCCCTGAGGATTTACGTAAATTACCATTGGATGATTTACCATTGGTGTGTAGAGACATACGCAAATTTCTGATAAACTCATTATCATCCAATCCAGGACATTTTGCTTCAAGTATGGGCGCTGTTGAATTAACAGTGGCGATGCACTATGTTTTTAATACGCCCTATGACCGCATTGTATGGGATGTGGGACATCAGGCATATGGTCATAAATTATTGACCGGACGTCGCGATAAATTTGTTCAAAATCGCAAGTTTGAAGGATTGAGCGGTTTTCCGAATCCGGATGAAAGTCCTTATGACACATTTACAGCCGGTCATGCCTCTAATTCGATTTCAGCCGGTCTTGGTATGTCGGTTGCTTCAGAGATGCAGAAAGAAAATCCTCATCGCAATGTAGTTGCTGTAATTGGCGATGCTTCAATTGGCGGAGGATTGGCTTTTGAAGGGATTAATAATGCGGCAAATACACCTAATAATCTACTTATTATTCTCAATGACAATGATATGTCCATTGATAATAATGTTGGTGCATTAAATTCTTATCTTGGAAAGATAACGACATCAAAAAGTTATAATACAATAAGATATAAAGTATATAAATTCCTAAAGAAATGTCATCTTGTCTCTGAACGCAAGCGCGGTTTTATTTTACGTTTTAATAATTCTTTGAAATCATTGTTGTCAAGACAACAAAATATTTTTGAAGGATTGAATGTGAGATATTTTGGTCCGTTTGATGGTCATGATATTCATAGAATAGTGAGAGTTTTGCGTGATATAAAGGATATGAATGGACCCCGTATATTGCATTTAAGGACAATTAAGGGAAAAGGATATGAGCCGGCAGAAAAAGATCCGGCAACATGGCATGCACCCGGAAAATTTGACCCTGAAACAGGAGAACGAGTTACCGGAGATTTCGGAGAGAAAAAAACATTGAAATACCAAGATGTTTTTGGTCGAACACTTGTTGAATTGGTTGAACAAAACGATAAAATTGTTGGGATTACTGCAGCGATGCCGTCTGGGACATCAATGAGTATTTTACAAGAAAAATATCCCGAAAAGGTGTTTGATGTGGGAATTTCTGAAGGTCATGCGGTTACATTCTCAGGAGGATTGGCAAAAGATGGCATGCGTCCTTATTGTGCGATATATTCATCGTTCTTGCAACGTGCTTATGATCATATAATTCATGACGTTGCAATCCAACGTTTACCGGTTACGTTCTGTATTGACAGAGCCGGGATCGTAGGCGAAGATGGAGCCACACATCATGGAGTCTTTGACTTAAGCTATTTGCGCAGTATTCCCAATATGATTGTTGCTTCACCTCGAGATGAACAATCAATGCGTAATTTGTTGTATACTGCACAATGTGATAATTATGGTCCATTTGCTATTCGCTATCCTCGTGGCTCAGGCCGAAATAAAGAATGGCAAACACCAATGAAATGCATTGAAATAGGCAAAGGAGAAAGACTATCGGCAGGTACTGATGTTGCTATTCTTTCAATCGGACCTATCTGTGATAACGTGAAAAATGCGGTAAAAAAAGCCGAAGCAGAAGGTGTTTCTGTTGCGCATTATGATATGATGTTCTTGAAACCTATTGATAATGTAATATTGAAAGAGGTTGCCGAGTTGAAATGCCCGGTAATTACAGTTGAGGATGGTGTAATAAGTGGTGGTTTGGGCTCTGCTGTCATGGAATGGATGAATGATAATAATTATCCTTCAATAGTGAAACGTATAGGTATACCCGATAAATTCATAGCACAGGGAACTGTCGCTCAACTATATCATCAATGTGGAATGGATGAGGATGCGATATATAATGCTATTATATCAATAAAAATGTCTCAAATATGAAAATTGTAATAGCGGGAGCGGGAGAAGTGGGCTCACACTTGGCAAAGTTACTGTCGCGTGAGGAGCAAGATATCATACTTGTAGATAAAGATGCCGATAAATTGGCTACTATTGACGCAAATTATAATCTCATGACTTTGCGTGGTAGTCCAACGTCATTTACAGCATTGCGTAATGCCGGAGTAGAAGATTGTGATTTGTTTATTGCAGTAACGCCTTATGAGACATCTAATGTTACAGCATGTGCAATAGCAAAGAAATTTGGGGCTAAAAAGACTGTTGCTCGCATCGACAATTATGAATTCATGGTTGAACAAAATAGAGATTTCTTTACGAGTCTTGGCGTTGACTATCTTATTTATCCTGAATATCTTGCCGCTCAAGAGATAATGACAGCGTTAGAACGCACATGGGTTAGGCATTGGTTTGAGTTGCATAATGGTGAGATTATACTGGTGGGCGTTAAATTGAGAGACAATGCACGTCTCATCGGTATGCAGTTGAAAGAATTGGCTAATACACAGCAAACATTTCACGTGTCAGCGATAAAACGTAATCATGAGACAATTATACCTCGAGGAGATGATCGCATTAGAATAAATGATATATTGTATTTTACTGTGACGCGTGATCATGTCAATGATTTATTGGAGATATGTGGAAAAAAGCAATATGAAATAAAGAAGGTCCTTATAATGGGAGGTAGTCGTATTGCGGAACGACTTGCCGCGTTGACCGGGGATAAATATAAAATTAAAATTATTGATAATAATTTGGATGTATGTAAAAGCCTTCCTGAAAGATTCCCTGATAGCGAAATCGTATATGGTGATGCACGCGATATTGAAGTTTTGCGGGAAGAGGGTATCGAAGATATAGATGCTTTTATTGCATTATCCGAAAGTTCCGAAGCAAATATATTGGCATGTCTTACGGCTAAAGAATTTGGAGTCAATAAGACGATAGCAGAGGTAGAGAATATTCAATTTATTTCGGAAGCCGAAGGATTGAATATAGGTACAATTATAAATAAAAAATTGCTCGCATCAAGCAAGATATTTCAGATATTATTAGATGCTGATATAAATTCATCAAAGTGTCTTGCGCTTGCTGATGCCGAAGTGGCAGAGATGGTAGTCAAACCACGTTCAAAAATTACGAAAGGAGCAGTTAAAGACCTTAATTTATCTCGTGATATGACAATTGCCGGTCTTGTAAGAGATGGGAAAGGAATGCTTGTAAGAGGAAATACCGTAATACAGGCCGGAGACCATGTTGTCGTTTTCTGTTTAGCAGGAGCTATCCACAAAGTAGAAAAATTGTTCAATTAATAGGCTATGTAGTGCATGTTCAAAGTTCATTCAATAGTAAATTTCCCAATGTTGCTTAAGGTAATGGGATGGCTACTGATGATAGAAGCCGCTTTTATGATATTTCCGCTGATCGCAACAATTGTGTATAGAGAGACAGATTTTTATGCTTTCTTAATTGCTACGATAATAACCGGAGTAGTGGGCGCTTCAATGACAACATTCATACAGCCATCTCGAACAGATATGGCAAAGCGTGAAGGCTTTCTTTTAACCGCTATGATATGGGTGGTGTTTTCTGTGTTTGGAATGATTCCATTCATCTTGTCTCAAACACCATTTACAATTAGTGATGCGTTTTTTGAAGCAATGTCGGGATTTACTACAACAGGTGCAACTATTCTTAATTCGGTAGAACACTTGTCTCATGGATTACACTTGTGGCGATGTTTGATGCAATGGATTGGTGGAATGGGGATAATATTGTTTACTCTTGCTGTTATTCCTATGCTTAATCATTCCGGGGGAATGCAGATGTTTAATGCCGAAGTAACAGGCATAACACATGATAAAATACGTCCACGTATTAGCCAAACAGCAAAAGGCTTGTGGTTGATTTATTTTCTGTTGTCAATACTATTGTGCGTGTTATTGTGGGCAGGGCCTATGGGCTTTTTTGACAGTATGTGTCATGCGTTGAGTACAATGTCTACTGGTGGATTTTCAACAAAGGATGCAAGTGTGGGAGCTTGGGATTCTACATATGTCAAGATTATAATGACAATATTTATGTTTCTGGGTGGCGTCAATTTCGGATTGCTATTTAAAGCTTGTTTGGGAGAATTTGGCAGTTTATTCCGAAACGATACATTTAGGACATATTTAAAGATTATTGCAATTGTATTTGTGTTGTTTGTTATTGCAATAGTTATTAATGGGCAGGCTATATCGATATCATCTGTAACAATAGATCCATTGTTTCAAATTATATCAACTATGACATCTTCAGGATATACTGTTCTTAATTTTGAAAATTGGGGTACTTTCGTGTTAGCAATAGTGTTTGTCCTAATGTTTTTTGGCGCTTGTGCCGGCTCTACAAGTGGTGGAGCGAAAATTGATAGGTTATTGTATTTGCTTAAAAATTTGCGCAATGAAATTCACAAATGTATTCACCCTAATGCTATAATGTCGGTACGCATCAACGATAAAATAGTGCCATCAGAAATAGTCTCAAAGGTTATCGCTTTTTTGTGTCTTTATGTATTGCTTATTATGGCTGGAGGGATTATTTTGACAGCCATAGGAATTCCGTTGGTCGATGCTTTCTTTTCGGCATTTTCATGTATAAGCAATACCGGACTTGGAGCCGGAGTGACCGGATATGGAAGTTCCTATGATATAATTCCAGATATCGGAAAATGGGTATTATCGTTTTTGATGCTTATAGGACGTTTGGAACTGTTTACAATCTTGATATTGTTTTCACGCAGTTTTTGGCGTAAATAGCGATGCGATATTAAGGGAGCAGAGATTTAAATCCTTCAAGAAAAATAAATTCATCACATTCGTTGGATAAACATTCAATTATCTCAGTGATTGAATGAGGGACGATTGATGCTTGATTATGTGATATTTTTTCTGCATCAATCAATGTTATTGCCATTTTAAATCGAATTAAATCAGTACGATGTTTACAACAACAATCACTATTTTTTAACGCATTGATAATCCCACGATATAGGTGGTTAAATTCGCGGTCGGAAATTGAGATATGGCCGTCTTCGCGCATGTCTTCGGTGCCGAGGCAATAGAAGATTTCATTGTGAGTAATACAAATGTCGGCAAATGCACTCTCGTTATCAGAGATATAAATGTCGATTGTTTTGATACGTTCGCGAGTTATATCGGATAATTCTATATTAGATAAAGTTGTCATAAAAAATATAAATGGTTTAAATAATAACGTTTAAGATTCAATATAGTTGTTCTGAGAATAAGTAAATTTTTTAAATAGATGTTTTTTGCCTGTAGAAAGAAAATTTGTTCTAAAATATTTGCGAGAGTAGAGAATAAACGCTAACTTTGCACTCGCAAATCAGATTAATGGCGGGATAGCTCAGTTGGTTAGAGCGTCGGATTCATAACCCGGAGGTCACGAGTTCAATTCTCGTTCCCGCTACCCGAAAAAAGGAAGCTTATTAAGCTTCCTTTTTTTTGATATTAGACTATATATAAAGCCCGAAATAGATAAAAATAGGCAAGGTAACAAAAGACAAAAAAACCGAGTTCAACGGCTTTCACAAGTGATAGAGCCAGAATAAAGCAGTTTAAATTATTATAATAAATTTCGCTTATGTTTATTAATAGACAAGCGAATGTAATGTATCGCATATCCACATACAATTAGAGCTATCGCACTCAGAGCAATCCAGAATATAGCATTATAAACAATTGCGCATATTCCCGCACAAATTATCACGCCCCAAACGAGCGCCTGTCTTAGATGTGTAAATAGGAATACAACTAAGAGTAGGACAAATAGAATTATGCAACCTGTTGTCAATATTTCCATATCTGAATGTTTTACTTTTTACCAATATAGCAAAAAGATCATTTGTAAGTACTTGTAAAATGTTAATAATCAATTGTAGAAGCATTATACACTTCAGCAAGAAATTACGAAATTTTGGGTTTTAAATGTGCTAATATCAATCACGCTATTAACAAGCATACGTAGGCCCAAGATCTGCATTATGTCTGCTAATTTAAACTATTTTGAGCGGCGACGGCGGGTTGAAACTTCAGGAGCATGGAAGAGGTCTTTCATCTCTTGAGGGATGTTGAAGATGTCTTCTGGATCTTTTGGACGAATTGTTTCATACCATTTAAATTGCGGAAGGTAGAAAATTGATTTCTTGGCAAGATAGAGAGGTGTCATCTTTGCTGTAACCTCAGGCCATATTTTTGAAAATACTATTTTATTGTTTTCAATGTCGGCAGAGAGGAAACTGCTTTCTACATTTGCAATTTTGTTGTAGGTAGAATCGCTTTCTTGCGGGAGTGTTATAATTTGTACATTTCCACTGACATCGACGTGAGATAGTTTGCTGTCAGTGAAATATGCCATCATCTCCTTACCACTTATTTGGTTATAGAACTCTTCTTCGATGTGCTCGGCTACAAAACCAAAATCTGGAAGTTTAGCCCAATCGACAGTCGAGTCATTCATGTGGATATGGATAACGTTACCAAAAATCTGTCTTACTCCACTCCACACGATTGGATGATTATGCATATAAAGGATTGAATCTTGCTGCATTAGGCTCAGAGAGTCACATAATCCTTGTAGGTCAGAGCGATAAAAACGCACATTAGGGTGTGCTATCATCACTCGAGATGTATCCTCATTCAAAATGTAAGTTCTGATAACCTTGCCATGAAGGTATAATGTGTCTTTTTTGGAATATTCTTTGGCACATGCCCGTCCTGTAACGTAGGCGCTATCGGTTAACTGGTTATAAAATCCGTAATCACCTTGAATTGATGATTGTCTGACAGAATCAGTCAGTATCATGTTTCCAAAGGCTTCTCCATAACCTTTGTCCCTATCATAATAGATTGTGTCTCCAGTCAATGTGTTGCCATCGTTTGTAATGATAATAGAGCGTTCATAAAGGTCGGATATGTTTGTCTCTGTATTATATGTGCCACTTTGTGCGATGATTTTCCCATCTTTACTAAAAATGTGAGTGAGACTGACTAGTTCGGCAATGTGGGTATTGGTATTGTAGGACAATGTATCGGTGTACATGTCGAGAGTATCACGTTCCGATGTATTATTTAGGTGTACATCAAGATAGAAATTTGCATCTTTTGTTGTTGGGCTGTATTCTCCTTGTAGGGACTCGAGACGATTTTCTTTGTCGGTCAAAACTCCACCCACATCGTAATAGCCAAGATCGATGGCAAGGTCATAGTTGAAAATGTCGGTTTCAAGCATGACATCGTTATTTATTAATTTTACTTTTTTGCCTTCATCTGCATAAAGTTTGGCTAATTCAATTTCACCATTATAGTTTAGCTCATCGGCATATACAAACAAGGTATCACCTTGCTCCATCTTAACATTTCCGTATGCATCAAGAGAGTTGGATTGATCATAAAAGTGGGCACTATCACAATACATAAACATGTCTCCTTTGCGGAATTGGACATTTCCTACGAGTAATTGATAATTTTGTCCATCTTTCATCGATAGTTTGTCGGCATATTCAAGAAAGACTTTATTGCGTTGATGTCGATTGGCTGAAGGAATTGATGGTTTAATAATATTATTATCTGTTGTTACTTGTGCAATAATGTTAGGGATAAATAATGTAATACAGCAAAGGGCGATAAAAATCGCCCCAAGTTTTTTGCTATTTTTATGTTGTTTTTTTATCATTAATTTTTTGCTTTGTTCCATCCTTTGTGCTCAAATTCGCAGTTTTGCCATCTATCTTCTATGCGCACATAAGTGTCTTTAATTTTATTATCAAGCCATTCTTTAAGTATTTTGTTTTTTGCAGCATCTTCATACATGCCTTTAATCATTTGGTAATCATCTGAAAGATTTGCTTTGTGAGCCTCTATGCGATTTGTTAGTTTAACGATGGCGACAATGTCACGATTATTTTTAGTACTTTTCATGATGAATGGCTCTGAGATTTCGCCAACTTTCATGTTGTTCACAACTTTGGCTATTTCTTGAGGTAAATGTGACATTTCAAAACGAGTGGTGCTGTTGTTTTCATTATTCATCACTCCTTTACTGAAGCGAGTATCTTTGTCTTGAGAGATAAAAGGAACAGCTTCTTCAAATGTGAATTTTTTGTTTAAAATGTCGGTACGTATTGAGTCTAAGCGATTTAATGCAACTTCAAGATCTTTGTCTGATACTTTAGGTCGTAGTAGAATGTGGCGAGTGTTGATGCGGTCGCCTCGTTTCTCAATCAATTGAATGATGTGGAATCCATATTCTGTTTCTACGATTTTAGACACTTTCTTTGTGTCGTTTAGATTAAATGCAACGGCGGCATATTCGGGCACTAATGCGCTACGTCCGCGAAATCCTATTTCCCCACCATGTACACTGCTTCCGTCTTCAGAATATAAAATTGCAAGTGTAGAGAAATCAGCCTCTCCACTATTAATTCTATTTGAGTATTCGCGTAGGCGAGATTTGACTTCGTCAATTTCTTCGCGTGGAATTTCGGGGTTTAATGTCATTATTTGTACTTCAACTTGCATTGGTACAAATGGGATACTATCAACTTCAAGTTTGTCAAAGTATCGGCGCACATCTGAAGGTGTTGTTTTAAGGTCTTTAGTAAGAGAGTGTTGCACCATCCTGATTTTTTGTGTATTTCGTGAGTTCTCTTTTAAAGTTTCTCTTAATTCAGGAATAGATTTGTTGAAATATTCCTCAACTTTCTCTTTTGACCCCAGATTGGCGATGAAATAGTTTATGCGAGAATCTACCTCTTGAGAAATCATGCTTTCTTGTACTTCAACTGTATCAAGTTCGGCTTGATGAAGATAAAGTTTTTCTATGGCAAGTCGTTCGGGAATTACACAATAGGGATCTCCATTGATGGGGATGCGTTCATATTGCATCTGTTGATACATTTCTTCAATTTCAGATTTCCAAATAGGTTGGTCTCCCACTACCCAGGCAACTTCTTCAGCAATGTTGTTTTGTGCTGATGTATATGATGCGTATCCGGCGCATGCTAAGCAAAATGCAAGTACTTTAAGTTTCACGCTTATATCTTTTTAAATGAAATACAAAGGTACGTTTTTATTACTAAATTATCACGATTCTAAATCACATAAAATCTTAATTTCTCCTTCCTCTAAGCCAATATTGAACAATTCATTGCGCAATTCTTGGTCATATTTAATACGATTCTGATTTATGAGGGTTTCTTTTATTGAATTAATGGCAACTTCAAGCGGTATTGTAGAACCTGTTGGGATGTAGTCTGAAATGTTTAAAAAATAGGTGAAACCGCCAATTGATGTTTCGATATTTTTATTTTGTTTAATAAATGAGTCGGGGTTGTTCCCGAAGTCATAAGGTATTTTTGATTCGACATGTTCCCAATCTACCCATTTGTCTCTAAAGTAATCATAATGAGTGGCTTCAGAAAAACATAATTTTTCAAGGTGGTCTATTTCTTGAGCGTTGTTGGAGCGATATAATTTTTTTAATTGATTTAGATGCTCAGCATTATCAGGTATCTTAATATATATACCTTTGATATATGGACGTGTAGCGACAAAATCTTTTTTGTGGGCTTGGTAGTAGGCTATGATAGAGTCGTCTGATAGCTCTTTGTCCGCATGACTTTCATACATTCGTTGTCGATATTCCCACATTATCAATTCATTACGATATTTAGCTACCATAGCATCAATTTTTGACATGTCGCTGATGTTCTTAGCGGCAATTTCGCCAATGAGTTTGCTGTCAATCCACGATTTGATATAGGCGCGAGCAAATTTAATGCTGTCATTTTCAGATAGTCCATAAGGAAAATCTTTGGCTAAATCGTTTTTAGTCAAGGTCTCATTACCAACTTTCACCAATATATCCCCATTCTCAATTCTATTGTCATTTCCACAAGAAATGGTTGCCGATAATAGAATTAGCAGAATGAGGATATATTGTGTATAAATTTTCATTGTGTTATCGCTTAATATTTATCCCAAAATTAGTGAAAATAGGGGAGTTAAGCGACATTCTTTTGCAGAAAATAAATACTGTCTATTGTTTTTTTATTTTATTAAGAACCTTTTTGTTGATTTTTACTGGATATTTCTTGTGTAGAGTTTTAACCCATTCTTTTTCAAGGACAGCTTGATAGTCTGATGTAACAGGTCCGCGTACATCAGCAGCTTCTTCAGCCCAACTGATTTTGCGACCATTGTAAGGAATGAAGCATTTCCATTTGCCTTTTATTGTAGGTGTCTTGCCATTGAATGCGATATTATCGATAATCTCGTTTTCTCCTTCACCTGCAATCACGCGTTCAACTTTTACATTGCGACCAAATTCTTTGCGTAATACTTTTGAAATAGAATCGTTTTCAAGAGGGTTGGCGCTGAGGAATTTTTCGACTTCGTTTTTGATGGAGTCGTTGGTAGTAAAGATTATATAGCCTTTATATTTAGGTCCGTCCCAAGAGTATTTGTATTTGTTCTTTTGGAAAAATGCCTCAAGCCCTTCTTTGTCTTTAGATGCTTTTTCCCAAACGTTTCTGTTGCTGATCTCAAATAACAACATGCCATCGCGATACTCGTTGATGAGGTTGCGGAAATCGGCATGTTTAGAGGGAAGGATTGATGCTTCATATTCGAGAGTTCTTGCGTCAAGAAGGCTTTCGGCACGTTCTCTCAATACGTTATAGCCACTCTCAGGAGTAACGCGAGCGATTGTTGGCATAGCTTTGATAACTTCAGCAAGAGTTAACTCTAATTGGCCTGCTTTACCCACAACGAGTGGATTATTGGTATATTGACGAATGAATGTTGAGTCGTAACCATTATTTTCTGCCAACATTTTTTTGATTTCCTCCATTGATGACTCAATGATGTGAGTTTTATGCTCTGATTTAAGGGCAGCAAGTTTTGTGCGATCAGGAAGTGTTGAACGTTCATCGCCGGCGATTATATTCAAGATGTCTTGGCGAGCTTCTTCAATTGTAGGAACTGCTTTGCTGTCGATTTTGTGGATGATGTGATAGCCATAAGAAGTTGCAAAAGGTTTAGAAATCGCACCATTTTCAAGTGCAAAAGCTGTTTGTTCAAATTCTTTTACCATTTCGCCTGCTCCAAACCAAGGTAGCATGCCACCATTACGTGCACTGCCCGGATCTTCGCTTTCGCGTTTTGCGACTTCAGAGAAATCAGCACCGGATTTAACTAAATTATAGATAGAGTCGATTTCTGCTTTTTTAGCGACTGCTTTTTCTTTTGAGAGACCTTGCGTTAATTTCAGTATGTGTTGTGTGAGTACTTTGCCACTGCTTGGTCGACGTCCATGCACTTTAACTATGTGCAAGCCAAAAGGAGACTCTATTACTTCAGAGATACCACCCACAGGAGTATCGTAGGCCGCTTCTTCAAATGCATAAGGGTATTTATTTACTGAAATGAAGCCCATGCGACCATTGTTAAATCTCACAGAGCCATCAATAGAAAATTTTAGTGCGTTATCTTCAAAGCTTGCACCATTAATGATAGCAGTGCGTATGCTGTCAAGTTTATTTCTGTAGAACGATGACTTGGGAACATCGAGAGGCATCATGATGTGGCTCACGTCAACATCTTCTTTCATATGATTATGCACCACTTGAATTAGACTATCTTCTACTGACGCATCACGAAGATAGGGACGAGCCAAATCGTTGCGGTAGCCTTTAAATTCTTTGATGAATGTTTTTGTTGTGTCTAATCCTGCGGCTTCGGCATCGGCAACTTTAAGTTTATATGTAACAAACATATCCACATATTCGTCAAGGGATTGTTGTTGTATTTGTTGGCTGTTGTTTTTGTTGTAAAGATATTTAAACTCGCTTAGATGCACATCTTTTCCATTGATTGTCATCAAGATGGGATCGTTGTTTTTTGCAGTGGCAGTCAACAATGTTACCGCAATAATAGCCACTGACAATAGTTTTTTATTCATCGTTAATTAATTTAAGCTATAAATTCATTAAAAAGTATAGAGATATAACGGAAATCATATTGATTTTATTATATCTCTATATTAGTATTTTAAGCGTTACGCATCAGGCGTAGCATCTTGGTTCATTATTGGTGTGATGCGCTATAGTTAGGAGCTTCACTTGTGATAGCTACATCGTGAGGATGGCTTTCTGCAACACCGGCATTTGTAATGCGAGTGAACTTAGCAGAGTGGAGTTTTTCGATGTTTTCAGCACCACAATAACCCATACCGGCACGCAATCCGCCAAGCATTTGATATACTACTTCATACAATGAGCCTTTGTAAGGCACACGAGCAGCAATACCTTCGGGAACAAGTTTCTTGGTGTCAGCTTCTCCTGCTTGGAAATAACGGTCTTTAGAGCCTTTTTCCATTGCCTCAAGAGATCCCATACCGCGATATGATTTGTATTTACGACCATTGTAGATGATTGTGTCGCCGGGAGACTCTTCAACACCTGCGAGCATACCGCCAAGCATTACTGAATAAGCACCGGCAGCAAGAGCTTTCACGATATCGCCTGAATAACGAATGCCACCATCGGCAATCAAAGGCACACCTGTTCCTTCAAGAGCTTTTGCGACATCATAGACAGCACTTAATTGAGGAACACCCACTCCGGCAATCACGCGAGTTGTACAGATTGAGCCGGGACCAATACCCACTTTCACTCCATCAGCACCATTCTCAGCGAGGTATTTAGCTGCTTCACCAGTTGCGATGTTTCCTACAACAACATCGATGTGAGGATATTTTTCTTTTACTGCACGCAATACTCCCACAACACCACGAGTGTGGCCATGTGCGGTGTCAATTACTATAGCATCAACTCCGGCCTCTACAAGAGCGTCAACACGTTCCATGCTGTCGGCTGTTACGCCAACACCGGCAGCCACGCGCAAACGACCGCGAGAATCTTTACATGCAAATGGTTTGTCTTTAGCTTTAGTGATATCTTTATAGGTAACAAGACCTATCAAATGTCCATCGTTGTCAACTACAGGAAGTTTTTCGATTTTGTGTTCTTGCAAAATTTGAGCCGCTTCCTCAAGGTCGGTTGATTGATTGGTGGTGACAAGATTTTCCGATGTCATAACCTCGTCGATAAGACGGTTTAAATCAAGTTCAAAACGAAGGTCGCGGTTTGTTACAATCCCCACCAGCTTGTTATTGTCATCAACAACAGGAATACCGCCAATGTGATATTCAGCCATCATGTTTAGTGCATCTTTAACGGTGCTACCGCGTTTGATGGTAACAGGATCGTAGATCATCCCGTTTTCTGCACGTTTCACAGCATGAACTTGACGAGCTTGTTCAGCAATCGACATGTTTTTATGAATAACACCGATACCACCTTCGCGAGCGATAGCGATAGCAAGTTGCGCTTCAGTAACAGTGTCCATTGCGGCTGATACCAAAGGCACATTAAGGGTTATGTTACGAGAGAATTTTGTTGTGAGATTAACGCTTCTTGGAAGCACTTCCGAATAAGCCGGAATCAATAGGACGTCATCAAATGTGAGACCATCCATTTTTACTCTATCTGCAATAAACGACATATAAATGTAGCTTTAGATTTTATTGCACGCAAAGATACAAACTTTTCTTGATTATTTCAGCATTTCCCCAACATTTTTCACGCGCTAATCGACAAAATATAACCAATCAATATTCTTGTTAATGTAAAGGTTACAAGATTTGGCCATTGACAAAGTAAAAATGAATTATATAGTATCTAATAGAGGTTGCTTAAATAGTAGTATAATTAGCAAAATACATGTTTAGTCAGTGCGTAAGTGATGTATTTGTTATTCTCTTATTTCTCGCTTAAGAATGTAGCGATATCCTCGGCTTCGGGCATTTGAAGTGTCTGACGAATGGTGCTCTTGCGCTGATATACAGTGCGAACAGACTGCTGCGTAACTACACTTATCTCCTTAGTGGAAAAATTTGCCTTGAGAAGACAGCACAACTGTATCTCTTTTTCATTGAGTGTTGTGCCAAACCTATTGACTAACGAAGAATAGAAACCATCGTATATATAATCAATAGTCTGATAGAGGTCGATCCAGTTCAACAGAGAGTCCACATTCACCTCTTGATTAGAAATCTCTCTCATACGTTTCAGCAATGCCAAATTTGCGGATGTAGGATTAGATGTAGCCAATCTTATTACACCTAATTGCTGTAGCAATATCTTCTTAAAAAAACGATCATCTTTGTTGTAATCTGCTGCATCCGAAGATTCTGATAGTAGTTTGCGTAATGAATCTATCTCCTCCTCCTTTTCAATAAGTTTGTTCTTTCTATTACGCAACCATAACAATAGCCCTATTATAAAGAGAAGCATAACGAATGTCAAAGCCAAAAACAGCATCTGATCCTTCTGTCGTTGTATTGTTATCTGCATATTCTTCTCTGCAAGCCTCCAGTTGGCCTCGTGTTTGGCCTCGGTAATCTTCTGGGCAACCATAGCCTTGTCGCCAAGACCATTGACGAAAAGCCCCCATTCCTTAACATCTATGCTCGAAGTCTCGGCATAATCCAGTATCAACTTCACTATTTGCAAATAACCGGCTCTTGACAAGTCATTGTCAAATGTTTCATCCTTTGTTGCCTGAGCTAACTCAACATAATGGCGAGCTGTCGAAAGATCATTAAGTTGCAGATGATACCATGCCAATGATGCATACGACAATGCCTCCTCTGTCGGATTATTTCCTCTATAATGTTCAAGAACCTTTTTACGAATCTCTATCGCTTGTATTTGGTCGCCTGCAGAACTTAGAATATCAGAATATGCCGGTAGCGCAAGTCTCCACATCAGCGTAGAATCTTCTGCATCCTTAACAAGATTAAATGCTTCATTGTAGTATGAGATTGCTCTGTCAGTATCGCCATTGTAGAACTTAACAACGGCGAGTTCGTGTAGGTCCTTGAATGAACGGATAGAATCATCGTCTCCCATGCGTTGCTTAAGATGGTGTCCCATCTTATTATAATCGCTATCCAGCACCAGAAAGTTTAGGAGGGTGTATATACTTTTATCATCATTAGGATACTCTGCAAGGTAGCGTTCCAATATTTCATATGCTTTAGTCTTTTCTCCTATCCACCAGTAATGACTTGCAACAAGCCTTGTTACCGTCATTATCGTTGTGGTATCTGTAGGCTCTTGTGATTTATAAAACTCCAATGCTTCCACAACACCTGTATCCTCACTCAGTGAGGCTCCCTCTGTTTCGTGTTGCAAAGCCAACCATATACTCTCATCAGCTTTTTGCTTATCGTTGTCATATGTTGAACAAGAGACAATCAATGAACATAGGCATAGTATATGTATTTTCATATTCATCTTTCACAAATATTTGTTTTCCTTACAAAATTAGGCAAATATTTTCATCATATAAATCAATATAAAGCGTAAAATACCCTAATATAAATTTTTCTCATTGAGACTGTTTGTAATTTGCAGATATTCAGCTTTATATAAAATGCGTTGCAGTTTGCAAAGTCTGCAATATAAATCAATGATAAATGCGTTTTGAGGTAATTTTGCAGTATAAAATAACATTTAAAAGTTACACATATGAAAAAGATTTTACTACTTATCGTGCTTGCTTTGGCGCAAGTCTCAGCGTATGCAGGGAATACTATTTTCGGAAGAATCATAGATGATGTGGAGGGCGATCCTCTTATTGGTGCTACTGCCTCCATTCTTGATGAGGATGGCAATATTGTAATGGGTACAGCAACAGATGTTGAAGGGCGCTTCACTCTTAAAAATGTTAATAATGGTAGTTATGTTATGCTATTCCAGTACCTCGGATATGAGGATATGCGAATAGAGATTACCAACATAGAAAAAGATGTGGATATGGGAGATGTCAGACTGATTGTCTCAGCAGTATCATTAGATGAGGTCATCGTAAGCGGTGATGCTGTTGTTAAAAAATCGGACAGGCAAATGATAATGCCAACACAAGAACAAAAAAGAGTAGCCACAAATGGAGTAAATCTCCTACAGCACATACCCATATCTCGAATCACAGTGAGCCCTTTAGATAAAACAATCAAGACAACATTAGGTGATGAGGTGCAGTTGCGAATAAATGGTGTTGAAGCCACTAAAGAAGAGGTTGGTGCCATTTGCCCTGATGATGTTATACGGGTAGAATATTATGACAACCCTGGACTAAGATATGGAGGTGTTGCGGCAGTGCTTGACTATATAATAAGGAAGAAAGAGGATGGTGGAAATGTTGCAGGAGACTTTACAAACGGGATTACACATCTCGGATACGGTCAATACAATCTTTCGGCAAAGTACAACTGGAAGAAGTCAGCCATAAGTGCAGTTACATCGTGGCAACGACGTGATTTGGAATGGACCAGAGTGAATTATGAGGATTTTGTATATCACGATTGTACAGTTCATAACATAGAACTTGGAGAGCCTACTAAGGTAAAGTTTGACTATATGAATTTCACCCTCAACTATAATAGGACTGATGAACAAGGTGTGTTTAATGTTGCACTTAGGAATAGTTATGATGATAAACCTAACGCAGTAACAGATAGAAATAGTACCCTTTATCAAGGAGATAAGATATATAGTATTTCTGATAAACTACAACTGCGTTCCTATATCCCATCATTGGATATCTACTACCAACTGAATTTAATGAACGATCAACACCTATATTTCGATGTTGTAGGAACATATATCAATAGTAGCAGTAATAGGCAATTTTCACTGATAGAAATTGGCACAGAGGATAATACCCCAGCAATTATCTCACAAACTGAGGGAGATAAGTATTCAATCATTGGTGAAGCTATATATGAAAGACCTCTTGGCAAGGGTAAAATGACTGCCGGTATTAAGCATACGCAGGCATATATGAATAATGTCTACGATGGTAATATCAGTAGTAAAGTCAGTATGAATACTGCTGAGAGTTATCTATTTGCCGAATATAATCAGAAGATAAACAGATTCACATACACGCTTGGTGTAGGAGGTATGAGGACTTGGTATCAGCAGGGTGATTTATCTCAAGAAAAATATATCTTGAGACCAACTCTCTCTCTCTCATACAATGCGCCTAAGAACTTCTATTTCCGATACAACGCCTATCGGTCTGGCTACTCACCATCGCTCTCAGATCTCAGCAATGTTACACAGGAGATAGATATCTATCAGATACGCCGAGGTAATCCTGATCTACATAGTGTTACCTTTGTATCAAATAGCCTTACTGCAAGTTGGAAATGTAAATATGTAAGTATAGAACTATTCGGACGATATAGTTATGACCATAAGCCTATTATGGAAGAAACATTATTTGATGGAGATCGATTTATAAGAACAATGGTTAATCAGAAAGGATTTCACCGGTTGAATTTTCAATCGACAATCCAGTTATATCCTTATAAGGAGCATATTATGATAACGCTAAATCCGTTCTTCAATAGATATATCAGTAACGGAAATAATTACACTCATACACACTCAAACCTTGGTTTCCGTGGTGGCATTGTTGGAAGGTACAAAAAGTGGATTGTTATGGCAGAAATGAATACGAGTTTTCATGACCTTTGGGGCGAGACACTTAGCCGAGGTGAAGCACTGCACTCTATTGCAGTCGGTTATAATTACGATAAGTTCAGCATACAATGTATGGTACTGAATCCATTTACAAAAAGATACGAGCAAGGAGTGGATAATCTTTCGGAACAGGCACCAAACAAGCAATTGGCATATTCTACACAGTTAAGCCAGATTGTAATGCTTAATCTATCGTTTAACCTCGATTTCGGTAAGCAGAACCGTAGTGGAGTAAAGAGAATTAATAACAGCGATAGTGATTCCGGAATATTATCGGGAACGAAATAAACTTTGAGCTAAAAAGTAGCAAGGCGATCTTTTATGAGAAGGTCGCCGTCACTTTGATGTTATTTTACTATTTTGCAGTATTGATGAATATAATTAATTATCTCTTTTTTTGATAGAATTTTTTACTGATTCAGGTAGCTGATTATATAATTTTGCTATTTCTTTTGGCTCAGATATCATTCTTTCAACAATTATATTTAGTAGATGCATGAGCATTATTGCAGTTTCTGTATCGTCAACATCAAAAGCAATTTGACCAGGATGTACCGCTTTGTTTCCAATTACGCGCACAACATCTAAAGCTTGTTGAATAGTTATCGGTAGCCCTTTTTTTACTAATTCTCCAATATTTTTATTTATATCCCTGTCAGTTTCCCCTAATTCATTACATAGTCTGTCGATCGCAAGACGCAGTAATGCGCATGCCGCTCGTGGCGATTTAGAATAAATCAGACTCGCTTCATTATATAGCTTTAGAACATCTTCAGGCATATCATGATTTGCTTCTTCTGCTACAATATCAGGATAAGTATAGATGTTGTTAATCCATATGATTTTCTTTTCACAATTATGACATGAAGCAATATATACCCAATTATCTCCTGCCGGAGAAATAAGCTCATCATGTCTAATCATTTTATATTTGCGAAAGCTGAACGTATAGTAATGCATCAAAGATAAAGTGCCACAATGTGGGCATGTGAAAGATGCTTTTCCATAATCAGGTGAGATATAATTTTGTTTCATGTTATGATATTATTGTGATAATGGTTTTAGATAAATGAAAATCATCAATACAAGGGCTACTTATACAAAAGTAGTGAATATTTTTCATATTCTGTTGCTACAACTCAATGATACTATTAAATAACGTTTACAAGTTGGGTTACATTCTACAATCTTTAAATGGTTATTGCCCTTGCGTTTCGATTGAACACCTACGATGCAAGCAGGATAAGGCAAAAGGTATTGGAGAGTGTTTTGTTTAACTAATTAGAATGTTATGCTTATTAATCCTGGATTAGTCGAGGTTTTCGCAGAAAGAGATGATGCGAAGAATTGAAACTGTTAGCCCGATTACGATAAATATTGCCATCATAGATTTAAGTTTTAAAGTTTGACTTTGTTTTTCTGATGACACAAAGGTAATGGAGCGTGTGGGCAACAATACGGATGCGTTAAATTTAAAATTGTTAAATTTGCATCACGAATGTATGGTCTAAACATCGCCGACAAAAGACAAAAAAAGCCCACTCGAAAGAGTGAGCTTTGATATAGAGAATTATTCTTTTATATTAAAGAATGGTCAAACTTACACGACGACCTAATCCCTCAAAAATGCGGAAAAGAGTGCTTAATTGAATATCAGCTTTGCCATTTTCAAGTCGGGAAATGTAAGTTTTTTTAGTTCCAATCTTTTCAGCAAGTTCTTGCTGTGTAAGACCTGCACGCTTGCGTTCTTCTTTAAGAGTTTGAGCAAGA
>JAZOCE010000001.1:0-279091 GCA_045596365.1 Muribaculaceae bacterium | reverse complement strand
ATCGCTGGTGAGGTCAATGTAGTTTTTGTCATAGGCTTGTGAGAGGAGCAAGGCGTGAAGTGCGCGACAGCGGTCGGTGGCAATAGCCTCTGTGTCGATTGCCTGCAACAAAGACAGCGCAGAGTCGGGATGCTCTTGCATAATGGCTTCGGCATGGGAGAGTGTCTCCATCGTCGCAATATCACGATTGCACGATACAATCGCCATCGCAATTAACACCATAGACATTATATGTCGCAATTCCTTTATCATTACACAAAGATAGCTCTTTCAATTGAGGATAAAAAGATTTTTTCTAAATTGAGATTTAGAGTTTTAGGTCTGATTCTGATATGTAGCCATTCATTATGGCATAGAAACCTAAGCCTGAGACACTCTTGATGCCGAGTTTAGCTGTGATGTTCTTGCGGTGGGTGAGAACGGTGTTGAAACTGATTGATAGCATGTCGGCAATCTCTTTGTTAATATATCCCATAGCAACAAGGCGTAGAACATCAATTTCGCGTTGTGAAAGAGTGTTTTGTCTCTTTTCATTGTCAGGCATTGACAATGTGTGTATGATGGCGTTTAGCCGTTCTATTATCGTGGATTCGTCATCGGTGGTATTAATGACATTGGTGTCATCAGATGTCGTATTGGTGATTATTATTGTGCGAGTGCGACGAGGAATAAAAAAGTCTTGATTGAGAATATATGTATCAGGTGAAGTGATATATATCGTTGGCGTTGAACTCTCGTAAATCTCTGCGTTAGAAATATGTTCTATTATTGAAGCTTCGATGTTGAAAAATGTGTGCAACAAGTGTTTTATCCCCACCGATTGGATGGTGTCATTGAGTATAATATATGCGTCAATAGTGTATGTCATTACAATGATTGAGATAGGGGAATTAGAATGCGATTGCGTATGCGGTCGTTCTGGCGAATATCTTTTTCAAGCAAAATAATTGCACTGATGACCCCATAGCACAAGTTAAGGTCGTAGCTACCTGAAAGGTGTATAATGAACATGCTTTTTAGGTCATTGAGCTTGTCTAAGATTGATGTGCTATTGTCGATCTTTATGTTTGATGATTTTATTTTGGGAAACCATTGTTGCGTGTCTTGATTGATGCGATTGATGATGTCTCCTTTTAATTCGTCAAAGAAACGTTTCATGAGTCCTAAATTATTGTTGTCTCCACTGCGCATGATGAGAGAAGCAAAGTGTCGTTCAATATTAGGTAGTTGGAAATGTAGATAATAATTATAGGTTTTTTCTAAATAAGATACAATTGTTGACGCACAGAATGATTTTAGCATCTTTTCAGGAAAATACTCTTCATTGATAAAAGTATTTATGATACAAAGAAAAAAGTCTGTGTCGAGGTTGTGATTGGCACAGATTGAATCGATAGTGTTATCTCCCGTACCGAGTGTTATGCCAAATCGATTTATTACCGGAATGATATCGGGGTGGGAGATGATAATATCGCTTAACTGGTTTTGTGCTTGTATAAGTGCCATTATAGTGGGTTGTTATTGTTTTAGATTGATGAAATTATTGGGGGTAACGATGATATCTACCGGAATATCATGAGACTCTGAATTAATGTGTGATATTAATTGAAAGTCATATCCAACGCCTATTTTCAACGCTGACGCTTTTTGTAATAATCTGTCATAGTAGCCTTTGCCTCGTCCAATGCGATTTCCGTTTCGATCGTAAGCAATGGCAGGGACAATAATCATATCTATGATTGAGATGTCGTATGTATTTTCACCCATTGGCTCATAGATATTGAAAGATCCTATTTCTAATAAGTTGGCATCATAGGGTAAAATTTCTAAGTTGTCGCCATTGACACGAGGGAGAAAAATGTTTTTAACTCTATGCCATCTTGAGATTACGCTTTTAGTTGAAAGTTCGTCGGGCAAGGAATTGTATATAAGGACGTTTTTTGCTTTGATGAAAAAATCTGATGATTCAATTTTTTCAAATACGATGTTTGCCGATTCGATTTTTTTGTAGTCGGTCAATCGGTTTTTTAGTTGTCTGATTTCTTGCCTGATTTCTTTTTTATTCATTTAATAGAGTCTTTTGGTATTATGGGAAATTGGACATTTCCATTTTGCAGCTCAGATATTGCTTTTTGGACACAATTGTCTTGAGTGTTATAGATATGGTAGAATGACTGACTGCCCAATATGTCGCGAGCTATCAATGATTTGAGTTGGTTGACTATTATCGTGCTTGAGATATTGATGTAATACCATCGGGCTGGTATTCCATTCTGGGTGGCGTATTTTACGAATGATTGTAGCAGAGCCTCATCGTTAGGAAGTCTGTTTAGTAAGTCATTGGCATCTTCGCTTTGGCTTAATTTGTTACGATTTGAGTCGCAGTAGTCGAATGCAAATTTTTGTAATAATCCGGCGTTTGCTATTTTTATGTAATAGTTTGTTATGCCTGAGGTGTCATTTGGAACAAATACATCTGGCATTATGCCTCCGCCTCCATAAACTTTGCGCCCATGGGCGGTAGTGAATTCAAGTGATTTGTTAAGTTTAATGCTGTCGGCATTAAAAGCTTCACCATGATTGAATCGATTAATGATGTCATATTCGTAATCATTGGTTTTACCAGGAGTGTATTCTTTTTGTATACATCGCCCTGATGGGGTGTGGTAACGAGAAACGGTGAGCCTTAAAGCGCTACTATCAGATAGCTCTGTTTGGCGTTGTACGAGACCTTTGCCAAATGAGCGTCGGCCGATGATTAAACCGCGGTCATTGTCTTGAATTGCACCTGCTAAAATCTCGCTTGCACTTGCTGAATATTCGTCAATAAGAACAACTACTTCGCTATCTAAGAAAGAACCATTGCCATCACTAACAGTAGAAATGCTTTCTCTTTTTGTGCGTCCTTTGGTAAATACAATGAGGTTGTTGTCGGGGAGAAATTCATTAGCCATGAGTATTGCCATTTCCATAAATCCTCCACCATTGCCTCTGAGGTCTATAATATATTTTTGTGCGCCTTCGTTGCGTAATTGAGTCATAGATGTGAGGAATTCATTATAGGTAGTGCGCCCAAATTTATTGACTTTTATGTATCCTATTTCGGGTGCAATTATATAGGCTGCATCAACCGATGTAACCGGTATGTCATCGCGAATGAGTTCGAAGTATAGAGTCTCTTTGGCTGTATTTCGTTTTATGCCTAATTTGACTTGAGAGCCTTTTTCGCCTCTTAATATTGAAATTACTTTTTCGTTGGTGAAACTTTTGCCGGCAACGATAGAATCATTTACTGAAACAATGCGATCCCCCGGCATTAATCCCACTTTTTCAGATGGCCCTCCTGATAAAACTTCAATTATCGAGATAGTGTCGTTTTTGAGCATAAAAGAAATCCCAATTCCACTAAATGAGCCATCAAGTTCGTCATTGACTGCTTTCAAATCCTTAGCAGGGATATAAGTTGAGTGCGGATCTAAATGGGAGAGAAGTTCAGGGATTGTCTCCTCTATTAAACTATCCATGTTGACGTGATCAACATATTCGTTATTTATAAGACTTAATATTGAGTTGAATTTGTCGTTCTCTGAAATATTTTGTGTATTACTTATTCCATAACCAAAATATAATCCAGCAATAAAAGTTACCGCAATTAGAAGCGGTATCCATATTATGAGTTTGTTGCGTTTCATGTATGCTGTGTTTGTTTATTGATTGAGATTTTCGATGTGTTTGCATTCAATGCCGGCACGTGTTAGTAGTTTTACCCCATCGGTTATGCGATATAACTCGTTAAAAACAACGCGCTTAATCCCTGATTGAATTATCAGTTTAGCACATTCAAGGCATGGTGATGCTGTTACATATAACGTAGCTCCGTTGCTACTATTGTTGCTGCGGGCAACTTTTGTTATTGCATTAGCTTCGGCATGTAGAACATAGGGCTTTGTTAATCCGTTGTCATCTTCACAGATGTTCTCAAATCCAACAGGAGTGCCGTTATATCCGTCAGATATGATCATTTTATCTTTTACTATTATGGCTCCCACTTGTCGACGTTGGCAATATGAGTTCTCTGCCCATATCCGAGCCATACGCAAATATCTCTTGTCAAGTAATTCTTGTTTATTGTAGTATTCCATGTGCTTATTGTTCATTAAATACAAAGATACTAACTTTTTGTCTCACAACAAGCGTATATGATTTTAAGGTGTATAATTTGAGTGAAAAGGGATTTAAAAAGTCTATTAATAAGCATCTTCTGGTGGTTGTTACACATAAAATGAGTTTATGTAACAATGTTGTAATTGAATTTATTGTGCGTAAATCTCTGTCTATCAATGTTATTTTGGGTGGTATAATTTTTTTTGAGAAAAATATAAAAAAATATACCAAAATTATTTGGATAATAAAATTTTTTGTATATTTGTGCTGTGGAAAATTTGTCCATAGAATTATATTTATGTAAAAAAAAGTTTTTATTATGAGTTCAAAGAGTTTTAGAACAAAATTGTTAGGCTTGCAAGGCAATTTATTGAATTTTGCTTATACCCTAACATCAAATCGTGACGATGCGCAAGATTTATTGCAGGACACAACATTAAGGGCACTTGACAATGAAGACAAGTATGTCGATAATGTAAACTTTAAGGGATGGGTATTTACCATCATGCGTAATATTTTTATTAATAATTATAGAAAAGTCTCTCGGGCTTCTACTATTGTTGACCAGACAGAAGATCTGTATCATTTGAATCTCCCTCAGGACTCTGGTTTTGAGACACCTGATGGAACAATTGCTGTGAAAGACATTAATGACGCGATTAACTCGTTTAGTGATGAGTACCGAGTTCCGTTCTCAATGCATGTTGCGGGATATAAGTATAATGAGATTGCCGAAGAGTTGGGCTTGCCGTTGGGGACTGTCAAGAGCCGAATATTTTTTGCTCGTCAACGTCTGCGTGTGTTATTAAAGGACTATAGGTAGAATTATTAGGTTGAACATAAATATTATTGAAATTCAAGATATTGAACTCAGTTTTTTACGTTTTAGGTTGCGCGTAATTGTGCAACCTTTTTTTTGTGATAATAAAAAAAGAAGCGAGATTTATTCTCGCTTCTTGGTGGGTGGAAGATGGGGCTCGAACCCACGACCTTCGGAACCACAATCCGACGCTCTAACCAGCTGAGCTACGTCCACCATTTTGATGGTGCAAAGGTACTACTATTTTTTATAAAAACAATAGCTTTTGCTGATTTTTTATAACATTATAATTAATTTTTTATTGAATAGCGGTCGTATCGCGAGGAACGTTGCGGTTGTACTTGCTGAAAATAGCCTCTGCCGATTGTAAAAATGATTTACATTGATTACTCCATTCGCCATTAGTGTGCTTTTCTGCTGGAGTGAGTTTGAAATTTTGATTTTTATTTGTTGGAGGTATTGTAAAGAATAGTCTATAATTAGCATTCTCAATATATGCAGTTCCTTTGTTGTTTCGTTTAAGAGTAACTTTTATGGTAGCCCCCCCACGCGTGTCTCGTGTTTTCATATTGGAAATGAAATTTCCTAATGAATATACTACTAATATATCCTTATTGTGTTTTATATTTCTACGTATTTCCATTGGTTGAATGACATGAGGATGTCCTCCAATTATTAAATCAACACCTAAATCACATAGATAGTCAGCTAATAGGCGTTGGGAAGAATGGGGGAGTAGCTGATATTCGTTGCCCCAATGGATGCAGGTCGCGATTATTTCAGCGCCTGCAGCTCTCGCTCTATTGATGTCGTTTTTAATTAATTCTCGATCTATGTAGTCAACAATAACATCTCCTTGAATAGTGATGCCATTTGTCCCATAGGTGTAATTTAGAAATGCGATTTTAAAACCTTTTATATTTTTGATAAATGGTAAATGCTTTTCCCTGTGAATGCTATTGCGATAAATCCCAATATATTCAGCGTTTTGAGTTTCAAATTGATTTATTGTGCGCAATAGCCCTTTGTCTCGACGGTCGAGAGTGTGGTTATTTGCTGCTAACATCAGATCAAAACCGGCATTGGAAAGAGCTGTGAGATAAGAGTCTGGGGCACTAAAACATGGATATCCTGTATAAGGTTTTCCCCCAAGAGGTGTTTCTAAGTTAACAATAGCATAATCTGCATTGTTGATATAATTCTTTATGTCAGCAAAACATTCATCGTAATTGTATGTGCCGTCGGCCTGTTTTGCTGCATCAATTTGAGCCTGATGCTGCATCGCATCTCCGGCAAATATGATTTCAGTTTCACTATTATTCCATAGCGAAAAGGGTAAAAAAGAAAAAAGAAGAGAGAGGATGTATATCATTGCGAGAGGAGAGAGATTTTATTAATAAATAGCGTGTTGAGCAGCAAGAAGAGTGTTCTTCATCAATGATACAATAGTCATGGGCCCTACGCCTCCGGGCACAGGAGTGATGAATGAACATTTAGGTGCAACATTATCAAAATCGACGTCCCCACGCAAGCGGAAACCGCTTTTGCGAGTAGTATCCGGAATGCGAGTTGTTCCTACGTCAATAATAACGGCTCCCTCTTTAACCATTTCTTCAGTTACAAATCCAGGATAGCCAAGAGCAGCGATGATAATATCGGCTTGAGAGCATATTTCTTTGATGTTTTTGGTTGCGCTGTGACACACTGTAACAGTAGCATCGCCGGGATTGTGCTTTTGCATCATTAGGGATGCTATAGGTTTCCCCACAATATTACTTCGACCAAGAACTACACAATTGGCACCTTTAGTGTTGATGTGGTATCGGTCTAATAATTCAATAATGCCGGCAGGTGTTGCTGATAAGTAACAAGGCAAACCTATTGACATGCGACCAACGTTAATGGGGTGGAAACCATCAACATCTTTGCGATAGTCGATTGCTTCAATTATCTTTTGTTCAGAAATGTGCTTAGGAAGAGGGAGTTGGACAATAAAACCATCAACATCAGCGTCAGAGTTTAGTTTTTCTATTGTTTCAAGTAATTCTGATTCTGTAACATCAGCTTCGTAACGAATGAGAGTAGATTTGAATCCACATTGTTCGCATGCTTTTACTTTGTGCGCAACATATGTTTCGCTACCGCCATCATGTCCTACAAGGATTGCTGCAAGATGAGGCTGTTTTTTGCCCTCTGCTATCATTTGTTTGACCGTTTCGGCAATTTCTTGTTTTATAGTGTCTGCAATATATTTGCCATCAATTAATTCCATAACTATTATATATTAATAGGGTTATCGACGACGCATGTTGCGCATCATTTTCATTGGGTTTTTCATTGTTGTCGCCATCTTCATCATTTTGCGAGTTTCTTCAAATTGTTTGAGAAGGCGATTTACCTCTTGTAGAGTCGTGCCGGAGCCTTTGGCAATGCGTTGACGGCGACTGCCATTTATAATTTCGGGATTAGTACGTTCTGCTTCAGTCATTGAGCGGATGATGGCTTCAATGCCTTTGAATGCATTGTCATCAATATCAAGATCTTTAATGGCTTTGCCCACACCCGGAATCATTGATGCCAAGTCTTTGAGGTTACCCATTTTCTTGATTTGTTGAATTTGATTTAAGAAGTCGTTGAAGTTGAATTGGTTTTTAGCAATTTTGCGTTGCAACTCGCGAGCTTCTTTTTCATCATATTGTTGTTGCGCTTTTTCAACAAGAGAAACGATATCACCCATGCCGAGGATTCGGTCGGCCATACGAGAGGGGTGGAATAAATCAAGTGCATCGAGTTTTTCGCCTGTACCGACAAATTTAATTGGCTTGGTAACAACAGAACGGATTGATAATGCAGCACCACCACGAGTGTCTCCATCAAGTTTTGTCAATACGACACCATCGAAATCAAGACGGTCGTTAAATTCTTTAGCCGTATTAACTGCGTCCTGACCTGTCATTGAGTCAACAACAAACAAGGTTTCGTTTGGTTTAATTGCTTTTTTGATAGCCTCAATTTCGTTCATCATCTGTTCGTCAACAGCCAAGCGACCGGCGGTATCGACGATTACAAGGTCAAGATGATTAGCTTTGGCATATTGAATAGCGTTTTGAGCAATTTGTACTGGGTTGTTGTTGCCCTCTTCAGTATAGACGGGAACCTCGATTTGTGATCCGAGCACTTTTAGCTGTTCAATAGCTGCAGGACGATATACGTCGCATGCAACAAGAAGTGGGCGTTTTGCTTTTTCGCTCTTTAATTTCTTTGCGATTTTTCCTGAGAAAGTAGTCTTACCTGAGCCTTGCAATCCCGACATAAGGATTACTGTAGGATTACCTGAAAGGTTGATTTGAGCAGTTTCTCCACCCATCAATTGAGTCAATTCGTCATGGACGATTTTTACCATTAATTCACTTGGCTTAATGGCATTGATAACGTTTTGCCCAATTGCTTTAGCCTTAACTGTATCAGTAAATTGTTTTGCTACTTTATAGTTAACGTCGGCGTCAAGAAGTGCGCGACGCACATCTTTGAGAGTTTCAGCAACGTTAATCTCGGTTATTTTTCCTTGACCTTTAAGAAGTTTAAAACTTCGTTCCAGTCTTTCACTTAAATTTTCAAACATATATATAATAGTCTATTTATTTTACAAGTTTATTTGTTGCTGTGTCGGGAAATACAACCCAAGGTTTGAATGTTTTTGCTTCATCGAATGGCATTGTCGCATAGCTCATGATAATTACAATATCGCCTTTTTGTACTTTGCGAGCTGCAGCACCATTTAGGCATATCACTCCGGAACCGCGTTCTCCTTTGATTACATAGGTATCAAAACGCTCACCATTGTTATTATTGACGATATATACACGTTCACCGGATATAATGTTGGCTGCATCCATCAAATCCTCATCGATGGTAATACTGCCTATATAGTTCAAATCGGCTTCAGTTACTGTAACTCGGTGAATTTTTGATTTTACCACTTCGATTTGCATCATCATCTTGAGTATTTAATATTATCAATAAGGCGCACTTCGCCACAATATACGGTAATACACCCTACAGCCAATTGTGCGTCATTCCAATTGTTGATAGGTTGCATCGTTGCAGCATTAACAATTTCGTAATACTCCACCTTCATTTGAGGGAAAGTATTTATTGTGGTGATTACATATTGCTTAGTTTCAGCAACAGAGTGGGAGAGTGAGTAATCAAGGCTTGCGTTTAATGTGAGAGCAATGTTTGGGGCTATTGAACGTTGCTCAGGAGTTAATCTAACATTACGGCTACTCATTGCCAATCCATCGTCCTCTCTCATTATGGGGCAATCTATTATTTCTAAATTAAATCCTTCAAGTTCTACCATGCGACGAATTACGGCAATTTGTTGGAAGTCTTTTTCTCCAAAGTAGGCACGATTAGGCTCAACCATGCTAAAAAGTTTGCTTACGATTTGAGCTACTCCATTAAAATGCCCAGGACGCATAGGTCCTTCCATTACATCAGCAACCTGTCCAAGATCAAAAATACGATTATCAGGTTCAGGATATATTTCTTCTACTGATGGTATAAATGCATAGTCAACACCTGCCACAATGAGCTTTTCACAATCAGCTTCTTCAGTGCGTGGATAAGTGCGCAAATCATCTGGATTGTTAAATTGCGTTGGATTGACGAAAACACTCACTACTACTATATCGTTATCGGTGCGAGCGCGATTTATTAAAGATATATGCCCAGCATGTAGAGCGCCCATTGTTGGTACTAAACCAATGGAATGTCTGAGGAATTTCTCTTCAGTGATTTTTCGCTTTAGCTCAGCTACTGTACGTATTACTTTCATTGTCTTTTAATGAAATATGCAAAATTTGCTACAAAATTACGTAATTAATCGCTGATTAACAAAGCAAATCCGATTATTGTTGAACAAGACTAAAAACAGAATTAAAAATGTATCAATATAATTTGATTTCATATGACTATATTGATACATTTTATATTATTGTGATCAGTATAGACTCACGATAGTGCTTCTATATTGCGAAGGTTGAGTAGTTGTTTCCCTTCAGGGGTGTACATATACTCAATGCGATCAGCATAAGCTTTTTCGATTTTGCCTCGCACCATTTTCATTGTGCTATTAATCATTTGGTTTTGTTCGCTAAAAGGCTCTGCGAGCACAGCGAAGCATGTTGGCAACCAACGATGAGGGAACATTGTTTCATGAGTACCACCTTTCGTAAACATTGCAACGTCGGCATTGATAAGTTTTAATGCTTCAATGCGACCTTCTTCAGTGTTGAGTGCGATACCTTTTTCAGAAAGAGCACGTTTAAGATAATCTTTATTAGGGACAATTAGGGCAGTGGTGTATTGAGATTGGTTATTATAAAGCATTATTTGATCGATAGAAGGAGCGAGTTGCACCATAGCTTCCTCAATTCCTTCGGGACTATATTTTTCTCCGTCGCTTGAGATAAGAAGACTTTTGAATCGACCTTTAACATAGAGAAGACCTTCTTCGTTCATATAACCAAGGTCGCCTGTATATAGATAACCATTACGTATTGTTTCAGCTGTGGATTCTGGATTTTTCCAATATCCTGCCATCACATTTTCTCCTTTAACGACGATTTCACCCATCTGACCAAGAGGTAATTCATTGCCATTGTCATCGCATATTTTTAGGTCAATAGGTTGCACAAGTTTACCACTTGAACCAAAACGATATTTTGTAGGACCATTAGACGATAACACAGGGGTAGCTTCTGATAGACCATATCCCTGATACATTGGCATTCCTACACCTACATAAAATTTTTGAAGGTCTTTGTCAAGCAATGCACCACCTCCAATGAAAAAGCGCATTTCGCCACCGAAGTTCTCACGTACTTTTGAGAAAATCAACTTGTCGAATAGAGCAACGAGTGGTTTCAATAAGATGCGCACTCCTTTACTATCGAGATTGCTATCTCCAAAGTAAATTTGTTTCACCTTCAATCCCCAATTAAATAGTCTTTCAGTCATTTTGCCTTTAGCTCGAATAGCTTGCTCTATATTCTTTTTGAATGTTTTAGCAAGGGCAGGAACACTGAGGATGAAATGAGGTTTAACCTCTTTGATGTTGAGAGGAATATTTTTGAGTGTTTCAAGCGGAGTTCTGCCCACTTGAACAGTAGCAACAGTAGCTCCTTGCGCCATCATAATATAGAAACCTACGACATGTGCAAAACAGTGGTCAAGAGGGAGTATGATAAGGGTTCGCCATGTTTCGTTAATATCGACGAGGGTTAGAGATTGTTCAACATTAGCAGTATAGTTGCGATGAGTAAGTACTACACCTTTAGGATCGGCTGTCGTTCCGCTTGTGTATGTGATTGTAGCGTAGTCATCGTTTTGGATTGATTTAGCAACACTTAAAAATTCGTCCATAGTATGGGTTGCGAGAAATTTATCTCCCTTTTCCAATACATCTTCGAGTGCGATTTCTTTATCTTCATAGTTTTCTATTTTGTCAAAAACTATAATATGTTTTATTGCAGGGATTTCTTCTTTGATAGCGCGCACTTTTTTTAATTGAGTGCTTGAGACCATTATATATTTTACATCACCATGTATGAGACGAAACATAAGGTCGTTTCTTTCTTCAAGCTTGATAGAGAGGGGAACATTCACTGCTCCAGCATAAAACATTGCAAGTTCGCCAACAATCCACATGTTGCGACCTTCGCTTAAAAGAGCCATGTTATCACCTTTTTTTACCCCGAGAACTTGCAATCCGGCACCAAGGCGATACACTTGTTCTTTTACTTGAGCATAGGTGGTTGGCTCAAATTTTTTTGCTGTTTTTTCAAGAAGGAAAGTGTTATTAGGATAACGACTAACTGATGCTTCAAATAAGTCAACAATAGTTCTTTTCATATTACTGAATTTGGCTAACTTAAAGTAATTACAATTTAGAAAAATAGTTACTACAAAGTTATGAATTATTTGCAAAAAATCGTTTGTTGTGAGCTATTTTGTATATTGATTATAGGTTTGACAAGGTCAAAAGTAACGACTTTTATGTAAAAAGTGTATCTTTGTGTTGTAATTGAATGAAGATGGAACAGGAATATGCATCGACATTATTGGAAAATGCAGTAAGTGAGCTGTCTCGCTTACCGGGAATTGGGCGCAAGACTGCTTTGAGACTTGCTCTCCACATTTTGCGTCAAGAGGAACGCATTGGAGTGTCTCTGGGTGAGGCTATCATTAAGTTGCGTCAAGGGGTGAAATATTGCAAGACTTGTCACAATATTTCAGAGTCTGAGAAGTGTCCAATATGTGCCAGCCCTGCTCGTGATGCGTCAACGGTGTGTGTCGTTGAGAGTGTTAAAGATGTGATGAGTTTTGAAAACACTCGTCAATATATGGGACTTTATCATGTGTTGGGTGGAGTGATTTCTCCTATGGATGGTGTTGGTCCTGATCAGTTGGAGATAGATTCTCTTGTTGAACGAATTAAGAATAATGAGGTGAAAGAGGTTATCCTCGCCTTGAGTGCAACGATGGAAGGTGAGACTACTAATTTTTATATCTATCGTAAGCTTGGAGGATTGCCGATTAAGATAACTCAACTTGCAAGAGGAGTGTCGGTAGGAAACGAGATTGAATATATTGATGAGGTTACACTTGGTCGCTCGTTGCTTAATCGCACATTGTTTAGTGATTCATTTAATAATGATAGTTACTGATGTTAAATGATGGCAAAATAAAATTAAGGGCTTTGGAGCCTACTGACTTAGATGTGTTGTATCGTTGGGAAAATGATGCATCGTTATGGTCGGTGGGGTGCGCAATAGCTCCTTTCTCACGAAAACAATTGTGGGATTATATTGAGACTTATAATGGTGATATCTTCATTTCCACTCAATTGCGTTTTATTATAGAGGATTGTGAATTATGTCAAGCTGTGGGAACTATAGATTTATATGATTTTGACGCGGTTAACCGACGTGCTTTTGTGGGGATTTTAATTGATGCTGAATATGGACATAGAGGGTATGCTACACGTGCATTGACATTGCTGTGGGAGTATGTATGTGAACACATCGGGATGCATCAACTTGTGGCTGTTGTTCCGGTGGAGAATGTATATAGCATGAAGCTATTTGAAAAGTGTGGCTATAAGAAGACTGCTACGTTACAATCGTGGATGAGAGTAGGATCTGTATATAAAGATGCAGTTTTGTTTCAGCTTATTTCTCAATAGGTTAATTATTATTATTGACATTTTTAGGGTAATATAGCCAACTTCTGTAGGGTTTCCCCATTGAACGAACTATCGTATGCCAATAGCTATCGTTGTGTGTCCTTATTAAATCAGAAATGTCAGATGGAGAGGTTACTGCCCACACTTTTTTGCGAAGTTCAGACTTTAATTGTCCTATATCCCAACCGCTATATCCAATGAAAAATTTGAAACATCCTTCAGTCGGATTGCCTGAATTAATATAATTAATTACGGTATTAAAATCTCCTCCGACATATAATCCTGGAATAACTTCGTGAGAGTCGGGGATGAGGTCGCCAAGCGAATGGATATAAAAGAGTCTGTCTTCCGACATTGGACCTCCACAATACACCGGAATAGGGGTTTTGCAAGTTATTTCTGCGATGAGAGATTGTAGATTATGTCGAGTCTTATTGTTGAGGATAAAACCCATTGTCGTTTTGTTATCGTTGTATTCTGTAAGGCAAATTACGGCGTGGTTAAAATAATTATCATTCAAAAGTGGCTCAGCTACAAGCAACGCTCCTTGGAATGGAGCGTTGCTACTGATGTCAATATTGAAAAGAAAAGATGATATTTTATCCATTATTCTTGTTCTGCAAGGTATTTTTCTACATCAAGTGCGGCACGACAGCCCATGCCTGCGGCTGAGATTGCTTGACGATAACGAGGATCGGCAACATCACCTGCAGCAAAAACTCCGGGAATGTTTGTTGCAGATGTTGGTCCTTCAAGTTTTATATAGCCGGTTTCATCAAGGTTGATGAAACCGCGGAAAATGTCAGTATTAGGTTTGTGCCCAATTGCAAGGAAGAACCCATCAATTGTGATGTCAAATTCACGTTCTTTATCAGTGCCTTTGTGTTCAATGAGGTGTGCTCCTTCAAGGAATTCTTCTCCAAACAGACCAACCGTATTAGTATTGAAAAGCACTTCTATATTTTCTTTATCAAATACACGTTTTTGCATTACTTGAGATGCACGCAAGTAATCTTTGCGCACAATCATATATACTTTTGATGCAAGATTGCTGAGATATAGTGCTTCTTCACAAGCAGTATCTCCACCACCAACTACTGCTACTATTTTTTTGCGATAGAAGAACCCGTCGCATGTAGCACATGCTGAAACTCCGAGTCCATTGTATTTCTTTTCGTCAGGGAGACCAAGATATTTGGCTGATGCACCTGTTGCAATAATAATAGTATCGGCTTTAATTACTGTACCATCTTCAATCGTTGCTTCTAATGGCTTTTTATTGAAATCAACACTTGTAACTAATCCGGCACGCATATCAGTGCCAAAACGTTCAGCTTGCCGGCGAAGGTCCTCCATTAGTTGAGGACCTGTTACACCATCAGGATATCCAGGAAAGTTTTCGACTTCAGTAGTAATAGTTAATTGTCCGCCTGGTTGTAGCCCTTCGTAAAGGATAGGGGATAGGTTGGCACGAGAAGTATATATCGCGGCTGTATAACCTGCAGGACCTGAGCCTATGATGAGACATTTGGTTTTGTTTTCACTCATGAGTATATGTTTTTATCTTAAATCTATAATTTCAGCATTTGGATATTTCTTATTGTCAAAAACAAAAGTTTGATGAGAAACTGATTTAATGGCTTTTATATTTTTTGTCTTAATTGTAATAATGTTGTTGTCTATTGTTAGTGCAATTTCAGTAGGATACAATGTTGATGCATTTAATGTTATAACGGCTTTGCTGATAGACGTATTTCCTGATTTTAATGGCGTTAGTTGTATACGATATATACTATTTGCTGATTTTAATAATGTTGCATTATATTGATTACGAAAAGAGTTTATAATAGCAAATGGATTGACTTGTTGTAGTTCCTCAACAGTGGGTTCGGTGATGTTAACTTCATTGGTCTCTGTTGAATATGTCCATTGAGTGCGCCCATCATACCATATGGACAATTGGGTGGTTGAAAGAAAGAATTTATCGCCATATATTTTTATCTCTCCTTCAGAAGAGTTTCCCACCCCAGATAATGTAAATTGAGATGAAATACACTCATCTTTTTGATATTTCTCTGATGCGTTACTCAAAATTTCATTTGCTGTAATGGCGCAAATATTATTTGTGCTGATAAATACAAATGAGAGAAATATTATATAGCTAATTATCTTTTGTTTCATATTAAAACAACTAATTAAACGATATATTGTTTTATGCCATTTCGAGAATTCTTTCAAGTTGAAGAGAATCAACTAATACTTGACGAGGTTTCCCTCCTTGAGCAGGTCCTACAATACCGGCAGCCTCCATCTGATCCATTATGCGACCAGCTCTGTTATACCCGATCTTATAAGCACGTTGTAATGAAGAGGTAGATGCCGTTTGAGAATTAATAATAGAACGTGCTGCATCTTCAAATAATGGATCTCTATCGGTTATATTGCCTATTCCCCCCCCCTCAGCAGCTTCCGGTATATATTCCGGCAACATGTAGGCTTCTTCATAACCGATTTGTTCATCTATACTATCGCATATAGCTTCAACTTCATCGGTACTGATAAATGCACATTGAACACGATCCAATTCTCCGTCACGAGAGAATAACAAGTCTCCTTTGCCGATTAATTGGTTAGCTCCTGTGCGGTCAAGGATGGTGCGAGAGTCAACCATTTGGCTAACGCGGAATGCAACACGACCTGGAAAGTTCGCTTTTATGATACCGGTGATGACATTGGTTGATGGGCGTTGTGTGGCAATAATCATATGCATACCTACTGCACGTGCTTTTTGAGCAATACGTGCAATAGGGGTTTCGACTTCTTTGCCTGCAGTCATAATTAAGTCGGCAAATTCATCAACAATAACGACAATATAAGGTAAGTATCTGTGTCCTTTTTCTGGATTTAGTCGATGATTGGTGAATTTTGCATTATACTCTTTTATTGAACGCACATTAGCATCTTTCAATAAAGAATATCTGTTATCCATTTCCACACAAAGAGAGTTTAACGTAGCAACTACTTTGTTTGGATCTGTAATAATTGCATCCTCTTCTTCTGGTAACTTAGCAAGAAAATGACGTTCAAGTTTGCTGTATAGACTGAATTCAACCATTTTAGGATCGATAAGAACGAATTTTAATTCAGCCGGGTGTTTTTTGTACAACAAAGATGCGATTATCGCGTTTAATCCAACAGATTTACCCATACCTGTAGCTCCAGCAACGAGTAAGTGAGGCATTTTAGCAAGATCGGCAACAAATACTTCGTTGGAAATTGTTGCTCCCATTGCCATTGGCAAGTCTGCTTTTGTTTCTTGGTATTTTTTAGATGAAATAATTGAACGCATTGAAACGATTTGAGGCTCTTTATTTGGGACTTCAATACCGATTGTTCCTTTACCCGGAATAGGGGCTATGATGCGAATGCCTAATGCAGCCAAACTAAGTGCAATATCATCTTCCAATCGTTTAATCTTAGCAATGCGCACACCCTCAGCAGGGATAATTTCATATAATGTTACTGTAGGACCTACGGTTGCCTCAATATGAGATATTGCTATGCCATAGTCATTAAGTGTTTTTGTAATGCGCTCTTTGTTCTCTTCTTGTTCTTTTTGGTCAACGCTATTTTCAGATACTTTGTGTTCTGTTAGTAAATCTATAGAAGGGAAACGATAACGAGAAAGTTCTGCGGTTGGATCATATACATCCTCATTAATTTGTTCCGCTTCTTCTATTTCCGGTTTTATTACTATTAATGTTGGATCATTCGATTCATTATCATATGTCTCATCTGTAATAATGTCAATATCGTCGTTTCTCTCGTCAATCTTAGTTTCTTCTTGATTCTTTATTGTCTCTTTTTCTTCAAAATCAACAAGAGTGGGAGTTACTATGGGTTGATTATCTGTGTCAGATGTATAGTTATCCTCTTTTTCGGCTTCTTTGCGTATTCGTGCTTGACGATTAAGAATTGCTTTTCTTGAATATATAACTAGTGCTCTTATCTCATTAAAAAATATAAGAGCGACTATTGTGAGAAGAATGATGCTAACACCTAAAGCCCCCCATATATTGGTTGTACGCAATAGGAAATCATTAACAAAATGCCCATGTTCTCCGCCCCAATATATGTAAGAACTATTGTTAAATGTAATGAGGTCTGTTACTATTGATAGGGTAATGGATATGATAATACATTTAAAAGTAAAAGGCCAAAATCTAAATTTATAGATGTTTAATAGCGAGATTCCTATTGCCGCTAAATAGAAAATAAGCACTAATGCTCCAACTCCAAGCCCTTGAGTTATCAACGAGTGAGAAAGGACGGCACCAAATGGTCCCCCGGCATTTTGTATTGATTCATTTTGTTGAGATAATTCACTAATGGAATTATGCAAAACGCGACTTTGATCAATATCACCAACAGAAAAATAAGAAATTGAGATAATAAGGAGATATACGGCACATATTAGCATAAATACACCTATTAATATATGTGTACGTTTATCTTTGAAAAAATTAAAAATATTAGTTTTTTCATTATTCCTATTTCCCGAACGATTTCGCTTGCCTTTTCTTGTTTGATCTTGTTCTTGAAGGCTATCAGGATCGAAATTGTCTGTTGATATATTAAAAGAACTCATCTGTGATTCTTGAGACAATAAAAATTATAAATTATGTAATGCTTCTATTGTTGCAATTGGGTTTGGTGCCGAGAAAACAAAATTTCCGGCAACAAGGATATCAGCACCTGCTTTAGCTAATTGTGCGCCTGTTTCCAAGTTAACACCTCCATCAACTTCTATTAGCGCATTAGAGCCACTTTGTGTGATTAAGTCTTTTAGTTGACGTACCTTTTTTAGCGAATTTGGTATGAATGATTGCCCTCCAAATCCTGGATTAACTGACATGAGTAATACCATATCAACTTCGGTTATAATATCTTCAAGCATGATTACGGGTGTGGCAGGATTAAGAGTTACAGCTGCTTTCATTCCAGCTTGTTTGATTTGTTGTATTGTACGATGAAGATGCTGGCACACTTCATAGTGTACATTCATTATTTCGGCTCCGCAATCACGCACTTGTGATACGTATTTTTGAGGTTCTACTATCATTAAATGAACATCAAGAGGCTTTTGTGCAGTTTTTTGAACCGCCTTGATCACAGGAAACCCAAATGAAATATTGGGAACAAAAACGCCATCCATAACATCAAGGTGAATCAAGTCTGCAACGCTTGCGTTGAGCATTTCAACGTCACGTTGTATATTACCGAAATCGGCAGATAGTAATGATGGTGATACTTGCATAGTTGTTTATTTTGGTGATTGTTTAGGCTTGACCAAATTCCAGATTATAAATATAATACATATCACTCCAATAGCCAAACCAATATAAGTAAGATAATGATTGTATTCTTCGATTTTAGTTAAAAGTTGCTCTTTCGTTTCAATACCCGGAATTGTCGTTAGTAAATATCCTACTGCAGCGAGAGCAATGTTCCATATCAAGGCCCCCAATGTTGTGAAAATTGCAAATTTAGTAATATTCATGCGTGCTAATCCTGCCGGTATTGAAATTAATTGTCTGATACCGGGTATTAATCGACCAATGAATGTAGATAAAGCACCTTTTTTATCAAAATATTGTTCTGCTTTCTCTACCTTTTCTTTGTCAAGTAATAAGATATGACCTAAACGACTTTCAACAAATCGATAAATGATGGGGCGACCTAACCATAGAGCAAGATAGTAATTTATAAATGCGCCAGCAAGAGCTCCTGCTGTTGCAACGAGGATTACAAAAGATATGTTCATATCTGTATTTGCTTGAAGTGCTAAATAAGCGGCGGGAGGTACTACTAATTCAGATGGGAATGGGATAAACGAACTTTCTATTACCATGAATATAAAAACAAACCAATAATTGGCATTTTCACAAAACCAATTAAAAAACTCAGTAGCCCATCCGGCAGAATCTAATAAAATTAAATCTAACATAATGCTCATTATAATTTATTGACAAAGGTACTATCTTTAAATAGAGAAAACAAATCCTTTTTTATATTTACTCATTATAAAATGCCAATATTATAAAACATATTTTTATAGAATTCAGCTTTCTTTTCTATTGAAAGAGGGTAGGCTCTTGATGTTGACGGCATTCTGAAGATCTTTATCTCTTTTTCATGTATAGATGTTTTAATATAACTACCCATATTGGGTATTGGTGTATCTGTTAATTGTGCAATTATTTGAGCTGCTTTTTCCCCGGTTGATACAATGGCTTGGCACTTTGGTAAATCTTCTAATGTGTTGGATAATGGCAGAGGTGTAATTATTTCAAGATATTTGTCAGATGCATTATCTTTTAAACGTTTGACTTCTAATGCAGAGTCTCCAAGAGCAATCCCGTTTTTGTGTAGAAAATGTTTAATCTTTTCTAAATTGAATTGCCTTGACATATCATAAAGGAAGTAGTTTTTATTATTATAAAAATTTAGTCCCATTATTCTCCAAAAATCATTTATATAATTTGGATAATAAAATTCCATTGACCACCTGTTAGATTTAGGAGGAAATGTTCCAAGAATAAGTATTTTAGCATCGTTTGGAATGAATGGATCCCAGGGATGCTTTTCTATATTAATATTGGGATGTGACATAATATGCAAATGTAATATTTTTTGGAATATTATTGAAATATGTTTGCTTGCTATTGGTAAAAATGTGTAAATTTGTGAATTGATTAAATTATAGTAATTATGAAACACATTATAAATAGTTCAATAGTAGCTACTACTATTATTATATTAGCAAGTTGTTCATCTCCTAAAAAAGTTCCATATATGGTTAATGCAGAGACTATTCCTACAGAGATTTTGGCTCAAGCTAATACCATTACAGAACCGATTGTAATGCCAGGAGATTTGTTGAATATTGAAGTTTCGTCTACTAATATGACTGCGGTAGCACCATTTAATAAAGGTAGATATGTCGATGTTGATGGACAGATTGTTGATAATAAGAGATCAAATACGACTCAATCAAAATTAGAGGCATCTACTGATTATTATCTTGTTAATAAAAATGGTGATATTGATTTCCCAATATTAGGCAAATTGCATGTGGGGGGAATGAATAAAGCTGCTATTGAGACTTTAATACAAGGAGAATTGTGCCCAAAATATTTGAAAGAAGTTCCTGCTGTAGATATTCGCTTTATGAATTTTAGGGTTACTGTTTTAGGAGCGGTAAGAAGCCCTGGAATCGTAGAGTCTACAAATGAACGATTAAATATTTTGGAAGCGTTGGCTAAAGCCGGAGACTTAGATATTAAAGGTTGCCGTGATAATATAATGCTTATTAGAACAAATGCAAATGGTGTAAAAGAAATTATACGTCTTGATATTAATGATAAGAATATATTATTATCTCCATATTATAATTTGCAGCAGAATGATATTATATATGTAACACCAAATAAATCAATGGCGCAGAATGCATGGCAGATGAATCCTGGGGTAACAGCAACATTTGCAATTATTGGAGGTCTATCAGGTATTGCAGGTCTTGTATTTAGTATCTTGAATTACACAAAATAAATAATAAATTATGAAGGAAGATATAGAAAATCACTCAGAGCAAGAAGATACATTTGATGTAATTGGGTTATTATTGGAGTATTTAGCTCAGTGGAAATGGTTTGTTTTGTGTATTATCGTTTGCCTTGGTGTGGGATATGTATATATATCTAGAATTGTGCCTACATATGAGGTTTCAGCATCAATATATTTAAGTGATGATAATCAATCATCCAAGAGTAATGCGGTTGCTCTTAGTGCAAATATGCCATTAATAGATACTAAAGAATATATTGATGAGACAGAAATTGAAATTTTGAAATCTCGCAACAACTTGATTAAAATTGTAGATAGTCTTGATTTGGCATATTCATATTATAAAGTAGGACAATTTAGAGACGATCCAATATATGGAACAAATGTTGTTTCTGCTCGATTGGATTCTATTAGTTTGAAGAATTTAACTTCGCCTATTGAGATAGTTGTGTCAAAAGAAGATAAAACATATACGTTTAATTTATCTACGAAATATGGAGGAGTTGAAGAGCATAAAACTATAGAAACAGATTCATTGCCTATTTCTGTAGAATTAAGTCATGGGACTTTGCAATTACTACCATCCAGAACAACAAAATTGTTGGAAGGAGAGCAAAAAATAATTATTTCTAATCCAAATTGGGTTGCAGCTCGATTGTCAGGTAGTTTAAGGATTGAATTTGCGCGTAACTCGGGAACAATTTTGCGTATAACATGTACCACGCCAATGATTTCAGAGGGTGTAGATGTTATCAACACGTTGATTAATATTTATAACCAAGAAATAATTGCAGACAAAAATAAATCGGCACTACAGACTGAAGCATTTATTATTGAACGATTGGCTCTTATTGCGGGAGAATTACAAGAGGTAGAGAAAGATGTTGAAGATTATCGTAGGGAGAAGAAAATTACAGATATTTCGACTGAGGCAAGTATGTATCTTTCACAAACATCGGCTAATGATGCAAAAATAGCCCAAGTTGAAGCTAAGAAACAATTGGTAAATGATGTAAAACGTATAGTGTCAGTGCAAGATGACTATACTCCAATTCCTCAGATGATAGATGACCCTGCGTTGAATGCAAAGATTGAAGCATATAATAAAAAATTAGCTCAACGTGCTGCAATGCTTGAAGGAGGAACTGAAAATAACCCTATTGTGCAGAATATGCAAGAGGATCTTGCGCGCTCGAAAAATGATATATATCGTGGTATTGTTAATGTTGAACATAGCTTAGGGGTTGAAAAAGGAACACTTGTTCGTCAAGATAATCGTATCTCAGGTCGTATTTCATCTATTCCTACATATGAAAGAGAGTTAACAGGTATATTTAGAGAGCAACGAATAAAAGATAATATATATAATTTCTTGCTTGAAAAACGAGAAGAGATTGCGTTACAAAAAACATTGGCAACACCTACAGCAAGACTGATTGATAATCCATTAGGAAGCGGTCCGGTATATCCTAAAATTTTATCAATTTATGGTATAGCTGTGTTAATAGGAATTCTTATTCCTGCGTTAATAATTTTTTTACGTAGAATATTTTTCCCTATATTCAAAGATAAAGATGATTTGGAACGAGTTACGAATGTTCCTATTTTAGGAGAAATTAGTATAGCCCCGGCAAATACAAAGTTTGCATTAGGAGATCAGATAACAACGCCAATAGCAGAATTATTTAGATTAATTAGAAATAATATACAATTTGCTTTATCTGACAAGGATAAAAAAGTATTAATGGTTACATCTTCATTATCAGGAGAAGGTAAGACATTTGTTGCTACAAATATTGGGTTGACATTTGCATTATCAGGAAAGAAGACATTAATTATAGGTATGGATATTCGACGTCCGGTAATTGCTCATAATTTTGGACTTTCTAACGAACATGGAGTTACAACATATCTATCGGGTCAAGTAGATAATATAACAGAATTTATTTATAAATCAGATATAAATGAAAATTTATATGTATTGCCTGGTGGACCGGTTCCTCCAAATCCAAATGAATTGTTGTTGAGTGATAGGATGGAATTAATGATTGGCGAGCTAAGAAAAATATATGATTATATAATTATAGACACAGCTCCAATTGGAGTAGTATCAGATACATTTTTGATAGCCCCTCATTCAGATGTACAATTGTATATTACAAGAGCTAATTATTCAACAAAACGTTGTTTAAAAGTAATGCATCAAGCAATTACAATGGGACGTCTCTCTAAGTGTTATTTGATTCTGAATGGAGTAAATATAAGTTCAAGTAGTTATGCTTATCGTCGATATGGATATTATAACAAATATGGCTATAAAAGTTCTTATGGTTATGGCTATGGTCATTCACCTAAAAAAACAATAAGGTCAACAATAAGAGATTTTTTTAATAGATAATAGCAAAAAGAGAGCTTTTGTGTCGCTCTCTTTTTTTTAATAAAAATATTTTATAAATTTGGCTGAATTTTACTAACTACTCCTTGTGGAGATAAATTTAATTAACATGAAAAAGTATTTTGCAGAAATGTTTGGAACAATGGTGCTTGTCCTCATGGGATGTGGTACTGCTGTTAGTTTGAATTGCGGTAGTGATACTGCTTCAGTTGTTGGGACTGCAATGGCATTTGGTCTTGCAGTTGTTGCAATGGCATATACCATTGGCGGAATTTCGGGGTGTCATATTAATCCGGCAATTACTCTCGGTGCTTGGATTTCAAAACGCATTGGAGGAAAAGATGCTGTTATGTATATGATTTTCCAAGTAATTGGAGCAATTCTTGGATCTACGTTGTTGTGGTTAATTGTTGAAAATACTACAACAGGATTTGCCGGAACAACAACAGGAGCTAATACGTGTGAAGGAATTGGTAGTGTTGCAGGTGGAATGATTGTTGAGATTATATTGACATTTGTATTTGTGCTTGTAGTTCTTGGTACAACAGATGAGAAAAAAGGAGCAGGCAATTTTGCAGGATTGGCAATTGGCTTGAGTTTGATACTAATACATCTTGTTGGAATTCATTATACTGGAACTTCGGTAAATCCGGCTCGTTCTGTAGGGCCTGCTTTGTTCCAAGGAGGAGTTGCTCTTGAGCAGTTATGGGTATTTGTTGTTGGGCCGTTTGCTGGTGCATGTATTGCTGCTGTCGTGTGGAAATTGATTGGTGGCTGCTGTGGTTGTTGCAAAGCAAAATAAAATAGAAGATTAATAAAAAAACCGATGCTTAGCATCGGTTTTTTTATTTGTAAAGACTTTGTTAAGGACTTATTTTACGCGTTCAACGTATGATCCATCGCGTGTATCAACTTTTACTTTGTCCCCAATGTTGCAGAACAATGGAACGCGAATTTCAGCACCTGTTTCAAGTGTTGCTGGTTTTAATGTATTAGTAGCTGTATCTCCTTTAATGCCTGGCTCTGTATATGTAATTTCAAGGATAACACTTGTAGGCATTTCGCAAGTGAGAATTGTTTCAGATGCTGCATGTACCATTGCTTCGCAAATATCTCCTTCTTTAAGGAATTGAACACCTTCTATACTTTCTCCAGGAAGAGCAACTTGTTCAAAAGTTTCAGTATGCATGAAATTATATCCCATATCATCTTTATAGAGATATTGATAAGGACGGCGTTCGATGCGAACTTCTTCAACTTTTACTCCTGAGTTCCATGTTTTATCAAGGACTCGACCTGTTTTTACATTTTTAAGTTTTGTGCGAACAAAAGCCGGACCTTTACCAGGCTTAACGTGAAGGAATTCAACAATAAAGAAATAGTTGCCATCGATGTCAAGGCACATTCCATTTTTAAAATCTGCAGTAGTTGCCATAAATTGATTTTATTGTTTAATGATTTATATGCAAAAAAATATATATGCAAAAGATTATACGAGTTTGCATAATTGTTTTGCAAAGGTAGTAAAATCGTTTCGCATAATAAATAAATTTTGCTGTTTTTCGAAATAAAGTTGTATTTTTGTAACTTATTTGTCTAAACTATTAAAATATTATCATGGAAACATCATCATTATTATTTTGGTTGGCTCCAATTTCGTCTGTCGTTGCTCTCGTTTTTGCTTGGGTATTTTACAGACAGATGAAAAAACAGAGCGAAGGAACTCCTTTGATGGAGAAGATTGCAAAGCATGTGCGTCAAGGAGCAATGTCTTATTTGAAACAACAGTATAAGGTTGTTGGAATCGTGTTTTTAATTTTGTGTGTCATTTTTTCTGTAATGGCATATGGATTTGGTGTTCAAAATACATGGGTGCCAATTGCATTCTTGACCGGTGGTTTCTTCTCAGGATTATCGGGTTTCTTGGGAATGAAAACTGCTACATATGCCTCAGCAAGAACAGCGAATGCTGCACGTGAATCTTTAAATAGTGGTTTACGTGTTGCTTTCCGTAGTGGGGCAGTAATGGGTCTTGTAGTTGTTGGTTTGGGTTTGCTTGATATTTCATTCTGGTATTTATTACTTGATTGGCTTATTCCTGAAGATGCCGCAACTCCAACGGCTAAATTGTGTATGATAACAACAACAATGTTGACATTTGGAATGGGAGCTAGTACCCAAGCTTTGTTTGCACGTGTTGGTGGTGGTATTTATACAAAAGCTGCCGATGTTGGTGCAGACTTAGTGGGAAAAGTTGAAGCCGGTATTCCTGAAGATGACCCTCGAAATCCGGCAACTATTGCTGATAATGTTGGTGATAATGTTGGTGATGTTGCAGGTATGGGGGCAGACTTATATGAGTCTTATTGTGGCTCTATTTTGGCTACTTCTGCGTTGGGAGCTGCGGCATATATATCAACAGGTGATGTCGTTATGCAATATAAGGCTGTTATTGCTCCGATGCTTATTGCAGCTATAGGTATTTTCTTATCTATAATAGGTATTTTTGCTGTGCGAACAAAGGAAAATGCGACAATGAAAGATTTGTTAGGATCATTATCATTGGGAACTAATTTAAGTTCTGCACTTATTGTTGTTGCAACTTTCATTTTGTTGTGGTTGTTGAATATTCAAAATTGGTGGCAAGTGTCATGCGCTGTAGTTGTAGGTCTTTTTGTGGGTATTGTAATAGGTCAATCAACTGAATATTACACATCACAATCATATAAACCAACAAAAAAACTTTCTGAAAGTGGGAAAACCGGTCCGGCAACTGTAATCATTTCGGGCGTTGGTTTAGGTATGATATCAACCGCAATTCCGGTGATTGCAGTAGTTGCAGGTATAATTCTCTCATATTGGTTGGCCTCAGGTTTTGACTTTGCTAATGTAGGTATGGGATTATATGGTATTGGTATTGCCGCTGTCGGGATGCTTTCAACATTGGGAATAACTCTTGCTACAGATGCATATGGCCCTATTGCTGATAATGCAGGAGGCAATGCAGAGATGAGTGGGTTAGGAACTGAGGTGCGTAAACGCACTGATGCATTAGATTCTCTTGGAAACACAACTGCTGCAACAGGTAAAGGTTTCGCTATTGGATCTGCCGCGTTAACAGGTCTGGCTTTGTTAGCTTCATATATTGAAGAAATTCGTATCGGGCTTGAACGCATCGGCACTACAGTATTAGAACTGCCGGGAGGAGTAACAAAAACAATACAGGAAGCATCATTTACTGATTTTATGATGTATTTTGATGTTACATTGATGAATCCTAAAGTGTTATCCGGTATGTTTATTGGGGCAATGATGGCATTCTTGTTCTGTGGTTTAACGATGAATGCGGTTGGTCGTGCAGCGCAAAGTATGGTTGAAGAAGTACGTCGACAATTCCGAGAAATAAAAGGTATTTTGACGGGAGAAGCAGAGCCCGACTATGCTCGTTGTGTCCAAATTTCGACAAAAGGGGCACAAAGAGAAATGGTGTTTCCATCGTTGCTTGCTATTATTGTTCCAATTGTAATTGGTGTAATATTTGGAGTGACAGGTGTTATTGGATTGCTTGTCGGGGGGTTGTCTGCAGGATTTGTATTGGCTATATTTATGGCAAATGCAGGTGGCGCTTGGGATAATGCTAAAAAATATGTGGAAGAAGGGAACTTTGGTGGTAAAGGTAGTGAAGTACACAAAGCTACAGTCGTAGGAGATACAGTTGGAGATCCTTTTAAGGACACATCGGGCCCAAGTTTAAATATTCTAATTAAATTGATGTCAATGGTTGCTATCGTGATGGCCGGTTTGACTGTTACTTGGAGTTTATTTTAGAGTATAGCATATTTAATCTATGAGGAGATGTATTTTTAATGCATCTCCTTGTCTTTTTTATAATTAATTATGTATGTGTTGTGCTTTTAAATTTGTACCTTTGCAAAAATTTTTATAAGTAATTCATTGCGTGATGAAAAAGAAATTTAATGAATATAATAAGTTCAATTTGTCAGATATAAATAAAGACATTCTGAACAAATGGAATGAAGAGAAATTGTTTGAGCAAAGTATGAAAGTGCGCGAGGGAAATCCTTCGTTTGTCTTTTATGAAGGTCCGCCATCAGCTAATGGTATGCCGGGTATTCATCACGTAATGGCTCGAACAATTAAAGATATTTTTTGTCGATATAAAACGATGAAAGGTTTCCATGTAAAACGTAAAGCAGGGTGGGATACACATGGACTTCCTGTAGAACTTGGCGTGGAAAAAGCTCTTGGTATAACAAAAGAAGATATTGGGAAGAAAATTTCGGTAGATGAATATAATGCTTCTTGTCGCCGTGAGGTGATGAAATATACTAAAGAGTGGGAAACTTTAACAAACTCAATGGGATATTGGGTTGATATGGATAACCCTTATATAACATATGATAACCGCTATATAGAATCGGTATGGTGGTTATTAAAACAATTATATGATAAAGGATATCTATATAAAGGATATACAATTCAGCCTTATTCTCCTGCTGCGGGTACAGGGTTAAGTACACATGAGTTGAATCAACCCGGTTGTTATAGAGATGTAAAAGATACAACTGTAACAGCATTGTTTGAGATGACAAATCCTTGTCCGGAAATGAAGGAATGGGGAAAGCCTTGTTTTGTCGCATGGACAACAACTCCATGGACATTACCATCAAACACTGCATTGTGTGTAGGACCTAAAATTGAATATGTTTGCGCTCAAACATACAATCCATATAATGGAGAAAAGATATCTATTGTTATTGCTAAAGATTTGTTGAAATCATATTTAAAACCGGAAGGGGAAGAAATCCCAATGGAAGAATATAAACAAGGCGATAAAGTTATTCCTTATCGTATCGTTGGTGAATATGTTGGGGCAGATCTTGTCGGAATGGGTTATAAACAATTGATGCCATGGGTTAAGCCTTTGGAAAAAGTGGATTGTAACTCAGCTACATTTGTGAAAGAATTTTCTGACTCAAATGCAGATAAATGCTTTAACATAGGAAAGGATAAATTCGTTGAATTATCAGAACTCGCATTTAAGGTAATCCCTGGTGATTATGTAACAACAGAGGATGGTACCGGTATTGTACATATTGCTCCTACGTTTGGCGCAGATGATGCTAAAGTAGCAAAGGCAGCAGGTATTCCTTCTTTGTTTATGATTAACAAAAAGGGTGAAACTCGTCCTATGGTTGATTTGACTGGGAAATATTATACAATTGAAGAATGTGCCGACGAATTTGTTTCTGTATGTGTGAATAAAGAGATGTATTCTCGTCATGCAGGTGATTATGTAAAAAATGCATATGACCCTCAATATACCTTAGGTGGTAAATATGATGAATCATCAGCGTCAAAGGCTGAAGATTTGAATGTTATTATTGCTCTTGAAATGAAACAAGAGGGGAGTGCTTTCAGAATAGAAAAGCATGTGCATAATTATCCTCATTGTTGGCGTACTGATAAACCTGTATTGTATTATCCATTAGATAGTTGGTTTATTCGCACAACTGCTGCGCGTGAACGCATGATGGAGTTAAACCAAACAATTAAATGGAAACCACAATCAACCGGTTCTGGTCGATTCGGGAAATGGTTGGAAAATTTGCAAGATTGGAATTTATCGCGAAGTCGTTATTGGGGAACTCCATTACCAATATGGAGGACTGATGATGGTACAGAAGAAATATGTATTGATAGTGTAGAAACACTATATAATGAGATAGAAAAAGCGGTTGCTGCTGGTGTAATGAAATCAAATCCATATAAAGATAAAGGATTTATCCCCGGTGAATATAGTGTTTCTAATTATAATAAAATTGATTTACATCGCCCTTATGTTGATAGTATAGTTCTTGTTTCCGCTACGGGGAAACCAATGCATCGTGAATTAGACTTAATAGATGTGTGGTTTGATTCTGGCGCAATGCCATATGCTCAATTGCATTATCCGTTTGAAAATAAGGAAGGGCTTGATAGTGGGGAGCTATATCCCGCTGATTTTATTGCTGAAGGAGTAGACCAAACACGTGGTTGGTTCTTTACTCTTCACGCTATAGCAACGATGGTATTTGATTCTGTTGCATATAAAGCTGTTATTTCAAATGGTCTTGTCCTTGATAAAGATGGAAATAAAATGTCAAAACGACTTGGGAATGCTATAAATCCATTTGAGGCTATTGATCAGTTTGGCTCAGATCCTGTACGTTGGTACATGATTGCTAATTCATCACCATGGGATAATCTCAAGTTTGACCCTGCAGGAGTGCAAGAATCAAGTCGTAAACTATTTGCTACATTATATAATACATATTCATTCTTTGCATTATATGCAAATGTAGATGGGTTTGATAATAGTCAACCTCAGCTACCATTGGAAAAACGTCCTGAAATTGATCGATGGATTATCTCATTATTAAATACTTTAATTAAAGATGTAGATGAGTCATTGGCTGATTATGAACCTACGAAAGCAGCTCGTGCAATCAACGATTTCGTTAATGATAATTTAAGTAATTGGTATGTACGCTTGAATCGTAAACGTTTCTGGGGTGGCGAGATGAATGAAGATAAACTTTCGGCTTATCAAACATTGTATTTATGTCTTGAAACAATTGCAAAATTGATGGCTCCAATATCTCCATTCTTTGCAGATAGATTATATCTTGACTTGACATCTGTAACATGCGAAGATCCTCAATCCGTGCATATCGCGTTGTTCCCAATAGTCGATTATAATGTGATTGATAAAGATCTTGAACAACGAATGAAAATTGCTCAGGATATAACATCAATGGTGTTGGCTTTACGTCGCAAAGTTAATATCAAAGTTCGTCAACCACTTTCATCGTTAATGATTCCGGTGTTGGATGAAACTCAACGTAAAGCTGTTGAATCAATGAGCGAATTGATATTGAATGAAGTAAATGTTAAGGGTATCAAGTTCGTTGGTAATGATGAAGGAGTATTGGTTAAGCGAGTAAAACCTGATTTTAAAAAATTAGGTCCAAAGTTTGGTAAAACAATGAAACTTGTTGCGAATGCAATTGCTTCAATGAGCCAACAAGATATTATTTCATTTGAAAAGAATGGAAATATAGTTCTTGATATTGATGGAAACAGTGCAACAGTGGAATTGTGTGATGTAGAAGTTATTTCTGAAGATATCCCCGGATGGTTGGTAGCTAATGAAGGAAATTTGACTATTGCGTTAGATATCACAATAACTGAAGAACTAAAACAAGAGGGTATTGCAAGAGAAATAGTTAATCGCATACAAAATATCAGAAAAGGACGAGATTATGATATTACTGATAAGATAGCAGTAGTCTTTGGCCATAATGAAGAAACAGATTCTGCAATAGCTCGTTATAGTGATTACATCTCTCGACAAGTACTTGCATCATCAATGATAATTTCTGAATCTCTTGACGGAGAAATAGAAATACTTGATCTTGATGGTATTAATGTAAATGTATCAATTTCAATAAGTCAATAAGTAATAAATAAAAACTTAAATATAATATGAGTGAAAAAACAAGATATTCTGATGAAGAATTACAAGAATTCAAGGAATTGATTTTAAAAAAACTCGAAAAAGCACAACGTGATTACGAGTTGCTAAAGTCAAATATAATGAATACAGATGGAAATGATGTTTCTGATACATCTCCAACATTTAAGGTATTGGAAGAAGGAGCAAGTACATTGAGCAAGGAAGAAGCTGGTCAATTAGCTCAACGACAAATGAAGTTTATTCAACATTTGCAGGCCGCATTAGTGAGAATTGAAAACAAAACTTATGGTATTTGTCGTGAAACAGGTGTGCTTATTCCAAAAGAGCGTTTGCGTGCAGTTCCTCATGCAACATTGAGTATTGATGCTAAAAATAAGAAGTAAGTTATTCTTAATTAATGAAATTAACAAAAGGGTATTTTGCTCTAATAATAATTTTAGGCGTTATTATACTTGACCAAATACTGAAAATTTGGGTAAAAACAAATTTTTATTTGGGAGAGAGTGTACATATTACTGATTGGTTTCAATTATGCTTTATTGAAAACAATGGGATGGCTTTTGGGATGGAGATAGGGAATAAACTATTTCTAACATTGTTTCGTATTGTGGCAGTAGTGGCTTTAATTTATTATATATGCCGAATAAAATCTCGTGAATATATAAAATACGGTTATATTGCGTGTGTTGCATTAATTACAGCTGGTGCTGCTGGAAATATTATCGATTGTATATTTTATGGCTTACTTTTTGACAATCCATATCCTCCCGAAGTAGCAGTATTCATGCCTGAAGCAGGAGGATATGCTCCTTTATTTTATGGTAAAGTGGTAGATATGCTATATTTCCCTTTGTTTAGTTTTGATTGGCCGGAATGGGTGCCATTTGTCGGAGGAGAACATTTTTTATTTTTTCAACCAATATTTAACTTGGCTGATGCTGCTATAACTATAGGAATATTATCGTTGATATTTTTTTACCATAAAAGTATAGCCACAATTCCTGAAAAGGAAAAATAGCTTGAGGTGGAAATATGTATAAAAGGATTGTCTATACATTATGTGTGATTGTTTTATGTGTTGGGTGTAATTCTGCTCCCGGATACGTTATCCCTCAGGATAAAATGGCCCGATTGTTAGCTGATATTCATATTGGGGAGAGTATTGTTGAGTCTAATAGAGAAGAATATGAAATAGATTCTGTCAAAAAAGCATTAAAGCAATCTATATATATAAAACATAACGTATCGCAAGAACAAGTTGACACTTCGTTTGTGTGGTATGGGCAAAATATAGAAGAATATATTGAAGTCTACGATAAAGTTATTGCTATTCTTGAAGAAGATATACGCAATGTAAAAGTGCCAATTGATAATATGCAATTTGTCGTTGCCGGAGATTCTGCCGATGCATGGCCAGGATTAAGATATAGACTGTTAACAGCATTAGCCCCTGATAGGTATCTGTCATTCTCTATAAATAGAGACGAAAATTGGAAAAATGGAGACATCTATGAATGGAAATTTAAACTGATAAACAATCAAACATCCATAAACTGGACTATTGGGGTAGATTATGCCGATGGCTCATCTGAATATAAGAATATAATAGTGTCTCAGGATGGTTGGCATGATATAACTCTATATTGTGATTCAACAAAGTCGCACTCTCGTGTATATGGTATTGCAGTAGCCGATTTAAAATACCATGATAGAATTCATGTTGATAGTATTTCATTGGTTCGGACGCGGTTAAATCCACAAGTTTATAGACGTAGATTCAGTCAGCAAACATATGATTACGGCATGACTCAACATGGAGAAAAATAAACGCATTTTTGCACACTATATACTATATCAAGGCAAAATATATAAAAATACAATACTTGAAATAGGGGAGTGTAATATAGGATTATTCCCTTTTGAACAAGAGATAGCAGAAACCATTTTTATATCAGGAATTATTGTAGTTTGTAATAATAATATATCAGAAATTCATAAGAGAAGAGTTTTAGATATATTAAAATCTCCACATGATTTAAATTATAAATCAAGAGAAATAAATAGGTATTTTGTTTCTTATGATTTATATACATGCTATAATTCCCAAAATATGATATTGTATTATAATGAAGAACAATTAAAACGAATAAACTTGTAATAAAGCAAATAAAAACAAATAGCAGAAACACTGTTTCTGCTATTTGTTTTTATTTGCTTTTATTTGCTTTGATTCTGCTTAAATTTGTCCAATAATTTCATTGATGTCTTTTATACCATGTCGATCGCAGTATTCGTTCATGAATTCAATTATTCTAATTGTTGTAGTAGGATCAATGAAATTTGCAGTCCCAACTTCAATTGCAGTTGCTCCGGCAAGCATAAATTCTATTGCGTCTCGTCCATTCATGATACCTCCAAGACCTATTACCGGTATTTGGACAGCTTTTGCTACTTGCCACACCATGCGTACAGCTACCGGGCGTACAGCAGCACCTGATAAACCACCGGTAATTGTAGATAAGTATGGTCGTTGTTTTTCTATATCAATAGCCATGCCTAACATGGTGTTAATCAATGATACAGAATCAGCTCCTTCCGATTCAACAGCGCGAGCAATCTCAGTTATATCTGTAACATTTGGAGATAACTTAACTATAAGAGTTTTAGGGAATGTAGCTCTTACTGCTTTAGTAACTTGGGCTGCACCATTTGATGTTGTGCCAAAAGCCATACCCCCTTGTTTTACATTTGGGCAAGATATATTTACCTCAATTGCATTTATCTTGTTTAATGGCGCTAATTTTTCACACACTGCAACATAATCGTCAATAGAGGCTCCTGATACGTTTACAATTATTTCTGAATCAATATCGCTAATTCGAGGGTATATTTGGTTAATAAAATAATCAACACCTTTATTTTGAAGACCAACGGCATTCAACATTCCAGATGGAGTTTCAACCATGCGTGGGTAAGGGTTTCCCTCCCGATGATTAATTGTTGTCCCTTTTACGATAAACCCACCAAGTTTATTTAAGTCAATAAAATCACTAAATTCTTCGCCATATCCAAATGTACCAGACGCAGTAAGAACAGGGTTTTTTAGTGACAAATTACCTATATTTACGTTTAAATTTACCATGTTAATTGATTTATATTAAATACCGGACCTTCTGTACATACACACACATTCCCGTTTACTGTATTTTCAACACAGCATAAACAAGCTCCAACCCCACATGCCATCATGTTTTCAAGCGAAACCTCACATTCGGCCCCAATGTTTTTGGCAACTTTTGCGACAGCTTTCATCATAGGTGCTGGACCACAACAATAAATAAAATCGATAGGGGAGTTCAATACACTATTTGTTGTCACTAAACCTTTTTCTCCGAGAGTTCCATCCTCAGTTGAAATATGTACAATCCCAACTGATTTTAATTCGTCTAGTTCTAATATATCTTTGGCTGATCTGGCTCCAATTAAGAATTCAGGATTATAGCCTTTATTTTTTAGGATATAGCCAAGGTATAGCATAGGGGCTATACCAACTCCTCCTCCAACAAGTAATAGGCGAGAGGTTTTATTGGTTGGTGTGGTAAAGCTACTACCTAATGGCAATATTATATTAAGACTATCACCATTTTGCATTCCAAGTAGATGAGATGTTCCGTCTCCGGCTCTACGAACGAGTAACCATATTTGATTATTCTTGTAATCAACAAAGTTAATAGAGATAGGGCGTCTTAAGAATGTTGATTTGGAACCATCAATTGCGATTTGCACAAATTGTCCAGGTTGCATTTCTGGTAATTTTTCTCCTGTTTTAGGGCTTAATATTAGGAGAGAATAGTTATCATGGATGTGTTTATTCTCCACAATAACAAAATCTATAATAAATTTCTTCATTGTATATTATTTTGATGTAATACAAAGTTAATAATAAAACATGAAGATTTATTTGAAATTGAGCTATAATATTAATCTCAGTTATATTTTTCTATTTGCAGGAGTAAAAGATTCAAAACTATTATCACTATAAAATACCATTATATTTACAATTGTTTTATTTGAGTCAGGAGATAATGATAATTGTTTTGTATTATTTGAATTGTTGCTGTTTGATGGTTGTTCGTGTGTATTTATATTTGAAAAATCAATATTTAATTTTTCTGAGGTATTTTCTGTGCAATTAAAATCAAAATCTAAGGATGATGTAAAAAGGTTATTATCAATAGATTGTTGGGCGGATTCGCTTGGATTTAGATGATTTTGTTCACCTGAGATTTCAATATTTTTATTAATCAACATATCTCCTTCGCCAAACATTAACCACAGCATGGATAATGTAGGATATGAAGAATGTATTTTACCAATTATTTCATCGCTAATCTTTTTATTCCTCCCATTAAGTATTTGTGATATCGTAGGACGGGGTATATTACAAGTGTCCGCAAATTGGGAACTTGTAATTTGGGTTAAATTCATAAATGTTTTGATGCGAGAAACGATGTCCATTCAATTTAGATTTTACAACAATGAATATACAAATGTAATTAATATAATTGTAATTACAAAATTTTACGATGTAAATAATTTGAAAGCAAAGATTTGAAATGTAAATTACCCCATGCTATTATTGAAAGAATTAATTGATGATTTACTTGAGATATAGTGTATAAGTAATAGAGTGACAGGGTTTTAGCTTATTGATGCTCGCTGATGTTTGGTAGAAACTCTTTATTTTGGTGCTTATGTTAAAGTGTGCATTTGGTTTGTGTGTGTAAAACATATGATTTTCAATTGGTTATATGAAAAACTAAAATAATCCAAATGGAATATTTGCGCCAGTTTGAAATTCTGAATTAACCTGATGATATTTAAAATGCTGAAAATTAGAAAACAAGAATTCGTTTAAAAAATAGAATGATGTATTTGTAAATAGAGGAATTAGCATGTTAAATAGAATACTATAATTGTTAATGTAAATAGGGTAAAAAACATCCACTTAAATATTGTGGTTAACATAATATGCATTATGGGGCAAACTTTGTTTATTTTCAAGAAATAAAATTACTACTATTTATGGCTGAATTTGTGTGATATTATCGTATTATGATATTTACACTTTTTGTTATAAGTAAATTATTTGCTAATTTTACACCATATATCATCATATGAGAAAAAATCAGTCTTTTTTATCAATTTTTGTATTAATAGTTTTTGCATTAACATCTGTAATGCAATTCCATCATCATGATTGTTATGGTAATATTTGCATACATTTGACGACATTAGATGATTTAGTTCTCGGATATTCAAATGATATTATAGAGTTTTGTAATCATGATGTAAAACATGATTCTCATCACCACCATCATCATGAGGATACTTCTTGTTCAATGCATTTAGGGAGCTATAAAGTTTCTGAGCAAAATTTTATAAAGATAATTACTGCCCCGTTGCAATTATATGGTTTGTTACATCTAAATCAAATTATTATAGAAAACAAGATAGTTGATATAATAGTAAATGTTGCTGCGTATTATGATGATTATATAAATAATGTAATAAAATCACTATCTGCTTTTCGTGCTCCGCCAATAATGAATTAAGATATAGTAGAGACTAAATAATTGATTACTAATATTTTAATTCGATATAAATGAAAATAAAAAATGTTGTCCTTTGTGTTGGGACGTTATTATGTGTAGGATGTGCTCCATCTGCACAAGATGATGGATTAGGTCATCATCATCACGATCATGGGCATGCCGATAGTCATGTAAATTCAGAAGAAATCGAACTTTCTGTAGATGAAGCAATGCGTTTCGGTGTGTATTCACAAATGGTAAAGCCTCAGAATTTCAGTGAAGTAATAAAAGTTTCAGGACAAGTTTTATCTGCTCCTGATGACCAGTCGATAGTGATTGCACCCTCTTCTGGTATTCTCACTTTTGCAAATGGAGTTGTTGAAGGAAAGAAAGTCGCAGTAGGTAATACAATCGCGTCAGTATCAGCTCGCGGAATTTCGGGAGGAGATGCCAATGAGGCTTCGCGCATAACTTATGAGTCCGCTAAAGCTGAATATGAACGTGTGAAACCTTTACACGATGATGGAATAATATCCACAAAAGATTATAATGCAATTAAACAAGCATATGAGCAGGCGAAGGCTTCATATACAGGTAACGCATTGGGGAGTACCGCATCAGCAGTATCAAATGGTGTAATTACTAAATTGTTGGTAAAACAAGGAGAATATGTATCAGTAGGGCAACCGATAGCAGTAATTTCGGGTAATATGCGATTAACTTTGCGTGCTGATATGCCTGAAAAATATTATAATTTTTTACCATTAATATCAACCGCAAATATACGTCCAGCATATTCTGAGAATGTAATTTCGTTGTCGAATTTAAAAGGGAAATTGGTGTCTTCATCTGCAACATCTTCACAACCGGGGTATATTCCTGTGTATTTTACCTTTGACAATGATGGATCTGTCATTCCTGGTACATTTGCTGAGGTGTATTTAATAGGATCAACTCGTAAAAATGTTATAGTCCTACCTGTTGATGCTGTTACAGAACAACAAGGCAAATATTACGTCTATGTAAAATTAGATGATGAATGTTACGAGAAAAGATTGGTGACATTAGGTAGCACCGATGGGCAGAACTATGAAATTAAAAGCGGTCTTACTCGCAAAGATGAGGTCGTTTCCCGTGGTGCAATTATAGTAAAACTTGCCGAAGCAAGCGGGGCTATACCAGCCGGACACAGCCATAGTCATTAAGAGAGGAGGCTATTATGTTAAATAAAATCATACAGTTTTCTCTATCTAATAGAGTAATAATCTTGATTTTATCAGGATTATTGGTGCTATCGGGTTTATTTGTGTTAACACGCACTGAAGTTGACATATTTCCAGATTTGAATGCTCCTACAGTAGTTGTAATGACAGAAGCTCCAGGGTATGCCCCAGAAGAAGTTGAACAATTAGTAACATTTCCAATTGAGACATCGGTAAATGGGGCTACCGGAGTGAGACGTGTGCGTTCATCGTCATCTACAGGATTCTCTATTGTGTGGGTTGAATTTGATTGGGGTATGGATATATATCAAGCGCGTCAAATTGTCTCTGAGCGATTGGTTAATTTGTCCGAAACATTCCCTCCGGGAGTGAACTCCCCTACTCTTGGACCTCAATCATCAATCTTAGGAGAGATAATGATTATTGGACTCACTGCAGATTCTACATCAATGAGCGATGTTCGTTCCATTGCAGATAGGGTTATACGTCCACGTATGCTTTCAATTGGAGGGGTTTCACAAGTTTCTGTAATTGGAGGTGATATAAAAGAGTATCAGATTCAGATATTACCTGAAAAGATGCGATATTATAATATAACACTTGACGAGGTAATGGCAAGTGTTCAGTTATTAAATAATAATGCGTCAGGTGGAGTATTATATGAATTTGGTAACGAATATCTTATAAAAGGGGACATAACCACTACTTCAACTGATGAAATAGGTAAATCAGTTGTAAGGAGTGATGAAAATGGTGTCGTTTTAGTTGAAGATGTTGCAAATGTTAAGATTGGAAATAAATTACCTCGATTAGGAGTTGCTTCAGAAATGACAAAGCAAGCAGTATTGCTAACAATAACAAAACAGCCAGAAGTTGGAACAATTGAATTGACTAAGAAGATTGAGGCCGATTTGTTTAGCATCTCAAAGAATATTCCTACCGACATAAAAATTTCAACAGATATATTTAAGCAAAGCGAGTTTATAGACAATTCAATTTCAAATTTGCAAAAATCACTTATTGAGGGAGCAATTTTTGTAATTATAGTATTATTCTTTTTCTTGATGAATGTGCGAACAACGTTGATTTCGCTTGTCGCTCTCCCCTTTTCTATAATTATTGCAGTGCTTGTCCTTCATGCGTTGGGCATGACAATAAATACAATGAGCCTTGGTGGTATTGCTATTGCAATTGGCTCACTTGTCGATGATGCTATTGTTGATGTAGAGAATGTTTATAAACGATTGCGCGAAAACTATTTATTACCTCAGGAACAACGCAAATCAATGCTTGAAATAGTTTATTTAGCATCAAAAGAGGTGCGTATCCCAATTCTAAACTCAACACTTATTATTGTTGCAAGTTTTCTCCCATTATTCTTTTTAAGTGGCATTGAAGGTCGTATGTTGATTCCATTGGGAATTTCATTTATAGTAGCTCTTGTTGCATCAACAATTGTTGCATTAACTCTCACTCCTGTATTATGCAGCTATCTGTTGGGGACAAAGAAAGCAACTGAAACAATTAATAAAGATGCGTGGTTGGCTGTTAAAATGAAAAATGCATATAACAAAGGATTGCAATGGTGTTTTAACAATAAAAAAACTGTATTAGGATCAGTTGTTGCGTTATTTGTTGTGTCAGTCGTTGTGTTTTTTTCTCTTGGACGTAGTTTTTTGCCTGCATTTAATGAAGGCTCGTTAACAATAAACATCAGTACTATACCGGGAATTTCACTTGAAGAAAGTGATAAAATAGGCCGAGAGGCAGAGCGATTGATTATGTCTATACCGGAAATTAAGACAGTTGCTCGTCGTACAGGGCGTGCAGAATTGGCTGAACACTCATTTGGCGTAAACACATCTGAAATTGATGCTCCGTACGAATTAACTGACCGTTCTCGAGGAGAGATGGTTAAAGAATTACGTGCTAAATTAGCATCTCTTCCAGGAGTAAATGTCGAAATAGGTCAACCTATCTCCCATCGTATTGATGCAATGTTGTCTGGTGCAAAAACTCAAATTGCAATTAAGTTATTTGGTGATGATTTAAATCGTTTATATAGTTATGGTAATAAGATAAAGAACTCTATTTCCGGTATTGAGGGCGTTGTTGATATTAATGTAGAGCAACAAGTTGAGCGTCCACAGCTAAATATCAGTCCTCGTCGTGAAATGCTTGCAAAATATGGCATAACAATAAACGAGTTTGCGAGTTTTATCAACATTACATTAGCAGGAGAGGTCGTATCTCAAGTATATGAAAAAGGTCTTCCCTATGATGTTACAGTGCGTCTTGATGATGAACATCGTAATTCAATGGAAAAAATATCAAACTTGATGATTGATAGTAATGTTGGCAAAATTCCGTTGAGCTATGTTGCAGATATAGTTTCTGCAACAGGACCAAATACAATAAATCGAGAAAATGTGAGTCGACGTATCATTGTTTCTGCTAATGTGCAAGATAGAGATTTGCGTAGTGCAGTGAATGAGATACAAGATAAGATAGAGAGTGAAATAATTCTCCCTGAGAATTATTATGTTGCTTATGGAGGACAATTTGAAAGTGAAGCTGAAGCATCAAGGACTTTAGCATTAACCTCTATTGGAGCATTGATTATAATCTTTATGTTGCTTTACCAAGAATATCGCAACATGAATCAGTCTCTCATTATTTTGTTAAATATGCCATTGGCAATGATTGGTGGAATATTGATTCTTCGATTTACTTCAGGCGAATTAAATATACCCGCAATTATCGGATTTATATCATTATTAGGTATAACTACACGCAATGGGATGTTGCTCATGTCACGTTATAATAGTTTGCGAGAAGAGGGAGTGTCTTTGATAGAGCGCATTTATCATGGTTCAATAGACCGACTTAATCCTATCATTATGACAGCGTTGACCTCTGCGTTAGCTTTGATTCCTATTGCAGTCAGTGGTAGTGAGCCGGGAAATGAAATACAATCTCCACTTGCGATTGTGATACTTGGAGGATTAATAACATCAACAATTCTAAACCTCTTAGTTGTCCCGATTGTATATTATCTAATTAGTAAAAAAGAAGAGAAATAATGAAAAAGATATATTCGTTAATACTGATTTTCTTTGCTTTGACATCTGTTGCGCAAGATTATGACACATTGATGAAAACAATCATGGCAAACAATCTTGATATTGCAGCAATGGAAGCTTCGATTGAAAGCGAAGTATTGTCAATTAAAAGCGAGAATAATTTACCTGAAACCGATATTGATTTTGAACATCAATGGGGTCCTAAGGCGATTGGAAATAAATGGAGTATTGGTGTTTCTCAAGGATTTGAATGGCCTGGAGTATATAGCGAGCGTCGCAAGGCAGCACAATCGGCTACTGATGCTATGACATTTCTCAAACGTAGCAATTACCTTGATAAACTTCTCGATGTAAAACTGTTGTTCATTGATATCGTTAATACGCGTAAGAATATTGCAGTTATGGATGAAGTTCTTAATCACATGACGCAACTGAAAGAAAAATATCATAATGGTTATCATCAAGGTGAGGTTACAATCCTTGATGTTAATAAAATCGATATTGAATATATATCAGTTTCTCGTCGTTGTAATGAACTAAAAACACAATTAACCATTCTTGAGAATTCACTCACTGCACTTAATGGAGGTAAAGATTGCTCTGCAATTACAGCCGTTCTGAATGATTATCCTCAAGATATGATATTGTCAGAGGTTGATTATGTTGAGATGATTAAGCAAAATGACCCCATGTTGGGCTATAATTCATTTATGACAAAATCGCAAGCATCAACAGCTAAAGCGGCTAAATTTAAAAATCTCCCTGGATTTTCGCTTGGATATCTTCATGTAAATGAATTAGGCACACATTTCAACGGATTTAAAATAGGCTTGTCATTACCTCTTTTCTCTAATCGCAATAAAATAGCTGCATCTAAAGCATTGTTACGCTCATTGGAAAATGAAGAAACAAGTGTTGAGGTAGCAAAATTATCGGAGATGTATAGTGATAGAGCCAAAGTATTAATGTTGCACAAAGAGATAAATGAATATCGTCCTGTGTTTGAGGATAGCAATAATATTGCGTTGCTCAAAAAGGCTCTTGATGGTGGAGAAATATCATTATTGACTTATCTTCAAGAGGTTAATTATTTTCTGTCGGCACAGCGAGAATACATGGATATCGTTTACCAATATCATTATTCTTTAGCAAGGCTCAATCGATATGAATTGTTGAAGTAAAAAAAACACTTTATTGAACTTTTTTTATCGCATGTTGTTTTAATTATACAAATCCATAAAACGACATGCGATTATGATATACCAACAACCCGAACTACCCTATGCTCTCGATGCATTAGAGCCGGTAATCAGCAAAGACACCATAAAATTTCATTATGGGAAGCATGAGAAAGCCTATATTGACAACCTTAATAATCTCATTAAGGGAACAAAATATGAAGATATGAATCTTGAAGATATCATACGTTTATCTGATGGAGCATTGTTCAATAATGCTTCACAAGCATGGAACCATATCTTTTATTTCTTCTCATTTTCTCCTGAAGGTGGAGGTAAGCCTGATGGAGACCTTGCCGAGGCTATCAACAGTCAGTTTGGCTCATTTGATGAATTCAAAAAGGCATTTGTTGAAGCGGGAGTGAAACTCTTTGGCTCGGGTTGGGTGTGGTTATCAAAAGATGGTAATGGGCGATTGTTTATCACTCAAGGAAAGAATGCGGAGAATCCGCTCACACAAGGATTGACACCCCTACTCTGCTTTGATGTGTGGGAACATGCCTACTATCTTGATTATCAAAATCGCAGAGCTGATTCGCTCAACAATTTGTGGGACATTATTGATTGGTCTGTTATAGGAAGTAGATTTTAGGTTAACGCAAAAGCACTATAATCGTAAATAAGCATAATGTGATGAATGAGGACTGAGGTCTGCGTGAGCAGCCCTCTTTCTTCTTTAATACTGCTCAGCGTCAGCGTCTCGAAAATGCAGGCTTTTCCCCTTATGCTATGCTTGGCCAAGGTGGAAATATCGGTATGAGTAATTCTGCTCCTGGCACTGGTCAGGCCCCCACCATGCAGGCTCCACAAATTCCCCACCTTGAGAGTAGTTTTATGCAAGGCTTACGCACGATGCGTGAGACTACAGCTTCACGACTCGCCCTTTCTCAAGCAGGCTTGGCAGATACACAAGGCAAAAGGATTGAGACTCTTTTGCCTTTAGAGCAAAGTCAGATATTAGGTAATATTGATTACCTTAAAAAACTTGGATTGACTGAGGACGAGAGACGTGAACTCGTACATGAGCAAACTGAGGCTTTATTCGAGCAGAATAGCTTCACGCGTTTAACTGCTGGTTTGCGTTTTCGTCAGCAGATTGCATATACCAACGAAGCAGAAGCGGAAGCTACTTTAGCGTCTTTATCTGTTCAACAGCAACAATTTGTTGCACAATATTTCGAGCCACAAGCATGGGTGAATTTTGCAACATCTCTTCAAGGTTTGGCTAATATGGTTATTGAAGGTAAAGTTAAGACAAATCAAGCTAAGTTAATTTTACAGCAGATAACCGAAACGTATTGGCGTATGATGCGCGAGAAACAACAATACAATATTGATAAACCAAAAGAAACGTTGGCAGGCTTTGAGGATACTGTTTATAATTCTGATGCAGGTATTTATTCTTATGACTCAGATGGTAAACCTATCAAAGGCTCAGGTCTTCCCTTTAGACAACAATTTTTTAATTTTACGCGTAGCGTATTTTTTAATAATCTTCAAAGTTCTTTTAATCAAAGTTTACAATTAAGTATTCAAGATGAACGTCTTGCTGGCCGTTGGAATGGCTATATTAATTTTATGGATAACATAGGCGATGGTTTGAGAGGCTTAGCAGGTGGTTTATTAGCTCCTTATGCGGGCCTTCCAAAATTGAATTTCCAACCTAAAGCAAATCCTATTGGATTTAGGCCATAAATTTGTATATTTGCAAAAAAAATACATATATGGATATCGGCTCTATTTTTGGTTTTATCATAATAGGAGTTCCTCTCCTATTATTGTGGATATGGATTGTTAAGAAGCTTTTTAAGGCAATTTTTAAGAAATGACCCTACTCACATTAAGCACTGCCATCTGGTAGTGCTTTTTGTTTTTATCTGCATAGGCGCAGAGCAACGAGCAACGCGAGTGTATCGCTTACTTTTGGCAGACCGCGAAGCGTTAGAGCCAAAAAGCAGGAGCAATGCGACGTTTGGCTCAGAGTCTGCCCTATCTAAATGAAAAACACTTGCCCCTCCGGCCAAGAGGAGCCCCGCGGGAGCGCCGTCGGAGACATTCCCCGGCTATTTTGTTCGCAAGACATTACATTTTATCCGAAGGAAACGCGTCTTCTCCTTTAACGCGTTCCCCCATCCCTTGGCTAAGTATAGGCAAAATGACAGAAATTTATTTTTATAAACTACGCAAGATTAATGTAGATTTACTGATTATTTTGTAATTTTGTGTTAATGAGATAAGAATAAATTGATTGAATTATGATAAGAAACATATTTTCTGCGGTTTTAGTGCTAATTTCTTTTGCCGTAAAAGCTTCAGAGTGCGAAATTTATTTGCCGGAGGATAATGCTGTGGTAACCGATGATTTCCATTTTGTGTGTCATTGGGACGATAATAGTAATCTTATTCTTCAAATAGCAACAGACGAAACGTTCTCTGACATTATATATGCTGGTAGCTCTAAATGGGTGCTGTATAATGACTATTACATGCAGTATCTCATGGCGGTAACAAATTTTCAGAATGGCACTTATTATTGGCGCATAGCTAAAGATGATGCCTTTTCTCAAGTGCGCAGTTTTACGATTGAGGGAAGACCGGATGTCAGTGCAGGATATGAAGTAGTAAGAGATCAAAATGACTACCCTATCGTCCATTTGTCAAATGGATTGCCCCCTATCTCAATTGCCTCGATGTGGATTCGTTCTGATTTGAATAACAATGGTTTGAAACAAACGGATAAGGGCGCATATAACACCTCTATGGTGGTAAAAGATGGTATCGTATATGTGGGAAATGGTATTACTACTGCACAATTATATAGATATAATGCATATACAGGAGAGCAATTATCAACTATTGATATTGATTTTGGCTCTTATACTAAACCAACAAGTCCATTAGCTGATATGTGTATAGACGATGATGGTAATGTTATTATGACAAATAGAGCTAATAGTAAAACCGAAAGTTATATTTATGCTCATCGTTTAGATGTTACAACAGGGAAGGTGACAGGTGAATATAAATGTGAATTGCCGATATCTTCAAATATTGAGGGCGCAACATTCTATAGATGCACGATTAAAGGGAGTGTTTCAACCGGCAAATTCACGATTTATTCAGCTGTAATGCCTGCAACGACTTATTCTATTGTGTGTAAATGGGTGTTTGATGATTGGAGTCCAACGTTAGAAACATCAAGATTTAATTATATTTCAAATGATTATAATGTGAGTCGTCCAAGCATTTATCCTATTGATGAAAATTATTTTATATTGGATGATAATAAATATAATTACCCTACGATTTTTAGCTGGGATTCTAATGATGCAGTGGCTGAACTTCCAACTGATATGTTGCCTACGGATAAGAAATGTATGGGGGCAGAATTATTTGAACATTCTGGAATGAAAATGATTGCATATGCATCAAGTGTAAATGATGGCTCAAAGTTCAATATCGCGATACTTCCAGATCAATTCCCTACTACATTTAATGGCATAAAGAATCTATGGATTTTGCCAGAGCAATCATTAGGAACGGTATCTCCTACTGTGCCAGGTATGTTTGTTCGTGTTGTTGATGCTTCGGTTGATGTTTCGGCAACATCACGTAGTTACTTGTATTTGTATTCATCAGGGAATGGATTGGCAGCTTATGTGCTATCTCATGCAACAACTACCGGAATTACCGATGTTACAAATAATGATGTGGAGATAAAACAAAATGGTCAAGAATTAATAATAAATCAAATAGTTGACATAATAGAGATATATAATATGCAAGGAATTAAAATAAAACAAGCCGAAAACACATCGGTTATCGGCTTGCATGATTTATCATTAGGTGTATATATAGCTAAATTTTCAAATAGTAATAAAACTTATAAATTTGTACTAAAGTAACTTTGTGGTAATTGGCGACAATTATATTGTGATGCCATAATTTCACCATAGGCACCTGCAGACCGCAATGCCAACAAATTGCCTCGTTTTGTTTTAGGGAGTTTTTCATCTTCCCCAAATCGGTCAGAAGACTCACATATTGGACCTACTACATCATATACATCAGTTGCTTCATCTTGACTTGAGATGTTTTCAATTAAGTGGTGAGCTCCGTATAGAGCCGGGCGAATAAGTTCAGTAAAACCGGCATCAACAATTGCAAATTTCTTGTTTAATCCTTCTTTTACATATAAAACTTTTGTTATTAGACTCCCACATTGTCCCACTACAGAGCGACCAAGCTCAAAGTGTAGTTGTTGTCCTTCTCTCAATTCTAAATATTTGTCAAATGTTTCAAAATAACTTTTGAAATCAGGAATCGGATTTATATCAGGATTGGCATAATCAATACCTAATCCACCTCCTACGTTAATTGTATTAAACTTAATACCTTGAGACTCGTAATTCTTTTGAAGATTATTTATTTTACCACAAAGGTGTTTAAATGGCTCGTTAATTGTGATTTGTGAGCCTATGTGGAAATGTAATCCTTGCAAATTGATATTAGGAGATGTGATGCAACGCTCAATTACTTTATCAAGCAATTCAAGGCTGATCCCAAATTTGTTTTCTGCAAGTCCTGTTGTGATATAGTGATGAGTGTGAGCGTCTATATTAGGGTTAACTCTAAGAGCAACATTTGCTGTTTTGTTTTTAGTTTCTGCAATCTCTTGTATAATATCAAGTTCGGCAGCTGACTCAACATTAAAGCAGGAGATGTTGTTATCAAGACCTAATTCAATTTCCCAATCACTTTTCCCTACTCCGGCAAATACAATTTTAGATGGTTCAAACCCCACATTAAGAGCAGTTTGTACCTCTCCTCCACTCACACAATCAATCCCAAATCCGGCTTCTTTGATAATGCGAAGAATTTCTGGATTAGCATTGGCTTTTATTGCGTAATGAACATGATAAATCTCTTTTTCCGAATATTTATTTATTTCCTCAAGTGTTTTTTGTAACAAGTTGAGGTCATAATAATAGAAAGGAGTGCGAAGGTGTTCAAACTCCTTTATTGGGAATTGTGCCATATTCTTGATTGTTTGATTATTTATTTTTAAACAAACGATCGCTTAAAAGGTTTAGCGCTTTTACTTTATCCTCTTTGCGTACAAGGAATGAGATATTGTAGTTGCTACCTCCATAAGAAATCATTCTCACCGGTATCTCTTTCAACGCATCAAGGGCTTTTGCTTCAAATCCGCGATTTTGCCATTCCAAATCTCCAACAACACAGATGATAACCATATCTTTATCAACTGTAACTGTACCAAATTTTTTCAAGTCATCGAGGATGTGAGACAAGTTTCGCTCATTATCAATTGTTACAGAAACCCCCACTTCTGATGTTGCAATCATATCAATGGGTGTTTGATATGTTTCAAAGATTTCAAATACTTTACGCAAGAATCCATACGCAAGTAGCATGCGTCCTGATTTAATCTTAATTGCAGTAATGTTATCTTTTGCAGCAACAGCTTTTATCTCACATGACGCAGATGTGTTGTATATTAATGTGCCATGAGCCTCAGGTTGCATTGTGTTAAGCAAACGAACAGGAATGTTGTTTAGCTTGGCAGGAAGCACACATGTTGGGTGTAGTATTTTAGCACCAAAATAAGCAAGTTCGGCAGCTTCTTCAAAGTGTAGCTCACTAACTGGCTCTGTACCTTCAACATAGCGAGGGTCATTGTTGTGCATGCCATCGATGTCAGTCCATATTTCGATTTCCTCAGCATTAATGGCGCAACCAATTAATGATGCGCTATAATCGCTACCTCCACGTTGTAGGTTATCTATTTCTCCGTAAGCGTTGCGACATATGTAACCTTGGGTTATATACATATCAGCATCTGGATGTTTTTCAAGAAGAGCTGTTAATTTTTGTTTGATATATTGAGTGTCGGGTTCTGCATTTTTATCAGTACGCATATAATCCAATGCAGGAAGCATTTCAGAATTTACACCACATTCTTGTAAATACAAATTCATCATTGCGGTTGACATCAATTCACCTTGTGCAAGAATTTCTTTTTCCTCAAACATGGTGAACAAGTCTTTTGTAAATGAACGCATGTAATTGAAGCAAGCCTTAACCTCTTTAATGGCTTTTTCTTTGTACTCGTCTGTGATATAAAGTTCGTTTATAGTTTGTTTATATTTAGCTTCAAGAGTATTAATGGTTTCTTTTGCTCCATCAGTATTTTTTTTATAAAGGTAATCTGAAATTTCAACTAATGTATTTGTTGTACCTGACATTGCAGAAAGAACAATGATGTTTTTTCCTCGCGCTGTAATGAGTTTGGCTACTTCTTTAATTCTTTGGGCTGAGCCTACTGATGTTCCACCAAATTTTAATACTTTCATGTTGCTATTTATAATTCTATATTAATTAAATTGGATGCAAAAATACAAAAATGTGATGATATATAATCTGTTTGCATTAAAATATATTGTGATTACACTTCGATAATGTGCTTATCCTCACATTTAATTATACGACCTGGATATTCTTCAACAAAGTTCATGTTATGAGTTGCCATTATTACAGCAGTTCCCTCTTCTGAGATGCGATGTAAGTGTTGGACAATTTGATTGCCTGTTGATGGATCAAGGTTTCCAGTTGGCTCATCAGCGAGAATTAATTTGGGACGATTAAGCAATGCTCTAGCGATAACAATACGTTGTTGTTCTCCTCCGGATAATTCATGTGGCATTTTATAGGACTTATTTGTCATTCCCATTTCCTTCAAAACTTCTTCAATGCGAATATCTTTCTCCTCATCGTTTTTCCAACCGGTTGCATCTAATACAAATTTCAGATTGTCATAGACGCTTCGGTCTGTAAGAAGCTGAAAATCTTGAAAGACAATACCTATTTCACGTCGGAGCATAGGTATTTCTTTTTTTTTCATATGTGTTAAATCATAGCCCAATACGGTTGCCTCTCCTTCAGTAATGGGAATTTCGGCATACATTGATTTAAGCAAGCTACTTTTCCCGCTACCAACTTTCCCAAGTAAATATGTAAATTCTCCTTCTTGTAACTCAAAATTCACATTTTTTAGAACAATAAGCTCTTTACGAAGGATTTCAACATTTATGTATTGGACAATGCTCATTGTTTTTATTCTTTGTGGCGTTTAACAAGTTCTTCAGCTAAATCTTCAATACGCAATCCCTTAGAGGTAAGTAATACAATTAAGTGATATATCATATCAGATGCTTCATAAACTAATCGTTCATCAGTGCCATTAGTCGCCTCAATAACAGTTTCTACCGCTTCTTCGCCTACTTTTTGTGCCATGCGGTTAATCCCTTTTTGGAAAAGCGATGTTGTGTATGAGCCTTCAGGCATTTCGTTATATCTGCGTAGAATAAAATCTTGTAGGTATCTGAAAAATTCAACACCCCATTCGTTTTTAGTTTGGAAACAAGTATCACTTCCTGTATGACAAACAGGACCTACAGGAACAACTTTGATCAAAAGTGTATCGTGATCACAATCCTCTTCAATTGATACAACATTGAGGAAATTCCCACTTTCTTCGCCTTTTGTCCAAAGGCGATTTTTTGTGCGACTAAAAAAGGTTACTTTACCTATTTCTTTAGTTTTATTGTAAGCCTCTTCATTCATAAATCCAAGCATTAACACGTTTTTAGTGCGTGAATCTTGGATAATTGCAGGAACAAGTCCTTGCATTTTGTTAAAATCGATAGCCATATATTTTATTGAGTATTAAATTCTTACGTTAATATTTCGCTCGTTTAGATAGCATTTTAATTTGTCTATAGGTATTTCGTTAAAATGGAATATACTTGCAGCCAATGCAGCATCGGCTTTGCCAATAGTAAACACATCATAAAAATGAGAATAATCACCGGCTCCGCCTGATGCTATAATGGGGATACTTAATTTATCATTAAGCATAGTTAATGCTTCGCATGCAAAACCTGTTTTTACCCCATCATGATCCATACTTGTAAATAGTATTTCGCCAGCTCCACGCTCTTGTGCTTCGTAAGCCCATTCTATAAGTTTTCGTTCTGTTGGAATTCTTCCTCCATTGATATAGCAAATCCATTCACTATTATCAAAACGAGCATCAATTGCAACAACACACACTTGATTGCCAAAATTATTGGCAATATTATCGATGAGATTCGGGTTGCGAAGTGCAGCTGAATTTATTGAAATCTTATCAGCTCCGGCGTTCAACAATTTGTCAACATCAGTAACATCATTAATTCCTCCTCCAACAGTAAATGGTATACTAATGTTTTCAGCAATGCGAGTAACAAGATTGACAAATGTTTTGCGCCCTTCGTGTGAAGCTGTGATATCAAGAAATACTAATTCGTCAGCGCCATCGTGACTATATTTCTTACCTAATTCAACAGGATCTCCAGCTTCCTTAAAATTGACAAAGTTTACACCTTTGACCGTTGTACCATCTTTTACGTCGAGGCATGGAATTATACGTTTAGCTAACATAATCTATATAATTATTTAGATTAAAACGTTCTATTTCTTTTAGGGGGATGTGATTTTCATATATCGCCTTTCCTACAATTACTGCCGGGACATGTGCTTTTTGAAGATTTTCAATATCAGTCATACAGCTAACACCTCCACTTGCAATAAGATAAAGGTTGGGTATTTCTTGTAATATAGATTGATATAATTCTATTGAAGGTCCGGATAACATTCCATCAACATTTATATCAGTAGAAATTACTTGTGTAATACCTTTTTCTGTGTAAGAGTTAATAAATGGGATTATTTCAATTTTGCTATCTTCAAGCCATCCCGATGTTGATATTTTACCATTTCGAGTGTCTGCCCCAAGGATGATTTTATCAGAGCCATATTTTACTATCCATTCTGAAAATATTTCCACATTGTTGACAGCGATACTCCCTCCAGTAATCATAGATGCACCACTTTCGAAAGCGATTTTAATATCTTCGTTGCTTTTAATACCTCCACCAAAGTCAATAATGAGATTTGTATAGCTTGCAATATTTTCCAAGACGTGATGATTTACTATGTGATTAGATTTTGCCCCATCTAAATCAACAAGATGTAAACGCTTACAACCTGCATCTTCAAACATTTTGGCTACATCAAGAGGATTTATCGCATATATTTTCTGATGTTCATAATCTCCTTTTGTGAGACGAACACATTTTCCTCCGATAATATCTATTGCTGGTATAATATCAATCATTGTTCAATAAAGCGTTTAATTATTGATTCTCCAATGTCTCCACTTTTTTCCGGATGAAATTGAGTAGAGAAAAAGTTCCCTTTGTGAAGAGCTGCACTAAATGGATGTATGTAGTCGGTTGTTGCAACAGTGTCTTCTGTAACAGGAACATAATAGCTGTGTACATAATACACATATTGATTTTCAAATTCTTGAGGGATGAAATCAGGCTTTATGTTATTCAATGTATTCCATCCCATGTGAGGAATTTTGAAATCTTGAATATTTGAAGTAAAACGTTTTACTTGAGCATTAAAGATCCCTAAACAATTTATATTACCTTCCTCTGAATGGCTACACAATAATTGTTGACCAATACATATTCCCAATACCGGTTGCGTGAGGCTTTTGATTAAAGTGTCTAATTTGTGCTCTTTCAAATAAGTCATTGCACTACTCGCCTCTCCCACCCCAGGAAAGATTACACGGTCAGCGTTTAAAATAATATCGGGATTGTCTGTGATAATGGCGTCGTAACCAATGCGCTTTAATGCACATTCTACGGAGAAATTATTCCCGGCATTATATTTTATAATAGCTATTTTCATTACTATTATTAGCTAAAAACGACAGTTTTATTGCGATAGGTCAAAATTTTACGTTGAATATGTTTTTCAACGGCTCTTGATAGAACGATTTTTTCAAGATCTCGTCCCTTTTTAATCAAATCATTAATAGTGTCTTTGTGCGTAATGCGCACGATATCTTGTTCGATAATGGGACCGGCATCAAGTTCCGTTGTAACGTAGTGGCTAGTTGCACCAATAAGTTTAACACCTCTATCATATGCTGCATGATAAGGTTTTGCCCCAACGAATGCAGGAAGGAATGAATGGTGTATATTTATGATGCGATTAGGATATCTTTTGATGAAATCTTCTGATAAAACCTGCATGTACCGAGCCAATACAATAAAGTCAATGTTATATTTATCAAGTAATTCAAATTCAATTGCTTCCATATCGGCTTTATTGTCTTTAGTAACAGGGATTATCTCGTATGGAATATTGAATTGTTCTGCGACAACCTTCATGTCAGGGTGGTTGCTTATAATCAAAGGTATTTCCACATCCCACTCGCCTGCTACATATCGAGCAAGGATATCATACAAACAGTGAGACATTTTTGAAACAAAAATTGCCATGCGTTGACATTTTTTCGTGAAACTTATTTTGAAATTCATGCTATATCTGTTAGCATATAATGTTTCAAAATAGTCGCTTATTTTTTCTGTTGGAATTCCAAAATTATCTAAATCCCATTCTACACGCATGTAAAAAATACCATTGATTTTATCTACATATTGGTCAAGATATAGAATGTTACCACCATTGGCATTGATAAATTCTGTTATAACTGCAATGATACCCGGCTGGTCGGGACAATGCATTAGCAATACAGCTGTATTTTGTTTATTATCTTTCACGATTATATATTTTAAGAAATACAAAGATAGAAATAATCGATAGTTAAAACAATTAAGTGTCGCAAAAAAGTATCATTGTGCTACGTTTTTGTAATGAAATTTTTGAAAAATGTAACTTTTTATATGATTGATGATAAAAAATGCATCGATTTGTTGTCGATGCATTTAGTGCTATTATTAATTGGCAAATTCGGACATAAATTTTATTCTAACTAACCGAATTTCTTCTTCGGTATAATCACGTCCTAATTCATTGATGGCTTTTTCGATATCGTCGCTGTCACTTTCTTTAAAATATTCAAAGATGTCATATTGATGATCCTCATCCATGATTTCTTCAATAAAATAATCAATATTTATTTTTGTGCCGGAATATACAATCGCTTCAATTTCATCAAGAATTTCGCTAAACTCTAACCCTTTAGATGTGGCAAGCTCATCAAGAGCTATTTTGCGGTCAATGCCTTGTATTATAGAGATTTTAAGTTTACTCTTGTTGGCAACACTTCTTACTCGCAAATCCTCAGGTCGTTCAATCTCATTTTCTACAACATGAGCTTTTATAACTTTCAAAAATTCCTCCCCATAACGTTTTGCTTTTCCAGCTCCTACTCCGGTAATATTTTGTAGCTCATCCATGTTAATTGGATATGTTGTTGCCATAGCTTCAAGTGATGGATCTTGGAATATAACGTATGGAGGTAATTCTAATTTTTTTGCTATTTTTTTGCGAAGTTCTTTAAGTATAGAAAATAATATAGGATCAATTGCACAAGTACCACCGCTTTTAACAATAATCTCGTCATCATTATCATCATTAAATTCTGTGTCTTCTACAATTTTAAATGATTTAGGTGATTTAAGGAAATTATGTCCACTTTTTGTGACTTTAAGTAACCCATAATTTTCAATATCTCTATCGATATATCCTGCAATAATAGCTTGTCTTATTATGGCATTAAGCTTACGCTCATTTGAATTTTCGGTACACCCAAAAACTTCTAATTCGTCTTGGTTGTATGATTTTATGTTGTTAGTTTTTTTCCCAAGCATCACGTCTATAACATGGTCGGCTTTGAATTTTTCTTTTAATGCAGTTATAGTTTCTATTGCTGCACATAATTCATCTTTTGCTTCCACTTGCTTTTTCGGATTTAAGCAGTTGTCACAGTTCCCACAATTATCAAGCCTGAATTCTTCACCGAAATAGTGAAGCAGTGTTTTTCGTCGACACACCGAAGATTCGGCATAAGATGCTGTTTCAATAAGCAATTGTTTCCCTATTTCTTGTTCAGCGATAGGTTTACCTTGCATGAACTTTTCTAACTTTTGAAGGTCTTTGTTTGCATAGAATGTAATACATTGTCCTTCTCCGCCATCTCGACCTGCACGACCAGTCTCTTGATAATAGCCTTCAAGTGATTTTGGAATGTCATAATGGATTACAAATCTTACATCGGGCTTATCAATGCCCATGCCGAATGCTATTGTTGCTACGATTACATCAACTCTCTCAAGTAGAAAGGCATCCTGATTTTCTGAACGAGTAATACTGTCCATTCCTGCATGATAAGCCAATGCGTTTATTTCATTTACTCGCAACATTTCAGCCAATTCTTCCACTTTCTTTCGGCTTAAACAATAGATGATTCCGGATTTACCTTCGTTGTTTTTGATGTATTTTATAATGTCCTTGTCAACATTTTTTGTCTTAGACCGCACTTCATAATAAAGGTTCGCTCTGTTAAATGACGATTTAAATACTTCTGCGTTTTGCATTCCCAAGTTTTTTTGAATATCGTGTTGAACTTTGGGTGTTGCCGTTGCTGTTAGAGCAATAACAGGTCGTGAACCTATTTCATTAATTATTGGACGTATGCGTCTATATTCTGGTCGGAAATCATGTCCCCATTCAGAAATACAATGGGCCTCGTCAACAGCATAGAATGATATGGGAACAGTTTTTAAAAATTCAATATTTTCTTCTTTTGTTAATGATTCAGGTGCAACATATAATAATTTAGTTTTACCACCTATGATATCATTTTTTACTTGTTCAATAGCAGTTTTATTTAATGATGAATTCAAAAAATGAGCAATATTGTCTTCTTCACTGAAATGTCTCATTGCATCAACTTGATTTTTCATCAATGCTATTAATGGGGATATAATAATTGCAGTACCTTCCATAAGTAGTGCTGGTAATTGATAACACAACGATTTGCCGCCCCCTGTGGGCATAAGCACAAAGGTATCTTTCCCTTCCAAAAGACTAGTCATTATTGACTCTTGATTGCCTTTGAAAGTGTCAAACCCGAAGTGCTTTTTAAGCTCCTCTATAAGTGCTGTCTTGTTTACCATATTTCTTATAGATTTAGTGGATATTAATATATATTGAATTTTTACAACTGAATTTTATTTAATTATTTTGTTTCGCGATTGTTTCAAAATTTGCCGCAATGAGTTTTTTCATTGCATATTCTTTAGATACCTCAAATTCTTTTATATCAGATGATGGGACATCATACATTGCATCAATCATGATTGATTCTACAATCGAACGCAAACCACGTGCTCCTAGTTTATATTCAATTGCTTTATCAACAATCAAGTCAAGTGCGTCATCGGTAAACGAAAGAGTGACATTATCCATATCAAATAATTTTTTGTATTGACGGATAATTGCATTGTTAGGCTCAGTCAAAATACGCCTTAAGTCCGCTCTGTTAAGCGGATTGAGATGTGTTAAAATAGGGAGACGTCCAATGATTTCAGGTATCAAACCAAATGATTTGAGATCTTGAGGGGAAACATATTGGAGGAAATTGTCTCGTTGTATATTTTGTCTCTTTGCATCGGTAGAATATCCTACCACATGAGTGTTAAGTCGTTGTGCAATTTTACGTTCAATACCATCAAATGCCCCACCACAAATAAACAATATGTTTTTAGTATTTACCTGTATCATTTTTTGCTCAGGATGTTTGCGCCCTCCTTGAGGTGGAACGTTTACCACTGAGCCTTCGAGTAGTTTTAGTAATCCTTGTTGTACACCTTCTCCACTCACGTCGCGAGTAATTGATGGATTATCCCCTTTGCGCGCGATTTTGTCTATTTCATCAATGAATACAATCCCTTTTTCTGCTTGCTCTACATTATAATCGGCAACTTGAAGTAATCGAGTTAACAAACTCTCAATATCCTCACCCACATATCCGGCTTCAGTTAAAACAGTTGCATCAACTATAGTAAAAGGAACATTAAGATAGCGTGCAATCGTTTTTGCTAATAATGTTTTACCTGTACCTGTTGGACCTACAATAATAATGTTGCTTTTTTCAATGTCAACATCATCGTCTTTCCCTTGAGCTAAACGTTTATAATGATTATAAACGGCTACAGATAAATACTTCTTAGCATCATCTTGTCCAATGACATATTGATTTAGGAAATTATTTATCTCTTTGGGTTTTGGAATAGAATTTAAATCTATGTTTTCAATGTTTTTCTCACTTTCTTCATGACGATAATCTTTCAGCATCTCATGAATTTGGTCAACACATTCAGCGCAAATGTATGTCTCATCCAATGCCGACGGAATAAGCACCTCGCTCATGTTGGCTGGACGACCGCAAAATGCACATTTTACTTGTTGCTTCTTTCCCATATTAATGCTTTGCTCTGATTAGAACTTCATCAATCATGCCATATTCTTTTGCTTCGGCGGCTGTCATCCAATAATCTCTATCAGAGTCTTTTGCAACTTTATCATATGCAACACCTGAGTGGTCAGATATAATGGTGTATAGCTCTTTCTTTAGTTTTTGAATTTCGCGAGCTGTAATTTCAATGTCTGACGCTTGTCCTTGCGCGCCTCCCATTGGTTGGTGAATCATTACGCGAGAATGTTTTAATGCAAATCTTTTGCCTTCAGCTCCTGCAACCAAGAGAACGGCTGCCATTGATGCTGCCATACCGGTACATATTGTTGATACATCACTTGAGATGTATTGCATGGTATCATATATCCCAAGACCGGCATATACTGACCCTCCGGGAGAATTTATATATATTGAAACATCTTTACCGGGATCGGCTTGGTCTAAAAATAGCAATTGTGCTTGTATTACGTTTGCAGTATAATCATTTACATCCGTACCTAAAAATATAATGCGATCCATCATCAATCGAGAAAATACATCCATCTGAGCAACATTTAGTTGACGCTCTTCGATGATTGTTGGAGATATATAACTGGATGTTATATTTGATACATATTGATCAAGGGCAAGACCATTCATGCCAAGATGCTTTACAGCGTAATTTCTAAAATCGTTATTCATAAATCTTTTTACCAAAATTGTTTCTTATACCAAAGATACAAATAAAAACCTAATAATCTCCAAATTTCTATACTAAAAAATCGTATAAAAAAGAAAGAGTACTACAATTTGTAGCACTCTTTCTTGTCGTTAGTTGAAAAATCTTATGCTTTAGATGCAATTTCTTTGAATTCTTCTAAAGAGATTTCTTTTACATCAAGAGTAACTTTTTCTTTGATTGCGTCAAACAATTTGATGTCGCCAACTTCTTCTACAATGCGTGGACGATAGTTTTTATCAGCAAGAATGCGTTTAGCATAGTCGGTAAGTGTTTCTTCATCCATGTTTGTCATGCCATATTGTGCAAATTGGTTTGCCGCAAGTGCCTTTGCGTGAGCCATTACATCAGCTTCTTCAATTTTTATTTCAGCTGCGACAGCGATACGTTCTTTAATTAATTGCCATTTAAGTGATGGAATCATTTTCTCAAATTCTGCATCAATTGTTTCGGCGGTAAAACCATCGTTGCGTGCAACGAGCCATTTTTTTAAGAATGTTTCAGGAAGTTCAACGTTACCATATTGTTCAACAAGTTGTTTTTCTGTTTGAACACGGAAAAGCATATCGCTATTACCCGAAATTTGAGATGAAATCATTTTTTTGATTTCTGCAAAATATGCTTCTTCGCTTGTTACTTTGTCTTTGCCAAACAATCCATCAAAATATTCTTGGTTCAAGTCGGCAGGTTTAACAACGATGATTTCAGCAATAGCAAATTCGAAATTAGCTTTTACTTCGCTTGCTTTATCTTTGTCGATTTGAAGCATCGATGCTAATTCTGACGCATTTCCTTCGCAAGTGTTGTATGGATTGAAAATAACCTTATCTCCTACTTTCTTACCGAGGAATTTATCGCCTTCTTCTTTTGATTTGAAATACATAGGAGCTACAATCCCACTTGTTACTTGGATAGCATCTTCGCCTTCTTTGATGCTACCATTCTCATTAAGTTCCATGATTGATCCCTTTACAAGAGCTTTTGCATCAACCTCTTCGCCTGGAACTTGTGCGCCAAAACGTTCACGGAAGTTTTTGTCTTGTTCGTCAATCATTTCTTGAGAAATTTCAATTGGATAGAATGGGATGTGTGTATTCTTGTCAAGATTGATGTTGATTTCAGGAGCCAACCCTATTTCATATTGGAATGTATAGTCTTTTTGATTTTTGAGGTCAAGTTCTTGAACTTCTACAGGAAGAGGCTCGCCAAGGATTCCAAGTTTATTATCGCGTATGTAGTTCGATACAGCTTCATAAACTTCTTGATTAATAACATCGCTTGCTATTTGTTTCCCAAAACGACGATTTAATTCACCAAAAGGTACATGGCCTTTACGGAAACCGGGGATGGTGTGAGTGCGACCGATTTGTTTAATCTCTTTAGTTACCTTTTCTTGGTAATCATTTTCTACAACCGACACAATGAGACGTGCGCTCACATTGTCGATTTTTTCCATTGATACGTTCATAATAATTATTTCAAGTTTTGATTATTCTTTTGCAAATATGATGCCAAAACGGCACACTTTCTGAAATTAAGTTGCAAAATTACACTTAAAAATTTTATCCTGCAATCCCCCACTCCTATTTTTAGTTAAAAACTCAATTTTAATCAATATTGCATTTTTGACCTTTTATATTTTGTGATTAATGAGCTATCTTTAAAAAATGTATGATTGATATAAATCAAACATATTGCGTTTTAATGCCGATATAATTGAACCTTTATGTGAGAGTGATTCATTTTTTTTGTGGATAAGCCTGATGTTATATTTCACTTTACGAAGGTTGAATTCTATTGTGAAAGCCATTTCAGAAAATATGCTAATCCCAACAATATATTTGTACTTCCTAAAGAAAATGGATATTTAGGGGATATCGATGTACTTATAAATGAACAAAACGAAAATTAATATTATTATTAAGTGTTATTATTGAAATTGAGTCAGCCTAATTTATTTTAGAAAAAATTGTGTTGAATTTATGTGATTAACTTTGTGTATTGTTCATTAAAATCGCTATCTTTGTAGCTTAAATTTTAATAATCGTATCATCTCAAAATAACAATTTTCAGAGCATGGTTGTATTTTTCAAAAAAGGCTCTAATCATATTATTGCCGTAGAAACAAATCACAAGTTCTCCGATGCTGAGAAAGAAAAATTAACATGGTTGTTTGATGGAGCGAAGCCTCTTGCAAGCACCTCGTTGAAGGGTAAATACATTGGCCCTCGTCGTGAAATGATCACTCCATGGAGTACAAATGCCGTGGAAATCACTCAAAATATGGGCATTGAAGGTATTACCCGCATTGAGGAATTTTTCTTGAGCCGTGATGAGGCTCCTCGTTTTGACAAAATGCTTCAACGTGTCTATGACGGGCTTAATAGCAAGATTTTTACAGTTAATAAAACTCCTGATCCAATTGTATATATAGAGGATATTAGTGAGTATAATAAGCAAGAGGGTTTGGCGTTAAGTGTTGATGAAGAAGAATATCTTCGTCAATTGAGTGCAAAACTTGGCCGTCCATTGACCGATAGTGAAGTGTTTGGTTTCTCGCAAGTAAACTCTGAACACTGTCGTCACAAAATTTTTGGTGGTACATTTGTTATTGATGGAGAAGAAAAGCCAATGTCGCTTTTCAGCCTAATCAAGAAAACATCAAAAGAAAATCCCAATCGCCTTGTATCGGCGTATAAGGATAATGTAGCTTTTGTAAAAGGGCCTAAGGTGGATCAGTTCTATCCTACTAATCCTGATCGTCCTGATTATTTTGAAGTAAAAGATATAGATACGGTTATATCATTGAAAGCCGAAACACATAATTTCCCAACTACAGTTGAGCCATTCAATGGCGCATCAACAGGTACTGGAGGAGAAATTCGTGACCGTCTTGGTGGTGGTAAGGCAAGTTTGCCCATCGCCGGTACAGCGGTTTATATGACATCATATCCTCGCATGTCGGAAGATCATCGCTGGGAAAAACTCATGGATCCTCGTGCATGGTTGTATCAAACGCCTTGTGATATTCTTATCAAGGCTTCAAATGGTGCATCTGATTTTGGTAACAAATTTGGTCAACCTCTCATCTGTGGCTCGCTTCTTACTTTTGAACATGAAGAAAACGACAAGCAATATGCCTATGATAAAGTGATAATGCTTGCAGGTGGTGTGGGATTTGCCGCTAAGAAAGATGCTATCAAGGGTGAACCTAAACCAGGCGAAAAAGTTGTTGTGATGGGTGGAGATAACTATCGCATCGGTATGGGTGGTGGTGCTGTTTCATCAGTAGAAACAGGTCAATATGACAATTCTATTGAATTGAACGCGGTGCAACGTGCCAACCCTGAAATGCAAAAACGTGTGTCAAACGTAATTCGTGCTCTTGCTGAAAGTGACAACAACCCCATCGTTTCTATTCATGACCATGGTGCAGGTGGACACTTGAATGCCCTTTCTGAGTTGGTTGAAGCAACAGGAGGTAAAATTAATATAGATGCTTTACCCATTGGCGACAAGACTTTATCGTCGAAAGAGATTGTTGGAAACGAAAGCCAAGAACGTATGGGTATGGTTATCGAAGAAAAAGATATTGAATATGTAAAACGCATTGCCGATCGTGAGCGTGCACCATTATATGTCGTTGGTGAAACTACAGGCGATGATCGTTTTGTATTTGAACAAAAAGATGGAGTAAAACCCATAGATTTGGGAATGGCTGATATGTTTGGCAATTCACCAAAAACAGTGATGACCGACTCAACTGTTAATGTATCATATAGCGACGTACAATATGACGAAGCTAAAATTGATGAATATGTTAAAGATGTGTTGAGTTTGGAAGCTGTTGCATGTAAAGATTGGTTGACTAATAAGGTTGACCGTTCGGTAACAGGTAAAATTGCTCGTCAACAATGCCAAGGTGAAATTCAATTGCCTTTGAGTGATTGTGGTGTTGTTTCTCTTGACTATAAAGGTAAAGCTGGTATTGCCACATCAATAGGTCATGCTCCTCAAGTCGCTCTTGTTGATTCAGCTAAAGGCTCGGTTATGGCTATTGCTGAAGCGTTGACAAATATTTCAATGGCTCCTATTATTAATGGTATAAAAGGCTTGTCATTGAGTGCTAACTGGATGTGGCCATGTAAAAATGCCGGAGAAGATGCTGCTCTATATCGTGCAGTTGAGGCATGTAGCGATTTCGCATGTGCTCTAGGTATAAATATCCCAACAGGAAAGGATAGCCTTTCTATGACACAAAAATATGGAGAAGACAAGGTTTACTCTCCAGGTACAGTTATTATCTCTGCTGCAGGTGAAGTAAAAGATGTTCGCAAGACAGTCTCTCCTGTATTACAACCAAAGAAATCTACATTATATTATATAGACTTTTCTTCTGACGCATTAAAACTTGGTGGCTCGGCATTTGCTCAATCGTTGAATAAACTTGGCGTTGATGCACCAACAGTTACTGATGCGGCTCAATTTGTTAAGACTTTCAACGCTGTTCAAAAAATGGTAAATAACAAGATGTTATTTGCTGCTCACGACGTTTCTGCCGGAGGTTTGATTACAGCTTTGCTTGAAATGACATTTGGTAATGTTAATGGCGGTATTGAATTCAATACAGATGGTTTCATCGCAAATGGAGAAAATGATTTGATTAAAATCCTATTTGCAGAAAATCCCGCATTAGTAATTCAAGTTGCTGATGCTAAAACAGAACGAGTAGAGGCAATTCTTTCAGAAGCAGGTGCTAAATTCTGTGCAATTGGTACTCCACAAGATGAGCGAACAATTATGATGTCTCATAATGGCACTGAACATATGTTTGGTATTGATTATCTTCGTGATGTTTGGTTCCGTTCGTCATATCTAATGGACGCAGTGCAAAGTGGTGAAAAATGTGCTGCTATGCGTTATGAAAATTACAAGAAACAACCTATTCGCTATCGCTTCCCTAAAGGATTTAATGGCAAACTTGCAGCAAAAGGATTGTCATTGCGTCGCGATGGCAAGAGTGGCGTGAAAGCAGCGATTATTCGCGAAAAAGGTGTAAATGGTGATCGCGAAATGGCTTATTCATTATATCTTGCCGGTTTTGATGTAAAAGACGTTCACATGACCGACTTAATGTCAGGGCGTGAGACTCTTGAAGATGTGAATATGATTGTATTCTGTGGTGGTTTCTCTAACTCTGACGTGCTTGGCTCTGCTAAAGGTTGGGCAGGAGGATTCCTTTGGAATGAAACAGCTAAACGTGCATTGGATAATTTCTATAAGCGTGAAGATACTTTAAGTCTTGGTATTTGTAACGGATGTCAATTAATGATTGAGCTTAACTTGATTAATCCTGAACATGAAAAGAAAACCAAGATGGAACACAATATTTCTCACAAGTTTGAATCTCAATTCTTGGGCGTAACTATTCCAGAAAACAACTCAGTGATGTTTGGTTCACTGGCAGGTTCAAAATTAGGTATTTGGGTAGCACATGGTGAAGGTAAATTCAACTTGCCTGAAAAGCTTGACAAATATAATATTGTTGCAAAATATAACTATGCAGCTTATCCAGCTAACCCTAACGGATCTCGTGCATCTGTTGCAGGTATCGCATCGTCTGATGGTCGCCACTTGGCAATGATGCCTCACTTGGAACGTGCAATATTCCCATGGCAATGTGGATATTATCCATATTCTCATCGCAATGATGATGTAACACCATGGATTGATGCGTTTGTAAATGCACGCAAGTGGGTGGAAAGTAAAACTAAAAAATAAAGCGATATAGGATAAAGTGGAATTTAATCTTATGATTAATTCCACTTTACTATTTGTTAAATAATTGAAACAAAATAATCTATGGGAGGTTTTTTTGGAGTTGCCAAAAAAGATAAATGTGTGAATGAGTTGTTTTATGGTGTAGATTATAATTCACACATGGGAACAAAACGAGCCGGTATCGCTACATGTTATAACGGAGTATTTACACGTTCTATTCATAATATCGAGAATGCTTATTTTCGTTCTAAATTTGAAAAAGATTTAGATGAATTTCATGGTAATGTAGGGATTGGTGTAATTAGTGATACTGATGCACAGCCCATTATCGTGAATTGCCATCTTGGTAAATTTGCGATTGTAACTGTTGGTCGCATAAATAATATTAAAGAACTGGAAAAGGAATTGCTTGCAAAGGGACATCATTTTTGCGAACATAGCTATGATATAATTAATCCTACAGAAATGATTGCAGCCCTTATTAGCGAGGGAAAAGATTTTGTAAGTGGAATTGAAAATGTCTATAATAGCATAAAAGGCTCGTGTTCAATGTTGTTGTTGACAGAATCAACAATCATTGCAGCTCGTGATAAATATGGTCGTACACCCATTATTGTTGGCAAAAAAGATGATGCGCGTGCCGTAACGTCTGAGACATGTTCGTTCTCAAATTTAGGTTATGATATTGATTACACGATAGGCCCTGGAGAAATTATCGAAATTACGGCCGATGCTATAACCCAACTTCGTAAACCTAATGACAAGATGCAGATATGCGCATTCCTATGGACTTATTATGGATATCCATCTTGTGAGTATGAAGGTCGCAATGTTGAAGAAATGCGCTATCAGTCAGGTCTTGAAATGGGCAAAAATGATGATGATGATGTAGATTTTGTTAGCGCTATTCCCGATTCGGGAATTGGCATGGCTCTTGGTTATGCTCAAGGTAAAAAAGTTCCATATAAACGAAGTATCGTTAAGTATACTCCAACATGGCCTCGAAGCTTTACTCCAAGCACACAAGAACGCCGCGAACTTGTTGCCAAGATGAAGTTAATAACAAATAAATCATTATTAAGAGATCGAAAAATAATTTTCTGCGATGATTCTATCGTGCGAGGGACTCAATTGCGTGATAATGTAAAAGATATGTTTGCTGATGGAGCAAAAGAAATACACATTCGCATCAGTTGTCCGCCGTTGGTATATCCATGTGAGTTTCTCAATTTCACTGCATCAAAGAGTCCAATGGAATTAATTACTCGAAGGGTAATTGCTGAGTTGGAAGGTGAACATGATAAAAATTTGGAGGCATATACTAAAACAGGTTCGCCTGAGTATGAAAGAATGGTAGAGGAAATACGCAAAAAATTGTGTTTGACATCATTGAAATTTAACTCAATTGAAACTATCGTAAAGTCAATTGGACTACCCAAATGCAAGATTTGTACACATTGTTTTGATGGATCAAGTTATGAGTAATAGCCTCTTTTAATTTGTAGAAATCTTAATAATTGACTAACTTTGTAACTTTGTTATGTTTAAGAATTTATAATAATTTTCTAATATCTATTTAATATGAGTTTAAACATCATTGTGCTTGCAAAGCAAGTGCCCGACACTCGCAATGTAGGCAAAGATGCAATGAAAGAAGATGGTACAATCAATCGTGCTGTTCTTCCGGCAATCTTCAATCCTGAAGACTTAAATGCGTTGGAGCAAGCTCTTCGCATTAAAGATGCAAATCCAGGCTCTACAATTACTGTATTGACAATGGGATTGCCTCGTGCAGCTGAAGTAATTCGTGAAGCAATGTATCGTGGTGCTGATACTGGTGTAGTTTTGACTGACCGCGTGTTGGGTGGTGCTGATACATTGGCAACATCTTATTCACTTGCTCAAGCTGTAAAGAAATTTGGTAATTATGACATTATTCTTGGCGGACGTCAAGCTATTGATGGTGATACAGCTCAAGTAGGACCTCAAATTGCTGAAAAACTAGGTTTGCCCCAAGTAACTTATGCTGAAGAAATTCTTGAACTTAAGGATGGATTTGTTATTGTTAAGCGTCGTCTTGAATCAGGAGTTGAAACAGTAAAATCGCCTCTACCTTGCGTTGTAACAGTTAATGGCTCGGCTGCTGAATGTCGTCCTCGTAATGCCAAACTCATTCAAAAATACAAATATGCTGTATCTCCAAGCGAAAAGGATAAACTCAGCGACGAGATTAAAGCTGTTGTAGAAGCTCGTCCTTATCTCAATTTGCAAGAATGGAGCGCTGCTTATGTTGATGCTGATTTGACACAAGTGGGGCTTGCGGGTTCTCCAACAAAGGTTAAAGCTATTGAAAACGTTGTTTTCACTGCTAAAGAAAACCTTACATTGGAAAATAACGATGAGCAAATCGAAGGTTTGATTAAAGAATTGATTGCAAATCACACTATTGGCTAACTCTAAGTCTAAAACATCATTATTATGTCAGATAAAAACAATTTAATAGTATATTGTGAGTTTGAAGACGGCAAAGTTGCCGATGTAAGCCTTGAGCTATTGACAAAAGGTCGTGTGCTTGCTACAAAACTCGGTGTTAAACTTGAAGCATTGATTGTTGGTGATAATCTTGACGGTGTTGAAAGTCAAGTATTCCCATTTGGTGTGGATGTGGTATATAAAGTTGCTGATAAGCGTTTATATCCTTATACATCAAATCCTCATGCAGCAGTATTGATTAATCTATTCAAAGAAATCGAGCCTCAAATCTGTTTGATGGGTGCTACATGCATCGGTCGCGACCTTGGTCCTCGCGTTTCTTCATGTTTGCATAGCGGATTGACTGCCGACTGTACGTCTCTTGAAATTGGTCCACACAAGGATCCTAAAACAGGTAAAGAATACGAAAATCTTCTATATCAAATTCGTCCCGCATTTGGTGGTAACATTGTTGCAACAATCGTTAACCCCGATTGTCGCCCACAAATGGCTACAGTGCGTGAAGGTGTTATGAAGAAAGAGATATTTGATGAAAACTACAAAGGCGAAGTTGTAAATCTTGAAGCATCTAAATATGTCTCTGATGCTGATTTCGTTGTTGAAATCATTGACCGTCACATTGAAAAATCAAAAGTTAACATCAAGAACTCTCCTATCATCGTTGCAGGTGGTTATGGTGTAGGAAGCAAAGAAAACTTTGATTTATTGTTTGACTTGGCAAACACACTTGGTGGTGAAGTTGGTGCTTCTCGTGCTGCTGTTGATGCCGGTTTCGTAGAACATGAACGTCAAATTGGTCAAACAGGTGTTACTGTTCGTCCAAAACTATATATCGCTTGTGGTATCTCAGGACAAATCCAACACATTGCCGGTATGCAAGAAAGTTCAATCATTATTTCTATCAATAATGATCCTAATGCTCCTATCAATACAATCGCTGACTATGTGATTACTGGTGACATGGAGGATATCGTGCCAAAACTAATTAAATATTACAAGAAAAATTCCAAGTAAATTATGGCTAATTTTTATACAGATAATCCCGATTTGAAGCATCACCTTAATCACCCTTTGATGCGTAAAATCGTTGAACTCAAAGAACGTAATTATACTGATGCAGAAAAGTTTGACTATGCTCCGTTAAACTTTGAAGATGCAATGGATTCATATGACAAAGTGCTTGAAATCGTAGGTGAACTTTGTGGCGGATTGATTGTTGAAAATGCTGAAAGCGTTGACCATCAAGGACCACGCGTTGAAAACGGACGCGTAATCTATGCCGATGGCACACAAGAAAATCTTGATGCTTGTCGCAAAGCCGGTTTGATGGGTATGGCAATGCCTCGTCGATTTGGTGGATTGAACTTCCCTATCACTCCATATATCATGGCAGCTGATATCGTGAGCCGTGCTGATACCGGATTTGAAAACCTTTGGGGACTTCAAGATTGTGCAGAGACAATCTATGAATTTGCCGATGAAGATCAAAAACAACGCTACATCACTCGCGTGTGTGCAGGTGAAACTATGTCAATGGACTTGACTGAGCCTGATGCAGGGTCTGACCTTCAATCGGTAATGCTTAAAGCTACTCCACAAGAAGATGGTACATGGTTATTAAATGGTGTTAAACGCTTTATCACTAATGGTGATAGCGATATTCACTTGGTGCTTGCTCGTTCAGAAGAAGGTACAAAAGATGGTCGTGGTCTTTCAATGTTTATCTATGACAAGCGCAATGGTGGTGTAACTGTGCGTCGCATCGAAAACAAAATGGGTATCAAGGGCTCTCCTACTTGCGAACTTGTTTACAAAAATGCAAAGGCAGAACTTTGTGGCTCTCGTCGTCTTGGTCTTATCAAATATGTGATGGCGTTGATGAATGGTGCTCGTCTTGGTATCGCCGCTCAATCAGTTGGTGTAAGCGAAATCGCTTATCGTGAAGCTCTTGCTTATGCCAAGGATCGCCGTCAATTTGGTAAAGCTATCATCGAATTCCCTGCTGTATCAGAAATCCTTTCAGTAATGAAAGCTAAACTTGATGCTTCTCGTACATTGCTTTATGAGTGCTCTCGTTTTGTCGATATGTACAAAGTATATGAAGATATCGCAAAAGAACGCTCATTGACGGCTGAAGAACGCCAAGAAATGAAATACTACAGTCGTTTTGCTGATGCTTGTACTCCACTCATCAAAGGTATGGGCAGTGAGTATTGTAACCAAAATGCATATGACTGTATTCAAATCCATGGTGGCTCTGGTTTCATGAAAGACTATGCATGTGAACGTGTTTATCGCGATGCTCGCATCACTTCAATCTATGAAGGAACAACACAACTTCAAGTTGTTGCTGCTATTCGTCACGTCACTACAGGCACATATCTTAATTTGATTAAGACATACGAGGCTGAAGAGGTTTCTGCCACATTGCAACCATTGAAAGATAACCTTGCAGCGATGACTGCTAAATATGAAGCTGCTGTTGCTAAGGTTACTGAGGTTAAAGATAGTGCTTACAACGACCTAATGGCTCGTCGTCTTGTAGAAATGGCTGGGAACATCATCATGGGACACTTGTTGTTACTTGATGCAACTCGCAACGAAGCGTTTGTAAAATCTGCAACAGTTTACAACAAAATGGCACAAGCCGAAGTTGCTAAACACGCCGATTTCATCAACAGCTTCGACCCCGCTCAAACAGCTCTCTATCAAGCTTAATAAAACGCTATTAAATATCACCGCCACCGATGCTAAATGTATCGGTGGCGTTTTTTATCTGCAGAGATTATTTGACAAACTTTTGAGAGAATTGCAACATGATTTCTATGAAGTCATTGGGGAGTCGCGTCAATACCTCTTCTGCAATAGCTTCAGGAACTTCTCCATAGAATGCTTCGGCAATTGCACCAGTCATTGCTCCAATCGTATCGGAATCTCCACCTAATGATATTGCTAACCTGATTGCGTCTTCGAAGTCATGGCTATCCAAGAATGCGACAATAGCCTCCGGCACAGAACCCTGACAAGTTTCATTAAATTTGTAACCAGGTCTTATTTCGTCACATGTGCGACTTAAATCGTAGCCAAATGTTGTCTCAATATACTCTTTGATTTCTTGTTTGGTCTTTCCCGTGCGAGCTAAAAAAACGCAAGCAGCAATTGCTTGAGCACCCTTAATACCCTCGGGGTGATTATGTGACACCTCGGCACTATGTTTTGCCATATCGAGAGTTTTTTCAAGCGTATCAAATGCCCAACCCACATAACTTACACGCATAGCAGAACCATTCCCGAAGCTATTGTAAGGTTGCGGATTTTCTGATTGCAACCAATTATAGAACATTTCGCCATAACCTGCTGCAATATATCTGTTTCCCCATTTTCTAAAAGTAAGTGCTACCCTATTGCACGACAAGAGCCAATCGGCCACTGCTATAGTCATAACAGTGTCATCGGTATAATTTGAGCCCTCTCCAAACAATGGAAATTCAGTTGTTTTAACATTACAAAACTCATAAAACGAGCCTATTACATCACCTGTAATAGCTCCCAAAATCATTTTTCGTTGCAAAAGTCGCTGAGGAACATTTTTATCCTCTGTGTTTCCATACATTACTTGTGATAATAAATCTTTGATGTGATTAATATCTCCCATAGAATTTTTATTTTTTGTTTCATTATTTATTGGATGGTTTAATATCGCAATGGCCTTGTCGACAACATCCTCGTCCAATCCGGTAAAAGGATTAACAACAATGAGGCGTTCCAATTGATGGTGATTAAAATTTTCAGTATCCAAATCGTCAATTATAATATAATTGCACTCTGCTTTGCACTCTTTCAACCAACTATCTATTTCGTATCCACGGTGACTGCTCATGTTTGGCGTCGTATCGGTAAGAAAGCCCGGCATGTTTCTTTCTCCCACATTTCAAGCAAACTGCTGTAAGAATCTATATTTTTCCAGTCAGAAGTGGCAACTATGTCAGCCCCGGTTTGCTCTATGATTTTATTGATACTACCCTATTCCGGTACCCCTAACAGCCTCATCATTTACCGCCATTTAACGGTTTCTTAAACACCCATTAAACACCATTCAAACGCCATTTCAGGGTACACCTCTACATAGGTATGCCTACTTGAAATATAATCTTCGTTAGGTTTTAACTTTTCATGAATATTATAAAATTCAGGTAGAGCTGTTATCGATGTTTCATTACAACTGCTCGCCATTATAGAAAGCAAAATAAGAATGGTTACGAAATAAAAATTAAATTTCATAATGATTAATATAGTAAATTATTTTTACGAGTAATAAATTATTGAAAGCAAATATATGATTTTTTATATAAAGTTAAGTAATAAAAAAAAGATAGAGTTGATAAATTCTGCAGAATGTATGAAACCCTATCCTCAATGTATGAAATGAAAATTTCCAATTGCGAATATACAAAAAATGAATAAAGTAAAAAGAATAGATTAAAAATATTTTTTGTTATACCTTTATCAGTCTTTCTTTCTCATTATACCTTGGTAAAGGTTGAGGTATTGTAAGGTCATGAGGTTGAGTGAGTAGTTGTTGATGATGTGTTGTCGGCAATTGGCAAAACGATTTGGATTGTTCTTAATGTGTTGTAGTGTGTTGTAAACGGCATCAATATCATTGATGTCTATTGCATAGCCTGTCTCCGGTGTGATAACTTCCGGTAGCGCTGTCGCATTATTGACAATGACCGGCGTTCCACAAGCCATAGCCTCAATTGTTGTCATGCCAAATGTCTCTTCTCGTGATGGGTTGATAAAGACATCAGCCGAAGAATATATTTCAGCTAATTTCTTTGCAGAACGGAATTTCCCTATATGAGTGGTATTTTTGTGAAGTTGTAGCCTCTTTTTCAGTGTGATATCCCCTACTATTATAATCTCCTCATTGGGGGAGATTTTATTGGCAAGATGATTAAAGAATTCAATATTTTTGTTTTCTCCCCAATGTGATGCAACTCCAAGTATTCGGAATTTTCCATTTGAAGGATGAGGCATTGCTTTGAAAATTTCGGAGTCAATTCCGTTGTGAATAACGATTATTGGGAATCGTTTAAAAAACGATTGTTTCAGCTCATTAGCAAGCCAGTTAGAAACAGCAACGATTGTAAGGTTGGGCAAAGAAGAGAATAATTCGCGTTTTAACTCAAAGTTGCGTTTTGATTGAGACGATATACTACGTGGATATGTATATGAATACTTGCAATCACGACAGCCATTCTTCCATTTATCACATCCATTAGCCGAATAGTGACAACAATGTCCGGTAATTGCCCAGCAGTCATGCATAGTCCACACGACAGGAATATCGCTATCCTTCAACCAACGCATTAATAACGGATAGTTAACATAATGTCCGTGAATGTTGTGCAAGTGTATAATATCGGGATTAAACGACTCTAATTGTGCTATTAGCTTTTTTGTGGCATTTATGGAATGTAGTCCTTCAGAGTCGGAAATTCTGCTTTTGAGAGTGTGAATAATAGCGTTGCAAGTAGAGCTGATTTTGTAAGAATTAGGTATAGACGACTCCCCACGCCCGTATGTAACAAGAGACTCTCCCCCCGTTCTTAAAATTGCATCGCTTATATTTAGCATTATGCGCCCGGGTGCATTGTTTTGTGTTGCGACAGTATTTATACTTGCTACTCTCATGCTTGCAAACTTACTAAAAAATCTGATAAATTTATCAGATAGACAATAATAATCGCTATTTTTTCGTAAGTTTGTAAGATTAATTGTTTTGGAATGAAAAGATTTATATTTTCTATAGTTTTGTCGCTTATAACTGCGGTATTCAGTTATTCGGCATCAGTTTCTTTTGTTGGTAATAGTAAGCCTGTTATTGCAGAAAAGCCAGCTATATCAACCGGTTTAAATGATTTGTTTGTACTATATAATCTCAATGGTGTCTCAGCTCAATATAAAGCATCTTCGTCGTCAAATGTAACTTGGTATAAATATAGTAATCTTGGGGGAGGATATGCCGAAGTTGTTCCATCAATTAAGCAAGGTGATGTGTATACATTGTCAAACCTTGAGGGGGATATGGGGTATATTATTGAAGAAGGAACTAATCGATACTATTTTTGGGTAGTGGATTATTCAAAGCATTATTTTGATATTGAATCTGTTAATATTTCGGCTGAACAAGATTGTGATGTAACAGCATTAAATTCTGTCGGGTATGGCGATGAAATAAAATATTATACAATAAATGGTCAGGCAAAAAACCTTGACCGGGGGATTAAAGTGGTGTATAATACTCTTCAATGGGATGATAATGCTTCGATATATTCTCAGATTGAGGCAGTTGAGGAATTTTCTCATTTGACAGAAACAATGCGAATACCGGCGCCATTGTGTAATACTGACGTTACGATTATAGGTGATAGATTTTTAGAAACTTGGGGTGAAGCAACGTCGGCAACCAGTCAGTTTTATACAGCTATTGCAGTGTCGGCTCACACTGCTGCAAATCAGACAATAAGAGAAAATGATAATGAGAAGAAAGATGAAGCTGCGCTCGGTGGCTCAGCGCCTGTGGAAATAGAATTTGCCGCTGTGTGTAGTGATGCAGTAGTCTTTACAGAATGGCAATTTGCTACTGATGCTGAATTTGAAAACATCACGTTGCGCATGAACGAACTTGTTGTTTCTCATGTGTTTCGCGAGCAAGGAACTACCTATGTGCGTTTCGTCGCAAGCAATGATGCCGGAACATGTGATTACTTCAGTGATACATATGAGGTGTTTATTGGCGCATCAAGCATAGATTGTCCCAATGCGTTTTCTCCTGAATCAAGTGAAGGTATAAATGATGAATGGAAAGTGAGCTATAAATCTATTATATCATTTGAATGTTATATATTCAACCGATGGGGAATAAAGGTTGCTGAGTTTAATGATCCTTCGCAAGGATGGGATGGTAAACATAATGGTAAATATGTCCCTGCCGGAGTATATTACTATGTTATCAAAGCCGAGGGTGCCGATGGTCGTAAATATGACCTCAAGGGGGATATAAATATAATTAAATATAAATATAGTGGTTCTGCAACAACTGCTCCTACAGAATAATTTATGAATATCAAAAATCTAATTATAATCATGGTGGCTATAATTGTAGCCATGCCTATTTGTGCCAATGATGAGATATTTTCTATTGTAGAAAATCCTAAAATTCCTGCAAAAATAGAATTTGCAGGACAGATAATTTCATTTGACAGGGTTGATATGTATGAACGGCTTGATCGTGAATTAACATCAATGATATATACTCATGGTACTACCCTATTGCTAATTAAACGAGCAAACAAATATTTTCCAATACTTGCTCCAATATTGAAAAAACATGGTGTCCCTCTTGATATATTATATCTTGCATGCATCGAAAGCACATTGAATATTAGAGCATATTCTCCAGCAAAGGCTGCCGGTTTGTGGCAGTTTATAACATCAACAGGCAAGCAGTATGGATTAGAAATAAATGACTATGTTGATGAGCGTTATCATATAGAAAAAGCAACAGATGCCACTTGTCGATATTTAAAGAAGGCATATAATGAATATGGTAATTGGGAAACAGTTATGGCATCATATAACGCCGGTCGTGCCGGAATTTCAAAACGACTTGAAACTCAATTGGCGACATCTTCTTTTGATTTACATTTGGTTGATGAAACGTCACGTTATGTGTTTCGCATAATTGCGGCTAAGTTGATAATGGAAAATCCGACAAAATATGGCTTTCGCCTTTCTCGAGACCAATTGTACCAACCAGTAGAATATAAGACCATTGAGGTTTCCAGCTCGGTTGATGATTGGGCAGTATGGGCAAAAAAACATGGTATAACTTATGCTCAACTACGCGAACATAATCCGTGGATACGTTCAAGTAAATTAGTGAATGAAACGACTAAAAAACGCACAGCTAAAACATATCAAGTAAAAATACCATTAAAAAAATCATTATATCGTTCATCTCAAGGAATAAAAGTATATAATGAAAATTGGGTTGTAGAATGAGTGAAAATTTAGATGAAAATATAATGTCAGATGATTATGTAAATGCTGTTTCTGTAATAGGGGCAAGAGTTCATAATCTGAAAAATATTGATGTAACTATCCCTCATAATAAGTTAACAGTTATTACTGGGTTGAGTGGTAGTGGTAAATCCTCGTTGGCATTTGATACTATATTTGCAGAGGGACAACGTCGTTATATCGAAACATTTTCTTCTTATGCTCGTAATATGCTTGGAACGTTAGAACGTCCTGATGTTGACAATATTTCCGGGCTATGTCCTGTAATTGCCATTGAGCAGAAAACAATAAATCGCAATCCTCGCAGTACGATTGGAACAACAACAGAAATATATGACTATCTTCGACTATTGTTTGCTCGTATTGGTGTAGCTCGTAGTTATATATCAGGTGAGCCCATGATTAAATATACTGAAGAAAAGATTGTAAATCTCATTCTTGAAAAGTATTCAGGACGAAAGGTATATATATTATCCCCGATTGTAAAAAACCGCAAAGGTCATTACAAAGAGTTATTTGAACAATTGCGAAAGAAAGGTTATTTGACAGTTAGAGTTGATGGTGAATTGCGAGAAATTGTTTTTGGAATGAAGCTTGATCGCTATAAAAACCACTCAATAGAACTTGTTATAGACCGATTGAAAGTTTCTGATAACGATGCATCTCGATTGTCCGATACGGTGAGAAATGCGTTGAAACAAGGAGGAAAGCAATTAATGGTTTATGATGTTGAGAGTGATGGCATAGGATATTATAGCCAAATGTTGATGGATCCTGTGAGTGGAATCTCCTACCGAGAGCCAGCTCCTCATAATTTTTCATTTAACTCTCCACATGGGGCATGTGAATGTTGCAAGGGGTTGGGATTTGTCAATATTGTTGACAAAGCAAAGATTATTCCAAATGGGGAAATTTCTATATATGATGGGGGTATTGTTCCATTAGGTAAATACAAAAATTCAATGATATTTTGGCAAATAACTGCAATTTGTGAAAAATATGGTCATACGATAAAAACTCCTATTAAAGATATATGTGAGGAAGCTATAAATGATATACTCAATGGAACAAATGAACGTTTGGCAATCAAAACAGAGACATTGAGTACTTCAAATTATTTTATGAGTTATGAAGGGCTAGTAAAATATATTGAAATGCAACAAAATGAGGATGCTTCGTCTGCGGCTCAAAAATGGAGTGGCCAATTTTTCTCTCGAGCTACATGCCCGGAATGTAAAGGTGATAGATTGAATAAAGAAGCTCTACATTTCTTTATTGGGAACAAGAATATTGCGGATCTTGCTCAACTTGATATTTCTGATTTGTATCAATGGTCGTTGACAGTTGAAGAGTCGTTGACAAAACAACAAGTGGTGATTGCACATGAGATTTTAAAGGAAATACGTACTCGTTTGAACTTCTTGGTCGATGTGGGGTTGGATTATCTTTCACTAAATAGAAACTCCGCAACTCTTTCAGGTGGAGAGAGTCAACGTATACGTCTTGCAACGCAACTGGGGTCAGAATTGGTTAATGTTTTATATATTCTTGATGAACCGAGCATTGGATTGCATCAAAAAGATAACAGACGACTAATTGATTCATTGAAAAAATTGCGAGATGCTGATAACTCGATTATTGTTGTTGAGCATGATAAAGATATTATGCTTGAGGCTGATTATATTGTAGATATAGGTCCAAAAGCTGGGCGTAAAGGTGGAGAGGTTGTATTTGCCGGCACACCTAAAGATATGTTAAAAACCAACACGTTGACTGCTAAATATCTTAATGGCGATAAGGAGATAGAAATACCATTGCGCCGTCGTTATGGTAATGGTAAAACAATAACAATAAAAAATTGCAGAGGAAATAATTTGAAAAACGTTACATTAACATTGCCATTAGGTGCATTTGTATGTATTGCCGGTGTGTCAGGTAGTGGAAAATCTTCATTAATTAATGCGACTTTACAACCAATATTGAGTAAAATTTTCTATCGTTCAAATCAAGAACCTCTACCCTATGATGAAATTTTAGGGGTAGAAAATATAGATAAAGTGGTAACTGTTGATCAGTCTCCATTAGGTCGTTCACCACGATCTAATCCAGCAACATATACAGGTGTATTTTCAGATATAAGAACGTTATTTGTAAATCTCCCTGAAGCTAAAATACGTGGTTACAAACCAGGTCGTTTCTCCTTTAATGTATCAGGTGGAAGATGTGAGACGTGTAATGGAAATGGGTATAAGACTATAGAGATGAACTTTTTGCCTGATGTTCTTGTCCCATGTGAAACATGTGGTGGACGTCGTTATAATAGAGAAACGCTTGAGGTGCGCTTTAAAGGGAAATCAATAGCAGATGTATTAGATATGACTATAAATCAAGCGGTTGATTTCTTTACAGGAATACCCACTATTCTGAATAAAATTAAGGTATTGCAAGATATTGGGCTTGGGTATATAAAATTAGGTCAACCATCAAGTACTCTTTCAGGTGGAGAAAATCAACGAGTTAAACTTGCAACGGAGTTATCTAAAAAAGACACTGGGAAAACGTTATTTATTCTTGATGAGCCAACTACAGGATTGCACTTTGAGGATATAAATATATTACTTGGAGTATTGAATAGACTTGTAGATAAAGGAAATACCGTACTTGTGATTGAACATAATTTAGATGTAATAAAGAGTGCAGATTATGTAATTGATATGGGCCCGGGAGGAGGAAAAAATGGAGGGAATATCATAGCAATAGGAACACCTGAACAAATTGTAGCAGGAGATTCTCCTACTGCGCCTTACATTGCATCTGAATTAAAATAAGAAATTTGATTATTCTCTTTGGAGTGAGAGATTAATGTTGTGTATTTAATTAAAAATTTGTAACTTTGCAATCGCTTTTTAGCATCCCGTGTGATGGGAAATTAAGGAGCAGTAAATAACACTTAATTTTTAGTAACACAACAAATTTTAAAAAAACAATGAAAGTATTTCAATTAGTAGCTGAGCCTCGTACAGGTCTTGGCAAAAAAGCGACAAAAGCACTTCGTGTTGAAAACAAAATCCCTGCAGTTCTTAATGGTGGTGAACTTGTAGATCTTCCTTATGCAGGAACACTTAAAGCAGGTGAAAAAGTAGTAGAAATTGCAAATGGCAAAGGTCTTATCACTACAGACCTTGTTGTTTCTCTTGATTCTGTTCGCAAACTCATCTACACTCCTGATATTTTTGCTATCGAACTTACTGTTAATGGAGAAAAGAAAATGGCTGTTCTTAAAGACATCCAATTCCACCCAGTAAAAGATTCAATTCTTCACATTGACTTCCTTGAAGTAAATGACAAGAAACCTGTAACTATTGAAGTTCCTGTTAAGCTTGAAGGTCACGCAGAAGGTGTTAAAGCCGGTGGTAAGTTGACATTATCAATGAAGAAAATCAAAGTTAAAGCAATCTATAGCAATATTCCAGAACGTGTAGTTATCAATGTTGATAATCTAGGTCTTGGTAAATCACTTCAAATCGGAGAACTTAATTTCGAAGGTCTTGAATTGATGAATGCTAAGAATGCTGTTGTTTGTGCAGTTCAGTTGACTCGTGCCGCTCGTGGTGCTGCTGCCGCTGCTGCCGCTAAAAAATAATCAATTATTAGATGAAATATCTTATTGTGGGGCTTGGTAATATTGGTGATGAATACCGTAATACCCGCCACAACATAGGGTTTAAAATATTGGATGCCTTTGCCGAGGCGTCCAATATTTCTTTTGCAACAGAACGATATGGAGATGTCGCTCGTGTGCGTGTTAAAAACAAGCAATTGGTTTTGCTCAAACCATCAACATATATGAATTTGAGCGGAAATGCTGTTCGTTACTGGAAAGATAAAGAAGGTATTGACCTTAACCATATTCTTGTGCTTGTTGATGACCTTGCATTACCCTTTGGAGCTATACGCATAAAAGGTCAAGGGAGTGATGCAGGGCACAATGGGCTGAAAAACATAGCAGAGATGTTAGGGACAAATGCATATCCACGTTTAAGATTTGGCATAGGTAATGATTTCCCACGTGGATGTCAAGTCGATTATGTTTTAGGACCATTCTCACTTGATGAACGTCAAAAAATACCTGAAAGGCTAAATGTTGCAATTGATGCAATAAAGTCATTCTGTTTAGCCGGTATCCAAATAACAATGAATACCTATAATAATAAGTAGAAGATGGCAAAAGAGGATGAACGTATAGATAAGTGGTTGTGGGCAATGCGCGTTTTTAAAACGCGAACTGTTGCAACAGAGGCATGCAAGAAAGGGCGTGTAACCATCGGGGATGTTGAAAGTGGTGTAATTGCGAAACCATCACGCACGATAAAAGTTGGCGATGTTGTGAATGTCCGAAAACCTCCTATTACTTATTCCTTCAGAGTTAAAGCATTAACAGAAAACCGACTTGGCGCAAAATTGGTTCCAGATTATATAGAAAACATTACTCCTCAATCTCAATATGATTTGCTTGAAGTCGTAAAAATAAGTGGGTTTATAGATAGACGCAAAGGACTTGGACGTCCCACAAAACGAGAAGGACGTGAGTTAGCTCGTTTTACTCAAGATGTTTACGATGATGGTTGGAATTTTGATTTTGATGAAATAGAAGACGATGAATAATATCCATCGTCTTTTTTATATTTTTATTGATTCAAAAAACTGATTGCGTAAATCTGCATTATTTTCAAAATCTCCGATATATTCAATTGTAGTAGTAGATGAATCTTGTTTTTCGACACCACGCATTTTCATGCATAAATGTTGTGCGTTACATGACACAATAACGCCTTTAGCTGATAGTGTATTATATATTTCTTTGCAAATCTCTGTTGTCAGACGTTCTTGTACTTGTAATCTACGAGCAAATACATCAACGACACGAGCAAGTTTGCTAAGCCCAATCATATTACCATTAGGAATATAGCCAATCGAAATGCGACCAAAAAATGGAAGGATGTGATGCTCGCAAAAAGAATAGAATTCAATATCCTTTACGATAACCATTTTTGAACCGGCATATTCAAATATGGCTTGTTGCATTACTTTTGTTGGGTTTATGCGGTATCCATTTGTCGCGTAGTATAATGCTTTTGCCGCTCTAATTGGAGTCTTTTTTAGCCCTTCTCGAGTCTTGTCTTCACCTAAAAGTTCTATAATGCTTTCAAAATGTGACGCTATTTTATTAATAACATCATTATCGTATTGAATATCCATCGAATTGTTTATTCTTTATCAATATAATTTATTCTATCTCTTACAACGCGGATTTCTTTGCTAAATTTTGGAAACTCTTCTTTGAGTTTAACGACAATGTCATTGGCTTCTTCCAGAGTACGGAAATCCCCTACTCTTAGTCTCCAAAAAGGCGCATTGTAGGTAATATATGTGCGTAATTCTGGGAATTTTTCAGAGATAAGAAGAGATTTAGATTTTGCTTCGTTTTTTGCAGTGCGAGAATTGTTATCTGAGAATATTTGGATGCGATATCCTGAAATATATTGTTTCTCAACAGCATTATCGTGACTTACATCAGTAATCTCAATTGCTTTGTTCAGTCTTGAACTTAATACAGCAGATTGAGTAATAGTACATTTACTATTTGATGTAATATTTTCAACAATTGATATACTATCATTTGCTGTAATATAATTGGAGCTACAAATAAGATTAATGATGCCTAATCCCAATATTAATATTTTTTGACTCGCCATTGATAGTTAATATAAATAGTTAAGGCTACAAAAATACAAAAAAAGATTCTTGTAGCCCTAATATTTAGTTTGAATTTATTAATTAGAATGCATTTACGATGCCCATAAAGTCTTCTGCTTTTAGAGAAGCTCCTCCAATAAGACCACCATCAACATTTGGTTTTGCAAAAAGTTGTGCTGCATTTGAGGGTTTGCAGCTACCACCATAAAGAATAGATGTTTCTTCAGCTACAGCTTCACCATATTTAGCGGCAATTACGCTACGGATGAATGCATGCATTTCTTCTGCCTGATCGTCTGTAGCAGTTTTTCCTGTACCAATAGCCCATACTGGTTCGTATGCAAGAATGATTTTCCCAAAATTTTCTGTTGAAAGTTCAAATAGGGCTTCTTCAATTTGAGATTTTACAACATCAAAGTGAGTATTATTTTCACGTTCTTCAAGTACTTCTCCGATACAGAAAATAGGAGTAAGGTTGTTTTCAAGTGCTAAATTTACTTTTTCTTTTAGGATTTCAGATGTTTCACCATAATATTGGCGACGTTCAGAGTGTCCAAGAATGACATAAGTCGCACCTGTTGAAGCAACCATAGAAGCAGAAACTTCACCAGTATAAGCTCCTGATTTTTTGTCTGCACAATTTTCTGCACTAAGACCTAATTTAGAAGAATCTATGACATCATTAATAGAAGCAAGGTGAGTAAAAGGTACACCAATAATGACATCACATTTAGGAGTTACGTTTTTCAATGCTTCATTTACATCTTTAGCAAGAGCAATACCTTCTTGAAGGTTTGTGTTCATTTTCCAGTTTCCTGCAACAATATTTTTTCTCATTGTTAATATAAATTTATAAAGTTATCTCATTAAAAATTTTATTTTGCAAAGTTACACTCTTTTTCTTGGTTTACGAAATAAAAAATGTTTAACTATTATTCTGAAATAATCAATTAGAATTAATAATGTTAATGCGATAATATGTATTATTGTTATAAAGAGGAATTGCATGTGACTATTTATGTATAGTGCTTTAAATACATCGCCATCTTTTTGCAATAAAGAAGCATTAATAGAAGAAAGTGTTCGTTTCCATTGAATTTTACCATCTATAAGATATACAAGAGCAATGTTGCCTCGAGCAATCTCTTTAATGTCTGTATCTTCAATTGTATATATATCGTAGTCTGCCATAGAAATATCTTTCCAATAATTAACTCCATGTTGATTGGTAGAAAGCAACCCAATCATATTCCCTCCTCGAGCATTTATTTTTTGGTTAATATCATTTATTAAGTAAGTATATGAAATATCGGCTCTATCTATTTCTGGAATTAAAAGTAAAATCTGTTCGCCATAATCAGATATTACATCAGGTGTTATATCATCACCAAACTCATCCGTTATAATAAGATTATTGTTTGACTTTTTTTCATTATTCTCAATTCGCTTAATGAAAGTCCATGTGCTATCAGGGATATTGTTTATATAAAAATGCTCTTGTATTCCATTTTTTTCGTATATGAATGAAATTTCGGGATTATCATTTAGATTTTGATATATGCTAGTCCCTATTTTATATCCTCTAAAGTCAATTAGCGGTTGAGTGTTGTATCCAATCAAGCTAATAGTTATTGCAAAAGATATATATATGAATATTTGTATCCATTGTATATATCTATTATATATGCCTTTGATTTTATGATTATTAAAAGAAAGATATATTAGGAATAGTGTAATTATTATATTTTTGAGACAAGTATTTATGTTTGAGAGTTTTATAAAGTCGCCAAAACAACCACAATCATCAACAGGATTGGCAATAGCAACATATAAACTAAATGGAAGCATAATGCACATTAGGGCTAATAATGACCAGGCACTAGTACGTTTTAAACTACCTACAATTAATAATGCTCCCATTATAAACTCGAAAGAGGAGATACATAATGCTACAATAAATACAATTGAACGTGGTTCTGTAATTCCCCATATTAAAAGGTACTGCTCAATTTTGTATATAAATCCCCAAAGATCGATTAGTTTTGATACTCCTGATAAAATAAATATAGATCCTACTAATATGCGTAGGATCCATACATACGTTTTTGTGTTATTTCTAAAATGCGTTAAAATACTATTCATCAATACCAGATAGTTTTATTATTGCGAATATTGCATAATTAATCATGTCTTTATAATTGGCATCAATGCCTTCAGAAACTAATGTTGTACCATTGTTATCTTCAATTTGTTTTGTGCGAAGAAGTTTCATTAAGATCAAATCGGTATATGAGTTAACTCTCATTGCTCGCCATGCCTCATCATAATCATGGTTTTTGGCAATCATTAGTTCTTTTGTCTCAGATACTAATTTGTCATATAAAGCAATGGCTTGTTCATTTGTCATGTCTTCAGTCTCACTATGTCCATGTAGTAATTGAATGAGACCAATGATTCCATAATTTACAATGCCAATAAATTCGGGTAAAATGCCCTCCCCGACTTTTGATTCTCCTTTTATTTCAATGGATCTGATACGATTAGCTTTTATGAATATTTGGTCCGTTATTGATTGAGCTCTCATTATGCGCCATGCTGCGCCATAATCATGTAATTTCTTGATATATAATTCACGGCATATTGCTAATGCTGAGTCAAATTGTTTATTTGTATCCTTCATTTTTATTTAATATTTCTACAAAGATATGAAATATTTTAATACGAAATAAAAAAGAGGACATTCAAAACGAATGTCCTCATGATGTATATAATATTGGCAATTATTATAGTTGTAAATTTTCAATACGTTTTAGATTTGTTTCATCGCCAAGATTATAATATACGTTACGGAGATAGCGTAAAGCATCACGTTGGTTATCTGGATCTAATTCATATGCTTTTTCAAGATATACAGCTGCATCTCTAAATAATGGGAAAATTTGCTCATCACGAACTTTCATATATTCAGCTTGAGTTAGAGTTGAAGATGCATCACTTATGGCATAAGCTTTTTCGCATATTTTTCGTCCATAATTGTATTGAGCTCTTGCAAATTCTGGGTTTAATTCGATCGCTTTTTTGTAGCATTCCATTGCTTTTTCGTTATCTTTTTGGCTATCATAGATAATTCCCATTACGTCATAGAGTTCACCATTTTGAGGGTCTAAAGAAAGTGCTTCTTCAATTGTTGCCTTTGCTTTGTCAAAATCTTGCGCTTCAATGTAGCCATTGATTACGATTTGAATATATTTACTGTCTTCTTTCCCATATATCTTAAACGCATCAGCAGCAAGAGCATATACTACATCATTTTTCATGCTTTGAGCTGCTACACTGATAGCATAGTCATATAGATTTTTTTTGTTATATCCTTTGCTACGAGCATAATCGAATGCTGTTAGTGCACTATCAAGTTTGTTTGCTTGCCATGCTGCTAATGCTTGGTTGTATGCGAGTTCTCCCATGATAGAGTCGTGTGGTATGGTAAGACTTTTTGCAATAGTAGGATTGTTTGGCAATTTTAAGAATATATCCCAAGCTGAGTATGCTCCTTCGAAATCTTGTGCTTCCCAAAGGAAACGCGCTGCATTATCAAAATCGGCATAGTGGCTGGCAATAGTTTTAATGATATCTTTAGAGTATTTTGTTTTAACTTTGCCTTTTTCATTAACGACTGTATCAAGAGGTAATGCTGTCATGTAAAGACGATAGCCATCGATTAGAGCATTGCCAATATTTTTCCCATCAATATTTTGACCGATAGATTTTTTTGCAAATAGGTTATCGTAGCAATCAAATTCAAGTTTTCCTGCAACAAACCAAGTTTGAGCATCATTTTTTGTTTCGTCATGGGTAAGTGCAGGGGCAATTTGAGCGCGTACTGCTTCAAAATCTACATTATCGCCCTTGATAGTACGTTCCACTTCCTTTACTAAATTTGTTTGGGCCGATGCAGAGCCTATAGCTAACAAGCATAGCCCTAAAAGACTAATTTTTTTCATAACGTTAATAGTTTGTGTTAGAAAATTATCATTGTTTAATTTTTAGTTGTCGTTTTCTTCTGTTGTTTCGTTTTCTTGATTTTCTTCAACAACATTTTCTGGTTCTGAATTAACACAACACACCGAAGCGATATCGTCATTGCGCTTTTCTAAATTAATGAGCCTTACGCCTTGAGTTGCACGTCCCATTACGCGAATATCTGCAACGTTAAGTCTCAATGTAATGCCTGATTTATTGATTATTACAAGGTCATTTTCATTAGTAACGCTCTTAATAGCAACAAGATGTCCTGTTTTGTCGGTGATATTTATTGTTTTAACTCCTTTTCCTCCGCGATTTGTAATGCGATAGTCTTCAAGCAAAGAACGTTTTCCGTATCCTTTTTCTGAGATAACCATTACATTGTTTTCTGAATTTTCATTTATACAAATCATGCCAACGACACAATCGTTGTTGTTATCTAATGTCATGCCTCTTACTCCAGTTGAAACACGTCCCATTTCGCGAACTTTGTTCTCGTGGAAACGAATAGCTCGTCCGTTGCGGTTTGCAAGGATTATTTCTGAATTACCATCAGTTAATTCGACTTGAATTAACTGGTCATCTTCACGAATAATAATTGCGTTTACACCATTTGCTCTTGGACGAGAGTATGCTTCAAGACTTGTTTTTTTGATAATGCCATTCTTTGTGCAGAATATCAAATTGTGAGAAGTTACAAAATCTTTGTCATCAAGTCCTTTTACTCTGATAAATGCATTGACAGTGTCATCTGATTCAATATTAAGGAGGTTTTGAATTGCACGACCTTTAGCATTCTTAGCTCCTTCTGGAATGTCGTAAACTTTAAGCCAATAACAGCGACCTTTCTGAGTGAAGAATAGCATATAATTATGCATTGTTGCATGATAAATATGTTCGATGAAATCTTCATCTCTTGTATCACTTCCTTTTACTCCTACTCCACCACGATTTTGTGCACGGAATTCAGATAATGGAGTGCGTTTGATGTATCCCATGTGAGAGATGGTGATAATCATTTCATCATCAGCATAAAAGTCTTCAGCATTGAAATCTCCGGCAGTATAGTCTATGTCTGTACGACGTTCATCGCCATATTTATCTCTTATTTCAGCAAGTTCTTCTTTAATCAAATTGCGACATACAACATCATTATTTAGGATTTCTTCTAAATGAGCAATCAATTTCAATAACTCTTCATGAGCTTGATGCAACTTGTCTTGTTCCAATCCTGTTAGTTGTCTTAATCGCATTTCTACGATTGCAGTTGTTTGTGCATCTGACAATTCAAAGCGCGTACTAAGTCTCTCTTTAGCCTCTTCAGTTGTAGCTGAGCTACGGATTATACTGATAACTTCGTCAATATTTTGAGAGGCAATGATTAATCCTTCAAGAATATGAGCTTTTTCTTGGGCTTTTCTTAGCTCAAATTGAGTTCTGCGAATTACTACATCATGGCGATGGTCGATGAATGCTTGTATTAATTCTTTAAGATTTAGGATTTTAGGTCTCCCATTTACAAGAGCAACATTGTTTACGCTGAATGACGCTTGCATCTGTGTCATCTTGTAAAGTTTATTGAGAACGACATTTGCATTTGCATCGCTTTTGAGCCTGATAACTATGCGCATGCCTTTATAGTCACTTTCGTCATTTATGTCTGCAATTCCGTCAATCTTTTTTTCATTAACAAGATTAGCAATGTATTCGATTAATTCTGCTCTATTTACATTGTATGGGATTTCTGTGACTATAATATCTTCGTGATTGGCGTTTGTCTCTATCTCTGCTTTCGCACGTATAACAATTCGTCCGCGACCTGTTTCAAATGCTTCTTTTACGCCATTATATCCATATATCGTACCTCCGGTTGGGAAGTCAGGTGCTTTTATGTATTGCATTAATTCCGGAATTGTCAAATCAGGATTATCAACTAATGCAATTGTTGCATTGATTGCTTCCGTAAGGTTGTGAGGTGGCATATTAGTTGCCATACCTACAGCGATACCAGAAGCTCCATTTACAAGCAGGTTCGGGAATCGCGTTGGAAGAACAACAGGCTCCTTTCGAGAATTGTCATAGTTAGGTTGGAAATCAACAGTATCGGAATCTATATCCTGTAACATCTCCTCTCCAATCTTGTCTAATCTAACCTCAGTATATCGCATTGCCGCAGCACCATCGCCATCGATAGATCCAAAGTTGCCATGTCCATCTACAAGTGTGTATCTTAGCGCCCATGGTTGAGCAAGACGAACAACTGTTCCATAGATTGAGGAGTCGCCATGTGGGTGATATTTACCCATTACTTCCCCTACGCAGTTTGCTGATTTTTTATGTGGATGATCAGAGGTGTTGCCCATCTCATTCATCCCAAAAAGCACTCTTCGATGTACCGGTTTTAATCCATCTCTTACATCAGGAAGTGCTCGCGACACAATTACCGACATTGAATAGTCGATATATGCCGATTTCATTTCGTTCTCAATATTGATCTTTAAAATGCGATCTTCTTCTAACATGATTTTATAATATCGTAGTTAATAATCTGTTACAGGGCGTTGAAAAGAATATTTCTTTGCCCAATTTATTTGAATGTTAAATATCATACAAAGATAGCAAAAAAATACGTAAAATACTATTTCTCAAGAAACGCTTTTTGCTTTTTTTTATTATAATAATTAATCTGTATTAAATAGACTTTGGCACAATAATTGCAGTATGGAAAATAACAAGTCATATTATTGTATTTAGAATGGATTTAAATTTTTCAGATATATTAAAAACGGTAATTGAGAATAGCAAGAAAGAAGCGCAATCTCATAATAGCAATGTGATTGGTCCAGAACACTTGCTCTTGGCTTTATTGTCAGTTCCAGAATGTAAGGCGGTCGAGATGATAAAACAATCAATAAATGAGATCTCTATAGATGAATTGCGTTCCACATTAGATGATGAGTTGCGTATAGAAACTGATGCCACTGATGTGAATATAAATATTACTATTGGTGATTTAGCTAATCGTATTATAAAATTGAGTGTATTAGAAGCTCGAATGCTGAAAAAAACGATTGTTGATACTGAACATTTATTATTGTCCTTATTTCATAATAAGGAGGTGCAAAATATGTCATATATGAAGAATTTTTTCAATGCAGGAATATCCTATGATATTTTATATCGTCAGTTAGTGAATGTTACTGATAGACCAAAATTCGGGGCAGAATTTACAGATGACGAAGAAGATGTAATGGAATTTGAGCAAAAAGAATCGTCAACAACGACAAAATCAGCGAAGAAAGGGAACGACACGCCTGCATTAGATAAATTTGGTATTGACTTGACTAAATTTGCAATTGAAAATAAGTTAGATGCTGTTATAGGTCGAGATAAGGAGATTGAACGCTTGGCGCAAATCCTAAGTAGAAGGAAGAAAAACAATCCTGTTTTAATTGGTGAGCCAGGTGTAGGTAAATCTGCAATAGTAGAAGGCTTAGCTTTGAGAATTATACAAAGAAATGTGCCAAGAATACTATTTGATAAGCGCATCGTTTCTTTGGATATGGCATCAATTGTAGCAGGAACAAAATTTAGAGGTCAGTTTGAAGAGCGAATAAAAGCGATAATAGATGAGTTATCAAAGAATAAAGATATAATATTGTTTATTGATGAGTTGCATACTATTGTCGGTGCCGGAAATGCCTCAGGTTCGATGGATGCAGCTAATTTGTTAAAGCCAGTATTGGCACGTGGTGAATTGCAATGTATTGGTGCAACGACACTTGATGAATATAGAAAAAATATTGAGAAAGATGGAGCATTGGAACGCCGTTTCCAAAAAGTGATGGTTGAACCCACCACTCCTGAAGAAACGCTCGAAATTCTTGTAAACATTAAGGATAAATATGAAGTTCATCATAATGTAACATATACACAAGAAGCTCTTGAAGCTTGTGTATATTTAACAGAACGATATGTGAGTGATAGAACATTCCCAGACAAGGCCATTGATGCAATGGATGAGGCAGGATCACGCATGCACATAATGAATTTGACTGTTCCAAAAGAGATAGAAGAGATCGAAAAACAAATAGAAGGTGCTAATTTGAAGAAATTAGAAGCCGCACATTCTCAGGATTTTGAGGTGGCTGCATCTTATCGTGATAAAGAGCAAGTTCTGAAGCAAGAATTGTCTTTAGCTCATAAGCGTTGGGAAGAACAATTAGTTATGCAGCGCGAAGTTGTTGATGAAGGAAATGTTGCAGAAGTAATAGCAATGATGACAGGGGTCCCTGTTCAAAGAATAGCTCAAGCTGAAGGTAAACGCCTTAGAGAAATGGGCGATGTGTTGAAAAATGCAGTCGTTGGACAAGATGATGCTATCTCTAAAATTGTTAAAGCCATTCAACGCAATAGAGTTGGCTTAAAGGATCCAAATAAGCCAATAGGTACATTTATGTTCTTAGGTCCTACCGGTGTTGGTAAAACTCATTTGGCTAAAAAATTAGCTGAATATATGTTTGACTCTACTGACGCATTAATTCGTGTTGATATGAGTGAATTTATGGAGAAATTCTCGGTATCTCGTCTTGTTGGTGCTCCTCCGGGATATGTTGGATACGAAGAAGGAGGACAGTTGACAGAAAAAGTACGACGTCACCCCTACTCTGTTGTGCTGTTAGATGAAATTGAGAAAGCACATCCTGATACATTCAATCTATTGTTACAAGTTATGGATGAGGGACGATTGACCGATAGTTTAGGTCGTAAAATAGACTTTAAGAACTCTGTAATAATTATGACATCAAATATAGGTACTCGTCAATTAAAAGATTTTGGTAGTGGCGTCGGATTTAGTACAAAAACGATAGATAAAGAATATTCTCGTGGAGTATTAATGAAAGCTTTGAACAAAACATTCTCTCCAGAGTTTTTAAATCGAATTGATGATATTGTAGTATTTGACAACCTTGAACGAGAGTCAATATTTAAAATTATTGATATAGAATTAAAAGGATTTTATAATCGTGTCGAAGAGTTGGGCTATAAGCTGTCGATAACTGATGAAGCAAAAGATTTTATCGCAGAAAAAGGTTATGATATCCAATATGGCGCTCGCCCTCTAAAACGTGCAATACAAAAATATCTTGAAGATGGTATTGCTGAATTGATTTTGGATAATACAATAAATCAAGGTAATGAAATCTACGTTAATGTGAATGAGAATAAAGATGATATAATCGTTGTAGTAAAATAATTTAAACCATTTGTAAATATGCAAAAAGGAACAATTGGAGTAACCACCGAAAACATTTTTCCGGTTATCAAAAAATTCTTATATAGTGATCATGAAATTTTCCTTCGTGAATTAGTTTCAAACGCAATTGATGCAACTCAGAAATTAAAGACATTAGCTTCAGTAGGTGAAGTTAAAGGCGAACTTGGCGAACTTAATGTAAAAGTTTCTATAAATAAGGAAAAAGGGACCCTCACGGTAAGCGATTGTGGTATTGGTATGACAAGTGATGATATTGATAAATATATCAATCAAATTGCCTTTTCTGGAGCGGAAGAATTTTTAGCAAAATATAAAGATAGTGCTAATTCCATCATTGGACACTTCGGGCTTGGGTTCTACTCGGCATTTATGGTTGCAAAGAAGGTAGAAATATACTCGTTGTCATATAAAGAGAGTGCAAAAGCTGTTAAATGGTCTTGCGATGGCTCTCCTGAATATACAATGGAAGAATGTGATAAAGCTAATCGCGGAACAGATATTGTATTGTATATTGATGATGAAAATAAAGATTTTCTTGAACAATCAAGAATTGATGGCTTGTTGAAGAAATATTGTCGATTCTTGCCTATCCCTGTAATCTCAGGAAAAGAACAAGAATGGAAAGATGGCAAATATGTAGATACTGACAAGGATAAAGTTATCAATGTGACAGATCCGGCTTGGATGAAGAAACCGGCTGATTTGACCAAAGAAGATTATTTGAATTTCTATCACGATCTATATCCAGGTCAAGAGGACCCATTATTCTGGATACATCTAAATGTTGATTATCCGTTTACGTTGACAGGTATTTTGTATTTTCCCAAAATTAAAAATAACTTTGAAATAAACAAAAACCGCATTCAATTATATTGTAATCAAGTCTTTGTTACAGACTCTGTTGAAGGAGTGGTTCCGGAGTTTTTGATGTTGTTGCAAGGTGTTATTGATTCTCCTGATATACCATTGAATGTATCACGTTCTTACCTTCAAAGTGATGCGGCAGTTAAGAAAATATCTACTTATATAACTAAAAAAGTTTCTGCTCGCCTTGAAGAAATTTTTAAATCAGACAGAACTGAATATGAAAATAAATGGGATGATATAAAGATATTCATCGAATATGGTATGTTGACAGAGCAAAAATTCTGCGAATCTGCTATGAAATTTGTGTTGTTAAGCAATACTGATGGTAAGCATTTTACCATTGATGAATATAAAACACTTATAGAATCAGAACAAACAGATAAAGACGGCAATTTAATTTATCTATATGCAACAGATGCTATCGCTCAATATAATTATATCAATTCAGCAAAAGAAAAAGGATATGACGTATTGTTGATGGATGGGCAATTGGATAGTCATTTTATAGGATTACTGGAAAGTAAATTGGAAAAATCTCAATTTGTCAGAGTTGATAGCGATGTTATAAGTAATCTTATAAAGAAAGACTCCAAGAAAGAGGTCTCATTGACACAATTGCAAAGAGAGATACTAATCACTGAATTTCGCTCGCAAATTCCTGCTATTGAAAAATGCGAATTTGTGGTATCATTTGAAGCAATGGGTGAAACAGACGCGCCATTGGTTATTATTCAAGGTGAATATATGCGTCGCATGAAAGAGATGGCTGCTATGCAACCCGGAATGAGTTTTTATAGTGAACTTCCTGATAGCTATAGCCTGATTATTAATACCAACCATCCTTTGGTTGCTAAAGTTATGAGCGATGCTGATGAAAATATCGCAAGTGAGGTGTCTCCTATTTTTGAAGAGATTTCAGCTAAAAACAATCAAATTTCTGAATTGAGAAAAGATAATAAGGAAACAGATGAACTTAAACAATTAGAAACTGAGGTATCAGAGTTGCGTAGCAAACAAGAGGGTTTAATTGCTGAATATGCATCAAAACAAGCCGTTGTTAAACAATTGATTGACTTGGCGTTGTTAGGTAATGGCTTATTAAAAGGAGAAGCCTTAAGCTCATTCATTAAAAGATCGGTGGATCTACTATAATGGATTACTTTAATGAAAATAAGAGGTTGCAAAAAACATTTGCAACCTCTTTGTGTTTTTCAAAAAAAAGATAAAGTTATTTATGGATACATTGAGAAGTTATGAATTTTGAAGAATCTTGTTTGATGTAAAATTTTATTATAGAGAAAAGCATTTCTTGTACAGGTGATAGAGATTTTTTTGAATGACTATAAAGAATAAACTCTTCAACTAATGCTCCGGTTATCGCTGTTTGTTCATCAAGAGGAAGTGATTTTATGGTATTAATAACGTGTGGAGTGATAAGAATTGGTTCCATAGATAATCTGTTTTGATTTAATACAAAGGTAAAGGCGGGTATGAGCAAAGATAAAGAACTATATCGTTAATAAATGCAAAAGTGTCAATGCTGTAATTATTATGATTATAAATATAGGATTTAAATTCTAATAAAATGCTAAATATTTGCTCATTTATATTGCGTTTATTATATTTGAAGTAAAATCAACTATTTAAATTATAATAGCATGAATGATATAACACAATTATTTAATTCTCTCCTACAACAATATGGCAGTATTGACATTGCTGAGGCTGAATTTAAAAAGCTATTGCATGAAGATGAAGAATTGCAAGAAGAATATAGCGAGTGGTGTCATGCTGTCGGAAGTAGTGAAAAAAGAGGTTTTCTTGATTATTGTGAAGAATATATGGATTCGCAAAATTCAGTGTGGGACTCTTTGAAAGATTTTGATGAATAATAATTGAAAAAATGAATAAAGATTGTTCACATCGTTTGCCGGCAGAGTGGGAATCTACAGGAGCAATTCTGTTGTCATGGCCTCATAATGATACTGATTGGAAATATATGCTTGATGAGGTTACGGAGTGTTTTGTAAATCTTGTAACTGAAATAATAAAAGAGGAAAAAGCCATAATAGTAGCTCCTGATATACAACTTCCAAAAAGTCAATTGTCACATTTGGATAATTCTAAAATATACTATTATTCTACTCCAACAAACGATACATGGGCGCGTGATTTTGGCCCAATAACAACAATTGAAGATGGCGAATTTGTTATTCATGATTTTCAATTTAATGGATGGGGACTGAAATTCAGTTCATGTTATGACAATCTTATTTCTCAAGCGATTATAAAAGCAGGATTAATAAAAGCGGAATACAAAAATAATTTAGGCTTTACGCTTGAAGGTGGCTCTGTAGAGAGTGATGGCAAAGGGCTTATGTTGACAACATCGGAGTGCTTGTTGTCATTAAATCGAAACGGAGACATGTCCAAATCTGAAGTCGAGGCATATCTATCTCGAGAATTAGGTATGAAAAAAATCTTATGGCTTGATTATGGATATTTAGCTGGCGACGACACAGATAGCCATATTGATACGCTTGCTCGTCTTGCTCCTAATAATACTATTGTATACGTTGGTTGTAATGATGAAAAAGATGAACATTACACAGCATTAAGCAAGATGAAACAACAATTGAAAGAATTCACTACTTTGGATGAAACTCCATTTAATCTTGTTGAACTGCCGTTCCCTAAAGCTGTATATGATGAAGATGGCGAGCGATTGCCTGCTACTTATGCCAACTTTCTTATTATGAAAAGTACGGTATTGATGCCTTCATATAATCAACCTGAAAACGATAACCTTGCAATATCTCAATTACAAAAAGCATTCCCCGGATATAAGATTGTTGCAATAGATTGTAGAGCTTTAATTAAACAACATGGCTCATTACATTGTGTAACCATGCAATTACCCCAAGAAATATTAGCTTTATGAATAGAACAATAAAAGTAGGAATTATACAGCAAAAAAACACTTCTTCGATAGAAGACAATCGTAGCCGCTTGATTGCAAAGATGAGACAATTAGCATTAGATGGTGCGCAACTTATTGTAAATCAAGAATTGCATGACTCTCTATATTTCTGTCAAGTGGAATCAACCGATGAATGTAATCTTGCGATTCCAATTCCATCTGTAGTTACTGATACTTATGCCTCGTTGGCAAAAGAATTAGGGGTAGTGGTTGTAACCTCATTGTTTGAACGACGTGCACCCGGATTGTATCATAATACCGCAGTAGTGTTTGAAAAAGATGGATCTATTGCTGGCAAATATCGTAAGATGCACATACCGGATGATCCTGCCTATTATGAAAAGTTCTATTTTACACCAGGAGATTTAGGCTTTGAGCCTATCGATACTTCAGTTGGTCGGCTTGGAGTATTGGTATGTTGGGATCAATGGTACCCCGAGGCGGCTCGCTTGATGGCATTGCGCGGAGCAGAACTGCTCATCTACCCTACTGCCATTGGTTGGGAGAGTTCTGACACAGTTGAAGAACAAGCACGTCAACGTGAAGCATGGATTACAATACAACGTGCTCATGCTGTTGCAAATGGCTTGCCGGTAATTTCTGTTAATCGAGTTGGTCATGAGTCCGATCCATCGGCGATGACTAATGGCATAAAATTTTGGGGAAGCAGTTTTGTTGCAGGACCACAAGGTGAATTTTTGTTCCAAGCCCCTATTGATACAGAAATAGAAAAGATTATAGAAATAGATATGACTCGTTCAGAGCATGTGCGTCGTTGGTGGCCATTCTTGCGCGATAGACGCATTGATGCCTATTCAGGTTTGACAAAACGATTTTTAGACTAAGGTTGCCACTCGAGGATGCCATTAACAGGATGAGTGAGCTGATATTCTTGAAACTCGTTCATCGTTTTCACCCCTCCATCTAAAGCAGCACGATAGTATTCAACGCCCATGATTTTCTCGTCATCGGGCGTTTCCCATTTTAATCGAAGTATTGTATCGCGGAGTCCATCTGTTAAGCGTTTCTCAATACCATCTGCAACTTGCTCGAAATATCCATCATATTTTGAGCCTTTAACAATGTGCATTATATCAATCTGCCATTCTGCTTGGTGGTCATCTATGTATGTAATGTGCCACTCAATGCATTTATCTCCTTCATTGAGTAGATTTCTGTATTGCACACTTTGCACGCCTTGATGCTGTGCGATTAAAGATATAACATAGAAACTTTGAGAAATATCAATAGTATCAGTATAAACATGAAAATCAATATCAAGATGCTTCATTAGCAATCCGATTTTCAGAGAGCCTATCAAATTGATTCTTGCCCCGATTGAATTCCATGCCTCAATGATGTTCAATCTTGAAATAATCTCGTGGGCTTTGGATTGATTTTGCTGTGCCAATTGTAGATAAGTTTTCATCGCTATAATTTATAGGATAAAAAAGCCGACAACATAAATGTCATCGGCTCATTTTTCGCAATATGGATTGCGTGTAAGTTAGAATTATTCTGCGCTTTCTTCAGCAACAGGAGCTTCTTCAGCAGTTGCGTCTGCATTAGCAGCGGCTTCAGCTTCAGCAGCAGCGGCAGCAAGTTCAGCTTTTTTCTTAGCCACGATTTCGGCTTTAGCTTTGTTCTTAGCTTGCTCTTCCTCCATGCGCTTTTTAGCAGCTTCTTCTTTCTTGTTGTTTTCAGCAGCTTTAAATGCGCTTACTGATGCGTCTTTTTGTGCTTTCCAAGCATCAAAACGACGTTGTGCTTCAGCTTCATCAAATGCTCCTTTTTTAATACCACCTTGGAGGTGTTTCATTAACAATACACCTTCGTTAGAAAGGATATTGCGCACTGTGTCTGTTGGTTGTGCACCACAGTTAACCCAATACAAAGCCCGTTCGAAGTTCAATGTTATTGTAGCAGGATTAGTGTTAGGATTATAAGAACCTATCCTTTCAATAAATTTACCATCTCGTGGTGCTCTGCTATCGGCGATAACAATAGGATAAAACGCATAGTTTTTGCGACCATGACGTTGTAATCTGATTTTAGTTGCCATTTAAATAAAAATTAAAAATTGGTTTTGTATTGATTTTGCGACCGCAAAGATAGCAATTATTTCCCATTCCACAAAATTTTTATGTTTCCGTTGTATATTATTCTATTTCTACATCAAACCACAAATACATGTCGCATCACGATTTAGGTAAAAGTTTTAGAAAGTTTGAATTATTGAATTTTGAAGGAGTTTTCGGCGAGAGTGAGGGTTTCGGGTTTGCCTATATCAAACCATTGATATGCTTTTTGGGGGATATAGCCTTTAATTTTTAGGGTGTTGCAACTATCAATATAGAATGGTGTTATTGAAAATTTTTGCTCTGATGTATAGTCCGCTAATTCTTTAAATACAGATGGAGAGATGATGTGTACGCCACCAAAAGCTAATTGTGTGAGTTGTGAAATCGCGGTTAATGTCTTGGGTTTAATGTCTCCGGTAGAGATATTTGTCCACCCTTTCAGATTGTCAGCATTGTCAAAGAGAAAATAACGTGTAGTCTTTCTGTCAGCGACAAGTAATGTTGCATCTGCTCCACTTTCAATGTGATGTTGTCGCATTTCGCACAAGTCTAAGTCGGTGAGAATATCGGCATTGTGAATCAATATTGGCTCATTGCCATCAAGCCATTGACGTGCTTTTAATATCCCCCCTCCTGTGTCTAATAGGCAATTACGTTCATCGCTGATGTGGATATTTATACCGAAATTGTTTTTGGATTCTAAAAATTTAATAATCTTTCCCCCAAAGTGATAAACATTAATCACGATGTCATCAAAACCTTGTTTGATCAGGCGTGTTATCACATGCTCAAGCATAGGCGTGCCATTAACCGGAACAAGAGCTTTGGGCATAGTGTTGGTAAATGGTTTGAGTCTTGTGCCAAGTCCGGCAGCAAAAATCATTGCTTTCATTGGGTGAGGATTAGTGTTTTGTTTTGAATGTCTGTTCGATATTTTGCTCGCGGTGAACGAGTTCTACTTTGACATTGAATTTTTTGTTTAGGTGTTCTGCCATGTGTTGTGCGCAATAGACAGAGCGGTGTTGTCCGCCTGTACAGCCGAAGCACACCATTAAATTAGAAAATCCGCGTTCGATATATCGTTTAACGGATGAGTCAACAAGTGAATAGGCATGGTCAAGGAATTCAATGATTTCGCCGTCATCTTCAAGGAATTTGATTACTTGTTGGTCAAGCCCGGTAAATGGTTTATATCGTTCATATTTGCCGGGATTATTTACGGCACGACAGTCAAAGACATAGCCACCACCATTGCCTGATGTATCATTAGGAATTCCCTTCTTATAAGCAAAACTCATTACCTTAACTGTAAGTGTACGCTTTTGGAGATCATCGCTAAATTGTTTGAGATTGACAAGATTATGTAAAACCTCGCTAAGATAGGGATATTCAGGATATGGTTCATTTAAAAGATTGCGAAGATTTTCGATGGCAAAAGGAACACTTTGAATAAAGTGAGGTTTCTTTTCGAAGTATCCACGGAATCCATAGGCGCCGAGTACTTGTAGGGTACGGAATAATACAAAATGGCGCAATTGCTCATGGAAATAGGCTTCATCAACAGGAATATATTTGCGCAAAGCATCGATATATTCTTTTATAAGTTCATTGCGAAGGCTTTCCGGGAAATTGGCTTTTGCTTGCCACAAGAATGAAGCAACATCATAATAGAATGGCCCTTTTCGTCCTCCTTGAAAATCAATAAACCAGGGGGTGCCATTGTGAATCATCACGTTGCGGGATTGGAAATCACGATACATGAATGTACTTGACTGGCTACGCATCAATACTTCTACCATTGCTTGAAAATCATCTTCGAGACGATCTTCAAGAAATTCCATCCCGGTGGCTTTGAGGAAACAATATTTAAAATAATTAAGATCCCACAAAATAGTGCGAGCATCAAATTCAGGTAACGGATAGCAAACGTTAAAATCAAGACCTACAGCTCCGGCAAATTGAATGTCGGGAAGAAGTCTGATGGTCTTGATAAGTAGTTGGCGTTCTTCTTCGCTGAAGACGCTTGTTGCCCGACCTTTTTCTATTGCATTGAAAAGCAATGTATCACCAAGATCCTGTTGCACATAAGCCATCTCATCATCAGCGCATGCAAACACTTCGGGAACAGGTAATCCTTTTTCTTTAAAATGTTTTGCAAGGTAAAGAAAAGCACGATTCTCTTCAACACATGTCCCTAATGCTCCTACCATGGATTGCTCTCCGTTTATACGAAAATAGCGACGATTAGAGCCTGATGACGGCAACTCGATAATTGATTCAGGCTCATTTCCGGTTGCCTGACTATATAATTGATTTAAAATAGTTGTTTCCATCGAAAATTATTAGATATGCAAAGATAATATTTTTACCACACATTCCCATTTATTTCTGAAAAATAGATTTTATAAATTACATAGAATTTAGGATTAACTTGTTGGCTTGATCGAGAACTGATGTGTCAAGCGCGGCAAGATAGATTTGAGTAGTGGATTCGCTATCGTGTCCTAAACATTCACTGATTACCGATATTGGTACATTTTTGCTATGTGCGATGCTTGCCCATGAGTGGCGTGCGACATAGGTTGTTAGGTTTATACTCAAATTAAGTTGTTTTGAAAGTTTATGGAGATGATGGTTTACTGAACGAATTGATTTTAGATATTGTTGTCGTGGTTCAATCTGAGATGAGGAGTTTATAATAGGTAATAGATATATGGATTCATTAGTGTGATAACGATTAAGAATGTCTATAATGCATTTTTCTAATTTGATAACGAGACGTTGATTAGTTTTACGACGGCGATATATAAGATATTCATTGTGTATGTTTGCTTGTGTCAGATAGGCCATGTCTATAAATGACATCCCACGAGTGTAGAAGCTGAACATGAATATATCTCGTGCAATAGAAAGGCGTATATTGTTACTCAAATCAGAATCTTTAATTATTCTGAGATGTTCTAATGGAATAGCTCTTTTTATTGTGCGATCATTTCCGGTAAAAACTCTGTTAAATAGTTTGCGTGGTTGTATTAATTCATTATCAACAGCACGATTATATACGGCACGAAGAATGCGCATGTAAAATGAAATAGTGTTGCGTGTTAAGTGTTTATTGGTTAGATATTGTTCATATTCGATTATAATATCGGCTGTTATTGCATTTAGTGAGATATCTAGCCCTTTGCGATAATTAATAAAACTTCTAAGAGTAGAAATGTAGGTTTCGGCAGTGCGTAGTTTCCCATAGGAAATCATTTGCTCAATAATTGTTTGCAGGAATTTAAATGTTGATAATTTTCTGCAATATTTCAAATTGAAATTTAATTTTAGTACTAAATTGTTGAGTTTATTATTGACTTTGGAATAAGATGATGGATTAAAATTAGTTTTAATGGATGTCATAATGTTGATTATTTTAGGTTTGATGAATTAAAAGTGTTAACTTCGCACAAAATTTATAATATTTATGGCCGACTCATCATTATTGTCTCGACTTGATGGCATTGAAGCTCGCTTTGAGGAAGTGAGCACTTTGATTACCGACCCTTCGGTAATTGCCGATATGAAGCGTTATGTGCGCTTGACAAAAGAATATAAAGATCTTGAAAAATTGACAAGTGCAACACGCTTATATCGTCAATTATTAGGTAATATAAAAGAAGCCCGTGAGGTGCTTGAGTCTGAAAACGATGAAGATCTTCGAACAATGGCAAAGGAGGAACTTGATACTGCAACAAGTCGCGTGCCTGAACTTGAAGAAGAAATCAAATTGTTGCTCATTCCTACCGATCCAGAGGATGGGAAAAATGCTATCGTTGAAATACGTGGTGGTACAGGTGGTGATGAAGCGGCGATATTTGCTGGAGACTTATTTAAAATGTATAGTAAATATTGTGAATCCAAAGGTTGGAGCGTTGCTGTTACAAGTTTTAATGAAGGGACTGCCGGTGGTTTTAAAGAAATAGTATTTGCGGTGAGTGGCGAAGGTGTGTATGGAATCTTGAAGTATGAGAGTGGTGTGCATCGTGTACAACGTGTTCCTGCTACAGAAACACAAGGTCGTGTTCATACATCGGCTGCTACAGTTGCTGTGCTCCCTGAAGCAGAAGAGTTTGATGTGGAAATTAACGAGGGAGAAATTAAGTGGGATACATTCAGAAGTGGTGGTGCCGGTGGGCAAAATGTTAATAAGGTTGAGTCTGGTGTTCGCTTGCGTTATATTTGGAAAAACCCTATATCAGGTGAAAGTGAAGAAATTCTCATTGAATGTACTGAAACACGCGATCAACCCAAGAATAAAGAACGTGCGTTGAGCCGTTTGCGTACATTTATATATGATAAAGAACATCAAAAGTACCTTGATGATATTGCTTCTCGACGCAAGACTATGGTTTCAACCGGTGACCGCTCAGCAAAAATTCGTACATACAATTATCCACAAGGTCGCATCACAGACCACCGCATAAATTATACAATATATAATCTTCAAGCGTTTGTTGATGGTGATATTCAAGCATGTATTGACCAATTGATTATTGCTGAAAATGCTGAGAAACTTAAAGAAAGCGAATTGTAAAACTCTCCAAATAAATTATATTATGAAAAGACTCGAATTAGTAGAAAATATTCGCAAAAAAGGCTCGTTCTTGTGTGTTGGTCTTGATCCTGATATTAAGAAAATCCCAGAACACCTATTGAATGATGAGTGCCCACTATTTGCCTTTAATAAAGCTATTATTGATGCTACTGCTCCATATACTGTTGCATATAAACCAAATCTTGCATTTTACGAAAGTTTAGGTGTGGAAGGTTGGGTTGCATTAGAAAAAACGATAGAATATATAAAGACAAATTATCCTGACCAATTTATTATTGCTGATGCTAAACGTGGAGATATTGGAAACACATCTCAATTATACGCTCGCAGTTTCTTTGAACATCTTGATGTAGACGCTATCACCGTAGCTCCATATATGGGAGAAGATAGTGTTACTCCATTTCTTGGATATGATGGTAAATGGGTGATTTTGCTCGCATTGACATCAAATAAGGGGTCTCAAGACTTTCAATTAATTGCTGATAATGATGGTAAACGTTTGTTTGAACATGTGCTTGAAACATCATCAAAATGGGTGTCTGATGAAGAAATGATGTATGTCGTTGGTGCGACTCAAGGAGAGATGTTTAAAGATATACGTGCGGTTTCGCCAAATAGCTTCTTGCTTGTCCCTGGCGTAGGTGCTCAAGGAGGCAGTCTACAAGAGGTGGCAAAATATGGCATGATTGATGATTGTGGATTGCTTGTAAATTCATCTCGTGGCATTATATATGCATCAAAAGGAGAAGATTTTGCTGAAGCAGCAGGAATAGAAGCAAAGAAATTACGTGATGAAATGAGTGAATTATTAAAAGCGCGTAATATTATTTAGCTGTTTTAAATTTATTTGTTTCAGAAAAATAAGTAAATTTGCAATATAAAGAAAAGATATAGTATAACAATTTTAAATATAAAGGTAAAATGACAATTGACAATTACAAATTTGCCGGTAAAAAGGCAATCGTCAGAGTTGACTTTAATGTACCCTTGGATGAAAATGGTAAGATAACTGATGACACTCGTATTCGTGGTGCTCTTCCTACTTTAAAGAAAATTCTTGCTGATGGCGGAGCTCTTATCATTATGTCTCACATGGGTAAACCCAAAGGGAAAGTTAATCCTAAATTCTCTCTTGCTCAAATCAAAGATGCTGTAGCCGCTGCTCTTGGAACAGATGTTAAATTTGTTCCTGATTGTGCTAAAGCTGCTGATGCCGCTGCCGCTCTTAAACCCGGAGAAGTGTTGTTGCTTGAAAACCTTCGTTTCTATCCTGAAGAAGAAGGCAAACCTGTAGGTATTGACAAAGAAGATCCTGCGTATGAGGCCGCTAAGAAAGAAATGAAGGAAAGTCAAAAAGCATTTGCAAAAACACTTGCTGGCTATGCTGATTGTTATGTAAATGATGCATTCGGTACTGCTCACCGCAAACATGCTTCGACTGCTGTTATCGCTGATAGTTTTGATGCTGATAACAAGATGCTTGGCTACTTGATGGAAAAAGAAGTAAATGCAGTTGATGCAATTCTTAGCGACATCAAACGTCCATTTACAGCTATCATGGGTGGATCTAAAGTTTCAACTAAAATTGGTATCATTGAAAATTTGATGGATAAAGTTGATAACTTGATTCTTTGTGGTGGTATGACATATACTTTTGCTAAAGCACAAGGTGGTAAAATTGGACTTTCAATCTGCGAAGATGATAAACTTGACTTAGCTCTTGACATCATGAAGAAAGCTGCTGAGAAAGGTGTAAATCTAGTTCTTGGAACTGATTGTATCGCCGGAGATAAATTTAGCAACGATGCAAATACTCAAGTAGCGTCTGTAATGGATATTCCAGAAGGATGGGAAGGTATGGATGCCGGTCCTGAAACGCAAAAAGCATTTGCTGAGGCAATTAAAGGCGCAAAAACAATTCTATGGAATGGTCCAGCCGGAGTATTTGAATTTGATAAATTTGCAGTTGGCTCAAAAGCGGTAGCAGATGCAATCGTAGAAGCAACTGCTAATGGAGCATTTTCTCTTGTAGGAGGTGGCGATTCTGTTGCATGTGTAAACAAGTTTGGTTTGGCTGACAAAGTATCATATGTATCAACAGGTGGAGGTGCTCTACTTGAAGCAATCGAAGGAAAAGTTCTTCCAGGTATTGCAGCTATTAAAGGATAAGAAATAAATTATATAGTTGTTTACTCGGTGTATTTCTTAGGGGGTACACCGAGTTTTTTCTATCTTTGTCGTATGTTAAAACTAACTTCTGAAATATTTAAATGGATTGAAGAACATCAGAATGATGATGTAACAAAGTTAAGGCTTCGTTATCATAAACAGATGACAGCTGAATTGGATTTTGCAATTATGCAAATAGAGTGTCGCAAAAAAGCCACCAAAAAGTTATATCAAACATTACAGAATAAACAATTTGTATTCCCTACTACATTATCAGCAGAACAATGTACCTCTGATTTGTTGTCTAAATTTCATGCGACATTAATTGACGACGGTGTTTCTCTTGTTGATTTAACAAGTGGATTGGGTATTGATGTATATCACTTTGCTCAAAAGGCAAAATCTGTTACAGCTGTAGAACGTATTCCTGAGATTGCTCAAGCAGTTATATATAATGCCGAAATATTAAGACTCAACAATGTTGATGTTGAAAATGTTGATTGTTGTGAATTTGTAAAAAAGACTAATAAACATTTTGATGTAGCATTTATAGATCCTGCAAGACGTGGAGATGGTGGCAAACGATTGTTTGCATTATGTGATTGTGAGCCAGATGTAACAGTATTAGTAAATGAGATAAAGAAAAAATGTAACAAATTAATTGTTAAGGTATCTCCGATGCTTGATATATCGCAAGTGCAACGTGAACTGCCTGGGATTTCAGAGATTTATGCAATTGGGACTCCGCAAGAATGTAAAGAAATTGTGGTAATTTTAGATTTTGTTACAAAGACCAAATTCATCAAAATTCATGCTGTAACATTGGATAAAGAAAAAACAATAAAAATCTCATTTATAAAAGATGAAGAATCAAATTCATTAATAACCTATCAATTGCCACAAGAAGGAGGATATTTATATGAACCCTTTCCTTCAGTAATGAAAATTGCTCCTTTTAAGTTGTTGTCAAAAAAATATAATGTAGGCAAATTGCACAGTAACACACATCTATATACGTCACACATCTATAGAGATGAATTCCCTGGCGAAGTATTTAAAATAGAGCATATTATCCCATTCTCATCAAAGGAGATAAAGCGTTTTTCTATGCAATATCCACAAATAAATGTAGCGACACGTAATTTTATGATGTCGGCTGATGATTTGCGACTAAAATTAAAAGTGAAAGATGGTGGAGATAAACGAGTGTTTGGATGTACAATATTAGAAGGCTCTCGTCATCTTATAGTGACCTCTAAAGTGTAGTTATTTTTCAAATAAACGAGCCATTGAACGTTTATCTTCACGCTCTTTAATAGATTGGCGTTTGTCGTATTCTTTCTTGCCTCGTCCTATTCCTATTACAAGCTTTGCCAATCCTCGATCATTAATAAATAATTTCATTGGAATGATGGAAAATCCGGTTTCTTTCCCATTTTTTTCAATCCGGCATATTTCTTTTTTATTTAAAAGGAGCTTACGATCCCTTCGTGCAACATGGTTGTTATATGTACCATAGAAATATTCAGCTATATACATATTTTTCACCCACACTTCCCCATTGTTTACATAGCAGAATGTATCGGTTAATCCTGCTTTACCTAAACGGATTGATTTAATTTCAGTTCCTGTCAACACAATGCCTGCAGTGTATGTCTCAATTATATTATAATCAAATGTGGCTCTGCGATTTTTTATATTTATTTCTTTGAAATTCATAGCGATAATTAAGATGGGAGAATGAAATTAAACAATGCTTGTAATAAATAAGGCGTAACAATAATTGATATTATTGATAATAACATAAATTGTCCTATTTTGTTTTTGTTAACAGCCATATATTTAGTTCCTTTCCACATTACTATTGCTACAAATATAGGAAGGAATTGGACAATTGATAATTCTATTGGTAAACAATTCTCAACAATTCGAATTATTGCTAAAATTGCAATATTGAAAGTGATAAATGTTGTTATTCGTTTTTCATTTGGCTCACCGTCTATATATTTAGGTATATATACAGAGAATAAAAAAATTGCAATAAAAAAAGATGCGAAATATTGAATAAAAGTGATAATTGCCTTTTGTAAAAGGGAAATTAGCCCGTTATCATTGAAAAAGTAAGTAATGAAAGTTGATAATGCTGTTATGCCTAAAAGAGGATATAATCCTTCTGAAGCTAATAACTTAGCATCACGACCTTCATGAGATATGTCTTCCCATCCTGGTGTAGGAGAAATAATCAATTGAAATAGATATTTGAGGAATTTAAGCATTAAAAAATCATTTAGATTGACAAAGTTAATAATTATAGATGGTATTTCGACTAAAAATGCTAAATTTGTGGACAATTTTAGAACTAACAAATATTATACAATAACATGTTAAAGACAATTCTTTCAATATCAGGTCGTCCTGGACTATTTAAATTGGTCAATCAAGGAAAAAATATGCTTATCGTTGAATCGTTAATGACAGGCAAAAGAACTCCAGCATATGCTCATGATAAAGTAATTTCACTTGGAGATATTGCAATCTATACAACAGAAGAAGATATTCCTTTGAATGATGTATTTGAAACAATTAGAGTAAAAAATGAGGGAAAACAAGTGGATATTAAAGCTATTGGCGGAGATAAAGAAATTCGAGCATATTTTGCTGAAATTCTTCCTGACTTTGACGATGAAAGAGTATATACTAATGATATTAAGAAAGTATTCAGTTGGTACAACCAATTAATTGGAGCAGGATTTGATTCGTTTAAATCAGAAGAAACTGAAGATGAAAAAGCAAAATAGTTAAAATATATTTGAAATTATGATATAAATAGAGACGGCTACGATTCGTAGCCGTCTCTATTTATATTATAGGGAAATTGCATCAGGGACAATTTCGTCTGTTATTGCAATTTTAACTACTTCCATAACAGTAGAGACATAGTGGAAATTAAGGTCGGAAATATATTTTTCGCTAATATCCTCAACATCTTTTCTGTTTTCTTTAGAGATAATAATATCAGTAATTCCCGCTCTTTTTGCTGCAAGTATTTTTTCTTTGATACCCCCTACTGGAAGAACTTTACCTCGAAGGGTTATTTCTCCTGTCATCGCAATGCGATCACGTACTTTTTTTTGTGTGAAAGTAGAAATAATAGATGTCGCCATTGTAATCCCTGCCGAAGGACCATCTTTCGGAATAGCCCCTTCAGGAACGTGAATGTGCAGAGTGTATTTATCAAAGAGTTCACTATCAATGCCTAATTGATAAGCATGAGATTTTACATATTGTAATGCAATCACTGCCGACTCTTTCATTACATCTCCAAGATTTCCAGTGAGAGTTAATTTCTCGCCCTTGGCTTTGGCAAGAGATGATTCTATAAATAATATTTCTCCACCAACAGCTGTCCATGCGAGACCTGTAACAACACCGGCAAAATTATTCCCTTCATATCGGTCTTTGCTGTATATTTCTACGCCTAATAAATCTCGCAAATGATGGGGTTTTAGCTCAGTAGCATATTCTTCCCTGCTCATTTTTTTTAGAACTATCTTACGTACAATTGTAGATATTTTTTTCTCAAGTTGTCTTACTCCACTTTCTGATGTATAACATTCGATAATTTTCACGATACAATCGCGAGAAAATATTATATCCTCAGTAGTGAAATTATGTTCTTTAAGAATTCTTGGAATTATGTGTCTTGTCGCAATTTCAACTTTTTCTTCAAGAAGATATCCTGAAATGTCTATTATCTCCATTCTGTCGAGAAGTGGTTGTGATAATGTTGACAGCGTATTGGCTGTCGCAATGAATAAAACCTTAGATAGATCAAAATCTACATCTATATAATTATCATGGAAATGACAATTTTGTTCCGGATCAAGGACTTCAAGTAAAGCGGCCGATGGGTCTCCATGAAAATCATTACGCCCTATTTTATCAATTTCATCCAATAAAAGTACAGGATTTGAGGAGCCACTACGTTTTACTGCATCAATAATGCGCCCGGGCATTGCTCCAATATATGTACGTCGATGCCCTCTAATCTCTGCTTCATCGTGCAAACCTCCAAGTGAGACACGCTGATAATTTCGGCCCAAGGATCGAGCAATGGATTGCCCTAAAGATGTCTTCCCCACTCCGGGTGCACCACAAAGGCACAATATTGGAGCTTTGCCATCAGGGGTATTCATCAAGACTGCAAGTTGCTCAAGAATACGTTCTTTTACTTTTTCAAGGCCATAGTGATCTTCATTTAAAATTTCTTTTGCTTTGCCAAAATCACAATTCAATGGAGTTTGTTTATTCCACGGAAGATCTATTAATGTTTCCAAATAAGAATATTGAACGGAATATTCAGGACTTTGTGGGTTTAAGCGTCTTAACTTATCTAATTCACGATTAAAAACTACTTCAACATGTTTAGGAAAGTCGATTTCATTAGCTTTTTTGCTCAATACTTCAGAGTCATCTTCATCACCATATAGTTCTTGACGAATAGCCTCCATTTGTTGTTGGAGGAACATGTTGCGTTGATTTTCGTTGATATTTTGTTTGGCACGTTCTTGTATTTCGTGGCTGATATCAACCATTTGCTCGTTTTTTGTTAATTCGGTGAGCAATGCAAATGCGCGTTCTTTTATGCGATATTTTGCGAGTAATGATTCTTTGAACTCAATGTCAAAAGGGGTATGTGTGGCAACAAGGTTTATTAATCCAATTGGCTCGGGATAATTCGCTATACTAAATACAAGTTCAGCAGGCTCTTCTGCTGTTTTTTTCAGAATTTTTAATGTAGTATTTTTTATTGCTGTTGATAAAGCAATGAATTCTTTATCGGATTCTCGTGGGGCAATATCGTTTATGATTTTAACTTTTGCCGAGAGTTGTGCTTGAGGGATAGTTAAGCTGTCCCCCACTCCAATGATTTTAAACTTATCGCGAGCTTTAATTATTGCAGTATGAGTTCCGTCTGGAAGATTAAAAATTTTCAACACATCAGCAATAACACCATATTTATATAATCCGTCGCTAATTGTTGGACTTTCCTCTTCAGGATTTAATTGGCAAACAACACCAATTGGGATATCATTTTTAGAAGCGATATCGCATGTAACAAATGAATTGGTGCGCCCAAGTGAAATGGGAATTGTTACACCCGGAAATAGAACTAAATTACGAGTCGCAATTATAGGTAAATCATTAATATTTGGCTCGGTTGTAAATTTAGTCGGATCTATGTCAATTTGTCCAATTGGAACAATCTTAGTGTTTTCTATGTTTGAAGAGTTACTCATAGTTATATTTCTACGAAATGAATTTACTCTCTCTCATGCAAATAATATGCCAAAGTCATAAAGATTAACGGAAAAAATCCTTTTTGTTTTTTTATTTAATGACAAAATGATAGTAAAAATGTCAGTTTGATAAAATGATGTTGTGTAACATGTTTTTGTTTTGTTGCAATTCCAAAAATAATTGCTATTTTGCGAAACATTTTTCAATAAACGAAATACTAAACAATTAAAATCTCTAATAACATGAAGGTTTATCAAACTAATGAAATCAAAAACATAGCCTTGCTTGGCAGCAAAGGCTCGGGTAAGACCACGCTCGCTGAAGCAATGCTTTACGAGTGTGGAGTTATAAAACGTCGTGGTACTATAGATGCTAAAAACACTGTTAGCGATTATTTCCCGGTTGAGAAAGAATATGGATATTCTGTGTTTTCAACCGTTTTTTATGCTGAATTCTTAGGAAAGAAACTCAATGTTATAGATTGTCCGGGAGCTGATGACTTTGTTGGTAGTGCAATCACTGCACTTAGTGTAACAGATACAGGTCTCATTGTTATAAACGGACAATATGGCGTTGAAGTTGGTACACAAAATATTTTCCGCACAACTGCATCGTTGAAAAAACCGGTTATTTTTGCAATGAATCAACTTGATGGCGAAAAAGCCGATTATGACAATGTGCTTGAACAAATGAAAGAAATCTTTGGCAGTAAAGTAGTACCCATTCAGTATCCATTGACATGTGGTCCAGGTTTCAATGCCATGATTGATGTTCTCTTAATGAAGAAATACTCATGGGGACCTGACGGAGGCGTGCCTACAATAGAAGAAATTCCGGCTGAGGAAATGGAAAAAGCTAAAGAATTGCATCAACAACTTGTCGAAGCTGCTGCTGAAAATGACGAGACTTTGATGGAAAAATTCTTTGACCAAGGGCATTTGACTGAAGATGAAATGCGTGAAGGTATTCGCAAAGGTCTTGTAGACCGTTCTATCTTCCCGGTGTTCTGTGTTAGTGCCGAAAAAGATATGGGCGTGCGTCGCATGATGGAATTCCTTGGAAATGTTGTTCCTTTTGTTGAAGATATGCCTGCTCCTATCGATGCTAACGGAGAAGAAGTTAAGCCTGATTCAAACGGACCATTGAGTTTATATGTATTCAAAACAACTGTTGAGCCTCACATTGGTGAAGTGAGCTACTTTAAAGTAATGTCAGGTACATTAACTCCGGGTGTTGACCTTGAAAACATCAGTCGTGGCTCGAAGGAACGTTTTGCTCAAATCAATTGTGTGTGTGGTCAAATCAAAACCCCTGCCGATAAACTTTGTGCCGGTGATATAGGAGCAACGGTGAAGATGAAAGATGTGCGCACAGGTAATACACTTAATGAAAAAGGGTGCACTTACTCTTATGATGACTACATCAAATACCCTGCTCCTAAATATCAACGTGCAGTGCGTCCTGTAACTGAAAGTGATGCTGAAAAGCTAAGTGCAATACTCACTCGTATGCACGAAGAAGATCCTACTTGGGTGGTTGAGCAATCTAAAGAGTTGAAACAAACAATTCTTTCAGGGCAAGGTGAATTCCACTTGCGTACACTCAAATGGCGTGTTGAAAACAATGATAAATTGGCTATCGTATATGAAGAGCCCAAAATTCCTTATCGTGAAACAATCACTAAGGCCGCACGTGCCGACTATCGCCACAAGAAACAATCAGGTGGCGCCGGTCAATTTGGGGAAGTTCACTTGATTATCGAGCCATACGTTGAAGGAGAGCCGGTTCCCGACACATATAAATTTGGTGGACAAGAATTCAAGATGAATGTTCGTGATACACAAGAAATTCCATTGGATTGGGGTGGCAAGCTTGTTGTCCACAATTGTATCGTTGGTGGTGCCATTGACGCTCGTTTCATTCCTGCTATTGTGAAAGGTCTCATGGACCGCATGGAACAAGGTCCGTTGACAGGCTCATATGCTCGCGACGTGCGCGTGTGTATCTATGATGGTAAGATGCACCCGGTTGACTCTAATGAAATCTCATTCCGTCTTGCAGGTCGCAACGCGTTTAGCGAAGCATTCCGCAATGCTAACCCCAAAATCCTTGAGCCGGTTTATGATGTTGATGTCATGGTACCAGCCGATGTTATGGGTGATGTGATGAGTGATCTCCAAGGTCGTCGTGCTATCATCATGGGTATGGCAAGTGAAAATGGCTTTGAAAAACTTTCGGCTAAAGTTCCTTTGAAAGAAATGGCATCCTACTCTACTGCATTAAGCTCAATCACTGGTGGACGTTCTTCTTTTACAATGAAGTTTGCGTCATACGAGCTTGTGCCAAGTGATGTTCAAGAAAAACTACTCAAGGCTTACGCAGAAGAAAACAACGAAGAATAAAGATTATTCTTATTTGATACATGCGAGGAGCGTCAATTGACGCTCCTCGCTTTTTTATCTCCTTATATATAAACCTAATTTTGTTATCATTGTTATTGGTAATTGGTAATACAGAAAAAGTTTAATTTGAAATTAGAAAAGTGACATCTATAATGTTATTATTTTTATGCAATATGATTTTTCCATTCCAATAGTTTATTTATCGCTTTGGATACCTCAGTGAAATGGATTTCGACAGAGTATAGTAGTTGGTATTGAGTGTGCTCTATGAATTAATGTTAAGTTTACCAAATGCTGAATGCATGGCTTTTATAATTTAAAGAATATCCTTACATATGTGATAATAGAACTTATATCTTAGAAAAGAGTTCATCCGTTCTACTGATATTGTCAAATCTTCTCTGTAATGAGGACAAGATACCGCATAATATGGAGAAGGTTTGCGTGGCAAGTTATGTTTTTTATACAGAATACATAGTCTCTCTCTACTTGAGTCCTGCTTACTAAATTTGCATAAAAAACAATTCCGTATTTTTACCCCTCGTTTAGAGAATTCTTGAAAAATCTCTTTGAATGGAGTCGCTATTTCTGTTATATAATAATGGACATTAGATGGTAGCTTCTTGCTCACTTCATAACAGTGGCAATCAAGTGAACGGAACAGCCCTCGGTTATTTAACCAAAATACTATTGTGTTTTTCCTACTAAAGCAGTCCTCAAATTTATCAAAATTTTCGATGGGATCAAATAATTCTATCTTATTGAAATTATATAACGTATTATTTCCTTCGTTAGAATACATATCCCTTACAGCTTTAATTTTACAGTTATTAGCTATATTGTCAATTTGTTCTTCAGATTGAATTGGAATTTCAATAATACGAACACCATCCCTAATTTTGTCATCTGTACATTTATGAGTAACCATTATCTCAATTAATACAGGAGGTGTTTTGGGATTTATAGATGATGTTAAAAGCAAGTCTGCTCTGTATTGGTGGTAGGTTGCTTCTATATCGCAGGTATCATAGTATCTACGCAAATCAAATTCAACAAGCTTTTCTCCTTCGCATTTTGGAAAACCGATGAATGGACATTCTAAAGAGCAAATTGCTTTAGCGTTGTAGGAAAGTAGAAAATGCTCGGAAGAAAGAAATGCTTCTCTTATCTTGATTTTCGCTAACTTATGAAGGTATGTTTCATAAGAACAATTTCCTGTGTTTTTATGAATGAAATGCCACCGGCGCACTTTGCCTATATGCGGTATCATTAATTCTCCACATATAGGGCAAAAATATTTTTCATTACGTTGGGCTGTAGAAACATTGATAAGATCACCACACGAATTGTTCGCGTAGCTATAATTTTGAGAGAGGATTTTTGCCATATTATTTTAATCTAAAATAATATTCCATCTATTAGCGAAGTTATAGTTCTCTATTATTTTTGGGAAATGAGGAAGTTTTTTACCTCTTGGAATAGGTCGGTAGCAAAGACAAAGTCATTGAGGGCTTGGTTGTCGCTTGTATAGATTTGAGACATGTCTCCCACCCATTCTTTATGCCCTTTGTTAAGGAAGATGATGTTCTCCCCTATTCCCAATACTGAGTTCATATCGTGGGTATTGATGATTGTTGTCATTTGATATTCATGGGTAATATCTCTTAACAATTCATCAATGAGTATTGAGGTCTTGGGGTCAAGCCCTGAGTTCGGTTCATCGCAGAAAAGATATTTGGGGTTTAGTGCAATGGCGCGAGCAATGGCAACACGTTTCTGCATGCCCCCGGATAGTTCTGATGGGTATTTTTTGTCGGCACCTTTGAGGTTGACACGTTCAAGACAAAACAATGCACGGTCTCTCATCTCGGCTTGAGTCATCTCGGTAAACATTACCAATGGAAACATTACATTGCCTAAAACTGTTTCGTAATCAAACAATGCAGATCCTTGAAATAACATTCCGATTTCTTTGCGGAGGTCTTTTATTTGATCTGGTGTCATTTTCATTAGGTCTCGCCCATTATAAAGGATCTCACCCTCTTCGGGTTTTACAAGACCTACGATTGATTTCATAAGTACAGTTTTCCCGGATCCACTTTGACCGATAATCAAGTTGGTCTTTCCTGCATAGAATTGAGCATCAACGTTATATAATATAGTCTTTTCATCAAAAGATTTTGTGATATTTTTAACTTTAATCATTGTAGCAAAAGTTTAGTGAGTACAACGTCTAATAAAAGAATGAGAATACTGCTTGATACTACAGCATTTGTACTTGCTTTACCTACTTGCAATGCTCCTCCTTTTACATAATAGCCGAAGAATGCAGCTACTGATGTAATAATGAATGAGAATACAAGTGATTTAATTAATGCATACCACACATACCATTCAACAAATAATGTTTGTATGCCATATATATAGGTAGATGCAGGAAATAAATCGGTGAATATAGCAACAAGATATCCTCCAAAAAGAGATGTAATCATACAAAATACCACAAGCACCGGCATAAAAATCAAGAATGCTACAATCTTGGGTAACACAAGGAAATTACATGAATTAACTCCCATGATTTCAAGAGCATCAATCTGTTCGGTTACACGCATTGTGCCAATCTCTGAAGCAATATTAGAGCCTACTTTCCCGGCTAATATTAAGCCTAATATTGATGATGAAAATTCGAGTAGTACAATCTCACGTGTGGCAAGCCCAACAGAGTATGAGGGTATCAGCGGAGACATAATGTTTAATTGCATTTGAATAGCAATAACCGCACCAATGAATACAGCAATAATAAGTACCAATGGAATGGAATCAACGCCTAATTTAGAAATTTCAAAAGTTGTGCGTTTAAAGAAAACTCTCCATCGATCAGGAATAGTGAACACACGTTTTATAAATAGGCAATATTTGCCAAAAGTTTCTAATGCAGATACTATAGTCATGATTAATTATTTTGCGATGACAAAGTTAGTCATTTTCTTTCCAAAATTAATATTGTTTTTGTTTCATGTTTAGCCAATAATACCAATAAGAAGGTAAATTTAGCTTAAATATAAAGGAAGACTCTGATTTTTTTGTTAAGTTTGTAGTTAATTTAATAATACAAGTTATGATTATAATTGGCATAGCTGGAGGAACAGGTTCTGGAAAAACTACTGTAGTTAATAAAATACAGAGTAGTTTTCCCGCAGGAGAGGTAGCAATAATACCACAAGATTCTTATTATAAAGATTCAAGTCATATCCCTGTTGAAGAACGGAATAAAATAAATTTTGACGAACCTGTTTCTATTGAGTGGACTTTGCTTGTACAACATTTACAAGAGTTAAAAAAAGGAAATTCAATAGAAATGCCCACATACTCCTACTTGTCATGTACACGTCAAGAGGAAACTATAAAAATAAACCCCTGCGATGTTGTTATTGTAGAGGGTATATTGGTTTTAAACGATGATGTTTTACGAGACATGATGGATGTTAAAGTGTTTGTAGATGCTGATGCCGATGAACGTTTGATAAGAGTTATTGCTCGTGATTGTGTAGAAAGAGGTCGTACTCCTATGATGGTTATAGACCGATATCAAGATATATTAAAACCAATGCATGCATTATATATAGAGCCGACAAAACGTTATGCAGATATTATTGTCCCCCAAGGTGGAAATAATGTCGTTGCAATAAATTTATTAACAGATTATATCAAGGCTCAATTGAAAAAATAAAATAAATGAAAGATGGAAGGACAAAATAGATCAGAAATAATTACAAACACTCCATCAGAGGAGAAGATGGTGCTTCGTACAGATAATTTAGTTAAGAAATATCGTCAACGTACGGTAGTTAATCATGTATCTATTGATGTTACTCAAGGTGAAATTGTGGGATTGCTTGGCCCGAATGGTGCCGGTAAGACAACAACATTTTATATGACAGTAGGTCTTATTACTCCAAATGAAGGACAGATATTTCTTAACGATATGAATATAACCAAATATCCAATGTATAAACGTGCACAAAATGGAATTGGATATTTGGCTCAAGAGCCATCAGTATTTCGCAAATTAAGCGTAGAGGATAATATTCGCTCGGTGCTTGAAATGACAAATACTACAAAGGAGTATCAGCGTGAAAAATTAGAGAGTTTAATAGATGAATTTAATTTACACAAAGTGCGTAAAAATCTCGGAGATCAATTGTCGGGAGGAGAACGCCGTCGTACTGAAATTGCTCGTTGTTTGGCTATAAACCCCAAGTTTATAATGCTTGATGAACCTTTTGCCGGAGTTGACCCTATTGCGGTAGAAGATATTCAATCGGTAGTATATAAACTCAAAGAGAAGAATATAGGAATTCTGATAACAGACCATAATGCACCTGAAACATTAAGTATTACAGATCGCGCTTATTTACTGTTTGAGGGTAAAATATTATTTCAAGGAACTTCAGAAGAACTTGCAGAAAATCCTGTCGTTAAAGAGAAATATCTTGGGCGTGGTTTTGTTTTTCATCGCAAGAAGTTTGACTAAACGATTTTTTTAAATAGATAATCATTCCAATAGTCGCAATAACGCTAGTTATTGCGACTATTGTATCTAATGGTGTCATTGATGCTCCAAGTTGGTTTGGGTCGCTATCTATACATCCTTTATTATATAGCCATGTAACAAATACGGTCGTTATGTTGTTAAATGCGTGTGCGACAATAGGTAGCCATAATGAGCCACTCCACACTACAAGGTAGCCAAAGAAAGCGCCTAATAGTAAACGAGGAATGAAACCATAGAATTGCATGTGTATTGCGCTAAAAATAAATGCAGTTACCCATATTGCAATGTGAATATTCATTGGCTTTGATAATAGTATTTTTTGTAATGCACCTCTGAAAAATAATTCCTCGCTAAGCCCTGCAAGAACTCCTACTATGAGAATTGACATTAATAAGTTTGGAATATCGGGTTGTCCCAACAAGGTCTTTACCATTATTGCAGCATTGTTTTCGCTATTACGCATCCAATTTTCCAATCCTTTAATGGATTCAGGAAATTGCATGGAGGCATTCCATTCGATAATGAAATTCATAGCCGGAATACTTACTAACATTGTCAGAATGGTTAAAAGGTAATTTTTATATTTTGAAGTTTTATCTATGGCAAGAAATGTGGCAGGTAAACGAGTTATTAACATTGCAGTTGCAATTGCCGGCAATATGAAAATGATAACATCTTGTAATATTGTTGCGATGCGCAATGCCGGAGTCGAGTTTGCGCCAAATTTCAATGTTATAAATCCGACAATGAAACTACCTATTATTGTCGCAAATAACCATAAACATAGAAATAATCCTATTTTTTTGCCAAATGATAATTGTGTTGGTTTAATATTATTCATGTCGTTAAAAGTTTAAATAAAATTCTTTTGTTAAATTTATATATTCCGAAGAGTATTTATTATCAATATCACGAATATAAAGTTTGGACTTATCAGTAGTGGTATGTTGTAATGTTAATTCACATAAAATACGCACAGGAACAACTTTCTTCGGATTTGAATAGACTTCGGTATATCGAGAAATCGTCATATTGTATAATGTTGCATTATATATGATATTCTCTTTATTATCGTAAGGTGATATAAATGAAAGTTTTCCATTTTTGCTTAATCGGTTATATGCAATAGAAATTAGAGAAGAGAAATTTAGTGAATTGCAATGTCTTGCTGTGGCACGAGAGGAATCAGGGGCTAAAATCCCATTCATAAAAAAAGGTGGATTACTTACAATATGGTCAAATTTTTTTAAATCTTTAATGATATGTGTAATATCACTATTGATTACAGATATGCGTTTTTGCCATGGTGATGCATTAATGTTTTCTTTTGCTTCGTTTGCTGCAGTACAATCTATTTCTACTCCAATGATAGTTGCATTACTTCGTTGAGCTGCCATTAATGCAATTAGACCTGTCCCAGTCCCAATATCTAAAATATTATGAGCTGACGTGAAATCTGCCCATGCTCCAAGTAATACCCCATCTGTGCCTACCTTCATTGCGCTATTTTCATTTTTTACGTGAAAATGCTTGAATTTAAAAACAGATTCTCTTTTACTCTTATCCATTTTGTTATTAAAAAAACAATGCAAAGGTAATTATTATTGGTGAATTATTTAAACTTCAATATAAATGGTTGCTTAATAAAATGATAATAGCTAACTTTACATTACTAAATTACTTTGATATGAAAATTAATAGTGCAAAATTTGAAATAAGTAGCCCAGATGTTACTAAATGCCCAATTTCTGATAAAAATGAGTATGCTTTTATTGGGCGATCCAATGTGGGGAAATCATCGTTAATAAACATGCTCACAGGGCGTAAAAATCTTGCACACACATCATCAACACCAGGGAAAACAATGTTGATAAATCATTTTATTATCAATGAAGAATGGTATATTGTCGATTTACCTGGCTATGGCTTTGCGCAACGAGGAAAAGATAGTCGCGATAAATTGCGTAAAATGATTGAAGGATATATTCTTGAGCGTCAGCAAATGACAAATCTATTTGTCTTGATAGATTCTCGTCTTGATCCACAAAAGATAGATTTGGAATTTATGGAATGGCTTGGCGAAAATGCTGTGCCATTTAGTATAATCTTTACTAAGTTAGATAAATTAGGCCCTGAAGCAGGACGACGCAATGTTATTAAATATACCAAAGGGTTGTTAGAACAATGGGAAGAACTCCCCCCGATCTTTATGTCATCAAGTATAGATGGAAGAGGTCGAGATGAAATACTTGATTATATTGAAGAAATAAACAATATGATGATTGAATAATAGAAACTCCCTATATGGCAAGCTATTTTAATATAAGCGAAAAAGCTGAATTAAAAGTGTTATATCAGCGTATTTTAAGGTATGCTTATAATATTTCAGATTCAACTGATATCATAAAAATAAAGAAGATTATGATGGAAGGGATTAATCAGAACCATAATCAAAGAGATAGATATGGTATAAATCCGACTTTACATAGTCTTCAAACTGCTGTTTTGATGTGTGAAAAAATTAGTCCGGATAAAAATATATTAATAGCAATATTATTATCTAATTTTTATAAATCAGGGTTTCTTTTAAATGAAAATATAGTTAAAGATTGGGGCGAAGATGTAGCTAAACTGATAAAAGGATTATTAAAGGTTTCAACTTTATATAGTAAGCAAGCCGCTGTTGAAAGTGATAATTTTAGAAAGCTTTTATTGACATTTGCTGATGATATAAGAGTAATTATTATAATGATTGTTGACCGTTTGGCGTTGATGCGTAGAATAAATCATCATCATGAGAAATATGTTCATGATGTAGCTTACGAATCTAATTATTTATATGCACCTTTAGCTCATAGATTAGGATTATACTCTATTAAATCTGAACTTGAAGATATGTCTCTAAAGTACGTTAATAGAGGTATATATACAGATATTGCGCGTAAATTAAATGAAACAAAAGAAAATCGGGATAAATATATTGCAGATTTTATTGCTCCAATAAAAACAAAGTTAGAAACATCAGGACTGAAATTTGAAGTAAAAGGGCGTACAAAATCCATATACTCCATCTGGAATAAAATGCGAAAGCAAAATAATGATTTAGATGGAATATTTGATTTGTTTGCAATCAGAATAATATTGGATTCTCCTCTTCAAAAAGAGAAAAGTGATTGTTGGTTAGCATATTCGCTGATAACAGATATGTATCAACCCAATCCGTCGAGGTTAAAAGATTGGTTAAGTATTCCTAAAAGTAATGGCTATGAGTCATTGCACATAACTGTATATGGTCCTGAGAATAAATGGGTAGAAGTTCAAATAAGAACTAAGCGCATGGATCTTATTGCCGAGAAAGGTCTTGCTGCACATTGGAGATATAAGGGAATAAAAAGTGAGTCTAATCTTGATACATGGATGAACAATGTCCGAGACATACTTGAGGCTGCTGAGACCGGACCGATGGAGTTAATGAAAAACATGAAAATGGATATCTATAATAAAGAAGTTTTCGTGTTTACACCTAAAGGGGATTTATATAAACTGCCATTGGGCGCATCTGTATTGGATTTTGCTTTTAATATACATTCAAAATTAGGGTGTTCTTGTATTGGGGGCAAGGTAAATGGTAAGAATCAGAAGCTTAATTATCGTCTAAAAAGTGGTGATACTGTTGAAATTTTAACTTCTTCAAATCAATCTCCAAAACTTGATTGGTTAAATTTTGTGGTTACTTCTAAAGCACGCAATAAAATACGTCAAACAGTTCATGAGCAAGATAATAAATCTGCCGATTTGGGTAAAGAATTGTTGCATCGAAGATTTAAAAATAGAAAAATTGATGTGGAGGAATCTTTACTGATGAAGATAATCAAGAAGAAAGGATACAAAACCGTAACGGACTTCTATAATGATATTGCTCAAGAAAAATTAGAGGTAAATGCTGTCATTGAAGAATATCTTCAATTAGAGACCAAGACAAATACAGAAAATATTGAAATACGTTCAGCTGAAGGTTTTTCTTTGCAATCAGTCAATGAAGAGGATTCTTTAAGTAATAGTGATGTATTGATAATTGGTAATAATATAAAGGGAATAAATTATAAATTGGCTAAATGTTGTAACCCTATATATGGAGATGATGTATTTGGTTTTGTTTCGGCTGAAGGGGTTATAAAAATTCACCGAAAAGATTGTCCTAATGCTCATAATATAAGAGAGAAATATCCGTATAGACTTATTACAACGAAATGGTCTGGGAAATTGGGGGCGCAATTTGGCGCGACATTGAGAGTTGTTGGACATGATGATATAGGAATTGTAACCAATATTACATCAATAATAACAAAAGAAAAAGATGTGACATTAAGAAACATTTCTATTGATTCAAATGATGGGCTTTTTCAAGGATATCTTGTCGTAGGGGTATTAGATACTCATGTTTTAAATAATTTGATTAAAAAAATAAAAACAGTAAAAGGTGTAAAAGATGTACAACGCAGTAACTAAAATATTATTTTCATTTCTGACATTTTTAGTGGTATCATGTGGTGATAGTGATAAACAAAAAGCAGAGAAGTTATTGATTGAAGCAGAGAAGCATATAATTGCAGAAGATTATGACTTAGCGTTGAAATTATTAGATTCAATAGATGTTGTATATCCTTCTCAAGTAGAGATGAGACGCAAAGCAATGCATATGCGACCAAAAGCGATAGAGGGAACAACATTAAACGAACTTGAAAAAAATGATAGTATTATTGCTACACTTCAAGTAAAATATAATGCAATGTCGTCAAGTTTTGAGACAATTAATGACAAAAGATTAGTTGAGCCATATATTGTTGCAAAAAAAGCGAATAAATCGCTGTTTGAGACAACAGGAATTCAAGCACGTATAACAACTGAAGGTGAATTTTATGTGATTTCGTCTCTCGTAGGGAATCCGATAAAACACACATCTGTATCTCTTTTGTGTGGCGGAGATGAAGTTACAACGGCATCAGTAGCTTATGATGGAGATAGAAATTATCGCAGAGGAAATACGGAAATGATTACATTTATTAGTCAGGAATGTGATACTCTTGGCGTTTTTACAAGGGCTAATGTCGATAAATTAATGACATTAAGATTTAATGGAAATAAATCTAAAAGCGTGAAAATGAGTAAGGATGATATTAGCTCGTTTGCCATTACTCATGAGTATGCATCAATAATTTCTGATTTAAAATCGGCTTTCCGTCGTAAAGAATTTCTTGAACAACAACTTTTATTGGCAAGAGATCAGATAGCACGTACATTAGATGAATCTACAATTAATGCAAAAGAGGAATAATTCCATTTATCCATCGGAATATGCAACAATAAACAGCATTTCTAACGTCTTTTCGGGATAATGTCAAATCATGCAATCCATCAACTACGATGGCTTCTGTTATATTATACCCTATTCTTTTTCCGATAATAGATATGTCTTGAACATTTAATACGGCATCTCCACAATTAAATGATTCATCCCATTTATTACCATATATACTTTTATCGGAATGCATTAAAAGGATTGGTATTTTTATTCGCTCGCCTATAAGTATATCGTCATGGGCCTTATTAATTGCTTGCAACCACCCTGATCTGACAGGCGGTGACTGCATTAGTTTCCAATTACGATTATATTCCCATTCCCCATGAAAATCTTTTAACAGGCTTTCTCCGTAGGCGGTGTTTTCTCCTTGAGGTATAGAAATATTAGGAAATACATTCCCAATCGCACCAACAATAGGGATTAATACATATTTCATAAATTTTGACATATTCCATTCATAAAAAGGACTATTTAAAATTAAACCTTTAAGTGTTTTATCGGGATGGTTCTTCACATAAAGTGTTGCAATTAATCCCCCTGTAGAATGACCCATAATGAATATATTAGAAATGCCATCAGCTTTCATGATGTATAACGCAGAATCAATGTCAGCATAATATTCGCTTAAATCTCTAACTTCAAACATTGTGCTTCTATTGACAATGGAACGTCCATATTTACGTAAGTCTGTAGCATAAAAGTTAATACCATGTTTAATAAATTGATTGCCTAATTCTTCTTGAAAAAAGTAATCATTATATCCATGTATATATAACACTCCTTTATTATTTTTACCTTGTGGAATAGTTTTCTTTATTATTGTAGAACGAACAGTCCCACTATAGTCGTCGGGATGATATATGTATTTCATTTGGTATCCGTTTCCAAGAATATCGGATTGCCATTGTGCATTTGCATCACAAATATAGAACAGTATAATTATTAATGCTAAGATTTTGGTCATAGATTTTAAATTTTTAGAGATAACGATACTTAAAATACTTTTATTTTGTCGAATATTGGTAAAACTTGCTTTGCTGTAATATAATAAAGTACTAAATTTGTATATACTTAATTTATCGCATATATGAAAGTAACAGAGTTAATAGCTCACTACAGTTCCCCTAAATTTTCGTTTGAAGTTTTACCTCCACTAAAAGGGAAAGGAATATCTCAGTTATTCAAAAATATTGATAGCTTAAAAGAGTTTAATCCGTTATATATAAATATAACAACCCATCGCAGTGAAATGGTTTATAAAAGCACTCCGGATGGATTGTTTCAAAAGGTAACTGAACGTTCTCGCCCGGGAACAGTTGCTGTAGCTGCTGCTATACAACAAAGATATAATATACCTGCTGTTCCTCATATAATTTGTAGCGGATATTCTAAAATGGAAACAGAATATGCGTTAATAGATTTGAATTTTTTGGGCATAACAAATCTTCTATTACTTAGAGGTGATAAAGCAAAACATGATAGCCGTTTCATTCCTAATGAGAATGGGCATGCACATGCTTCTGAATTACAACTTCAAGTAAATGATTTTAATAGAGGTTATTTTCTCGATGGGACAAAGATGGATATTATAACAGGAGAAACTTTTTGTTATGGTGTTGCTGGTTATCCTGAAAAACATGAGGAAGCTCCTAACTTGGATATTGATATTCATTGGTTAAAACATAAAGTTGATTCCGGTGCGGAATATATTGTAACTCAAATGTTTTTTGACAATCAAAAATATTACGATTTCGTAAATCAATGTCGTAAGGCAGGGATAAATGTTCCTATAATTCCCGGAATAAAACCTATCACCAGTGTGAATCAATTAACAATTTTACCAAAAGTATTTCATGTTGATTTGCCATCAGAGCTTGCCAATGAATTAATGAATTGCAAAGATGATATAATGGCAAAATCATTAGGAGTTGAATGGTGTACAATGCAAGTGCAAGATCTGATTGCACATGGAGTTCCAAGTGTTCATTTCTATTCATTAAATGCTACTCAAAGTGTTAAACAGGTGGCATCTGAAATCTTTTAGAATTGTATGAAATTTAGTGATATACCGGCACATGATTTTGCGAAACAGAGGCTAAAGGCGTTTGTCGACATAAACAAAATCCCACATGCAATATTATTAGAAGGACCATGTGGAATTGGTAAATTTGCATTAGCACGTGCGTTTGCTCAATATATACATTGCCAAAATCGTATAAATGGTGATAGTTGTGGAAAGTGTCCTTCATGCTTACAACATGAATCTTATAATCACATTGATACACATTTTGTATTTCCGGTAGTAAAAAAATCATCACCCAAAAAATCTTTTTCAGATGATTATATAGATGTATGGAAAGATTATTTATCAGAAAATCCATATATGGATTTTCAAAAATGGCTTGTTGCATTAGATAATGTTAATGCGCAACCAGCAATATATGTTGACGAAAGTGAAGAGTTAATACGTAAACTTAATTTCACTTCACATCAAGCAAAATATAAGGTTGTATTGTTTTGGTTACCTGAGCGCATGAATCAGGAGTGTGCTAATAAGCTTTTAAAACTTATAGAAGAACCCTACGGTGATACATTATTTGTATTTGTAAGTAATAATTCAAGAGAGATATTACCCACTATTTATTCAAGAACGCAAAGAATTGAACTAAAGCGACTATCAGATGAAGTAATAGCTCAATATTTGGTGGATAATTATGCGGTAGAGGCTCAAGATGCTTTGGCGTTGGCTCATATTGCAGATGGGAATATTATAGAAGCGGATAAAATGGTTTCTTTGTCAAAAGAAAATCATCGCTTTCTTGAATTGTTTATTCAATTGATGAGATTGTCATATCAGCGTAAGGTTAAAGAATTAAAAACATGGAGTGTAGATGTAGCCGGATTGGGACGAGAACAAATAATGCGTTTTTTGACCTATATTCAACGACTTATTAGGGAGAATTTCATTTATAATTTGAGCGTATCAGAGTTGAATTATCTAAATAAAGAAGAAGCACAATTCAGCCAAAATTTTGCCAAGTTTATTACGGAGAATAATGTGATAAAACTAATTGATGTATTTAATAAAGCATTAACTGATATCTCAGGAAATGCCAATGCTAAAATTGTGTTGTATGATATGTCAATAAAGGTGATTTTGTTGTTAAAATCATGAGTTTTAGAGTATGGAGCCATTTTTGAGAAAAGTAGCAGAAGTTTATTTGCAAAATGAATCAACAAATATAGTTGATTTTTGTTTCGTATTTCCAAATAAACGTAGTGGCGTATTCTTTAGTAAATATTTATCAGAGGCTCTAAAGACGCCTATATTGTTGCCTGAAATAATTACCATCAGTGATTTAATTAGTGAATTCTCTGTTGGGATTGAGGCGTCAAGATATGAGCAGTTATTTATATTATATAATGTTTATAAATCGATTTCTAACGAAGTAGTTGAATTTGACCAATTCCAATTTTGGGGAGACATGATATTAAATGATTTCAATGATGTTGATAGATATCTTGTTGATCCAAAACAATTATTTATAAATGTTCAACGACTTAAAGAGATAAATAGTAATTATCTTACAGAGGAGCAAATTAAGATTATCAATAAATATTGGGGAGAAAATAGAAGTTTCGATAGTGTTGAAACGTTTTGGAAACATTTGGATAATAATGATGATAATGGTATTCCACGAGATCGATTTATGAAACTATGGGAAATTCTATATGATTTATATTTAAAGTTTAATGATGAGTTAACTGATAGAGGACTATCCTATTCCGGCCGCTCCTATAAAGATGCATCAGAAAAAATAGCAAAAATTTCAGCAAAGGAGTTAACTTATAAAAGATACATTTTTGTCGGGTTCAATGTTTTGTCATCGTCAGAAATTAAAATTTTTGAAAGATTAAAAGAGATTGACTGTGCCGATTTTTATTGGGATTATAATTCACTCGTTTATAATTGTGAGTACAATAAGGCAATTCGTTTTATCCGCAAGTATATAAAACTATTCCCATCAAACTATAATATTGATAATTGCCAGATAGAAACATTGCCCAATATTAATATTATTGGTGTCCCTTCTAATGTCGGGCAGGCAAAGGAAACAGGTAGATTGCTATCAGAATTATGTGCAAATAAAAAGATTACTGATATCGAAAATGCATTAAATACAGCCATAGTATTGCCTGATGAAAATCTGTTTATACCATTAATACATTCATTGCCCGATAAATTTAAGTCGGTAAACATAACAATGGGTTATCCCATGCGCTATACTCCTGTATCGGCTTTAATGAAGGCAATTGTTTCAATGCAACTTCGATTACGAAAATTAAAAGGAGAATATGTCTTTTATTATGAAGATATTCAGAATGTTTTGGCTCAGCCACTAATTAGGACTGTTGCGAATATAGAGTGTGAGCAAATACAAAATGATATATCACAAAACCGATTATTCAATATTTCGGCGGAATATCTAAAGAAAAAATATCCACGATTAGAGATTTTATTTACGCCTGTAAAGGATATAAAGGATTTTAATAAAGTATTTGCTTATGCGATTTCATTAATTGAGTTTATTAGACAAAATCTCTCAGAAGTAAAACATTCTACTCTTGATGTTTTATTCTTAGCTCGATATACTCAAGCGTTGCAATCATTAAACCAATTAGTCGGGAAATATAAAATAGAGATGAAAGAACACACATTCTTTCATCTGATTGAGCGCGCAATATCTTCTGATACAATAAATTTTCAAGGAGAACCACTCAAAGGTCTTCAAATAATGGGTGTTTTGGAAACACGTGCATTAAATTTTGAAAATGTAATAATGTTATCGATGAATGAACGAGTGTTTCCCCGTAAACATTTTTCGCGTTCATTTATTCCGGATGCTCTTCGTCGAGGGTATGGAATGTCAACTATTGAATTTCAAGAAAGTATATATGCCTACTATTTTTATCGATTGATTTCTCGTGCAAAAAATGTATATTTACTTTATGATGCTCGCACAGCAGGAGTAAAAAGTGGAGAAATGTCAAGATATTTATATCAATTGAAATTTCTATATCCACAGCAATTTATAAAAACATCATTGGTAAATTATGATATTCGTTCGACTCGCCGAGATGGAATTGAAGTCCCTAAGACTAACGAAATTATAGAAAAACTCAATAAATTTCGGATTGAGGGATCAGGTAAAGCATTATCAGCAAGTGCCATAAAAAAATATTGCCATTGCCCTCTTCAGTTCTATCTTGAAATAGTTGAAGAATTGAGAATAGAAGAAGATGTAAAGGAATATATGGATGATATAACTTATGGTAATATCGTTCATGCAGTAGCTGAAAAAATATATAAAAATCTTGCTGGAACTTTAATTACAGAAACGGTGCTTGAACGAGTAAAAAATAGCACTGCAATGCTGTCCAAAGAGATAACAATGGCAGTGAATGAACATTATAATAAGCTTGGCAAGAATAACGATACTGAATTATATGGCGAAGCAAAAGTACTTGCTGAAATAATGCTCTATTCAATAACGGAATTACTTGAGCGCGAGAAACAGTTTACCCCTATTGTTTTTAAATCTGCTGAAGAAAAAATGATAGGTCGCTATAGTGTATCCCCCGATTTGACAATAAATATTAAACTATTTATTGACCGAGTTGACACTGCAATGGTTAATGGTTGTGAACAATTACGCATAGTTGATTACAAAACCGGTAGTGATAAAACATTTGTTTTGTCATTTGACCCTGTTTTTGATAGTGCTAATGCTGATAATAATGGCGCAATATTGCAAATGTTTGTATATTGTAATTTCTATGCAGCATTGCAAAACTATGATGGACCTATTCAGCCCATTATCTATAAATTACGTACATTGAAAACCGAAGGGTTAAAACCGATAATTATCGGCTCAAAAAAAGATGCAAAACCAGTTTACGATTATAGAGATTTTAACGACGAATTTCTTCCATATTTGCATGATACATTAGAGGAAATATTTAACCCTCAAATTCCGTTTGCTCAAACTAAAAACGATGACCATTGCAAATATTGCAGTTTTAAAACAATTTGCTCTAAATAATTTGCTCTGATGTCAGGTCTCTATATTCATATTCCCTATTGTCACTCAAAATGTGCCTATTGTGATTTTTTGTCAACTCCACGAGCCGACACAATGTCGCAGTATATTGATGTGCTGATTAAGGAATTTGATATGCGAGTTTCTGAAATTCTCGGAACGTTTTCGACTATTTATATAGGTGGAGGAACCCCATCAATTTTGCCTATAGTATTGCTTAACAAGTTAGTAAAACATATTTCAAAATATGTCAACATTAATACGTTAGATGAATTTACGATAGAAGCTAATCCGGAGGATATATCCTCAGAATGGTGCGATGCTATTGTTAAAATGGGTATCTCTCGTGTAAGCATGGGAATACAATCATTCAACGATGCTGAATTAAAAGCAATTAATCGTCGACATTCGGCACAGATGGCAGTTGATGCAATTGAAATATTGCGCCGTTCAGGTATAAATGAAATTAGTGGAGATTTAATATATGGATTACCGGGACAGTCATTAGATAGTTGGAAACAATCATTAGAAAAGCTGTTGTCTTTTGGATTACCTCATTTTTCTGCCTATCTCCTATCCTATGAGCCTGGAACAGGTCTATATGCTCAACTGAAAAATGGCAAAATTCAAGAAGCATCTGAAGAATTGGCACAAGAGATGTATAACCATTTAATTGATATGGCAAAAATTAATGGTTATGAACATTACGAAATATCTAATTTCTCCTTGCCATACCACAATGCCATTCACAATAGTAACTATTGGCGAGATCTACCCTACTTAGGGTTAGGTGTGTCGGCTCATAGTTTTGATGGATGCAATCGCCGTTTTAATGGCAATAATATAAAACAATATATAACCTCAATAGAATCGGGCAAACCATATTATACTATTGAAGATGAAACACAAGAAGAACGGCATAATGATTATATAATCGTTTCATTGCGCACGTCCCATGGCATTAATCTTGATGATTATCGACATCGTTGGGGAGACACATTCTATGAACAATTAATATCTACGGCACAAAAGTATTTATCACGTGGAGAAATGGTAATTAGAGGAAATCAACTTGCTATTTCCGAAAAATCAATGCTTATTTCCGACCGTATTATGATAGATTTCATTATCTAATCATGGTGATAGGGCTCCCCCTTTAAAATGGTCATCACACGATAAATCTGTTCTACAAAAAACAATCTTATCATTTCGTGAGAAAACGTCATTTTAGAAAGCGATAGTTTTTCATTTGCTCGGTCATACATCGCTTTAGAGAAGCCATAAGGTCCACCAATAATGAAAATCAAGTTCTTGGGAATGGTTATCATCTTCTTGTCTATATATGAAGCAAAATCGCGTGAAGTAAATTCCTTGCCACGTTCATCAAGCAACGTAACCCAGTCCCCTTGTTGTATTGCCGACATAAACATCTCCCCTTCCATCTCCTTTTGCTTGTCAGAAGTGAGTGCCTTGGTCGTTTTCACATCAGGCAAAATTTTTAATTCAAAAGGGATATAATGGCTCAATCGTTTAGTATATTGATCAATACCCTCTTGCAGATACTTTGCATTAGTCTTCCCTATCGCCAATAATGTAATTTTCATCGTTACGTATTTTCCACAAAGTTACAAATAATGTATGATGTTGTTTCATTATGAGATTAATTATTAATCCAAACAATTGATAATAATCAAATATTCGTTAACTTTGTGCTAATCTTGTCGTGCTATAGCGTTAGCCCTCAAGAGAACATATTTATTAGTAAAAGCGTTTACTTACGCTCTTTCTTGATACTCAGAAATCTGGACAATTTCATGTTAGAGTCAAGATAGAAGCAACGGTAGATGCCTTGTGGATATGTATATTTTTCACTTGCGACACAATGGTGTCGTTAGGTGTTATATATTCATATTTACGCGTGAGGCTTCTGCGTTGCTCGTTCTACTCTAACGGGCAGTCCAGAGCCTCTGAGTGTGGGACGAGTAACAAGTACGGCTCTCACGCTTTTTTTATAACTCCACATCAAGGGAGTCGGTGTGGGATCTATTAAGGCATCGACCAATGGAGAAACTGAAAATGCTGAGCCACGATGTGATAGGCTCGAATACACAGAAGATTGCCCAACTGTTCCCTAATTGCGTAACAGAACGCTTGGGTAAAAACGGTAAGCCTGAACTTGCTATCGACTTTGAGAAATTGCAAGCAGAGTTATCCAACGAAGTCATTACTGAAGGAGAAGAACGCTACCAGTTTACCTGGCCCGATAAGCGTGCAGCTGCAAGATTGGCAAACACTCCGACCTCGATGACACTTCGCCCTAGTCGTGAGGAGAGTGTGGATTTTGATAACACACAAAACCTTTATATTGAGGGAGACAATCTTGATGTGTTGAAGGTGTTGCGTGAAACATATCTCGGCAAGGTGAAGATGATTTACATCGACCCGCCATACAATACGGGCAATGACTTTGTGTATTATGACGAGTTTGATGTTAATAAAAATATAGAAGAAGAAAGAAATGGTTTCTGGGATGAAGACGGAAATCAAACATTGTCAAATTTTGAACGAAATACCGCAGCAAAAGGTCGTTTCCACACCAACTGGTTGAATATGATTTATCCTCGTTTGAAAGTAGCAAGGGATTTGCTCACAGAGGATGGAGTTATCTTTATCTCGATAGATGAGAATGAGATTGAAAATCTTAAAAAGGCAGGTAATGAGGTGTTTGGTGAAACAAATTTTGTGGGTTCTGTTATATGGGAAAGAGCTTTCGCACCTAAAAATGATGCAAAGTATTTTTCTGACAGCCACGACTACATCGTAGTATACGCTAAATCATTGATACAATTTGTCATAGGAAAACTGCCAAGAACAGAGGAGGCTAATGCCAGATATAAGAATCCTGACAATGATCCAAGAGGTCCTTGGACTCCTGATAATTTGACAGTAAAAACATATAGTGCAAATAACGACTATCCTATCACTACACCTGGCGGAAGAATTGTAAATCCTGCCCACGGTTCTTGTTGGCGTGTAAGTAAAAGTCGTTTTGAAGAGTTGGTTGCTGACAATAGAGTGTTTTTCGGAGACGAAGGAAATAATGTTCCTCGACTAAAACGCTTTCTTAATGAATTGCAAGATGGAATGACTCCTACAACAATATGGAAATTCCAAGATGTCGGGCATAATCAAGAAGGGCGACAAGAATTAAAGAAACTATTTGATGATAAAGGATATTTTGATGGTCCCAAACCAATACGCTTATTATCTCGTATTTTACAGATAGCGAATCTTGAAAAGGATTCTATCATTCTCGATTTCTTCTCTGGTTCTGCTACAACTGCACATGCTGTTATGAAACTTAATGTAGAAGATGGCGGTAATCGCAAATTCATTATGGTGCAATTACCTGAAAAAACTGACGAGAAGAGCGAAGCCTACAAAGCCGGTTACAAGAATATCTGCGAGATAGGAAAAGAACGTATCCGCAGAGCTGGAAAGAAAGTCAAAGAAGAGGCTGGTTTGCAAGCACAAAACCTTGACACAGGCTTCCGAGTATTGAAACTCGACTCTTCAAATATGGAAGATGTATATTACACTCCCGAAGAGTTTACATTGGGTTCGCTATTTGCTGAAAATTTGAAAGCAGACCGTTCAAATGAGGATTTGCTCTTCCAAGTGATGCTCGACCTCGGCATTGAACTTTCTGCTAAAATTGAGTGCAAGCAAATTGCAGGAAAGAATGTTCATTTTGTAGATGATAACTACCTTGTGGCTTGCTTTGACCGCGATGTAAACGAATCGACCATTACCGAGATTGCCAAGTTGCAACCTATCTATTTCATTATGCGTGATGCTTCGGCTGCTAACGACAATGTGATAGACAACTTCGAGCAAATTTTTAAGCACTATTCACCCAATACCAATTACAGAATTATTTAGAATAAATTGGAGATAAAGTAAAAAAATAATAAATGTGTACCACTTTGGTTACCAAATGCTGAAAAATGACTATTTTTGCGTTATTATAAAAGATTAAATGTTATGATAATAATAAGTAGTAGAGAATTCCGAGCAAATACCGGTCGTTATTTGGATATGGTAGCAAAAGGAATAGATGTAATATTGAAATCGAGAAGTTGTGGCAGTTTCCGACTTACCCCTGTAAAAGAGAATGATATGGTGATGAGTGAACAAGAATTTTATGAGAAATTAGATCACTCGATTAATCAAGTAAAAGAGGGTAAAGTTATCTATCAAAAAGAAGGAGAAAGTACCAACGACTTTATTGATCGAATGTTATGTACCGATTAGTTTTTACCGAAGACGCATAAAATGATTTGCGACTATTGCAGAAGAATGCACCCCAAGCAATTAAGAAGTTGAAAAAATTGTTGGACGAGTTGCAAATTCACCCTCGCACAGGAACCGGTAAAGTAGAACAATTGAAACATTACGCCGAGGAAACATGGTCAAGGCGTATCAACAAAGAACATCGATTGGTATATCGCATCTATGATGATGTAGTGGAAGTTTTGGTGCTATCAACCTACGGACATTATATCTAACCCTTTAAATAGTGGTGCTGAATGAATTGAAAGATATGAAATTTAAGTTTAAGATTCAGCAGTACCAAATTGACGCCGTTGAAAACACTGTCGAGGTGTTCTCTGGTCAGCCGTCGCACGCTCCGTCAAAGTATCGTCTTGATCTCGGAAAACGAGTAGGTCAAATGAAATTTGAGGGCGATGATGACGCCTATCGCAATGCAGATGTAGAACTTACTTCGGCTCAAATTCTTGAAAATATTCGCAAAATTCAGAGCCGTAACCTTATTACTCCAAGCAGTTCACTTACTAAAGGTCTTGGTAAGGTAAATCTTGATATAGAAATGGAAACAGGTACAGGTAAGACCTATGTCTATATCAAGACTATGTTTGACCTTAACAAACAATATGGTTGGAGTAAGTTCATCATCGTAGTGCCAAGCATTGCTATTCGTGAGGGTGTAGCAAAGAGTTTCTCAATGCTCGAAGACCACTTCATGGAGCATTATAATAAAAAGGCTCGTTGGTTTATCTATAACAGCTCAAATCTTAACGCACTTGACATCTATTCTAAAAACAGTGATTTATCGGTGATGATAATAAACACTCAAGCCTTTGCCGGAGACCTGAAAGAAGGTAAAAATACCAAAGTCAGTAAAATTATCGATTCGGTGCGTGATGAGTTCCAAAGTCGCAGACCTATTGATGTGATTGCTGCCAATCGCCCAATTATCATAATGGACGAGCCACAGAAAATGGAGGGTGACGCTACCCAAGCCGGTATAAAGCGTTTCAATCCGTTGTTTGTTCTAAACTACTCGGCGACACACAAAACAAAGCATGATACAATCTATGCACTTGACGCATACGACGCTTTCAAGGAAAAACTTGTTAAGCGTATTCAAGTGCGTGGTTTTGAAGTGAAGAACTTGCGTGGTACAAGTAGCTATCTCTATGTGGATAGTATCATACTATCTCCTAAGCATCCACCAATGGCTCGCATTGAGCTTGAATGTAAAAATGCTTCGGGGGCTATTCGTCGTGAAGTGAAGAAATTCAGTGTCGGCGATGACTTGCATGTCGAAGCAGGCCTTGCTGAATATGAAGGCTTTACTATCTCAGAAATAAATCCTCATGGCAAAGGATATGTTACTTTCCTAAACGGAATAACCGTTTATTGTGGTCAAGTGATTGGCGATAGCAACGAGGAAGCAATGCAACGAGTGCAAATTCGTGAAACTATCATTGCTCACTTTGAGAAAGAAAAGGAGCTTTTCAATCGAGGCATAAAATGCTTGTCGCTATTCTTTATTGACGAAGTGGCAAATTATCGTCGCTACGACGAAGATGGCAACGAAATAAAAGGTAAGTTCCAACAAATATTTGAGGAAGAATATAGCCGTATCATTAACGACTATATTACAATTTTCGATACTCCTTACGATATGTATCTTCGTCGTTTTGCTCCATCCGAAACGCACAAAGGATATTTTTCGATTGATAAGAAAGGTCGCATAAGCAATGGCGAGAAAGTAAATAAAAAGTCGGGACTGTCGGAAGATATTTCGGCATACGACCTTATCCTGAAAAATAAGGAACGACTATTGAGTTTTGATGAACCTACTCGCTTCATATTCTCTCACTCTGCTTTGCGTGAGGGTTGGGATAATCCAAATGTGTTCCAAATCTGTACGCTTCGCCACTCTAATTCTACCACTGCAAAACGCCAAGAGGTAGGTCGTGGTCTTCGTATATGCGTCAATAATGAGGGTATTCGCCAAGATAAGGAAACACTCGGCGATGATGTTCACAACATCAATGTGCTTACCGTTATAGCTAACGAAAGTTATGCCGATTTTACTACAGCATTGCAGCGTGAAACTCGTGAAGCATTGCGTGAACGTGCCGTTATGGCTACGCCTGAATTCTTCACAGGTAAGAAAGTCAAAGACATCGATGGTGCATTGCACGAAATCACTCCGACAGAAGCAAGTCGTATTATTGTGTATCTTGAAGATAACGATTACATCGACGATAAAGGTTTCCTTACCGATAAGTATCATAGCGATAATGCAGCTAAATCACTTGCGCCTATGGGTGCTAAATTAGCTCCTATCGCAGAGAGCGTAAACACTCTTATCCAATCTATCTTCGACCCGAAAGTGCTTGATGATATGGTGGAAGAAGCTCCGAATACTACCGACGGCAACGAACTTAACGATAACTTTAATGATGACCGTTTCCAAAAGATTTGGAACGAAATCAATCATAAGTATGTGTATACAGTACATTATGATAGCGAAGAACTTATTGAAAATGTAATCAACAAGACTTTAACTGATTTGACGGTTACAAAATTGCAATATGTAAAGGTTGTTGGCGACCAACAAGATGCAGTTACATTTGGTAGTGCAAAATCAACAACTCGTGAACTTACCGATGTATGCACTTCGACTGTGGCATATGATCTCGTGGGTGATGTGGCTCGTGGTGCAAGACTCACACGTCGGTCAGTTGTGAAAATTCTTCAAGGTATGGGAATGAAAGCGTTGCTATTCAAGAATAACCCCGAAGAATTTATTCGCAATTTGGTCAAAATCATTCGTGAGCAAAAGGCTACTATGATTGTAGATCATATTACCTATAATCGTACTAAATCTAAATACGATAGTAATATTTTTGTGCCGGAACGCAAATTGAATATCAATAAGGTTGTTGAAGCACAAAAACACATTACTCCGTATGTAGCATACGATAGCGACTGCGAGCGTGATTTTGCTAAAGCTCTTGAAAGTGCGACTGAAGTTTATATCTATGCGAAGTTGCCTCGCAAGTTGAAAATTCCTACTCCTGTGGATGACTATGCTCCCGACTGGGCGATTGTCTTTAATGAGGGCGTTGTTCGACATATATTCTTCGTTGCCGAAACCAAAGGCTCGCTTGACGGAATGGAACTTCGTGGTGTAGAGAAGGTTAAAACCGAATGTGCTAAGAAATTGTTTAACAAACTTTCGACCTCTACTGTAAAATATGGAGTTGTTGATAAGTTTGAGAATTTGTATAACATTATCAATGGCATTGAATAATGGACTAGTTAAACGAATACTTGGAATCTGCTTGTGGGCGTTGCGATGACGGCAAATGCCAATGGAAATATTTAGGTAAACCTCAAAAATATACTGCACTCGCTGTGAAATATTCAAGTAAGCTTGATATTATTTCGCTCGTTTGTTTGTAACTTTGTGGGAAATAATTGAATGTTATGAAAACAAGAGATGAACTAATTGATGATTTGCTCACTTTGGCGTTTGCTGAGGATGTGGGCGATGGAGACCATACAACGTTAAGCACTATTCCTGCCGATGAGATGGGGAAACAACGCTTGATTGTTAAGGAAGAAGGTATTATTGCTGGTATTGAGATAGCAAAAAAGGTATTTGATAAGTTTGATCCGGAGTTGAAAATGACTGTGTTTATCAACGATGGAGCTCATGTGAAACCTGGGGATATTGCTTTTGAAGTAGAAGGCCGAGTGCGTTCATTATTGCAAACAGAACGTGTGATGCTTAATATTATGCAACGCATGAGCGGAATTGCTACTGTTACAGCCAAATATCAAGAACGTCTTGAAGGGTTGAAAACAAAGGTGCTCGATACTCGCAAGACTACTCCGGGATTGCGCATGCTTGAAAAAGAGGCAGTGAAAATAGGTGGTGGTTGTAATCACCGCATAGGATTGTTTGACATGATTTTGATTAAAGACAATCATGTGGATTTTGCAGGAGGAATTAAAGAAGCTATTGCTTCAGCAAAAAGATATTGCAAGGAGACAGGTCGTGATCTCAAAATAGAGATTGAAGTGCGTAATACCGATGAGATAAATCAAGCATTGGAAGCAGGAGTAGATCGCATTATGCTTGATAATTTCACTCCTGAACGCACTCGCGAAGCTGTTGCTTTGATTAATGGTCGTGTAGAGATAGAATCATCAGGTGGTATCACGATTGACACATTGCGCGCTTATGGCGAGTGTGGTGTGGATTATATTTCGGTGGGAGCACTCACCCACTCTGTCAAAGGTCTTGATATGAGTTTCAAAGCGTGTTAACAACGTTTTATAGATAACATTGTTTCGACATTAAAGCCTATGAAGTTGTCAATCAACTCATGGGCTTTTTCTTTTATTTTTTCGGATGGGTTACTTGTAGTTAAGCCTATAACTGTCGCTCCAGATGCCATGCCTGCTTCAAGTCCTTGAATAGAGTCCTCAAAAACATAACAATTAACGGGATTGCGATTTATGGCTTTTGCCGCAAAGAGATAGCCCTGAGGATCCGGTTTAGATTTCGTTACATCTGATCCGGTAATGATTGCATCAAAAAAATCTTTAAATCCTGGGTGCTGATGATATAAACTTTCCATTTTTACATTATCGCTACTTGTAACAATGGCTGTGGGGATGTTATATTCTTTTAATTGTGTTAGGAAATTGATTACTCCATTATATATTGGATATACGATATTATTCTCAAAATCATGTACTCGGTTTATGATGTCTTGATGAATGGATTTGTCAAAATACGTGTTGAGTATTTTAAATAGAGCATTACCTTTAATAATATAGGCAAAATTATCAATTCCAGTGGGATATATTTTTTCAATATCTTCCCAAAATTTAGTGTAAAGTCCCTCACTGTCAATGAGTACGCCATCTAAATCAAATAATACGCCAACTTTTTCCATTGTTATATTGTTTATTTTACGCAAAATTAATACTGAAAACGGCTACTATTGCGATGTTTTGAGTTAATTTTGTAAAATCAAAAGAATATTATGTCAACAAATGCAGTAAATAGTCCAATGTCATTAGGCTCAGCTCCTATCGGGAAGTTGTTGATGCAATATTCAATACCTGCTATTATAGCAAGTGTTGCGACATCGTTGTATAACATAGTCGATAGTATATTTATTGGACATGGTGTAGGGGCGATGGCTATAGCCGGGCTTGCGATTACCTTCCCGCTAATGAATCTTGTTATTGCTTTCTGTGTATTTATATCAGCAGGAGGCTCAACAATATGTTCGATATTTTTGGGACAAAAGGATTTGCCAAGAGCAAAAAAAGTTTTGAATAATGTTCTGACATTGAGTATTATTCATTCTATTGTATTCGGTGGATTGTCAATATTGTTTTTAGATGAAATATTGTATTTCTTTGGCGCAACTGACGAAACTATCCCCTATGCGCGAGAATTTATGATAATCATTCTATATGGTACTCCCATATCATATGTTTTTATCGCATTAAATAATATGTTGCGAGCAACAGGCTATCCCAAGAAAGCGATGGCTACAGCGTTAGTAACGGTATTGGTAAATATAATACTAGCTCCGATATATATATTTGTACTAAAATGGGGTATTGCCGGAGCTGCATTGGCTACAATTTGCGGACAAACAGTTGGGTCGATATGGATTTTAAAACATTTTTATTCTAATGATAGTTTTGTGCATTTTGGCTCTCGCAAAGATCTTAAATTATCATTGCCCATTGTAAAAAGAATTTATTCAATAGGGCTATCTCCGTTTCTAATGAATGTGTGTGCTTGTATAGTTGTTATATTTATAAATAATGCATTGCTTGAAACTGGAAAAAATATAGGAGATCTTGCAGTTGGTGCGTTTGGTATTGTTAATCGTACTGGGATGTTGTTTGTTATGATTGTTTTTGGCATAACACAGGGTATGCAACCGATATTAGGATTTAACTATGGGGCAAACCAATGGATTAGAGTCAAACGCACATTAAAAATAGGTCTTGTTATAGGTATTTTTATTACAACAATAGGTTTTATAATGGCAGAGCTATTTCCATATGAGATATCATCGTTGTTCACAACAGATAAAACATTGATTGATATTTCAGTTTCAGGATTTAGAATTAGTTTTATATTCTATTCTGCAGTTGGCGGTCAAGTGATTATACAAAATTTCTTTCAATCAATAGGTAAACCTAATATTTCTATATTTTTATCTCTTACAAGGCAATTATTGTTTTTAATTCCTACGCTATTGATATTGCCTCATTTATTTGGTGTTGATGGTGTTTGGTTAAGTCTGTCTGTTTCAGATTTGCTTGCTTTTTTAGTTGCTACGGTAACATTGTGGGTGTTGCTAAAGAAAGAGAATAAACATTTTTCATCGCTTATAAATCCATAATTATGGTAAATGAGTTACAATTAAGATTATCTCCGGAGATTGCATATGTCCCATTACGATTGAATGCCCATGTTTCGGGTATATTGAGTGTAGATGTTAATCGCATAAAAGCATGTAAAATTATTAAACGCTCGATTGATGCTCGTCAACGAAATGTAATGATAAATTTGACGGTTAGAGTCTATGTTGACGAAGTGCCAGAGTCATTATCTTTGATAAACCCTGTTGAATATAAATCGGTTGCAGATGAGAAGCAAGTTGTGGTTGTAGGAGCAGGTCCAGCGGGATTGTTTGCCGCATTACGACTAATTGAATTAGGATTAAGGCCTATAGTCTTAGAGCGTGGAAAAGATGTTGACTCTCGACGCAGAGATATGGCTCGCATTTCACGAGAAAATATAGTTGATCCAGATTCAAATTATTGTTTTGGGGAAGGTGGTGCCGGTGCATTTTCCGATGGTAAATTATATACAAGGAGCAAAAAAAGAGGCTCTGTAGATAAAATATTAGCAGTGTTTCACCAGCATGGGGCATCGGAAGATATTCTGATAGATGCTCATCCTCACATCGGTACAGATAAGTTGCCTGGAGTAATAAAAGCAATGCGTGAAACAATCATGAATTGTGGCGGTGTAGTGTCTTTTTCATCAAGAGTAACAGACATAATTATTGAAAACAACACCGTTATAGGTGTTGAAACTATAACCGGAGAACGATATTTTGGTCCGGTGATATTAGCGACAGGACACTCTGCACGAGATATTTATTATTTGTTGAATAAAAAGGGAATTGATATTCAACCAAAAGGTTTGGCTGTAGGAGTAAGACTCGAGCATCCCCAGCACTTGATTGATTGCATACAATATCATAGCAAGCAAGGTCGAGGGAAGTATTTGCCTGCTGCTGAGTATTCAATGTTGACACGAGTCGATGGACGTGGTGTTTATTCATTCTGTATGTGCCCCGGTGGATTTATCATTCCAGCAGCAAGTGATAAAGGTCAATTGGTTGTAAATGGAATGTCTCCATCTAATCGAGGTACAAAATGGTCTAATTCAGGAATGGTAGTAGAGGTTCTACCCGAAGATTTACCTGATTATGATAAATATGGGAATTTGAAGATGATGAAATTCCAAGAGGATATTGAGGCGAAGTTTTTTGAGGATAGTAATGGGACTCAAAATGCTCCGGCTCAAAGAATGGTTGATTTTGTTGAAGGGCGAGAGTCCAAAACATTACCTAAAACATCATATGCTCCAGGAATTCATCCGTCTTGTATAGATAAACTACTACCCTCTTTTATAGCTAAAAGATTGCAACAAGGATTTAGGGATTTTGGTCACAAATCAAAAGGATTTTTAACTAATGATGCAGTTTTAATTGGCGATGAGACTCGTACATCTTCGCCAGTGCGTATTCCTAGAGATAATGAGACTATGTCTCATGTTACAATTAATGGACTATTCCCTTGTGGTGAGGGTGCGGGATATGCTGGAGGAATTGTATCAGCTGCTATTGATGGTGAAAGATGTGCTGATGCAGTAGCTCGTTTAATCTTCGGGTTGGATTTCAGTTAATAATTTCATTTCTTGGTATTCATTCCAATCTGGATCATTTTCGGCATATATTGTTATTGGAAGTAATTCAAATAGTTGAAGAGCTTCATTAAATTTCTTTCCGAAAATATTGGTGCTCAAGGTGTAGAATATCCAATTGCGTTCTCCATCACCTGTATATATGCCTGTTAATATTGCAATAGGATCTTTCTTAAATGTATTTTCAATAGATGTCTGAACTGCCTCCATTAAAGTAGATGTTTCAAAGTCGGGCATTCCAGACTTATCACTATTATATTTCCATGTAACCTCTATTCGGATATTGAATTTAGGATTATTTTTAAATTTTTCGATATCGCGACGACCTGTTACCATAATGAGATTGCCGTTTTCACTTTCGGTTGGTGCAGTCCACCACTCTGAATTATTTGCCATATGATTATTTTTTAGGCTAAGTTAATTAAAATGTCTCAGATATTTATCGTTTGTAATGAAATTTTGAGAATAACAGATTTTAGATGTTTTCTGTTAATAAGTTTATTGAATTTTATTTGGCATATTTTGAGGCAATTTCCTATTTTTGCAAGAAATAACTTAACATAATAGTATAATGGAAATTAAAGGAAAAATAATTCTTGCTCTTCCTGAAATGTCTGGGACATCAAAAGCTGGAAATGCATGGAAAAAAAGAGAATATGTTTTAGAAACGCAAGAAACATACCCTCACAAAGTTCATTTTGATTTTTTCGGAGAGAGGGCTGATCAATATCCTCTAAATGTTGGAGATGTAGTTACATTGAGTTTTGATATTGAGAGTCGTGAATATAATGGTCGTTGGTTTACAAGTATTCGCGGATGGAAGGCTGAAAAAGATGGAGCAGCTCCTATTTCGACGCCTACTCAATCAATTCCCGGAGATGTCCCTCCCCCACCGGAATTTACAACAACAGATGAAAGCGATGATTTACCATTCTAAATATCAATAAAAAAGCTACTTCATTGAAGTAGCTTTTTTATTGATTCTATTTCGGAAGAGATTATACATATCCACGAATAATACCACGTTTAGAATTACGTACAAAAAGTATAATTTCATCACGCTCTTTTGACGCTGGTAGCTCTGCCTCAATGCGTTCTACTGCATCGGTATTGTTTAATCCAGAAAGATATAAGTAACGATAAATTTCTTGAATTTCACGAATAGTTTCGCTACTGAAATTTCTACGGCGTAAACCTATTGAGTTTATTCCGGCGTATGCGATTGGCTCACGAGCAGCCTTAACGTATGGAGGGATGTCCTTATTGACAAGAGCTCCTCCTTGAATCATCACATGAGGTCCTATATGGCAGAATTGGTGTATTAATGCTCCTCCGCCTATAACTGCAAAGTCGTCAACAACAACTTCTCCTGCAAGTTGTGTCGCATTAGAGATAATTACGTTGTTCCCAACGATAGTATCGTGAGCAACATGGGAGTAAGCCATAATCAAGCAGTTGTTGCCTACAATTGTTTTTCCTTTTGCTGCGGTTCCTCGGTTGATTGTAACACATTCGCGAAGAGTTGTATTATCTCCAATGATTGCAAGTGTTTCTTCTCCGTCAAATTTGAGGTCTTGAGGTACTGCAGATATAACTGCACCAGGGAAAATCGTACAATTTTTACCAATGCGAGCACCTTCCATGATTGTAACATTGCTACAGATGCGGGTACCTTCGCCGATTTCAACGTTTTGATCAATAGTAACAAATGGATCAATCACAACGTTATGTGCAATTTTAGCAGCGGGATGAATGTATGCTAATGGTTGTTTCATATTGAGAGTTATTTGTTTTTTATAATTTGAGCCATGAATTCACATTCAGTAACAATTTTTTCTCCGACAAATGCATAGCCTTTCATAACTGCACAGCCGCGACGAAGTTCTGTCATGAATGAGACGTGGAATAATAGAGTATCTCCAGGAACTACCTTTTGGCGGAATTTTACGTTATCTATTTTCATGAAATAAGTTGAATATCGTTCTGGTTCATCAACTGTTCCTAACACTAAAAGACCTCCTGTTTGAGCCATAGCTTCTACCATTAATACTCCAGGCATTACAGGCTCTTGAGGGAAGTGCCCTTGGAAGAAAGGCTCATTGCCTGTAACATTTTTTACTCCGACTATATGTTTGTCGCTTTTTTCGATAACTTTATCAACCAAAAGAAACGGATAGCGGTGTGGGAGCAATTCGCGAATTTGGTTTACATCCATTAATGGGTCAATGGAAGGATTGTATATAGGTGCTTGTAGTTCCTGTCTCTTTATCTCTTTACGAATTTTTTTAGAGAATGTTGTATTTATAGAGTGCCCTGGACGAGTTGCAATAATTTTACCTTTTAATGGGCGTCCAATTAAAGCAATGTCTCCAAGGACATCCATTAATTTATGTCTTGCAGGTTCATTAGCAGCAAACAATGGCTTGTCGTTAACATATCCAAATTCAGTTACGCTCTTGCGAGGAACATTCATTAGGTCTGCAATTCTATCCAATTCTTCTTGAGGAAGAGGAGAATCATAAATAACAATTGCATTTTCTAAGTCTCCTCCTTTTATTAAATTACCTTTCACTAAGGGCTCTATTTCTCGAACAAATACAAATGTTCGACTTGCCGCTATTTCTGTCGGGAAGTTTCCAAGGTTTTCAAGTGTTGCAAATTGATTTGTTAGTATTGGAGAATCAAAAGCAACCATTGTATCGATACTAAAATCATCATCTGGTAAGACAACGATAGAAGATTCCGTTGTGTCATCTCGTACTTCTATTTTTTGTTTTACAATGTAGTAATCTTTTTCAATAGCTTGCTCTATTGTGCCAACTGCTGCAATTTTTTCACAATATTCTTTTGCACTACCATCTAAAATAGGTAATTCCGGAGCATTTAGCTTGATTAGACAATTGTCTATTCCTGCAGCGTATAATGCAGCAAGAGCATGTTCGATTGTGCTAATTTTTACATCGCCTTTACTGATAACAGTACCACGAGTAGTATATGTTACATTTTCTGCTAATGCGTCTATAATAGGCTCTCCTTCGATATCGATGCGTTGAAATTTATAGCCATGATTTTCTGGCGCAGGGCAGAATGTGGCTTCAATTTGCATTCCTGTATGAAGTCCTTTGCCTGCAACAGAGAATTCATTTTTTAATGTTAACTGTTTCATATCGTTTTATTTATTCAGTTTTTTTTCTATCTCGTTGATTTTATCGATTAGTTTACCTAAATTTTTAATATACACTGTCTGACGAGCAAAATCTTTGACGTCAGTTGCAGGATATCCCATTAAACGGCTATTGTCTTTTACGTTTGATGGAATACCTGATTGTGCACCGATTTGTACATTATCACCCACATTTATGTGTCCGGCAAATCCCACCTGTCCGCCAATCATGCAATTCCCTCCTACTTTTGTAGATCCAGCGATTCCCACTTGTGCAGCCATTACTGTATTAGAACCGATTTCTACATTATGCGCAACTTGGATTAGATTGTCTAATTTTACGCCATTTTTAATGCGTGTACTACCCATTGTTGCTCTGTCTATTGTAGTATTTGCACCAATTTCAACATCATTGCCAATTTCCACATTGCCAATTTGTGGAATTTTGTTATATCCTGATGATACAGGCGCAAATCCAAATCCGTCGCCACCGACAACCACTCCAGCGTGTAATATACATCTATCGCCAATTTTGCAACTATGATATATTTTTACTCCTGGATAAATAATTGAATTATCTCCAATTTCAACATTATTGCCTATGTATACCTGTGGGTATATCTTAACTCCTTTGCCTAATTTTACCCCTTTGCCAATATATGCAAATGTTCCAATATAGCAATCTTCTGGTATTTCAACATCTGGAGATATAAAAGATGGTTCTTCAATACCTGTTGGTTGTGGATTCATTAGTTGACTTACCAAATCAAGAAGCATTGCTAATGTAGCATATGGATCATCTACTTTAATTAAAGTTGTGCTTATAGGATGTTCGGGAATAAAATCTTTGCGAACTAATACAATTGAAGATTTTGTATTATAGATATAATGAGTGTATTTGGGATTTGCTAAAAAGGAAATAGCTCCTGGATGCCCTTCTTCAATTTTTGCAAAAGTATTTACAATTGCATTGTTATCACCTTCGACGATGCCGTTTACAAGTGTTGCTATTTGTATAGCAGAAAATTCCATCTATTAATGATTTTGATTTTAATTAGTATTTAACATACAAAGATGGTAAAAAAAAATCATATATGAGGAATGTTTTGACCTAAAAATACTTAGGATTAGCCAAAAAGAGCATAAGTTGGGATAGAATGATTATAAAACTTGTATGCCTTTATCTGATATTGATATGCGATGCTCTTTATATAATAGACCAATGGCTTTTTTGAAGTCTTTTTTACTGCAAGCAAAAATCTCTTTTATTTCCTTAGGATTAGATTTGTCGCAAATGGTAGTTTCTCCTCCATTTATTACGATCCAATTATATATTTTCTCAGACAATATTGAGATTCTATTTTCAATCTTATCGCTTAATGTTAAATCAATTTTTCCATCTTGTCGTATAGTTTTAATATACGCATTAAGTTTGTCTCCAATATTAATTTCTTGGAAAATTTCATTATAATATAACATTCCATGAAACATGTTATCTACAATAACTTTATATCCAATTTCTGTTTGAGTGTACACCAATATATTAACTATCTCTCCGTTTTTATAGCATGGAATTTTATTTCCAAGGAACTTTTCTATTTTAGAAGATGCAACTATTCGTTTAGTCGTGTCATCTAAATATGCGTAAACCAAATATTCTACATCTTCTTTCATACGAGTCTTTTGTTCTCTAAAAGGCACTAATAAGTCTTTTGGTAGTCCCCAATCTAAAAAAGCACCAAATTGTGTTATTTGTTTTGCTTTTAGATAGGCAAATTCTCCAACTTTGATTAGCGGATTCTCTGTGGTTGCTATTAATCGATCTTCCGAATCAGTGTATATAAAGACATTAACACTATCGTTAATTTGTAGAGGCGTGTTTATATATCTTGATGGTAATAATATCTCTATATTATTACCACCATCAAGGTATGCACCAAAATCTACTAATTTGAGAACTTTTAAGTTGTTGAAATTGCCTATATTTATCATATATTCGTTATATTTGTCAAGTATTATAGGAATAATACTACAAAGTTATTTTAAATAATTGATATAGTAAATTTAATATCAAATAAATGGAATGTATTTTTAAATATTTCTCGAATTTAACTGATATACAGATACAGCAATTTAAGATGTTAGGGTCTTTGTATCCTGAGTGGAATGAGAAGATTAATGTTATTTCTCGGAAAGATATAGATAATTTGTATACTAATCATATTTTACATTCATTATCAATTGCTAAATTCTTGATCCCAATAGATGGGACTACATTTCTCGATATGGGAACAGGGGGCGGTTTCCCTGGGATTCCTTTAGCTATTATATTTCCTGAATGTTCATTCCATCTTATTGATCGCATAAAAAAGAAATTAACAGTAGCTTCGAGTATTGCAAATGAAATAGGTCTAAAGAATGTAACGTTTCAATATGGAGATATTGGAGAGTGTCGTCAAAAGTATGATTTTGTTGTTAGTCGTGCAGTCATGAGATTAGATGAACTTGTTCCATTGATTAGAAAGAATGTTGCAAAAAATGGGCGAAATAATTATCAAAATGGATTGATCTGTTTGAAAGGAGGTAATCTTGAAGATGAAATTAATGGGGTAAATTACCCTGTCGCAGATTATTCAATAACAGAATTTTTCAATGAACCTTTTTTTGAGACAAAAAAGATTATATATGTTCCAATGTAATAACGTGTTATTATGAATATTATTCGTTTTACTTTTAATATGTTTGGGGTTAATACTTATATTATATGGGATGATATAAGTAAAGACGCAGCAATCATTGATCCAGGAATGATTAATGAAGTAGAAACGAATGAGATAGATGAATTTATAAAGGCAAATAAGCTCCGTCTTAAATATCTGATAAATACCCATATGCATATAGATCATTCGTTTGGCGTTGCATATATAAAGAATAAATATGGGTTGACGCTAATGGGAAATATGAATGATCAATTTCTTGCAGAACGGTTAACGCAACAGGCTAATATGTTTGGATTACCTATATCTGTTATGGACTTGGTTATTGAAAAAGAATTAAAAGATGGAGATAAATTAAAAATTGGAGAAGAAGATGTTATAGTTAAACAAGTTCCAGGGCATTCTCCAGGTAGTATTGTTATATATGCAATAGATTCCAATTTTATAATATCAGGAGATGTATTATTTCAGCGTAGTATAGGTCGTACTGATTTGCCTGGGGGTAATTATAAACAATTAATTGATGCTATTAATTGTACGCTTATGACACTACCTGATGATACAATAGTATATCCCGGACATGGATTTGAGACAACAATAAAAGATGAAAAGCAACATAATCCTTACTTATAAGAACAAAGCCTCGCTTATGCGAGGCTTTGTTCTTATAGAATAGTCTTTTATGAGCTTATTTTTTTTGTGTTTTTTCCCAACTATCCTTTAATGCAATTGTTCGGTTGAAAATTATATTATCCTGAGTAGAATCATAGTCAGGCGTAAAATATCCAATACGTTGGAACTGGAATTTATTGCCTACAACAGCATTGTCGGCTAAAAATGGCTCTATTTTTACTCCAGAAATTACTTTTAGCGATTCAGGATTAAGCATTTCGCGGAAATCTCGCTCTGTCTCTGCCGCAGGATTTTCGACATCAAATAATCTATCATATATTCTAACTGTTGCATCTTTGGCATGTTGAGCAGATACCCAATGTAAAGTGCCTTTAACTTTGCGAGCGCTACCAGGAAGGCCACTACGAGTGTCTGCATCATAGGTACAATATACCTCTTCAATATTCCCAAATTCATCTTTTTTGACACCAGTACATTTGATGATATATGCTCCTTTAAGTCTCACTTCACAATCAGGAGCTAAACGGAAATATTTTTTAGGTGGGTTTTCCATAAAATCATCTCGCTCGATATAAATTTCTCGTGAAAAAGGCATCGCATGAACTCCACTATTTTCTTGTTCAGGATTGTTTTCCATTTCCACCATTTCTGTCTCTCCATCAGGGTAGTTAGTAATAACCACTCTGAGTGGATTAATAACAGCCATTACACGAGTTGCATTTTTGTTGAGATCCTCTCTTACTGCGTGTTCTAATAAAGAAATACTATTAAGAGCTTCGTATTTAGTATATCCTATTGTTGAAATGAAATTTTTTATTGAATCAGGAGTGTATCCACGACGGCGCATACCACAAATCGTAGGCATACGAGGATCATCCCACCCTGCGACTAAACCTTCTTTTACTAATTGCAGTAATTTACGTTTGCTCATTACTGTATATGTGAGATTTAATCGGTTGAACTCTATTTGTCTGGGACAGTAGCTTTCATCGGCTAATTCTTTTACATAGTACTCATATAATGGACGATGCGGAACAAATTCGAGTGTGCATATGGAGTGTGTAACGCCTTCAAAATAATCACTCTGTCCATGAGCAAAGTCATACATAGGATATACGTTCCATGTTGTACCTGTTCTATGGTGAGGGTGCTTTATTATGCGATACATTATTGGATCGCGGAAATGCATATTAGAAGAGCTCATGTCAATTTTTGCACGAAGTACTCTGGCTCCTTCTTCAAATTCGCCTTTATTCATTCTTTCAAATAAGTCAAGGTTTTCTTCGATAGAGCGGTTGCGATAGGGACTTTCTGTTCCGGGGATAGTTGGAGCCCCTTTCTGTGCAGCTATTTCTTCTGATGATTGATCATCAACATACGCTTTTCCTTCTTTTATTAGTCGAATAGCTAAATCATACAATTTAGGAAAATAATCTGAAGCGTAATATTCTCTATCGCCCCAATCAAATCCTAACCAATGAATATCTTCACGAATAGCATCTACATATTCAACATCTTCTTTTACTGGATTTGTGTCATCAAAACGCAAATTACAAGTGCCTCCAAATTTTTCTGCAATTCCAAAGTCCATACAAATTGCTTTGGCGTGCCCAATGTGTAAGTATCCGTTTGGCTCAGGTGGAAATCGGGTATTTAATCGTCCTCCATTTTTACCTTCTTGTAAGTCATCGAAAACGAGTTGTTCAACAAAATTCAACCCTTTTTTCTCGTTATTTTCAGATTCATTAATTTCAACCATATATATTCTTTTTGTTGCTTATTGAGTGCAAATTTAGTGAAAATCTCGGTTGTTTTAATATTGAAATAAAAATATTTATTAGATATAAATAAAATAAGCGAGTTCCAATTTGGAACTCGCTATATCTTAGTTGCAATAATAAGAATTATGCATTCTTAACTTTGTCAACAATTGCTTTAAATGCAGCCGGATTATTAAGCGCAAGGTCGGCTAGGACTTTACGATTAATTTCGATACCTGCTTTGTGGATAAGTCCCATTAATTTTGAGTAAGATAGGTCCTCAAGACGAGCAGCTGCATTGATACGTTGAATCCAAAGCGCACGGAAATTGCGTTTTTTGTTCTTACGATCGCGATATGCGTAAGTCAAACCTTTTTCCCAAGTGTTTTTAGCTACGGTCCAAACGTTTTTACGACATCCGTAATAACCTCTTGTTAGTTTTAAAATTTTCTTTCTACGAGCTCTTGAAGCTACATGATTTACTGATCTTGGCATTTTTTGTAAATTTTTTGAATGTTAGCGGCTATATGCTCTTTAGTTGCTATACATTCGGTTAATAAAAAATTAAAAAATCACTAATTAAACTTGAAACCAATTTTCTACTTGAGGGCAAGTAATGCCTTTACGTTGCTCTCGTCAACTTTTGCTACTGTAGATGTGTGAGTAAGGTTTCTTTTTTGCTTTTTAGTCTTCTTGGTTAGAATGTGACTTTTGAAAGCATGTTTTCTTTTGATTTTTCCTGATCCGGTAAGGGCAAACCTCTTTTTGGCACCGGAGTTAGTTTTAATCTTTGGCATTTTTGTTGATTTTAAATAATTAATTTAGTTATATAATTCTCATCAACTCGTGATGGGATGATTATTTCTTTTTTGGTGAAAGCATTATTATCATTCGTTTCCCTTCAAGTACAGGCATCTGTTCTACTTTGCCATATTCCTCTAAATCGTTGGCAAATCTAAGAAGTAAAACTTCTCCTTGCTCTTTAAATAAAATCGAACGACCTTTGAAAAAAACATAAGCTTTTACTTTTGCTCCTTCTTTAAGGAATCCAACGGCATGTTTCAATTTGAAATTGTAATCATGCTCATCTGTTTGGGGTCCGAAACGAATTTCTTTAACAACTACTTTCGTTGATTTAGCTTTTTGCTCTTTTTGACGCTTCTTTTGTTGGTATAAAAATTTTTGATAATCAAGAATCTTGCATACAGGAGGCTCTGCATTTGGAGATATCTCAATCAAATCCAAGCCTAAATCATCGGCGATTTTCAATGCGTCTTGAATGGAGTATACTCCTACTTCAACATTGTCTCCAACGAGACGAACTTCTCGAGCGCGAATACGCTCATTAATTGTGTAGGCATCTTTAGCGTTTTTATCTCCTTTACGGGGCTGAACATTTTTGTTTTGTCCCGAATTTTGGGGTTTATTATCCATTCAGTGATTTTATTGATTAATCATTTGTTCGATTTCCTTAGCCAAATTTTCTGCAAAGGTAGTAATTTTCATTGAACCTTTATCACCTTCGCCCTGTTTTCTTACAGAAATTTCATCATTTTGTGCTTCTTTTTCTCCAACAATGAGTAAATATGGTATTCTTTTTAATTCATTGTCTCGAATTTTCTTGCCAATTTTTTCATTTCTGTCATCAACGATAGTTCTAACATCTGATATATTTAGACGTTTTGCTACTTCATAGGCATAATCATTGAATTTTTCGCTGATTGGCAGCACTACTGCTTGGTCAGGAGTTAGCCACAATGGGAAACGTCCGGCAGTATGCTCTAAAAGGACAGCGACAAAACGTTCCATAGAGCCAAATGGCGCACGATGTATCATTACAGGACGATGCTTTTGATTGTCAGCACCAGTGTATTCAAGTTGGAATCGTTCTGGTAGATTATAATCAACTTGAATTGTACCTAATTGCCAACGACGACCAATTGCATCTTTTACCATGAAATCAAGCTTAGGACCATAGAATGCAGCTTCGCCCAATTCTTTTCTTGCATTAAGCCCTTTTTCGGCACATGCTTCGATGATTGCATTTTCAGCAAGATGCCAATTTTCGTCAGAACCGATATATTTTTCTTTGTTGTTAGGGTCTCGTAATGAAATTTGTGCTTCAAAGTTATCAAATTTCAGCGCTTTGAATATGTATAGGATAATGTCCATCACTTTCAAAAACTCTTCTTTGATTTGCTCTGGTGCACAGAAAATGTGGGCATCATCCTGGGTAAAACCTCTCACACGAGTTAATCCATGAAGTTCCCCACTTTGTTCATAGCGATATACAGTGCCAAATTCAGCGAGACGTAGCGGTAGCTCTCTGTATGAACGAGGGAATGCCTTGAAAATTTCACAATGGTGTGGACAATTCATTGGCTTTAATAAGTATTCTTCTCCCTCCTCCGGAGTGTGAATTGGCTGGAATGAATCTTTCCCATATTTTGCATAGTGTCCAGATGTTACATATAACATCTTATTGCCAATATGTGGAGTGATTACTTGTTGATAGCCATATTGTTTCTGTATTTTACGAAGGAATTGTTCCAATCTATCGCGTAGTGCTGCGCCTTTGGGAAGCCATAATGGAAGACCGGCTCCAACATTTGTTGAAAAAGCAAATAGCTCCATCTCTTTTCCAAGTTTGCGGTGGTCACGTTTTTTTGCCTCTTCAAGTAGAACGAGGTATTCATCCAACATTTTTTTCTTAGGGAACGAAATACCATATACTCGTACTAATTGATTCCTTTTTTCGTCTCCACGCCAATATGCTCCAGCAAGAGATGTAATCTTTACTGCTTTGATTGGGGCCGTATTGGGAATATGTGGACCTCGACACAAGTCTGTAAAAGTTCCTTGTGTATATGTAGTGATGTGACCATCTTCAAGTTCACTAATGAGTTCGCATTTATATACTTCTCCCCTATCTCCAAAAAGTTTGAGCGCATCCTCTTTTGATATATCAGAGCGTTTGATCTCTTCTTTGCGTTGTGCAAGTTCAATCATTTTAGCCTCTATTTTGGGAAAATCAGTGGCAGTTATTGTATTTCCGTTAGGATCAATGTCATAGTAGAAACCATTTTCAATAGCTGGACCAATACCAAATTTCACTCCAGGGAATAATTCTTGCAATGCTTCTGCTAATAAGTGCGCCGAACTATGCCAAAATGCATGTTTGCCTTCAGCATCATCCCATTTGAATAATTTTATAGTAGCGTCTTCATTGATGGGACGAGTAATATCCCATTCATTATCATTTACTGATGCAGCAAGAATATCTTGAGCTAAACGAGAACTTATGCTTTCTGCGATTTGTAATGGGGTTACTCCATTATCAAATTGCTTTACGCTGTTGTCTGGAAAAGTAATGTTTATCATTGTGTTATATAATATTTAAAGTCATTCTTTTGCCATAAAGACACATTATCGCAAAATCGACTGCAAATTTACGCATTTATTTTAATTATTAATTATTTAGGCTTAATTTTTTATCCTTGGGATAGGAATAAATTTTGATATAGTTACTCGACAGAACTTTAATATGCGATTGATTGGTTTAGATGAATTCTTTTTTAACTCAATTTGTCGATGCGTCAAATGCTCTTGCAATACATCTTTATCCCAATTGGAGTTATATTGCAATATTTCAGATTTAGTGGCATTTGCTTTGTCACACTCTCCTATTTCATTGTAATATAAAAGAAGTGTTAGTGCAATTGTAGTATAGGATTTTGTTAGATTCTCAACTATCAAATGGTTTGAGGAGAAATGCTCAATGAGTTTTTTTCGTGAATTAATTGATATTAACAATTGTTTTTCTTTGAGATTGCTACCCCAAATGCCTTTGGCATGTTGTCGATAAACAGCCATAGGCTTATTTATATAATGTATGTTACCTGTTGATGCGTGTAACATGTGAATAACATAATCCGGAGACTGTATTTCTGTTAGCCAATTGGGAAGATTGCTAATTGCATTCTTGCGATACATTACCGATAAATTTGTGATATAGTTGCTCTTTGCAAGGTCTGTGATGTCTGAGTCTATTTTGGTGCCACTCCCATTGCTAAGACTTTTGCTATTGTTGGACATGTATAAATTTACAACTCGATGAAAACATATATTACAATCTTTGTGTGTATCCATGTAGTCAACCTGGCGTTGTAGTTTGTGCTTAGAGCACCAAAAATCATCACCTTCACATATTGCTATGTATTCTCCTTGACAATGATTATATGCATCGATATAGTTACGTTGGATCCCAATATTTTGGTCTCTTTGGATGGCTGTTATCAAATTCGGGTATTTCTTTTGCCAATTAAGACAATGTTCAAGAGTTTTGTCAGTAGAACAATCATCCCCTATAATTATTTCATAGGGGTAGTTAAATTTTTGTAATACAACACTTCGTATTGCTTCATCAATATATTTCTCTTGGTTGTAGGTAACCATTATGACGCTTACCTTTAAGCCGCCCTTTATCATATTAATCTGTTGTATAATAAGAAAGGCTGATAATCAGCCTTTTATTTGTTGCCTTGGAAGGATTCGAACCCTCACAGGCGGAACCAGAATCCGACGTGCTACCATTACACCACAAGGCAGTCTTTTATTTATTCGCTACAAAGTTAGAAAAAAATAATTTAATACTAAAAATATGGCAATGTCATTTTACGATATTAATTTTGCAATAAAAATAAGAATTATGATTATTGCATCACAAAAGCGCAAAGAAAATATAGCAGAATATTTGCTATATATGTGGCAGATAGAAGATTTAATCCGTGCCAATAATTTAGATGTTGACAAAATTGAACAAAATATAATATCTCTGTATAATTTGCCTGCTGAAGATCATAATAAAATGATTGAGTGGTATGAGTCTTTAATTGATATGATGCGTCGTGAAGATGTTGTTGCTTCGGGGCATTTACAATTGAACAAAAATATAATAATCCAATTAAATGAGTTGCATAATACGTTGTTGAATGATTCTCGTTTTTCTGAATATTCGGTTGTATTTTATAAGACATTGCCTTTTATAGTAGAATTAAGAGCAAAAGCTAAGAATAATAAAGTTGGAGAGATTGAGACTTGTTTCACTGCATTATATGGGTATTTATTACTAAAACTACAAAAGAAAGAATTAACCAATGATACACAAAATGCGTTGAAACAAATATCAAAATTCATTTCTATTCTAGCACATTATTATAAGCTTGATTTTGAAGATAAGTTATTTACAAACGATTGAAAACCATATTGCTTTCCCCGGATAATGGATTGGGTATAAAGCATGTGGATCTGCGGAATCATAATGTGGAGGTTTTAGAGCAGGAGGCTGTGTGGGGCCACCCGGCGATGCAGTTCTGATCGCGCTTCATGGCGAGTTCAGGGTCGGATATAGGGTATTTGGACTTTCGTACCTGTACTGCACTACAACGACAGTTCCACCCATTAGGGGGCAGGAACGAATCCCAAAACGGATCATCGATTGGCAACGTTGTGTTGTGTAAAATGGCGTGCTCCTCTCGCACATGTGAGTCTGCAGCAGTGCGATATTGCAGATAATAGTCATTACCATCCTGCTCAAATTCGTGTCAACGTATAGCCATTTGCGATGCAGCAACAGCCTGGTTATACTTTGCTCGGAGATAGTTGTGATTGTAGCGGTCGTTTATCTTTTGAACGTCGTTTAAAAAGCGATCAAAAGATAAATAGTAAAATTATGACTTCCCATGATTGGGCTTTGTGCTTTAATTCTTATCTTTGCAAGATAAAATACCTAATAAAATGAAAATACTTGTAACAGGAGCAAATGGTCAACTTGGGAACGAGATGAAAAATATTCTAGAAAAAGAATGTCCCGGAATGACGTTATATACAGATATTCAAGAACTTGATTTGCTTGATGCGCAAGCTGTTGGGGTGTTTGTTTCAAAAAATGAAATTACTCACATCGTGAATTGTGCAGCATATACTGCTGTTGATAAAGCTGAAGAGGACAAGGCCTTGTGTGCAGCAGTAAATATTGATGCAGTAAAAAATCTCGCAAATGCGGCAGATGCTGTTGGTGCAAAAATCATACACATATCTACTGATTATGTGTTTGATGGGACTGCACATCGTCCATATAAGGAATCTGATAAGGTAAATCCAATGTCTCAGTATGGAACAACAAAGCGAACCGGTGAAACAGCACTTATTGCGCTTGCACCAGAGAGTATAATTATACGCACAAGTTGGCTGTATTCTATTTATGGTAATAATTTTGTAAAAACCATGATTAGGTTAGGAAAAGAAAGAGATCAACTTAAAGTCGTGTGTGATCAGGTGGGAACCCCTACGTATGCAAAAGATTTGGCAAAAGCAATATATGTAATTTTGATGTCACATCAGTGGGTTGAAGGAATATATCATTTTAGTAATGAAGGTGCATGTTCATGGTATGATTTTACAAAGTCTATTCATCGCATTGCGAATATAACAACATGTAACGTTTTGCCCATTCCGACAGAGGACTACCCTACTGCTGCAGCTCGACCCTCATATAGCATTTTAAATAAATCAAAGATAAAGGCAACATACGGAGTTGAAATACCTCATTGGGAGGAGAGCTTACGGGAGTGTATAAATAGATTAGAAACAACAGAATTATAATAATAGTGGCAAATTTATCAGAAGAAATAAGTCGTCGTCGCACATTTGCGATTATAAGTCACCCGGATGCCGGTAAAACAACATTAACAGAAAAATTATTGTTATTTGGCGGTGCAATTCATATTGCCGGAGCTGTAAAGTCAAATAAAATAAAGAAAACAGCGACATCTGACTGGATGGAGATCGAAAAACAACGTGGAATATCGGTTGCGACATCTGTAATGGGCTTTAATTATGGCGATTATAAGATAAATATATTAGACACTCCAGGACACCAAGATTTCGCTGAAGATACCTATCGCACATTGACCGCTGTTGATAGTGTAATTATTGTTGTCGATGTTGCAAAAGGGGTTGAACAACAGACACGAAAATTAATGGAGGTATGTCGCATGAGAAATACCCCAGTGATTATTTTTGTGAATAAGCTGGATCGTGAAGGGCGAGATCCTTTTGAAATCCTTGATGAATTAGAAGCAGAGTTAAAAATTGGTGTGCGACCATTAAGTTGGCCAATCAATATTGGAGCAAAATTCAAAGGTGTATATAATATTTACGAACAGTCTTTAGATTTGTTTACACCAAATAAACAACGTGTTTCAGAGCGAGTTGAGATTGCTGATATTAATGATGTTCGTATTGATGAAAATGTAGGAGAAAAAGATGCAGCAAAATTAAGAGAAGATTTGGAATTGATAGATGGAGTGTATCCTGAATTTGATGTAAATGAATATCTCAGAGGAAAAATAGCCCCTGTGTTTTTCGGTTCAGCATTAAACACTTTTGGCGTAAAAGAGTTGCTTGATTGCTTTGTGAAAATTGCTCCTTCTCCTCGTTCTATAGTAGCTGAAGAGCGTGAAATAAAACCTGATGAAGACGCATTTTCGGGCTTTGTATTTAAAATACATGCCAATATGGACCCTAATCATCGTAGTTGTATTGCATTTGTGAAAATTTGTTCGGGTAAATTTGAAAGGAATGCTAATTATAAGCATATAAGATCAGGTAAAATGATGAAATTCTCGGCTCCTACAGCTTTTATGGCTCAAAAGAAAGATATTGTAGATGAAGCATATCCTGGTGATATCGTAGGTATTCCTGATAACGGAAATTTCAAGATTGGTGATACGTTGACATCGGGAGAACAACTCCATTTCAAGGGATTGCCAAGTTTCTCTCCCGAAATGTTTAAATACATTGAAAACACCGATCCAATGAAGTCGAAGCAATTGGAGAAAGGAATTCAACAATTGATGGATGAAGGTGTAGCTCAGTTATTTGTTAATCAATTTAATGGACGTAAGATAATTGGTACAGTGGGACAACTTCAATTTGAGGTTATTCAGTATAGATTATTAAATGAATATGGGGCACAATGTCGTTGGGAGCCTATTTCGTTGTATAAAGCATGTTGGATTGAAAGTGATGATGAAAATGCTCTTGCTGCATTTAAAAAACGTAAACATCAATTTATGGCAGTAGATCGCGAAGGTCGCGATGTCTTTCTTGCGGATTCAAACTATGTGTTGCAAATGGCGCAAAGTGATTTCCCGAAAATCAAATTCCATTTTACAAGCGAGTTCTAACAAATGGTAAACTATAAGTATTCTGGGCGTGATGGATAATATCTGGCACGCCTACGTAGTTTTATATATTATTTATAAGATTCTGTTAAAAACTTATTTAAATTTTATGATGCTCCATTGTTTTGTGTTACCTTTGTAAAATACATTTAGTAAATAATATTTTGCAAAATATAAGCCGATGAAAGTGTTAAAATTTGGTGGGACATCTGTCGGTACAGTAGAAAGTCTTAGCCATGTAAAAAAAATAGTAGAGTCTTGTACAGAACAAGTAATTGTTGTTGTTTCTGCGCTTGGCGGTATTACCGATAAATTAATAAACACAGCGCAACTCGCATCTAAAGGGGATATTACATACTTAGAATCGTATGCACACATTGTTGAACGCCATAATATTGTAATTGATGGATTGGTCCCTGCCGATAAACAATTTGATGTTAAATCTATTGTAAATCCGCTGCTTGAAGAATTAGGAAATATATATCGTGGGGTAAATCTAATAGGAGATTTATCCGAAAGAACGCTTGATATTATTGTTAGCTACGGAGAACGTTTATCGTCAGTGATAATAAGTCATATAATATCTAATGCAAAACATTTTGATTCTCGTAAATTTATTAAGACAGAAAAACAATTTGGTAAACATATACTAAACAATGAATTAACACAAGCATTAATTCATTCAACATTTGATAATAGTGATTTCTCGGTTGCAATTGTTCCAGGATTTATTGCGTCGAATGGAAATAATGATATAACTAATTTGGGTAGAGGAGGGAGTGATTACACAGCTGCCATAATTGCAGCAACACTTGATGCTTCAGTGCTTGAAATTTGGACTGACGTTGATGGGTTTATGACAGCAGATCCTCGCGTGATTAATAACACGTATGTTATTGAGCATTTATCATTTATTGAGGCAATGGAGTTGTGTAATTTTGGTGCAAAAGTTATATATCCACCTACCATTTACCCGGTGTATCATAAAAATATTCCTATTAAGATAAAGAATACATTTAACCACACCGCTCCCGGAACATTAATTTCTGAACAACGACCAAGTGTAGAAGGTAAAGCAATTAAAGGAATCTCATCAATTAATGATACCTGCTTGATTACTGTATCAGGTCTTGGTATGGTAGGAATTGTCGGCATTAATGCTCGCATCTTTAATGCTTTGGCTAAAAATGGAGTAAGTGTATTCCTTGTTTCACAAGCATCAAGTGAAAATAATACTTCATTTGCAGTAAAAAATGCTGATGCTGATCTCGCCGTGCAAGTACTGAAAGAAGAATTCTCGGCTGAGTTACAAAGTGGTGAATTAAGTGATATTACGCCGGAACGGAATTTGGCTACTGTAGCTATTGTTGGTGAAAACATGAAACATACTACAGGTATTGCCGGAAAGTTGTTTAATACATTAGGTCGTAATGGTATAAGTATTATTGCATGTTCACAAGGGGCATCAGAGACAAATATTTCCTTTGTTATCGATTTAAAAAATCTAAGGAAAGCATTAAATGTTATTCATGACTCATTCTTCCTTTCAGAAACACAAGTTCTAAACTTGTTTATCGTTGGAGTTGGTACTGTTGGTCGTCATTTATTGCAACAAATTGGACAACAACAAGAAAATTTACTTAAGAACAAAGCATTAGCATTAAAAGTAGTTGGTATATCAAATTCTCGGAAATGTATATTCAATAGAGAAGGTATCGATATTGATAATTATAAACAGCTATTGGAGGATGCTGAAATTCCAGCCACTCCACAACGAATAAAAGAAGAGATAATAAACATGAATATCTTTAATTCGGTGTTTGTTGATTGTACTGCGAGTCCTGATATTGCTGCATTATATGATGATTTGTTATCCCATAATATAAATGTTGTAGCTGCTAATAAAATTGCAGCATCATCTGAATATTCAAATTATGCAAAATTAAAAAATATCGCACGAAAAAAAGATGTTAAGTTCTTGTTTGAAACAAATGTCGGTGCAGGTTTACCAATTATCAATACAATAAATAATCTTATAAATTCGGGAGATAAAATATTAAAAATAGAAGCTGTAGTTTCTGGAACGCTCAATTACATTTTTAATGTATTGAGTAGGGAAACCCCATTAAGTAAAGCTATTATGAAGGCGCAAGAAGCCGGTTATAGTGAACCTGATCCTCGTGTTGATCTAAGTGGGAAGGATGTTGTTCGTAAATTAGTTATTCTGGCGCGAGAATCCGGTTATAAAGTGGAACAAGAGGATGTGAAACGCAATTTGTTTGTTCCAGAAAAGTACTTTAATGGTACGGTAGATGATTTTTTTATGAATATAGCAGAGCTTGATGAAGAATTTGAGCAGAAACGGGTAGAAGCTGTTTCTAATAATGAGCATTTCCGTTTTGTAGCAAAATTAGAAAATGGTAATGTAGAAGTCGGTCTGCAAAGAGTTAATTCAACTCATCCATTCTACGCTCTCGAAGGAAGTAATAATGTTATTTTATTGACAACAGAACGCTATAAAGAGTATCCAATGGTAATAAAAGGATATGGAGCAGGTGCGGAAGTTACTGCAGCTGGAGTTTTTGCCGATATAATAAGTATTGCTAATATTAGATAAGGATGAAGTATATTATTGTTCTTGGCGATGGAATGGCTGATGAGCCAATTGAGGAGTTGGGAAACAAAACACCCTTACAAGTTGCAAGTACTCCGATGTTAGACTTATTAGCAAAGGATGGTAGAGTTGGTATGCTCTCAACTGTGCCTAAAGGTTTTCATCCCGGAAGTGAAATCGCAAATTTGTCAGTATTAGGTTATGACGTAGCCAAAGTTTTTGAAGGACGAGGTTCTTTAGAAGCGGCAAGCATGGGGATTCCTATCGAAAGTGATGAAATGGCTATGCGTTGTAATTTAATATGTATAGAAGATGGTAAAATTAAAAATCATTCTGCCGGACACATTTCAACTGAGGAATCAACGGAATTAATCCAGTATTTGCAAAAAGAATTAGGGAATGAATTTATTTCATTTTTTTCAGGGGTTTCATATCGACATTTATTAAAAATCAAGAATGCAAATAAAAATATTCATTGCACGCCACCACACGATGTCCCTGGTACAAAATTTATGGATGTAATGGTAACGGCAATATGTGATGAAGCTCAACAAACATCTGATTTAGTTAATTCGTTAATATTAAAATCACAAGAGTTATTATCTCGACATCCTATAAATGTTAAACGCATAAAAGAAGGGAAAGATCCAGCAAATAGCATATGGCCATGGTCTCCCGGATATAAACCATCTATGCAAACAATGCAAGAGTTGTATGGTATAAAAAGTGGTGTCGTTATATCTGCTGTAGATTTAATTAGAGGCATTGGTGTTTATGCCGGGCTAAAACCTATAATAGTTGAAGGAGCAACGGGATTACATGACACTAATTATGAGGGAAAGACAGATGCAGTTATTAATGCACTGAAAGAAAATGATTTTGTGTTTTTACATATAGAAGCAAGTGATGAAGCCGGTCATGAAGGAGATTATAAATTAAAAATACGCACGATAGAGTATTTGGATAATCGGGTTTTAAAACCTCTATTAAAAGCAATTGCTGATATAAAAGAAGAAGTTGCTATTGCCGTATTACCAGATCACCCTACTCCTTGCCGATTGCGCACACATACAGCAAAACCTGTCCCATTTATTATATATAAACCAGGAATAATTCCTGATGATGTATGTATATATGATGAGAAATCAGCAGAATTAGGAGGATATGGTTTGTTGTCAAAAGATGAATTTATTAAAGAACTATTAAAATAATATATTATGCAGTATTATAGTACTAATGGTAATTCGCCAAAAGTTAGTTTGCAAGAAGCTGTTATACATGGTCTTGCATCGGACAAAGGGTTGTTTATGCCTGAAGTAATACCAACTATACCTAAAGCATTTTTTAATAATATAGCTGAAATGTCGTTACAAGACATTGCTTATGTTGTCGCTAATACCCTATTTGGACAAGATGTTGAATCTGAGACTCTAAAGCAAATTGTTAATGAAACATTAAATTTTGACATTCCTCTTGTTCTCGTTTCAGAAAATAGATATAGTTTAGAATTATTTCATGGCCCTACGTTAGCATTTAAGGATGTTGGAGCTCGTTTTATGGCAAGATTATTAGGCTATTTTAATAAAGAGAAAGGAAAACGAGATATAAATGTTCTTGTCGCAACCTCAGGAGACACGGGTAGTGCTGTTGCCAATGGGTTCTTGAATGTGCCAGGCGTAAGAGTCTTTGTATTATATCCTAGAGGTAAGGTTAGTAAAATACAAGAGGCGCAATTTACTACATTGGGAGCGAATATTACTGCACTTGAAGTTAATGGAACATTTGATGATTGCCAAGCATTGGTTAAAAATGCATTTATTGACAAAGATTTGAATGAAAAGATGCAATTGACATCGGCAAATTCAATTAACGTTGCACGCTTTTTGCCTCAAATGTTTTATTATTTTTATGCATATGCACAATTGGCCCGTATGGGGAAACCATTAGACAATATAGTGATATCTGTTCCAAGTGGTAATTTTGGTAATATAACAGCTGGACTAATTGGTAAACGCATGGGATTACCAATTAAACGTTTTATCGCAGCTAATAATCGAAATGATATATTTTTCCAATATTTACTAACAGGAATATACTCCCCTCGCCCATCTATTGCAACAATTGCAAATGCAATGGATGTTGGTGCTCCATCAAATTTTGCCCGAATTTTGGATTTATATGAACAATCTCATGATGCAATAGCATCTGAAATTTCTGGTTGTACATATACTGATGAAGAGATTGCAGAAACGCTAAAAGAGACATATGATAAAACGGGATATTTATTAGACCCTCATGGAGCTGTGGGATATCGTAGCTTATTAGAAAACTTAAAAGAAAATGAGATAGGTATATTTTTAGAAACGGCACATCCTGCTAAATTTAAGGATACTGTAGAAGGAATTATTCAAAATGAGGTTAAAATTCCAAATAAACTTTCTGAATTTATGAAAGGAACCAAATCAACTGTAAAAATGTCTTCAGCATTTCCTGCATTTAAGAAATATTTAATGAATGTTTAACTTTAAATTATACAACTATGGCCAATAAACGTGATCTAAAAAAACGAATAAAATTCATTTGTGGAGATATTGCTTGTGAATGTATTATGGCTCGCAATTTTATCGTAGGTGTTGATGCTGAAAAGATGAATAATAACGTCTATGAAGTTGCATCTTTACAAACTACAACACTTAAGCGTGTGAGTTTTGCTTATGATAAAGTTGTTGCTGATTTTGAGAATAAAAAAGCATATCAGAAAGCGAAAAGTAAATATTTTGCTGATGCATATAAAAAACTTCACTCTGATTTTAATGATGGGATTAATGCTATAGTTAAATTAATGAATGATTCTCTTTCAAAAGAGCAAAGAGATGTTCAAAAGAATAGATAATGTAAATTTATATGTATCATCGTGTAGAATAATCTATGCGATGATATATTTAATGTATTTTTATGTATAGTAATAAACTGAAAGTCTTAATAATTCCACACGATATTGTTTGGAGAGATAAAATTGAAAATCTATTATCTATAGAACATTTGTTGTCAAAAATAGATAATAATATTGATATCGTTGTTTTGCCTGAGCTATTCACGACAGGATTGCTATCAGATGTAGAAATGGAATCAAATTTACCAGAAACTAATACGTCTAAAACGATTGAGATTATTAAGACTTGGGCAAAGAAATATAATTTTGCAATATGTGGGAGTTATATAGCTTCATGTATGAGTAAATATTATAATAGAGCTTTTTTTATTGAGCCTTCGGGTGAAGAAACTTTTTATGATAAGAAATACTTATCTTTAATTAATGGCGAATGTGACTTATTTGAACCAGGTTTAACTGCATCTCCCATTATAAGATTTAGAGGTTGGAATATTAAATTAATTGTAGGGGACGATTTATATTATCCTATTTGGTGTAGGAATAGCTACGACGCATTAGTTGTAGTTGCGAATACGCCTAAAGAGAAATCTTTGCAATGGCGACATATGCTAATTGCAAGAGCTATTGAAAATCAGGCATATGTAATAGGCGCCAATAGGACTGGATATGATGATTTTGGCACGTATCAGTATAGTGATTCAATTGTTGTCAATTATTTGGGGGAATTTAGTATGCAGTCAAAAAATATGTATGTATATGCAGAATTAGATTATAACAATCTTCTTATATATAGAACGCAAAATCCTCTCTGGGAAAAATGATAGTCAATCATTTAGTAACTTTATTATTTGAGGAAGTATTGCTTGTTTGTCATCATTGATTATATGATGAGTATTTTGATGCGACCTTTGATTTAAATTTCGTTTTTGAACATTAATGCGCGATATAATTTCGTCCCGAGAGGCATTATTTCTCCTAATAACTCGTTGTATGCGAGTTTCTTCAGGTGCATATATTTCCCAAACTTTATCAACAAGTTTATCTATCCCACTTTGATATAAAATAGCGGTTTCGATAAATAATTTAGTTCCGGGGTTGTATTTATTAATCCAATATAAAATATCATCTTTAACTTCAGAGTGAACAATTGAATTGAGTTTATTGAGAAGAGTATTGTTATTAAATACTACACGAGCTAATATCAAACGATTAATCTGATTATTATATATTGCGTCTGCAGATATATTTGTTTTGATATAGTCTTTTATAATTTGACTATTATCCATTATCTTTTTTGCGTTAGAATCACAATCGTAGACATTGTATCCCATATTACGCAATATATTACTTATTAGGCTTTTTCCAGAGCCAATTCCACCATTGATCGCAATTACTTCTGCCATTATTTCTGTTCAATTATATATTCAACACTATCTGAAACTAGCTCTATATTCTTGAAATTATAAGGTATGTTTGATATATTTAATGGAATTTTATTACTATTACCCGTTTTGGTATATTCATAATCGGCTGTAATTAAAATGTCGTTAGTCGTATTATATTTACTCATTGGAAGCAAATATGATATTTCTACGGAAGATGGGAAGAGTATTAGGTCAAGATCATGAGGGAGATTTATGGCCTTTATTGAAATTACTTGTTTCTTTGCGATTAACGGTTCAACAGGAATGAGCAATTTGACTTTATTTGGTATGATTTTAAATCCAGGTATTGGTTTTATTTGAGCTGTTATAATAGTTGTATCTTTCAGGTCTGATAATTTAATCAATTCTGTATTAGTAATAGATATAATTGTATCGTCATTATTGATTTTGTATATGCTAACAGAATCTATATCTGAGATAATATTACCGCTTATTGTATATTGAAAATGAGGTTTAATATCAGTATTAATTTTTAAAGCACATTTTTTTCCAGGTGTTGATGCAAAATTGAATTTAATTGAATCAGGATTGATTGATAGAATTTTTATTCCTCCTCCCAAATAATTGTAAAGAAGTTTCTCAAAATTATTTTTATGTAATAAAAATAATTCGTGAGGCGTATTGTTATGGATAAAATCTGAAAATTTAATTTTTAGAAGAGGTATATACCCGAGCATATAACTAACTAATGAGAACCCTTTTCCAGCAACAATTACATTAATATTAGTTGGAACATTATCTAATATCGTTACACTATCAGGTATCTCAATAATTTCAATAGGAATTTCTATGTTCTCTTCAATTTCGTTATTTAGATTAGACAACAGCCAAAATAGTGATGCAATGCATAGAAATACAAAAAAAATCAGTACATCTTGTCCCTTAGACGTGCGAGATTTATTTGATACTCGTTTTAATAAATCGTATATATAATGTTTATTTTTTGTCATTCTCTTAGAAAAATAGCCCACGTGTAAATAATACACTATGGACTATTTAGATTTGATTAGGTCAAATTTATTTATTTTCTTCACCTTGAGCTTGAGCGTCAGCAGCAGATGGATAAACAGAACCTTTATCTATCGTAATTTTGACATTATCAGCTATTTCAACAATAAATGCATTGTCCTTAATTCCTCGAATTTTACCATGGATTCCTCCGGCAGTAATTACTCTATCTCCTACTGCCAAACCTTCACGAAATTTTCTAATTTCTTTTTGTCTTTTTTGTTGTGGACGTATCATGAAAAAATAGAATATAGCAATTAACGCTACAATCATTAAAATATTAAACATTCCACTATTTGCTGGTTCTTGTAGTAATAAAAAATTTGTAATCATTATTTCACTTATTTATTAATTAAACTTTATGCAAATATAACATTTATATTTAAATTTTGTTGAGTTTACCCTCGCTTTTGAGTTGATTTATAACTGAGTAAAGGATTCCGTTTATAAATTGACCACTTTTTGGAGTACTATAGCAATTGGCAATTTCTATGTATTCATTTAGTGTTACGGGAATTGGAATAGATGGACAATGTGCAAGTTCAGTTATTGCTGCAATCATAATAACAATATCCATGAATGCTAATCGCTCGGAATCCCATTGTCCTACATTTACAAATTTATCTATATATTGACGATATATATCCGCATTTTTTACTGCATTAGAAAATAATAAATTACCAAACTGTTTGTCTTCCTCATCTTTATATTGGGGTAGCAATAAGGTGTTTTCTCCGGTGTTAGCAAATTGTTTTATTGTTTTTAAAACAAATGTCCCCATTATATCTAAATCGTCGTTCCAATACACGGATTTAGATTCTAATGATTCAATTAATTCTTCTGATGGTAAAATAATAGTTTTAAATATTGTTTTCCAAAAGTTACAATCTTCAGCAAAATTGGATTCTGTTGTCGACATATATTCTTGATATATATCAGAACTGATAATCTTATCAAGTAATGATTTAATCAGAAGGGTATCATCATCCCATGTTATTGGATTTGTTGATAAATAAGCTTGCATATTTGGGTTATTTTGTATAGCTACAATAAATTTATTATCAACAAATTTCATGTTAGGATTTAAATCATCATATGTAGGCAGGTATTTATTCTTCGCCGCGTCAATTCTGATTTCTTGCATTCGTGTAATCTCCACCATTATACATAATAAACTATGGTATAACTCATATCCTTTATCCAATGAAGTTGTAAGAGCTCTTTTAGCATTTACTAATAAAGATCTGCTATCACTATAATCTGATATAGTGCTAATAAACATAGAGATTCCTTGCTCAAATCCTGCATTTGTAAATCGGCTATCTTTTCTTAATGATTCAATGAATATCGGTTCTCGCAAGAAGATTGTATTTACAATACTTTTCCAAAATAAAACCTCATCTTGTATTTCCGGTGATTTATTCTTTTTTAAATCTTTATATGCAACTGAATTTATGATTAATGAGTATAATTTCGATATAATTGATGTTTCCCAAAAATTATCACTCTGTGCAATATAACTATGAATTTCGTCATAAGAAATGAGAGATTTTGCAATCTTCATTGATGACAATAAATTAGTAGTATCAACTTTTTGTGAAGGTCCTTTATCTGTACAATATCCGGATAGTTTTAATAACAGAATAAATAAATCAAGATAAAGCGTATAGGCATATTGTTTGTCTCGTGAAGCCGTTTCTGGTGCTGATTCTATTTTAAACTCATTGCGTGTCAACAGATAAGAATATAGCATCTGTACAACTTTAATTCTAATTAAAATGCGATTTATCATGATTCTAAATGTGCTATTAAAATTTTCTACAAAATTACTAATTAATCTTGATAAAATAATACCCACACGGTTAAAATGTGGGTAATACTTTTTTAGTTTAGAGGGTTCCAGCCTTGTGCTTTTATATTTATTTCGTTACCATCTCTTGTCTCCATCAAACATCCATATTCTTTTTTTGTGATGTGTCCAATAATTTTTATGCCCTCAATTTTATCAATAATATCGTGAAAATGAATAGGTACAGTAAATAAGAGTTCATAGTCTTCTCCTCCATTTAATGCGGCAGTAACTAAGTTCATCCCAATTTCTTCTGCCATTACTGCTGTTTGGTAATCAATTGGTATTCTATCCTCATATATTCGACAGCCTACATTGCTTTGTTTACAGATATGTAATAGCTCAGAGGATAATCCATCTGATATATCAATCATTGAAGTTGGAATAATATTCTTCTCATTGAGAATTTTTATTATATCTTTACGTGCTTCTGGTTTTAATTGACGTTCTATTAAATACTCTTTGCCATGAAATTGAGGTTGAAATTCAGTTAAGCCATTTGATGCTATTTTTTCTCTTTCAAGCAATTGTAGTCCCATGTATGCAGCTCCAAGATCACCACTAACACAGATTAAATCATTAATTTGTGCTCCAGAACGATATACAACTCTATCTTTAGGGGCATCGCCTATACAAGTTATACTAATAACTAATCCCGAACGAGATGTTGTTGTATCTCCCCCGACCAAATCTACTCCATAAATTTGGCATGCTAATTTGATTCCGCTATATAGTTGTTCTATATGTTCAACTGCAAATCTTTTTGAAATAGCAAGAGATACAGTAATTTGACGTGGAGAGGCATTCATCGCATATAAATCAGAAAAATTAACTACGGCTGATTTATATCCTAAATGTTTTAGGGGGACATATGTTAAATCAAAATGAATACCTTCAACAAGTAAGTCTGTACTAACAAGTACTTCTGACTTATCGAATCGCATTACAGCACAATCGTCACCTACTCCTTTTATTGTAGACGAATTTTGGGCTTTTAATTCATGGGTTAATCGTTCAATTAATCCAAATTCTCCTAATTCTGAAATTTCTGTTAATTTATTTTCCATTATTGGATTATATATTAAAACGATTTACAAGTTCTCTCATTATTTCCATCATGCGAGGTTGTGCTTGTTGCGCTGCTTTTTGGACTTCTTCATGTGATACTTGTTCGACAGTTCCTTCTACACCTAAGTCTGTTATTACGGAAACGGCAAAAACATTCATTCCGCTATGACGTGCAACAATAACCTCTGGGACAGTAGACATCCCAACGGCATCGCCTCCAATACGATGGAAAAACCTATATTCTGCTGGAGTTTCAAATGTTGGACCTTGTGTCCCCACGTAGACTCCTTGAACAACTTGAATTCCCTTTTCATTAGCGATTTCTAAAGCAGTCTGTATTAATTTATGTGAATACGTCTCACTCATATCCGGAAATCGGGCTCCTAATTCATTATAGTTTTTACCTCTTAGAGGATGTTCAGGGAACAAGTTTATGTGATCAGTTATCAACATGATATCTCCAATTTTAAATGATGGATTCATTCCACCAGCTGCATTTGAAACGAATAATGTCTGAATACCAAGAGCTTTCATTACTCTAACAGGAAATGTTACTTGTTTCATGTCATAACCTTCGTAATAATGGAATCGCCCTTGCATTGCCATTACGCGTTTTGATCCTAGTTGCCCAAATATTAAATTCCCACTATGACCTTCAACTGTAGATATCGGGAAATTAGGTATCTCTGTATAAGGAATATATTGTTTATCTTCAATATGATCAACAAGTGCACCAAGCCCAGTCCCTAAAATTATTGCAATTTGGGGTATTTCTGGAACTTTTGCCTTAATGTATTCTGCTGTTTGGCTTATTTTTTTAATCATAATAATTATGTATTAGAATAGTTTTTTTGAATGTATCAGTCTATTTAGCTCTACATCAAATTGCTTTGTATCGACAGATATAAATTGAACTTTTATTGGTATGTAGAAAATATATGGCTTTAATTCTTCGGGAAAAGATGAGTTCCCAATCAATCTTACTGAGTCTTTTTCAGTTGTGATAATGTATTTTTTTTCTCCCGTAAGAGCATTATATTTTTCCTTAATAGCGTTGAAATCATCTATTGAGTAATGGTGATGGTCCTCAAATTGTTTTACTTTTACAAGAGGGTTATATTTTTTTAGATGTTTGATAAGAGGACGTGGATTAGCGATACCTGTAACTACTAATAATGTGTCGACTTTTGATAGCCATTCTATATTTGGAATATATGTGGCTTTATCAGGAAATAAGGAAATTAAGTTTCCATAATTGTATTGAGAAAAAAATAGACTTTGATATGGATACAAATTTAAATTATTTTTAAAAACTCTGTAATCCATAGGTTTCATTTCACTCGGACATTTTGTTACAATAACAATATCAGCTCTGCTCAACGAATGTATATGCTCTCTAAGACGACCTAAAGGCATGATTTTGTCATTATATATGGGTCTATTATATTCTGTTAGAACAATTGAAATTTTAGGCTTAACATAACGATGTTGAAAGGCATCATCTAATATTATTAAATTTATTGAAGGGTTCAATTCCTTCATCCTTTTGATCCCTTCGCAACGATTTTCACACACAGCAAGTGTAACTGATTTATTCTCTTTATATTTTTGGTACATTTGAAAAGGTTCGTCTCCTATTTGGTCTGAAGATGAGCACTTATCTGCCAAATAAAAACCATGTGTTTTGCGCTTATAGCCACGACTAAGGATTCCTATGCAAAAACGTTCTTTAAGTAAATCTACAATATATTCTGTATGAGGCGTCTTCCCTGTACCGCCAACTGCAATATTTCCAACTGAGATAATAGGAATATCAAATTCATACTGTTTAAGAATTCCAATGTCAAATAGTCGATTTCTCACACTTATTATAGCCCCATAGATTTTGGATAGAGGCCATAATAGCATAGTTGAGAGAAATTTATTTCTTGCCATCAGTTGGAGTCTAATTTATTCAATTATGATTTTTTCCATACGACATTGCATTTTTTCCAATCTCGACATTTTGTTAATCATGTTATAGTATTCATATGAAACGCCGAGATTATTGGCAACAATATGCTCTGAGACATTTTCAATATTTATAAATTTATTGATAAAATCATTAGTTTCTGATGGGTATTCAACAATTGCATAGTCGTCTAATCCAAGATCTGATGCTAATTCTGATATAGCAATATCAATGCCTCCAATTTTATCAACAAGTCCAATTTCCAATGCTGATTGACCATCCCAAACTCTACCTTCGGCAATCGCTTTAATTGCATCGACACTCATTCTACGCCCTTCAGCGCATCGGCTGACAAAAGTCTCATATCCATTATTAATCATCTGTTGCATTCTATTGCGTTGAGATGGAGTCATAGACTCTGTCAATGAAATAAAATCGCTATTTATATTTGTTGACACCAGACCTTGAGTAATGCCTAAGTTCTCACATAATAAATCTTTAACACATGGTATTAAACCAAATATTCCTATTGAGCCGGTAAGCGTAGTTTCATCAGCATATATACGATTTGCTCCACATGAAATATAATATCCACCAGATGCAGCAAGGTGTCCCATAGAAACATAAAATGTTTTTCCTTTGGCTTTGAATTGTTCTAATGCTTCCCATATTTGTTCAGATGCAAAAGCACTACCTCCTCCAGAATTTACACGTAGGACAAGTGCCTTTATGTCGTTATCTTCTGCCAATTCAAGAATTTGTGGAGCCATTTTACGACCAACAATACCTTCATTTCCTTGGTCAACTATATCACCTACTGCATATAAAATTGCTATTTTATTATTGCTGTCATCGGGATTTAATGTATTCTCTAACTTACAATATTCCGTTGGCGTAACTAAATTAATATCATCGTATTTTTCAACACCACATAATTCAGCCAATGATTCTTCTGTTTCATGGCGATATGATAATCTGTCTACAATATTATTTTCGATATAGTATTTTGCTGGTTGGGTTATAATTATACTATCTGCCCAGTAATTAACATCTTCAACCGTTACATTCCGAGCTGATGCAATTCCATTGCTAATAGTTGCCCATATATTTTTTAGATAATGTTCTTGTTGAAGTCGACTAGCTTCACTCATCTCAGTAAGGATGAAAGGCTCAACGGCACTTTTATATGTCCCAACTTTTACAACTTGCATTTCTATCCCAATTTTATCAAGTAAGTTTTTATAGAACATTGTTGTTGCAGATAATCCTTTTATGTCAACAGAGCCCATGGGGTTGAGATCAATGAAATTAGCAGATGAAACAATATAATAATTGTTCTGAGTATAAGAATCAGCATATGCATAAACCCATTTCCCTGATTTTTGAAATTCTATTATAGCATTATGTATTTCTTCACTTGTGGCAATTCCAGATGTTGCACCATCACAATTAATATACAATCCTTTTATTCTGTCATCTTTTTGTGCATTTTTCAGTGAATGTAATATGTCGTTTAATGGAATTACTTTAGCTGAATTCCCATATATTTCACTTATTAAATCAAGTTCCGGAGCTCGTTCCTCTATTGTCCCAACTAAATCAAGATACAAAACTGTATTATCTGTAATCTTGGCTGTCGTATTTGACGCACCTCCTGCTATTGCAATGACAATAATAAATAAAAAAATTAAGATTGTAAATAATATCACAGATAGCCAAATACCAGCTAAGGATCCCAACAAAGCTGCCAAAAATCTTTTCATCATAATAAAACGATATTGATAATTAAGTCCTAAATTACAAACGATACAAAGTTAATATAATAGATTTTTAAAACAAATAAAAAAGCTCTAAAAATCTTAGAATTTAAAATGCAATGCAATTCTTATCCCATGCTTATCTATGTTATGTGTATTTTTATAAGTTAAACGCCATACATAATCAATGCGCAAAATTTTTAAGATATTCTCAATGCCTATACCCATTTCCATGTAAGGTTTTGAACTCATATGACATGTCTGTGTAATTACGGGAAACCTGAACAAATTATTGTTATACAGAGGATTGTTTTTGTCGCTTAAATGCCCGTATAAGCCTCTAAATGTAAATATTTCTCTTAGTTTTAGTTTTTTAATCAAAGGAATGTAATTAAGTATAGCACCATTAGCATAATATGTAAAATCCCACGACGCGTAACTATCATTAATAAATTCCATTGGGTTCATTAGTGCGTAGCTTTCGGGTTGGATTGTATATGATAAGTTTGCATTGGGTATTAATAAATCAGGATATGGTGCTTGGTCCCAAACGTGCCCAGCTCGCAATATAATATCTGTATATCCAAAAGCTGAAAACCAAAAACGTTTTTGTACGCTAATCTCTGTTTTGTTTATTGTGTTCATGCTACCTAAAAAGTTGGAGGGGGAAAAACTATGAGATATAATAAATATCGGAGCGTCAAAATTTACTGGATATCTTTTTGTTTTTGTTTGATAAAATTTTTCACCGGGGGCATACCTTAATCTTATATTGAATGAGGTCTGATTATAGTGAGTAAAATTATTACCATAACCATTTATAAACGGCATATATGTTGTAGCTTCTTCCCTATTGTGATTTATTCCGGATTCTATGGAAAAATTGTTGTAAAATTCTAATATATACTCTAATCGGGAAGCCCGTTCATAAATTATTTGACGATCTACTTGGCGCTTTAATGAAAGAAATACGTTATCGCTATTTGTAAACATATATTGCTGTCCTAGCATATTTACATCGTAGGAGTGAGATAATTTCAATGAATGTATGGGAAATTCTTTTGAATGATATTTCTTGTCATGGAATGAATATTCAACCTCTCCTCCATATTTTAATTTTTTATCTTTAGTGCCATATGCAACATACCCTCTTGCAAATAATCGCTTATTCAAATTGGCAGTAGTTAATCCGCCTGTGCGAAATCTTACGCCCTCAAGATCATTATAACTAACAAATGAATTAACAGGACCAATATCAAATTTGCTATTTTTAGAAGTATGAATATAGCCTGAAACGATTACCTTTATAATCTTTTCTGTCCAATAATATATCGGAACCGTCCTAAGCTTTGTAACCAAATCAGGTACATTGTTTTCAGCAGTTGAAATCGTTGACATTCTTTTTCTTTCCCAGAAATAATCGTCTTTATTATATGCGTCATCAGGAATGATAACATCCTGTATATAATTAAACACGTCATCATTTGGTGAAATTTCAAATGAATGATTTTTATAGAATGAATTGCGTCGTGCATATATTCCTTGTGTCCCTGGCATTAGACTCGCTTCAAGAGTTAAATCATCGTTAATCTTTATCCGTGCTCCATTTGAAGCTTTTTTAAATTCTTGTTTAATGTATAAATTGTCTATAAAGTTTAGGTTTATTGAAGGAGGAATATTCATCAAAACTCTCTTTATAAACATAGTCCTATCGTTTTTGAGGACATATAGTCGACCAATAAAGCTAAATGTTTGTGGATTGTGTGGAGCAAAACTTAATTCTATGCAACTATCACCATCAATTAACAATGTATCGGTTAGATAGAATTTATAAAAATTTGTGGCTATATTGGACAATGGACTGACAAATTTATTCCCCAATATAGTTATATCATTTTTATAAATTTCAATTTCACGTAATACATCATCAATAAAAACCTGTAAACTTTCTTGACTTGTTATGTCATCAATTCCCGCACGTTTTATTCCAGAGACATATTCTTTTTGAGCCTTAGGCTCTTTGCGATAGTATACATTGCTTGTCTTTTCTTTTATGGATACATTTAAAATCGGGGTTCCGGATATGTCTGATGTATCAATATAATCTTTAAGGAACGGGAATTTTTTGAACATCCAATCATTTTGTGCTTGTTCAGTAAAATTATTCAAAGCAAATGTGATACGTTCATATTTTTCGTAGTTATAATTGTCGTTGTTTAGTGGGTCTGTAAGATGTTGGCGAGACATTATTTTTTCGACAAATGATACAGCTGGATTATTTTTTTTTGAATATTTTTCTTTTTGAGGTTTTACAAAAATCTCATTTAATTTAATTCCTATTGGGGTAATTTTAAATATTAATTTTTCAGCATTTAATTTACTTAAGACAAAGCTTTTGGATGCGTAGCCCATTACTGAAGTTGTAATTGTATCATATCCTGCGTCATAATTAAATTTGAATATCCCATTTTCGTCTGCTAATACTCCATTTTTGCTGCCATTTAGATAAATTGCAACGTATGGGACTGGGTTATTAGTTAGAGAATCAACCACAACTCCAGATATTTGTTTACTTTGAGAGAATAAAAAGAGTGGTTGTGTAATAAATATAAATAATATTATAACCTTGGCAATTTTAACCATTAATAATCAAAAGAACTACAAAATTTGGGATGTTTTACTTAAATACATATTATCTTTGCAAAGATAATCATTTGATTTATATTAATTTTTAATTGGATAAAGATTAACGAAATTAGATTTATTCCCAATTATCATCATGGCAAAGGAAATAGAACGAAAATACATAGTAATTAATGATGTATATAAAACATTAGCTTATGAGTGTAGTTATATTAAGCAAGGTTATATTTCTACCGATAAAGAATCAACGATAAGAATTCGGATTATAGATAAAGAGGCTTTTATAACTATAAAAGGAATAACTATCGGAATAACGAGAAATGAATGGGAATATAAAATTCCATATAGTGACGCTTGTGAAATGTTAGATAATATCACTAAAGGAAATCTAATTGAAAAGAGAAGGTACTATTTAAATCATTGTGGATATAAATGGGAAATTGATGAATTCTTGGGCTCACATGCTGGTTTGGTAATCGCAGAAATAGAGTTAAAGGAAGATGATGAAATATTCCCTATCCCTGTTTTTGTTGGCGAAGAAGTAACAGGTAATCCAATCTATTATAACTCCACTTTAGCCTTAATTCCTTAATGTAAGTTTTATGACATTTTCAACATGATGTGTATGTGGAAACATATCAACAGGCTGTATAGCTTTAACGGTATACTTGCTATCTAATATTGCTAAGTCTCTAGCTTGTGTCGCAGGATTGCAACTTACGTAAACAATGCGTTTTGGCGATGCATTTAAGATTACATCAACTACATCAGGATGCATTCCTGCTCGAGGCGGATCTACAATCACAACATCCGGATGCCCATGTTTATTAATGAACTCATTAGTTAGCACATCCTTCATATCACCAGCATAAAATAAAGTGTTGTCAATGTCATTTATTGATGAATTGAGTTTTGCATCCTCAATAGCTTCTGGGACGTATTCAATGCCAATTACTCGCTTTGCCTGTTTTGCTACAAAGTTAGCAATTGTTCCAGTTCCTGTATATAAATCATATACAAGTTCATCCCCTGTCAATTCAGCAAAAGTACGTGTTACTTTATACAATTCATATGCTTGATGCGAGTTTGTTTGGTAAAACGATTTAGCCCCTACTCTAAATCGTAAACCTTCCATCTCTTCTTCAATATAATCTTTACCTCTATATGTAATAATTTCTTGATCTGAGATGGTGTCGTTTGCCTTTAAATTTATCACATATAGTAAAGATGTTATCTGTGGAAATTTATCAGCAACAGCTTTAAGTAATAAATTAATTTTTTTATCGTCATTTTCACCAAAGACTATGACAGCCATAATCTCTCCTGTTGAAGCAATACGAATCATTAAAGTTCTCAATAGCCCTTGCTGAGCTTTCAAATCATAAAATGTGTATTCGTGCTTTTTTCCATATTCTTTGATAAAAAGCCTTAATTGATTTCCAAAATCATCTTGTAAGTAGCATCTTTTTATATCTAAGACTTTATCAAAAGCTCCTGATATATGAAATCCTACTGCATTTCGATCTGCAAATGAATCTTCATTTTTTATTTGTTCAAAAGTCAACCACATTTTGTTTGAAAACGTGTATTCCATTTTATTGCGATATTCCCAAATATTTTTGGATCTAAGAATTGGTTTAATTTCAGGAATTTCAACTTTTGCAATTCGTTCAAGTGCATCTTTTACTTGCTGTTGCTTGTATTTTAACTGATATTCATAGGGTAAATGTTGCCAACGACAACCTCCACATATCCCAAAATGTTCACATTTTGGCTCTTTTCGAATATCAGATTGTTTTTGAAAAGAAGTTATATATCCCTCAGCAAAAGATTTTTTCTTTTTACTAATCTTTATATTAACTATATCTCCGGGAGCTCCATATGGAATAAATACAACCATATCGTCAACTCTTGCAATACTATTGCCTTCAGCAACAACATCTATAATTTCTACATTTTCTAATGTAGGGAGGTTTTTACGTTTACGTGCCAATTGTATTATAATTTAATATTTACTGCAAAGCTACACAATTATGCGAAAAAAAGCACCTTTTCTAACAATTTCTTTTAAAATAATTTCACGTCTCGTTTTTATATCTTATATTTGCACTACTCTCCTTGATATTTTGATTTAATTCACATTTTACATAATAACTTAATTAACACAACCCGCTAATGAAAAGAGTTTATACATTCGGTGATGGAAAAGCCGAGGGTAATGCTACCATGAGAAATCTACTTGGTGGTAAAGGTGCAAATCTTGCTGAAATGAATCTGTTGGGTATGCCTGTTCCTCCAGGCTTTACAATCACAACAGAAGTGTGTACTGAATATACCCAAAAAGGTCGCGAAGCCGTTGTCGCACTAATCAAAAAAGAAGTTGAAGCTGCTATTGCTCACGTAGAAAAACTTACTGGTAAAAATTTTGATAATCCTGCAAATCCATTATTGGTATCAGTTCGTTCTGGTGCACGTGCATCAATGCCTGGTATGATGGATACAGTTCTAAACTTAGGTATGAATGATGCTACTGTTGCATCATTAGCAGAAAAGAGTGGAAATCCTCGATTTGCATGGGATAGTTACCGCCGTTTCGTTCAAATGTATGGAGATGTTGTTCTTGGCATGAAACCAAAGAGCAAAGAAGACATTGATCCATTTGAAGAAATAATGGAAAAAGTTAAGGAAGATAAAGGCGTAAAACTTGATACAGAACTTGACGTTGACGACCTTAAAAACCTTGTAAAACATTTTAAAGTAGCTGTAAAAGATTTCACAGGCAAAGATTTCCCGGATAGCGCATGGGAGCAACTTTGGGGAGGTATCTGTGCAGTATTTGATAGTTGGATGAATGAACGTGCTATTCTTTATCGCCGCATGAACCAAATACCAGAAGAATGGGGAACTGCGGTTAATGTTCAAGCAATGGTGTATGGCAACATGGGAGACAATTCTGCTACAGGTGTAGCATTTAGCCGTGATGCTGCTACAGGTGAAAATATGTTTAATGGAGAATATCTAATCAATGCTCAAGGAGAAGACGTTGTAGCAGGTATCCGCACTCCTCAACAAATTACAACAGAAGGCTCTCGTCGTTGGGCTGCTCTTCAAGGTATAAGTGAAGAAGAACGCGCAAGCAAATATCCTTCACTTGAAGAATCAATGCCTACATGTGCTGCAGAACTAATTGCGATTTCAAATCGTCTTGAAGATTACTACAAAGATATGCAAGACATGGAGTTCACCATTCAGGATGGTAAACTTTGGATGTTGCAAACACGTAATGGTAAGCGCACAGGTGCCGCTATGGTTAAAATCGCAATGGATCTTCTTCGCGCAGGACAAATCGATGAAAAGACTGCCCTACTCCGTATGGAGCCACAAAAGCTTGATGAGCTTCTTCATCCGGTATTTGATAAAGATGCATTAAAACGTGCAAAAATTGCAGCTAAAGGTCTTCCAGCATCTCCGGGTGCAGCAACAGGTCAAGTTATTTTCTCTGCAGATGAAGCCGAAGTATGGGCTGAAAAGAAAAAGAAAGTAGTTCTTGTTCGCATTGAAACTTCTCCTGAAGATCTTCGTGGTATGGCTGTAGCTCAAGGCATCTTGACTATGCGTGGAGGTATGACATCTCATGCCGCTGTTGTTGCTCGAGGTATGGGTAAATGCTGTGTTTCTGGTGCAGGTGAAATTAAGATTGACTACAAAGAAAAAACGCTCGAAATGAGTGGTAAAGTATATAAAGAAGGTGATTGGATTTCATTAAATGGCTCAACCGGTGAAGTTTATGATGGTCAAGTGCCAACTACAGATCCTGAGCTTGATGGCGATTTTGGCGCAATAATGAATCTTGCTGAAAAATTCACCAAAACTCTCGTTCGCACAAATGCAGACTCACCACGCGACGCAAAACAAGCTCGTTATTTCGGAGCTCAAGGTATCGGACTTTGTCGCACAGAACACATGTTCTTTGAAGGAGACCGCATTAAAGCAGTTCGTGAAATGATTCTTGCTGGGGATAAAGAAGGTCGTGTCACAGCTCTTGCTAAATTATTACCTATGCAACGAGGTGATTTTGAAGGAATTTTCGAAGCTATGGATGGATTTGGTGTTACTATTCGTCTACTTGACCCACCATTGCATGAATTCGTTCCTCATCAAACAGCTACTCAAAAAGAACTCGCTGAAGAAATGGGTTTAACTCTTGAGCAAGTAAAAGCTAAGGTAGATAGCCTTGAAGAATTCAACCCAATGCTTGGACACCGTGGTTGCCGTCTTGGTATTACATATCCGGAAATTACTGAAATGCAAACACGTGCTATTATCGAGGCAGCTCTTGCTGTTCAAGCTCGTGGTATTGCGGTATATCCTGAAATTATGATTCCGTTGGTAGGATCTCTTAAGGAAATCCAAAATCAAGCAGATGTTATCAATTCTACAGCAGCAAAAGTATTTGCCGAACAAGGCAAAACCGTTGCATATAAAGTTGGTACAATGATTGAGGTTCCTCGTGCGGCATTGGTTGCTGACCAAATTGCAACTGTTGCCGATTTCTTCTCATTCGGAACAAATGACTTGACTCAAATGACTTTTGGTTTCTCTCGTGATGATGCTCCTAAATTCTTGAAATTCTATAAAGAAAATGGTGTTATAAAAACAGATCCATTTGAAGTACTTGATCAAGAAGGTGTAGGTCAACTTGTTCGCATGGGTGTCGAACGTGGTCGTGCAACTAAACCAGAGCTCAAAGTTGGTATTTGTGGTGAACATGGTGGAGAACCATCATCAGTTAAGTTCTGTGCTAAACTTGGCATGAACTACGTAAGTTGCTCTCCTTTCCGTGTACCTATCGCTCGCGTTGCTGCTGCTCAGGCTGCAATCGAAGATTAATATTTTTAATAAATATTTATAAAAAATCCCGCAAGAATTTGTGGGATTTTTTTGTTTGTATAGTTATTTGTTGATTAAATGACAAAAAATGGCTTATTGGGCTTATTGGTCAAAAAATTAGAAAACAAAAAAGAGGTAGCTTGCTACCTCTATAAGATCCACACCAAAGGATGCGATGAAACTCCGAATGACAGGATTTGAGCGCTCACAGTCCTTTGTAATCCGCCTGAGTTTAAAACTTTCCATAAAAGGAATGGGGCCCGCCATTAGGCTGCTAAGCTTGTCTCGGTATTTCGATAAAAATTGATGAGTTTCCCAATCAACTTTGATGTGGCTAAATTAATCATTTATCTAAGCACTCTTGCTTATTTTATAACACAAAATTAATTTCTAAAGTTCAATTTTGCAATATTTCTAATGGAATTTTGTCTGCTTAAATGTTTTTTTTAGTACCTGGTTTAATATCTGTAAGATATTTTATACCTTTGTGCTATAAAACATATTTGTCAGGCATAAAATGATAAAGAGTACTCTTGAGCAAGTAATAAGTGAGGATCTCGCAGAAATTTGGTCTATTTTAGATAATGAGGAGAAACGACTCGTTATCGATAACTTTATAATACATGAATTTAAGAAAAACCAAATAATATACGCAGAAGGAGAATCCCCAGAATTCTTATGGTGTTTATTAAACGGTAAAGTAAAAAAATTTAAAGATGGAATTGGTGGTCGTCAGCAAATTTTGCGATTGCATAGACCTGTCCAGTACTTTGGCTATCGTGCGTATTTTGCTAAAGAGCGATATGTATCAAGCGCAGCGGCATTTGAGCCATCAACTATAGGAGCAGTTCCGTTAAAATTAGTTGAGGATATAATACACAAAAATATTAATTTAGCGTGGTTTTTTATACATGAATTATCGCGTAATTTAGGTGGCTCAGACGAAAAAATCGTTAATCTTACACAAAAACATATTCGTGGACGTTTGGCAGAAGCGCTAATTATATTAAAAGACAGTTATGGATATGAAGATGATGAATCTACATTGCGCATATATATGGCAAGAGAAGATTTAGCAAATCTATCTAATATGACAACTTCAAATGCAATTCGTACGTTGACAAGTTTTGTTAACGAGAAGATAATTGCAGTAGATGGTCGCAGAATAAAGATAATTAATGAACAAATGTTACGTAAGATTTCTAAATTTGGTTAAAGTTTTGTCCTTATTATCTTACCGGAACTTGTACGATTAAATCTTTTAACAGGAATAATTCTTTTAGGTATATAGAAATGATTTCTAAGCACCTTCTTAATATCTGCAGTTAATCTGCTAATATTAATATTGGTGCTTTCAATATATAATGTTACTACCTCTCCCCATTTTTCGTCAGATGTTGATGTAATATAAAATGGAACATGTATTATATTGGACAATAACTTTTCAATCTCCTCTGGAAATATTTTAATACCTCCACTATTTATAACATTATCCCACCTACCTATCCATTTAAAATGGGTGCTATCAACTAATTCTACAATGTCATTAGTTATAATTTTCTTAAATGTAAACCCTGGAGCATATACCATTAAACATTGACGATTATCCACATTATAGCTATATCCGGGTAAACTTTCATAGAGCTCATTCCCGTCAATTATTTTTCGTAGCGCAATATGACTACAAGTTTCTGTCATCCCATATGTAGCATAGCAGTTTAAACGTGATTTTATTACCTCTTTTTCGAGATTTATTGGTATTGCTCCACCTCCAATTATTACGTTTTTGATGTTTTTTGTATATGGTGATTGTATTAGTGAGCTAATTTGAGACGGAACAATAGGGACTAAATCGATTACGCCATAGTCTTTTTTTATTGGATTATTGCTAGGTGTTTCTATAAATATTTCAGCTCCAGAAATAATAGCTCGAACAATCATCATTTTTCCTGCTATATAATTGGGCGACAAAGGTAAAAGCAATTTAGATTTTTCGGTTATTCCAAAATATTTACATGTTGCAATTGCCGATTTTATCATATCACTTTTTGAAAGACATATATTTTTAGGTGCTCCAGTGGACCCAGATGTGTGAGCGATGATATAATCCTTTTCATTATACCATTCCTCTAAAAAAAAATTAACCGAATCATCGGCATAGTAAATTATGGCATTATCCAATTTAATGGTGGTATTTCCCATTGCGATGCTGGATTATAATGTAATACATCTCTTTTTTGAACAAGAGGGGAACAAAAATTGTTAGTATACAATTGCCCAGTCCCCAACCCTTGTGGGAGTTTGAAATCATATGTAGATATCCATTGAGCAATTGCATTCAGTCCTATATTTGACTCAAGAGCAGAAGTCGCCCACCAACCAATGTTAGATTTATGTGCTAACGCAATCCATTCATCAGCTCCTGAGAAACCTCCACACAATGCGGGTTTAAGAATGATGTATTGAGGATCAATCTCATTTAATAATGATTCTTTTTGATTAAAATCATTAATCCCTATTAACTCTTCATCTAATGCAATTGGAATTGGAGTGTCGCGACATAATTTTGCCAATAAATTCCATTGTCCGGGCTTTATCGGTTGTTCAATCGAATGTATTGTATATTTAGATAATAGATTTAATTTCATAAGTGCATCATCTGGCGAAAATGCACCATTTGCATCAAGTCGCAATTCTATAATTTCAGGTGGGAACTTTGATCTTATATACTGTATTAATTTAATCTCTTTTTCAAAATCAATACCTCCAATTTTTAATTTTAAGCACCGAAAGCCAGCATTTAATTTATCATTAATTCTATCATACATTTGATCAAATGAACCCATCCAAATGAGCCCATTTATTTTAATATCTTTATGACCATTAATCCATTCCGACGAGAAAATCACTCGTTCTCCGTTATTTTTTAAATCATTTAATGCAGTTTCAACACCAAATATGATTGAACTATATTTTTTATAGTCTGAACTTTTATAGCTTGATATATTACGACATACATTTGCTAATATTTTTTCATAGTCATTAGAATCTTCATGACTAAGTCCACGAAATAATGCACATTCCCCTATTCCGATGATGTTTGGATTTTCATTATTCCAAACTTTAATGAAATAGGTTTCTTTTGTAGTCATTACTTCTCGGGATGTAATCGCCCGTTGATGAAATATAAGTTTATATTTGCAATATGCTGCCTTAATCATTTTAACCAGGGAATTTGGGGAATTTTTGGAAGTTAGGATTTCGTTTTTCTAAAAATGCATTTTTCCCTTCTTGTGCTTCTTCCATTAAATAATACATCAACGTTGCGTCTCCGGCAAATTCCATCATTCCGCGTTGTCCGTCAAGTTCTGCATTCAAAGCACGTTTAATCATACGCACTGCCATGGGACTGCGCTGTAAAATTGTTTGGCACCACTCTACTGTCTCGTCCTCAAGTTTGTCAAATGGAACAACCTTATTGATCATTCCCATTTCTTCTGCTTCATGAGCAGTATATTGGCGACATAAAAACCAAATTTCACGCGCTTTTTTTTGACCTACACATCGTGCCAAATATGATGAGCCAAAACCCGCATCAAAACTGCCAACTTTAGGACCGGTTTGGCCAAATCGTGCATTTTCTGAGGCAATTGTTAAATCACACACAACATGTAAAACATGTCCGCCACCGATTGCATATCCATTAACCATTGCAATTACAGGTTTAGGAATTGATCGGATTGCCTTATGTAGATCTAATACATTAAGACGAGGTACACCGTTTTCATCAATGTAACCACCTATGCCTTTTACTTTTTGGTCTCCACCTGAGCAAAAAGCTTTATCGCCTATTCCAGTAAGTATAATTACTCCAATGTCATTACATTCTCTGCAATAAGCCATTGCATCAAGCATTTCCTTATTGGTTTGTGGACGAAATGCATTATACACATGAGGACGATTTATTGTTATTTTTGCAATTCCTTGATAATATTCAAATTTTATATCTTCGTAATCCTTTATTTTTACCCATTCTCTCTTTGCCATAATTTATTTAAGATTAAAATAGTTTCGTAATATTTTAGTGCTCTTTTTTGCAGGTGTATTTATTCTTAATATTGCTGGTTTGGTATTATCGCTCATAAATGTCGGAAGTATTTGTTCCAACTCGTTGGGATTTGATGCATCATAAAAATTAAATCCATATCCATAAGCTAATTCCCGTAATGGCAGTTTTGGCTTTGTTATAAAATATTCTTCTAATTCCGGTAAATTTGAGGTGGACTTAATAAATCTAAAGATTCCACCTCCATTATTATTAATTACAATCATTTTAAATTTAGAGGTGATGGCTTCTGCTGATAACGCATTAATATCATATTGTGCACTCATATCACCTGTAATCAGTAATGTTGTCCCATCATATGCTATTGACGCACCTATAGCAGTAGAAGTACAACCATCAATTCCACTTACTCCTCGATTACAATCAATGCGATTATATATTGTGGTATTAAATAATTGTGAATATCTGATTGATGTTCCATTTGAAATCTGCAAGTTCCATTTTTTAGGGATATAGTGAAACAATATGTCAAATGCTTTCAAATCTGACCACTCTATTCCACTAATATATCTATCATGTAGCTCTTTTGATTTTTGCGAGTAATTACGCAACATTAAAGAATAATTAGAATCGCCATATGTATAGGATATTATTTTACTATTTATTTGAGTAAAAAAATCAGCTGGAGATACATTGATGCGCTTTGTTAATGCGGTAAAACAATCAATTGTAGTGTCTGAAATTCCAACATGCCAGTGTTCTTGTGGCTTATTCGTGCGCAGAAATTGTTTTATATGTCTTGATACAAGTGCACCACCTATGGTAATTACAATATTGGGGGTAATATTAGCCTTCTCAGTATCAGATAAAATGCTTAATGTCCTATCAATTGATGATATGAATGAATCTCCTTTTAAATTAGATATATTTTCGGTAAATACTGCAATGTTATTCTGTTTTGCTAAAGATAGTAAAGCATTATTTAAAGCACTACAAGGTGGCATAAACCCTGCAATAATCAATACTTTTTGTGCTGATTTTATGCGTTTAGCAAGAACTGAAGTTACATCCTCTGATAATATGTTTAGAGATGAGATTAGTTCAATTTTTCGTTCTGTATTATTCCCTATTTCGTGGAATTTATTTAAAGGTTCATCAAGTTGGATATTTATGTGAATGGGGGCTTTACGGTCAGAAGTAGCTGTCAATAATGCGTCGTTTACAATTCTATTTATGTACCACTTCATCGTTTCTGATGAACATTCAGTGGGTATATTATAGCTATTTTTGACATAATTGGATAAAGCTTCAAATTGTCGGATTGTCTGACTGTCGTCTTGATCAATCCATTCTATAGGTCTATCTGCCGAAATTACAATCAGTGGTACTTGTCTATAGTATGCTTCTGCTATAGCCGGGGCATAATTTAACAAAGCAGAGCCCGATGTGCATATTAAAGCAACCGGTTTTGATGATATAGACGCAATTCCCAAAGCTATAAACGCAGCACTACGCTCATCTATTACAACAGTCTTATCAATCTCTTTACACCGAGCAAGTGCAACGATAATTGGTGCATTACGTGAGCCTGGAGATATAACAGCATGGGATACGCCATGCTCTTTTAACAATGAAATCAAAATATTGCACGATATTTTATCTGTTGTTTCCATGGCTTACGTAATTAGTTTCTGTTAAAATTCTTCTGAGTACGGCAGTTTTGAGTTCAACCTCTTGCCACTCATCATCTTCTATAGATAGCTCAGTTAATCCACCACCACCATATATGCAAAATCGTTCAGAATTAAAATGAGCACAACGTAAATTGACATATATATGCAACCCTTTTTTATCAGCAATTCCAACATATCCTGCATAACAATATCTGGGATGTGCCTCATAATGCATAATATCATCTAAAGCGTATTCTAACGGATAACCAGCCACTGCCGGTGTTGGGCTAAGTCGATTTAATAAATCAACGGTTTTCCCATTATTTATTTTTGCTTTTATTCTATGGCATAGATGCTCAATTGTACCATATTGAATTGTTTCTTCGTTACCAACGTACACATCATATCCCAAGTTTAAAAGTGTACTGGAAATATATTCAGTTACGTAATTATGCTCTTCTATATTTTTATAATCCCAAGGATAATTATGCATTGAACTCAATCGAGTTCCGGCAAGCGACATAGTCTCAAAATAACTATTTCCCAATCTATGTTCATACAAAATTTCAGGTGTGGCACCAAGCCAACATCCGGTTTCTTGAGTCATGTAGGAATAACAAAACGCCTCTATATTAGCATTAAAATATTCTTCAATTACATCTGAACATTTTCTAGTTATTTTGCCAGTTATCACTCGAGACAACACTGTCTTTCCTCCAACGCGCTTTAAATCGTTAATTATTTGGTGAGCTTGACTACAGTATTGTAAATATTCAGTATCACGTGTCCACGGAGATATTTCAGGAGATGCTTTTGTTTCAAGGGTTGCTACAATTTGCAATAACTCAACTGCAGTCATTTCAGGTTGAATCCCGACAGTATAAGGGTAATCGTTATTAAAAAAACTTACGATAAATTCAGTTCTTTCATCAAAATGGGCTTTATTTTCTTCTGAAGCCGAAGGGTTTGCAAAAAAAAATATATCATTCTCTCCAGGGAATGAATATACCGCAAATGGTATATTATGCGAAATGCAGCAATCTATAGCCTTTTTTATCTCATCAGTAAACATAATGCTCCATATTTAAAGGCACGGTGTTGCAATTATCTCGAAAGGCATTGCCGATTTAATAAAAACATTATAGAACTCACCTATTTTCAATAACATCTCTTTTTCTACAAGCACCTCAGGGTCAACTTCAGGTGAATCCCATTGAGTTCTACCAATATAGTAATCGGTCTCTTCTCTATCAATAATTACGCGTAACGTTTCCCCTATTTTACTTTCGTTAGAAGCTAAAGCTATTTCTTCCTGTATTGCCATTAGTTTTGAAAGTCTCTTTTGCTTAATATCATTTGATATTTCATCTTTGAATTTTTTTGCGCCATAGGTATCATCTTCCTCACAATAAGCAAATGCTCCCATTCGTTCAAAGCGTTGTTCCTTTACAAATTCGAGAAGTTCTTCAAACTCAGCCTCCCCTTCACCAGGGAATCCAACCATCAAAGTCGTACGTATATGCAATCCAGGAATACGTCGACGCATTTCTGCGATTAATTCACGAGTCTCAGCTCCTGTTATGTTTCGACGCATATTTTTTAATACTGTATCATTGATATGTTGTAACGCAATATCCAAATATTTACACACATTCTTGCGACGTGCCATTACATCAAGTAACTCCATGGGGAATTGTGCCGGATAAGCATAATGCAATCTAATCCATTCAACTCCATCAATATCTGCAATCGCATCAATGAGTGCAGGAAGTTTCATCGCTCCATATATATCCAATCCATAACTTGAAAGGTCCTGGGCTATAATATTAAATTCTTTCACCCCACGACTAACAAGCATTACCACTTCATCTATTATTTCTTCTATGGGACGGGATGTATAACGACCTGTAATAAGTGGGATTGCACAGAATGAGCAAAAACGATTACATCCTTCTGCGATTTTTAAGTAAGCGTGATGAGAAGGAGTTGTTATAACTCTATCATATTTAACACTCTTAGTAACTTTTGTCGTAATATCTGATACTAATTTTGGCCAATCAAATTTACCATACCATCCATCTACTTCTGGGATTTCAATTGTTAGTTCATTTCGATATCGCTCTGATAGGCATCCCATGACATAAATGGCTGATATAAGACCGTTTTTTTTCGCCTCAATATATTTAAGTATTGTTTCTACAGATTCCTCTTTAGCATCACCAATAAAACCACATGTATTAATCACAACAATATCTCCGTCAATATGCTCAGCCTCATGTTGAGCATTAAATCCGGCATCTACAAATAGCTTTAACACACGCTCGGTATCAACGAGGTTTTTGGAGCAACCAAGTGTTATTACATTTACTCGTTTACCTACCATTTATTAATAGCCAAATAAAGATTCTACAAATTCCTTTTTATGGAATACTTGCAAGTCATTAATCCCTTCACCTAAACCTATATATTTTACGGGAATTTTAAATTGGTCGCTGATGCCAATAACAACACCACCTTTAGCAGTGCCATCAAGTTTTGTGATTGCGAGTTCGTTGACATTTGTTGCTGCAACAAATTGACGTGCTTGCTCAAATGCATTTTGTCCGGTAGAGCCATCTAAGACAAGTAACACCTCATGAGGGGCTTCTGGTACAAGCTTTTGCATCACGTTGCGTATTTTTGTCAACTCATCCATCAATCCTTTTTTGTTGTGGAGGCGACCTGCTGTATCAATTATTACAACATCAATATCATTAGCTAATGCCGATGATATCGTATCATAAGCGACTGAAGCTGGATCGGCTCCCAATTTTTGTTTTATTACTGGTACGCCTGCGCGCTCACCCCAGATGTCTAATTGTTCAACGGCTGCGGCTCTAAAAGTATCTGCTGCACCTAGCATTACTTTGTTCCCTGCATTTTTAAATTGATGAGCAAGTTTTCCAATAGTCGTTGTCTTACCAACGCCATTCACACCAACAACCATAATAACATGCGGTTTATGGTTAGCTGGAATGGTGAAATCATCAAGCGATGATTCATTGTTGTTTTCAGCGAGAAGTTCAGTGATTTCCTCACACAATAAACGATTAAGTTCTTCAGAACCTACATATTTATCTCGGGCAACACGCTTTTCAATGCGCTCAATTATTTTTAATGTTGTCTCAACGCCAACATCTGATGTAATAAATACTTCTTCAAGGTTATCAAGAATTTCATCATCAATTTTAGATTTACCGGCAATCACATGAGCGATTTTGGCAAATACACCTTGTTTGGTACGTTCAAGTCCCTTGTCAAGAGTTTCTTTTTTTTCTTTTGAGAAAAATCTACTAAATATACCCATCAATATTAATTCAATTTTTATTAGTTTACAAAGTTACAAATTTTAAATATCATAACATATAATTGCACAACAAAATCCGTATAAAATTATTAAAAATACCATTAATGTTTTAGTGTAAATATTTAACTAAGAACAATATTCAGGCAGTGAGACAATATTCTTAAAAGAGCATATTGGCGAAGCGTTTTCACCTTATCTTTATTTGGGAATGGAAAGTCAAAATCTTTTAACCGGCACGTAACAAAGATTGCTCTTATTCACCAACATCAACGCTAATAGTAGTGTTGATAATATTGATTAAGCACGTTGTTGATGATATAGTGTTATTATGGACATAAGCGTAAATATGAATTTACTTGATAATATGTTCTGCTTATCGTGCGTAATGATTTTTAGATGATATTACAAAAAACTTTTGATGTCTAAATAAATCGGGAGAACAAAAATTGTTCTCCCGACGCAATTGATTATAATTAAAGTCTTAATTAAGTCTTAATTAACTTGTATGACTAAGTAGTTAGTTAAGCTCCAAAATTTATCAGCGTTAATAATCTTGATTACTTTAAGCCCATTTTCGTCAATAATTTCATATGAATCTTGGGGCTGATTAGTTAAAATTTGAGCTTTATTTGCATGCGTAGGGATTGATGTTAGAACTCGTTTATCCGCTGTTGTAAAATAGCTTTGTTCAAAATCACCTTTCATTATTTTTGTTTTTTTGAGAAAGCCAGTTTCTATAATTTTATGTTCTTTCAACTCAGATTTTGAACCAACAGCATAAAAACACGTATTTAATTCATTCGCCAAGTTAATTGATTCTTCTTGTGCAATTTCTTTTTCCTGAGTAACATTAGCAACAGCGGTATTTAATGAATCAACAGCCATATCAAGTTCTTCAATCTTGATATTTGCGGCAGCAAGACTTCCTTGCAAATTAGTTATAGTTTGTTGCTGCTGTGCTATCTCTGTATTCAAATTTTCAATGGTTTTCTTTAATGTGGAGCTATAATATTGTGAGTTTTTGAGTTTTTTCTCCAATTCAGCAAGACGTTCTCTACGTACTTGTAATTCATGTTGAATTGCAACTATATCATTGCATAATTGCACTTTTTTTGATTGTGATTCTGCACTCAAATCTGTTGATGATGTTAGGATATTTTCAATGCCTTTAATTTTATTTACTCCATCACTAATTTCATTAATCAACATAAAAAGGCTATCTTGATTTGCAAGAGCAACACTCAATGAGTCTCCTAACACAGCATTACGTTCTTCTGCATGCTTTAGTTTTTCACCATTACACGCTGTGAGCATAATTGCTCCAATAAACATAATTGAAGATAAATTTTTCATACCATTTGATTTTAGTTAATATCTAAATTTATTCATCTCTGTATTTGTTTCGATGATGTTTCTTTTCAGATTTGCCATTATACCCGCTGACAACAATAACAATTTCTCCTCGAGGATTGTTTACAATAAAATATTCTGCAAGTTCTTTTAATGTCCCTCGATGTGTAGTATCATGAATCTTTGATATCTCACGTGATACCGACGCTTCTCGCTCATTTCCACATACTTCAGCAAGTTGTTGCAATGTTTTCACCAGACGTAATGGAGACTCATAAATTATAAAGGTACGCGTCTCTATTGCAAGTTCAGCAAGGCGAGTTGCTCTACCCTTTTTCTGTGGCAAAAATCCCTCAAAACAGAATCTTTCACATGGCAAGCCAGAGTTAACTAAAGCAGGAACAAATGCTGTAGCTCCTGGCAATGTCTCGACCTCTATATTACGGCGACGACACTCTCTAACGACAAGAAATCCGGGATCAGATATTGCTGGGGTACCGGCATCACTTACTAAAGCTATAGTTGCGCCTCCTTCTAATCGACGCATTATAGAATCAATTGTCTCATGCTCGTTAAATTTATGATGACTTATCATTGGTACAGTAATCCCAAAATATCTCATCAGTATCCCACTTGTGCGAGTATCTTCAGCAAGGATTAATGAACTCTTTTGCAATGTCTTTATTGCCCGTGGTGTCATGTCCTCAAGATTTCCAACCGGAGTTGGAATTATATATAATTTCCCTCCCATATCCTATCAATTAGCAAAATAGAGAGCGATAATATTCATAAAATCCTTCACCTCTTCATTCTCTTGATCCCACTCAAGGTCTCCATAAAAATACTCTTCAGCTTCTGTTAATGAAGCCATTGCAGAAACAAGATTTATCATGTCGATAAATTCAGTATCGCTATTTCCAAATAACTCGCGACGGAAACGATATCTATCGTTTAATGTAAATGCGTGCTTTAAATCTTTTGAATTTTGACGCGCAAGTTTTTCGTCTAATGTTTTTATTGGAGGTTCTATTACAGTTTCGGATTCCTCTGATTGTTCTATTTCAATGACTTCAATCTCATTATCTACAATTTCTATGGATTCTATTTCATCAATAAATTCAGAATCATAATGCCTTTCATCTATTGAGATATCATCTGATTCAATTATCTCTGTTTTATGAAGATTTGTATTAGAAGACAGTTCTTGCGATATTTTATCTGTAATTTCATCTTCTATTTTATTAGGAAAATCTTCAGTATCGACGTTAGTTTCTTGTATATTTATAGTTTGTCTTAATTGGTTGCTATAAGTAATCGTATCTATATTATCTACTACATCTTGGAAAGCAACAATTTTCTCCTTAAGCAATGAGATTAATTCAGGAGGAAGATAATTCGATTTATTCTTTGCCAAAAGAACCAATCCTTCAATCTCATATATAATACGCCATAAATCTTTGATGTTATCGTCCATAGCAATAATATTTAATTTGTAATGCAAACTTATATTAAAATATTTGCAATAACAAGCGTTCGATATCTTTTCTTAATACTTTGCGCTTACAAAAGAAATTATTAACCATTATAACAACTATATGTGTTGGCTCTCCTTTTTGATTCAACTTATATCCTCCATAGCATTGAACCCCGTCCATGCTACCTGTTTTCAATGCAAATAGTCCCTTCAGTCTAGTGTTTGATAAAAAATTTTTTAAAGTGCCATCACATCCTGACTTTGGGAATAAAGCAATATAATCTGAAATTAAATTGCTATTATACATGTATTGAAAGACTTTTGCAATAAAATGTGGCGTAAGCCTGTCAACGCGAGATAATCCAGAACCATCATGTAAAGATATTGTTTTGCAGTTAATCCCAATTTGCTCAAATTTTGAAATGACTGAATCAATCGCGTTTCCCATTGGGTTTATTGCCTGAATCATTCCTTCAGCAAAAAGGTTATCACTTCTTACCATAAGGCTACGTAATATTTCGTCTCTTTTCGGCGACTTGTGGCAATATATAAGCATCGTGTCTTTTTTTTCAGTATTTTTTTTAAATATTGAAATTCCCGATAATGCTAATTGCGTTTTAAGGTCGGAGTTAAAAACAGCAGAAGGATTAGGCATTGAGCAGCCTATTTCATAATTAGAGATTGAGGGTTTTATCGTTCCTGATAGTACCAAATTGTTAGATAATGATGACCTTGTGAGTGACACATTATTCTCTTTGCCTATGACTAATTGATTGTCGATAATTAAATTAGGTATTTTTTTTTGAACAGATATCGTTTCAGTTGCAGAAGGTATACATATTTTAAAGCTATTATCACTGTAATTAAATGCGTTCAGTACCGCTCCATAATCCCACGCAACATCTTCAATCATCCATGTAGACGATACATTGTCAAGTTTTACATTAGCTGAATTTATAATTATATCTCCATTTAGTTTTGTTACACCTTTTGATTTAAGGCTACTCACAATTCGGTCTATAATACCCTTCTTATTGGGAAAATGTTCTGAATCAATAGTTGGATCCCCACATGCGTCGATAACAATATCACAATTTAAATTCCCGTCGTAAACTATTGTATCACCGATTGCATAAATAGGCGTTTTAAATTGAAAATCTTTTTCTAATAACAACATTGCCGCTGCCGATGTTATTGATTTTGTTACTGAAGCAGGGGTCATCGCTTTATTTTCGTTTTGAGATGCCACAATCTTTCCTGTCCTTAAGTCTTCAATATAGATTCCAATAATTGAAGCTTCTGATCCAGAAAAATGTAGTAGATTATCTGCATTAATACTTATCGTAATAAGCAGAGCTATAAATAGAGCAATTTTTTTCATCTTTAGTATTGTTTTGTTACAAATGCTAGTACGAATTTACAATAAAATATTCCATAAAGGAAATTCTTGTACAAATGTCTGAAAAATATGTATTTTTATCTTTAATTATTGCGGAAAATTTGTTAATTTCGCACAGAATTTTCAAAAGTGTGCAATAAATGGTTCTCAAAACTCGCGAAAGACTAATTGAGGTAGCTCGTCAACTCTTTACGAATAAAGGGATTGAGAATACGACTATGAATGATATTGCAAATGCGTCAGACAAAGGTCGTCGCACAATCTATACATATTTTAAGAATAAGCGCGAAATATATAATGCTGTAATTGAGCAAGAAAGTGAACAATTAGTATCTAAACTAAGAGAAATAAGTTTAATAGAAGTAAATCCCACCGAGAAATTACGAAATTTTTTAGTTCTAAGATTTGAAATGCTCAATGACACATTAACACGCCAAGATAGTTTTCGCGCTTTATTCAATCGAGAAGTTAAACGCGTTGATCGAATAAGAAAACTTGTATCATCAAAAGAGATAGAGATTTTAAAATCAATACTTGACGAAGGTGTGGCAAAATTAGAATTTCGTCCAGAGCAGGCCAATCGTCTCATTCCTTTAATACAAATACTATTACAAGGTGTTGACTATTCTATATTTAAAGGGAGTATTATTGAAGCAGATTGCGATGGAAGAATTACTAATGAAAATATTATAAATTTTATATTAGCAGGGATTAAACTATAATTACAATGTATATCAATTCAACAGGTTATTATATTCCAGAGGGGAGAGTTTACAACGAGCACTTTTTAAACGTTAATGGTCTTACAAGCGATTGGATCCTAAAACGGACTGGGATTTCCTCTCGTTCAAAAGCAGCAGAAAATGAGGGGCATAATTCTATGGGGTTAGATGCTATAGCTGATGCTATTTCAAAACTCCCTTATGATATCAAAGATATAGATTTAATTGTATCTGCATCATATTCCCCATATGATACAGTTGCAACTTTAGCTCATATCACACAACAGAAGTATGATATTCCCAATATGAAAGCAGTATATGCATCTGCAGCATGTTCTTCTTTCGTTAATGGGTTGGAAATCATTGAAGGATATTTTGCTATGGGAAAAGCAAAGAAGGCTCTAATTGTATGTTCAGAACATAATACATATTACAGCAACGAAAGTGATCCAAAATGTGGGCACTTATGGGGAGATGGCGCTGTCGCCTTTTTCTTATCAGCTGAGCGACAAAGCGAAAATGATGCAGAAATTAAGCACATATACACTCGAGGATTAGGCAATATTAGTAAAGGTCCAAAAGGCGTGCGATTAAGACCAAAAGAAGATGGTATCGCGATGCCTGATGGGAAAGACGTATTTATTCATGCTTGTAAATATATGATACAAGCTCTTAATGGCGTAACTTCACCAGAAAATATGAAAATAGATGACCTCTCATACATCATTTGTCATCAAGCAAACAAACGCATAGTTGCCAATGTCGCTCATCAACTTAAGTTAAATGACGATAAGTTTTTAAATAACATAGAGGAGTTAGGCAATACAGGGTCAGCAAGTGCAGCAATTGTATTTGCTCAAAATAGAGATAAATTCAAAAAAGGAGATCGCGTTGGACTGACTGTTTTTGGAGGAGGTTATTCTTGTGGCGCATTTATGGTTGAAATTTAAGATTTTTATTAACTTTGCAATAAATTTAATAACGAATAATTCAAAAACTAAATAAATTATGAAATTACTTGAAGGTAAAACCGCTCTCATCACAGGTGCAGCTCGCGGTATTGGTAAAGCTCTTGCTATAAAATTTGCTCAAGAAGGTGCAAATATTGCGTTTACTGACTTAGTTATTGACGAAAATGGGAAACAAACTGAAGCAGAAATTGCTGCTCTTGGTGTAAAAGTCAAAGGATATGCGTCAAATGCTGCCGATTTCAACCAAACAAAAGAAGTTGTATCGGAAATTTATAAAGATTTTGGTTCAATTGACATTTTGGTTAATAATGCCGGAATTACAAAAGATGGTCTTATGATGCGTATGACTGAACAACAATGGGATGCTGTTATCGCAGTAAATCTTAAAAGTGCATTCAACTTTATTAACGCATCTCTTCCCATTATGATGCGTCAACGTTCAGGCAGTATAATTAACATGGCGTCTGTTGTAGGCGTACATGGTAATGCAGGACAGTCTAACTATGCTGCATCTAAAGCGGGGCTTATTGCTTTGGCAAAAAGTATAGCCCAAGAAGTGGGTTCTCGTGGCATTCGTGCTAATGCTATTGCTCCAGGCTTTATTGAAACAGCCATGACAGCTGCACTCCCTGAAGAAGTGCGTCAAGAATGGGCTAAAAAAATACCTTTACGTCGTGGCGGTCAAGTTGAAGACATTGCTAATGTTGCGATATTCCTTGCTTCTGATATGTCGAGCTATGTAACTGGTCAAGTGATTCAGGTTGATGGTGGTATGAATATGTAATTAATTAAATATAAAACATACGAACGGCATTTTCTATTGAGAATGCCGTTTTACTTTTATAACGAGAATATTTTTATCCTTTAATCAACTCATTTTGTTATTTCATGGAATTAAGCTAACTTTGAGCACAAGTTATTATTTATATGTTGAAATACAATACACAGCAAAAGAAACTTATATTACCCGAATATGGTCGTAATATACAACAAATGGTTGATCACTGCTTGACAATTGAAGACAGAGAAGAGCGTACTCGTTGTGCCTACTCGATAATAAATACAATGGGTAATTTATTTCCTAATCTTCGTGATATTGAAGATTTTAAGCATAAGTTATGGGATCATCTCGCGATAATGTCTGATTTTAAACTTGATATTGATTATCCATGCGAAATAGTTAAGCCAGAATATTTTAATACGGTACCACAAAAAGTGGGGTACAAACTATCTCCTATTAAATACCGTCATTACGGGAAAAGTATTGAACTAATGATAGCAAAAGCATCTACAATGGAAATGGGAGAAGAAAGAGATGCATTAGTATTACTTATTGCTAATCATATGAAAAAAATGATGTTATCGGTTAATAGCGATGGCGTTGATGATGTAAAAATACTTAAGGATTTACGCGATTATTCTCATGGCGCAATTAATCTCGATCCAAATACATACCATCTTCATGATTTTAAGGAGGCTCCGTCTCAACAAAATAAACGAAAGAAAAAGAAATAGGTTTAATGATAACAAATTCCCAAATTACCAATATTGGTAAATTAGTTAAACCCCATGGAATTAATGGTGAAATTTTAATCATCATTGATTATGATATTGATTTATCGGCAATAAAATGTGTCATTATAAATATTGAGGGCATAAATGTTCCCTTTTTTATTAACTCAATCAGATCACGTGGGAAAGAATCTTATTTAGTAATGATCGATGGGATAAAAAATGAAGATGATGCCTCTATGATTTGTGGCAAGTCGTTATATGCATTAAACAATGATATAAAAAATATAGATGAAGAAGATGGATTTTATGCTAATGATTTAATTGGTTTTAATATTTGTCTCACAGGTTTATCATCCCCTATTGGGAAAATTATAGATATAGAAGATAGCACAGAAAATGCCTTGTTTATAGTTGAAGGGAAAGACTGTAAAATATCGTATATACCTATCGTTGTTGATTTTATAGAAAATATTTCAACTGAAACATTAACAATAACTATGGATTTGCCAACAGGACTACTTGAATTAAATTAATTATGGAATTGGAATTTAACGAAGATAAGGCTATAAAATATATTAAGAGTCAACTCCCCATTGGAGTTAACTATGATGACGATGATATTTTAAATGTCATTGATATCATATTTGATTATTATGAAGATAATAACTTACTTGAAATAGATTGTGATTTAGATGACTCTGATGATAACGATAACGATAAAATAAAAGATGAATTGATTTTACATGTTTCAAAATTATTAAATAAAGATCCATATAACCAAATTCGTAAAGAGCACATAGATATTATTGTATGTGCTGAATTGGCGTATGAACAAACAATAGGCTTTGAAGAATAATACAATGAAACTAAATTTAATTAGATTATTAATTCTCCTTTTATTTGCAGTAGGGACTGATATTGTTGAAGCTCAAAAAAATAAAGTATCATTATCACAACCAAAAGATGAGGATATTATGTCTTTGGATTTTGAGAAAAATATCAATATTCCTAAAATCCGAGATAAACATAAGTCATTAATTATTGGTCATCAAAAAAATATAGGAGAACAATACATCAAGCAGGGATATAAAGTAGAAACTACACGTAAAGGCGAGGTATTAATCATATCTATCCCAGCTCACGAGTTATTTGCGCCTAATAGCACATCGTTAATAGAGAATGCGTCAATAAAGTTATCCCCTATTTTATTATTGGTAAATAACAACCTATATAAACTATTGATTGCTATGCATAGTGATGATACTGGCAATGAACAATATGTGGATATGTTAACTAATAATCGCATTATCTCAGTATATGAATGGCTTAAAGACAATTCACAGGAATCAACTATTATAGTTCCGTATGCAATGGGGAATAGTGAACCGATTGTGCCAAATAATTCTCGAATAAATCGGCAAGCGAATAGGAGACTTGAAATATACGTTGTTCCTGCAGAACAAATGATAGAAAGAGCTAAGGGTAATAATTTATAATAAGAAATATTATAAGATAATTCGTATATCTAAATAAATGCGTAATTTTGCATTAAATAAATGAAATCAATAACAACTAAATATGGCAAAGGAATTAAAAGATTTAACAAAGCGTAGTGATAATTATTCTCAATGGTACAACGATTTAGTTATTAAAGCTGACTTAGCTGAACAGTCAGCAGTAAGAGGATGTATGGTCATTAAGCCTTACGGCTACGCTATATGGGAAAAAATGCAACATCAGCTTGATAGTATGTTCAAAGAAACGGGGCATGTTAATGCTTATTTTCCTCTTCTTATACCAAAATCATTCCTTAGCCGTGAAGCTGACCACGTTGAGGGTTTTGCAAAAGAATGTGCTGTAGTAACGCATTACCGATTGAAAAATGATCCAAATGGGAATGGCGTAGTTGTGGACCCTGCTGCGCGTCTTGAAGAAGAACTCATCATTCGCCCAACGTCAGAAACAATAATTTGGAACACATATAAAAATTGGATTCATAGCTATAGAGATCTCCCAATTTTATGTAATCAATGGGCAAATGTTATGCGTTGGGAAATGCGTACACGCATGTTCTTGCGCACGGCGGAATTCCTTTGGCAAGAAGGTCACACTGCTCATGAGACCAAAGAAGAAGCCCTTGAAGAAGCCATTAAGATGCTAAATGTATATGCCAATTTTGCAGAAAAATATATGGCTGTACCTGTAATCAAAGGGGTTAAATCCGCAAATGAACGTTTTGCAGGAGCTATTGAAACATTTACAATTGAAGCGATGATGCAAGATGGCAAAGCTTTACAATCAGGAACATCACACTTCCTTGGACAAAACTTTGCTAAGGCATTTGACGTAAAATTCATCAACAAAGAAAATCAATTAGAATATGTGTGGGCTACTTCTTGGGGTGTATCAACTCGCTTGATGGGAGCACTAATCATGACTCACTCTGATGACAATGGTCTTGTACTTCCCCCTCAATTGGCTCCGATACAGGTTGTTATTGTGCCTATTTTTAAGAGCGACGAACAACTTCAAAAAATAAATGAAGTCGTAAGTCCTATCATTGATGAACTTAAATCAATGGGTATCAGTGTAAAATATGATAATGCCGACAACAAACGTCCCGGATTTAAGTTCGCAGAGTATGAACTAAAGGGTGTCCCTGTTCGTTTAGCTATTGGCGCTCGTGATATAGAGAACGGCACTATTGAAATAATGCGTCGTGACACACTTGAGAAGAGTATAGGACAACTTCAAGGAATAGCGAATTTTGTTAAAGAGCTACTTAAAGATATCCAAAATAACATATTCCAAAAAGCACTTAATCATCGCGAATCAATGACAACTACAGTAGATACCTATGATGAATTTAAAGTGCAAATAGAAAAAGGAGGTTTTATTCTCGCTCATTGGGACGGAACTCCTGAAACTGAAGAAAAAATTAAAGAAGAAACAAAAGCTACTATTCGTTGTATCCCTCTTGATGGGGATAAAACACCGGGTAAATGTATGGTCACAGGAAAACATTCAGCTCAACGAGTAATTTTTGCACGTAACTATTAGTATAAAATATGAAAACGCCCAGAATTGCTATAGTAATTCCATGTTATAACGAAGAAGATGCGCTTCCTATTTCAGCGAAGCATCTTCTTTGTTTATTAGATGAGATGTCAAACACCGGTTTGATTTCTGATGATAGTTATATTCTCTGTTGCAATGATGGGAGTAAAGACAATACATGGCAAGTAATAACCGACCTGCATAATAAAGATAATCGCATAAAAGGAATAACACTTACCCATAACAAAGGGCACCAATATGTATTGCTTGCGGGATTGATGACTGCGAAAGACAAGTGCGACGCTGCAATATCTATTGATGCTGATTTGCAAGATGATCCTAATGCTATAATTGAGATGGTAAAACAATTTCACCAAGGAAAAGAAATTGTCTATGGCGTGAGAAGTAGCCGAGCAACAGATACGTGGTTTAAACGCACAACTGCTCATGGATTTTACTCATTTCAAAAGGCGATGGGGTTAAACACTATATACGATCATGCTGATTATCGTTTAATGAGTTCAAGAGCTTTAGAATTACTTAGCCAATATAATGAATCCAATCTTTTTTTAAGAGGGATAATACCCCAAATAGGCTTAGATACTGCGATTGTAACATATGAGCGTCATGAACGTGTTGCCGGAGAATCAAAATACCCATTAAAAAAAATGTTGAGTTTCTCAATCGATGGTATTACATCTTTCTCAGCAAAACCAATGCGAATGATTTTTATGACAGGATTAATATTGTTGTTAATCGATATAATCGTTGCTCTATATGTATTAATCTCCTACTTTGATCACCAAACAATATCCGGGTGGCCATCAATTATGTTGTCAATATGGTTCTTGGGTAGTTTAATTTTGATGAGTATAGGAATAGTAGGAGAATATATCGGAAAAATATTTGTAGAGGTAAAACAACGTCCACGCTACTTTATTAAAGAAACCCTATTTGATTAGTTCTTATATGAAAGAGGTTTCAATAATCGATATATTCAATTCTGATGTATCGACACATGCTCCTCTACCCTATGCTAACGAAGGTATTCAAGCAGGATTCCCTTCTCCTGCACAAGATTATATCAATGAAACGATTGACCTAAATAGGGAGCTTATTAAACATCCCGCAGCTACATTTTTCGGTAGAGTATCAGGAGATTCCATGATAGAAGAAGGGATCGAAGAAGGAGACATTTTAGTTATAGACAAATCCTTAGAGCCCATGGATGGCGATTTAGCAGTATGCTGTGTAGAAGGTAATTTTACATTAAAACGCATATCAATAGAAGATAATTGTATCAAACTAATAGCGTCAAATAAGGCGTTCAAGCCTATTGTGATAACTGCTGATGATAGTTTTTACATTTGGGGAATTGTAACCTATACAATCAAGAAAAATCGTCGCCGTCGCAATTAACAATGCCTAATATGATTGGGTTAATTGATTGTAATAATTTCTTCGTTTCGTGTGAACGGGTATTCAACCCCTCGTTAAGTAATCGTCCTGTCATCGTTTTGAGTAATAATGATGGATGTGCTGTAGCAATCTCAAACGAAGCAAAATCATTAGGAATTAAACGTGGTGTCCCATTTTACCAAATTAAATCCATTGTTGAGCAAAATAATATTGCCGTTTTATCCGGGAATATGCGTCTATATGGCGATATGTCTTCGAGAGTGATGGCTACGCTTTCTTCTATTATTAAAGATATTGAAATCTATTCAATAGATGAAACATTTATAGATATGCAAGGATTGAATTATGAACAACTGCAATCAATTGGACGAAAAATTGTCAAACGAGTAAAAAAAGATACGGGCATCCCAACTTCATTAGGCATAGCTCCAACTAAGACATTAGCAAAAATAGCAAGCCATTTTGCTAAGAAATACTCTGGATACAACGAAGTTTGCGTTATTGACTCGGATGAAAAACGAATTAAGGCATTAGAGCTAACTCAAATTAATGGCGTATGGGGTATTGGACGTAAATTAAGTAATCAGCTTCAAAAATATGGCATACATAATGCTATAGATTTTGCTAATATGCCATATTTTAATATAAGTCGCATTGTAAATATAAATGGGCAACGTACATGGCGAGAACTCAATGGCGAATCGTGTATAGATATTGAAACTATAACACCTGAAAAAAAGCAAATATGCACATCTCGCTCTTTTCCTAAAGCGATAACTGAGATTGACTCACTTATAAGCGCTGTTTCATCATTTGCTACAATTGTTTCTCGTAAATTAAGAGCGCAAAAGAGTTATGCAATTTCTATATCGGTATTTATTCACACCAATGCTTTTAGAACTGATCAACAGCAGTATTTTAAATCCTCACACAATAGATTTGAAGAACCGACGGATGATACTTTAACAATTACAACTATTGCTGTCAACGCTCTTAAATCTATCTTTCGTGAAGGATATGCCTATAAAAAAGCAGGAGTAATTATTACAGAAATTATTGATGCAGAGAATTATCAGCCAGGGCTTTTTACCTCACAAAAAGAAAGAGAAAAAAGACATCGACTTATGTCTGTATTAGACACGATTAATCTGAGTAACAAAACGACAGATATGGTACACACTGCCTCATTAGATCCCAAGATGAAACTTGTAAAAAAAGAACTAATGTCTAACCACTATACTACTCGCCTCGCAGATATTATCACAATCAACTGTAACGATTGATTATTAATATAAAGGAAAATCTATCTTTGATTTGATAGCGTTTTTTGTGTAATTTTGTAGATAAAATAATTTTTCATGGAGACAAAACAAATAGTAGTAACTCTTTCTAAGAAGATGGGAAGAGATTCAAAAGATATTAATGCTCTCATTGAGGGTTTATCTACCATTATTAAAGATAAATGTGGGACATTGGATAGCATTGCAATTCCCAGTTTTGGAACATTTGTTCCTTTAAAAGAAGATGAGAAAATTATTACTGATTTATCAACTGGCAAACGCATGTTATTACCGCCTCAAATTAGTTTGCGCTTTCATCCAAGTACAATTTTACGCAAAAAACTAACCGAATAATTGTTGTATTATGAATGAGAAAATATCCTTTCAACAACTATCAGAATTGCTTTCTGAAATAACCGGTAGTTCCGTTGCTACATCTGAGATATTTATAAAAGAATTTTTTACTGTTATATCTGATGCTTTGACAAAAGGAGAAACAGTTAAAATAAAAAAACTTGGAACTTTTTCATCCTCAGGGATGCCTAATAAACCAGTTATCTTTGCCCCTGCTGAAGAACTGGCAGAAGCTATTAATATGCCCTTTGCTTGCTTTGAAGCGGTAGAACTAAACGATGACATCTCAGATGACGTATTAAATGAATGTAATGACGAACATCATCATGAATTGTCTAATACTGATGTAGTACAAATAAATGAGCTTCGTTCAACAACAGAGGAATTAGAAATCATTGAAACAATAGAAAAAGAACAAGTTAATTCAAATGTGGCATCACCTGAAACAGTTTATATGATGCAAGACTCTACATCGGATTCTGTTGATAAAGTTGTAACAAAAATAGAGGAAAAACAAGAAGGAAGTGTGACCAATTTCTATGAAGATACTTTATATGAATCAGAAGATAAAAAACAGAGGAAATCGCTGTTATGGTTGTGGATCTTTATTAGCATAATTGTTGGACTTTTCGTTGGTTATTTCATAGGTAATATATGCCCATACAACTCTAACATGGCTAATAATATTGAAGATGCAAAAGAAATTATATTTTTAAGTGACTCAATTGTAACAGATTCCATTATTGGGAGTACTGACACTATTATTACCCCCATAATTATTACAGATACAATAGGGAAAACTCGGTTCTTAACAACTATGGCTCGACAATATTATGGGGAAATGTCATTTTGGGTATATATCTATGAAGAAAATAAAGATATATTAGGCAATCCAAATCGCATTAAACCAGGGACAACTGTAATTATACCTGATGCAAAAAAATATGGAATTGATAAAAATGATTCATTAAGTGTAGAACGAGCAAAGTTAAAAGCTATTGAAATCTACGCTCCATATCAAAAATAAATTTAAGTTTTAAGATGATAAACTTATAATAGCTAAAATTAACATTTAGATTTCACATTTTAGCTGTTCAAATATATAATTTTGCGTATAGAATTCCATTAATGGATAAAATATAAGCAAAATAGAAAAATAAACCCAATAAATTTCATTTATATGAGTGAAACAATAAATATTCGAGAGCTTAATGAACTCGTAGCGAGTAAAAGCGATTTTGTTAATTTAGTAACAAAAGGAATGGATCAGACAATTGTTGGTCAAAAACATTTGATTGATTCTCTCTTAATCGCTCTTTTATCTAATGGCCACGTATTACTTGAAGGTGTTCCTGGCTTGGCAAAAACATTAGCAATAAAAACATTGTCGCAAATCGTAGATGCAAAATATAGTCGTATTCAATTTACTCCAGACTTATTACCAGCTGATGTAATTGGCACAATGGTGTATAGTGCACAGAAAGAGCAATTCCAAGTAAAACGTGGCCCTGTATTTGCAAACTTCGTTTTAGCAGATGAAATCAACCGTGCCCCGGCCAAAGTACAAAGTGCGTTGCTTGAGGCTATGCAAGAACGACAAGTAACAATAGGAAGTAAAACATTCCCTCTTGATGATCCATTCCTCGTAATGGCAACACAAAACCCTATTGAACAAGAAGGTACATATCCCCTACCAGAAGCTCAAGTTGACCGTTTCTTGCTTAAAGTAATTATTGGATATCCTACAAAAGAAGAAGAAAAAGTAATTATTCGTCAAAATATTTCTCGCGAGCAAAAAGAGATTAAAGCTCTTTTAAAACCTGAAGAAATTATTGAAGCTCAAAAAATAGTTGAACAAATCTATCTTGACGAAAAAATTGAACGATATATTGTCGATATAGTATTTGCCACACGTTTTCCAAATGAATACAATCTGAATGATCTAACGAGCATTATTTCATTTGGAGGTTCTCCACGTGCTTCAATCAGCTTGGCAAAAGCATCACGTGCTTATGCATTTCTTCGCGGTCGTGGATATGTGATCCCTGAAGATGTAAGAGCTGTGTGCCACGATGTTCTTCGTCATCGCATAGGATTAACTTATGAAGCAGAAGCGAATAATATCTCTGCTGATGAAATTATCTCTGACATTCTTGACAAAGTAGAAGTGCCCTAATTAATGTCTAATCAATTGGCATTATTTATTAATTTGAAACGACTAACTATGGACGCTAATGAACTTCTAAAAAAAGTTCGTAAAATAGAGATCAAGACACGAGGATTGTCTCAAAATATATTTGCCGGAGAATATCATTCAGCATTTAAAGGGCGTGGTATGACATTTGCCGAAGTTCGTGAATACCAATATGGAGATGATATTCGCGACATTGATTGGAATGTTACTGCGCGCCAAAACCACCCATACGTAAAAATTTACGAAGAAGAACGTGAGTTGACTGTAATGTTGCTTATTGACGTCTCAGGTAGTAGAAATTTTGGAGCTGTTGGTGTAGAAAAAAGAGAGATGATAGCAGAAATTGCAGCTACACTTGCATTTTCTGCAATTCAAAATAATGATAAAATCGGTGTAATGTTTTTCTCTGATAAAATAGAGAAATTTATACCACCAAAGAAAGGTCGCAAACATATTTTGTTTATAATTCGTGAATTATTAGATTTTCAACCCGAGAATACCGGCACAGACATTTCTAAAGCACTGCAGTACTTAACTGATGCGATAAAAAAACGTTGTACCACATTCTTAATTTCTGATTATATTGACAGCAATAACTACCAAAAAGCTTTATCAATAGCTAATAATAAGCATGATGTTACAGCAATTCAAGTTTACGACAAACGAGATGCACAACTACCTGATGTTGGACTTTTAAAAATAAAAGATTTAGAAACAGGGAAGGAGCAATGGATTAATACATCTTCGCCTAAAGTAAGACAAGCTCATAATAAATGGTGGTATGAACGTCAGCAACAAACGACAGAGATTATGCATAGTTGCCGTGTTGATATGGCATCAGTAGCGACTGATGAAGATTATGTTAAAGCGCTTATGGGGTTATTTCAAAAGCGAGGTGTTAGATAATTATAATAAGATTCATAATGAGAAAAATGTATAATATCATTTATAGGTCAATTTTATCAATGATGCTATGCCTTACGATATTTCCTATATTAGCGAATACATCAGTAAGAGCATCACTTGATTCTGCCTACATCATTATGGGGAAACAAACGACATTACACATTGAAATCATTGAAGATGTTTCAAATAATGGAATTTTACCAATTAATGATGAAAGAATAGATACTATTATAAAACCAATTGAAATTATAAGCCGTGGTGCATCTGATACTATCGATTTGCAAAACAATCGTCGCCAAATCAATCAAGATATAATCATACAATCATTTGATTCCGGCTTGTACGCAATCCCTCCGATATTATATATTGCTAATAAAGATAGTTTTAAATCAAATGAATTAGCATTAAAAGTAATACCGGTGTCAGTAGACTCTATGTCCACTATTAATGGACAAGCCAGGATAATGAATCCCAATACAAAATGGTATGATTATTTACCTGACTTTATTACTGACAATTGGGGTTGGATATTATTAGCAATTATAATAATTACTGGGGTTATAATTTATTATATAACACGTAAGAAAGATGTTCCTATCCCTCTTATCCCACGTAAAAAGCCCATCCCACCACATGAACTTGCTATGCAACAATTATCAGCATTAAAAGAAGCAAAACTATGTGAGAAGGGTCAAGAAAAAGAGTTTTATACTCGATTAATAGACATCCTGCGTGTATATATAGATACTCGCTTTGGCATAAATGCAATGGAAATGACATCTTCACAAATAATTAAAGCGCTTAATAGCAATGAAATTTCAAAAGAGCCAAACAAATATATGAAGCAAATCTTAGAAATTGCTGATTTTGTGAAATTTGCGAAAGTAAGACCATTGCCTGACGACAACACTAAATCATTTAATTGGGCTACTCAATTCGTTGTTGACACAAAACCCTCAGAGCAAGAAGACTCTCAAAAAGAAATGCGAACAGATATAGTTGAATTTAACAAATAGAATAATGCAATTTGCACATCCTGAATATCTATGGTTATTTATTTTATATATACCTTTTATTATATGGTATATACTAAGACAATGTAACCACGCGACATTGAATATATCAACAATACAACCATACATAAAAATTCCTCGTTCTTATAAGGAATATCTCATTCATGCGTTATTTATTATGCGTTTAATAATAATTGGTTGTGTAATAATAATAATAGCTCGTCCACAAACTAGAGATAGTTGGAGAACATCTTCAACAGAAGGAACTGACATAATTATCGCTCTTGATATCTCATCAAGTATGTTAGCTCGAGATTTTAAGCCAGATAGATTTGAAGCAGCCAAAAGCGTAGCTGCAAAATTTGTGGCAGGTAGAACAACTGATAATATAGGAGTTGTAATATTTGCTGGAGAAAGTTTTACAGCTGTTCCAATGACAACTGATCGATCATTATTAGCAAACTACATTAAAGATATTAAAATGGAAATGCTTGAGGACGGTACTGCCATTGGTGATGGTCTTGCAACATCAATAAATCGCATAAAGGATGGCAAAGCCAAATCTAAAAGCATTATCCTTCTTACTGATGGATCAAATAATACCGGTAATGTCGCTCCAATTACAGCTGCTGAAATTGCAAAAAAATATGGCATAAAAGTTTACACTATTGGAGTTGGAAGAAATGGGATGGCGCCATTCCCTCAGCAGAATATGTTTGGCCGTATAGAATATGTAAACATGCCAGTTGTTATTGATGAAAGTACGTTACAAAACATTGCTACAATAACAGGTGGAAAATATTTTAGGGCAACGGGTAACAACGTTTTATCTGAAATTTTTGAAGAGATTGATAAGTTAGAAAAGACAGAAATGGACATAAAGAATTTCTCTCATACAGAAGATAATTATATGGTGTGGGCATGTATTGCCTTATGTCTATTTTTGCTTGAAATATTATTAAAAAACACAATATTACGAACTATTCCATAAAAGTATAATATGGTGAGTTTTGCATATCCAATATTATTATATCTATTATTGCTTATCCCAATAATAGTTTTATTGCATCTTTGGGCAAAAATAGCACAAAGAAAAAGATTATTACGATTTGGCAGAATCGATATTTTATCAAAGCTGATGCCTGACGCATCTAAATATAAATCATGGATTAAATTATCATTACAACTTATTGCATTAGTTGCAATTATCATTGTATTAGCTCGTCCAAGAGCTGGTGCAAAAGAAGAGACTTCTACAGTAAAAGGGATTGAAGTGATGATTGCTTTGGATGTTTCTAATTCAATGTTAGCTTCTTCTAATGATGATCCTAATGGTATTAGCCGATTAGACAGAGCAAAATATCTATTAGAAAAACTAATTGACAAACTAAGTAATGACAAAATTGGATTAATCGTATTTGCCGGAGAAGCGTATACACAATTACCTATTACATCTGATTTTGTTTCTGCAAAAATGTTTCTAAATAGCATTAATACTGAAATGGTTCCCACTCAAGGAACCGCTATTGGCTCTGCCATTTCAATGGCAACAAATTCTTTTACACCTGATGAAACGACACAAAAAGCAATAATTGTAATTACTGATGGCGAAAACCACGAGGATGATGCTGTTGGAATCGCCAAATCCGCAGCAGAACAAGGAATACAAATAGATGTTATCGGGTTAGGATCTGGAAAGGGAGCACCTATACCTATTAATGCTAAAAAAGGGTTATATTTGAAAGATTCTACAGGTAAACCTGTTACTACTTATCTTAATGAAAATATGGCAAAAGAAATTGCGCAAGCTGGGAATGGCATTTTTATATCTGGAAATAGTTCTTCAGCAGTAAATGATATTGATGCTCAACTTGAAACACTTGAAAAGTCTGATTTAGAGAAAGTTGTATATTCGTCAAGTGCTGAGCAATTTCCAGTTTTTGCATGGATTGCATTAATATTTCTAATTATAGACATATTTATCCTTGATAGTAAGAATGCGTTACTTAAAAAGATTAATTTCTTTAGTAAATAATTGTATGAAAAATATACTATTAAATATATTATTAATTCTGCTCATCTGCCCTATCTCTTTATGGGCGACTGATGAGTCAACAAAAAAAGAGCGTAATTACATACGTTTGGGAAATGAACAATATGCAGATACTCATTATCGTGACGCTGAAGTATTATATAAAAAAGCATTAGAAATTAATCCGATATCAGAGGTCGCTCAATTCAACTTGGCCTCATCTTTGATGAAACAATCAGGATCTGTGCAAGCTGACTCGCCAAACAATCCAATTGTTCAAGCTGATTCTATATTCAGAAATCTTACACAACATGCAAATAATAAGGAAGTTGCAGAACGCTCATATTATAATTTAGGGAATATATCATTTGACAAACAAGATTATACACAAAGTATTGAAATGTACAAAAATGCATTACGAATAAATCCCGATAATGACGATGCGAGAGAAAATTTAAGACTTGCTCAATTAAAGAAACAAGAGCAAGATCAAAAAAAGGACAAAAACAAAGATAAAAATCAGGACAACGAACAACAAAAAGACAAGAATAAAGACCAAAATAAAGATAAGGATAAAGATAATCAAGACCAAAATAAACAAGATAAAGAGGATCGTAACAAAGATAAACAAGATAAAAATCAGAACCAACAACAAAATCAACAACAGCAAAAACAAGACAAGCAACAATCTCAAGGTATAAGCGATGCAAATGCTGAAAAGATTTTGAAAACAATGGAAAATGAAGAAAACGCGACTCGTCGGAAAGTAAACGAGTTGAAGAAAAAAGAAGATGAAAAAAATGCATCACGTCGAAGAATTACTAATCAATGGTAGCAAGAATAAATAGCATGAGAAGATATTTTTTGTTTTTTGCAATATTATATATATGTATAGTAGCTTGGGGTGAGACATCTTTTACTGTTATTCCTCCACGACAGGTAATAGAAGGGAATAAATTTAATGTAACCTTTCGTTTAAAAGATGGAGATGGTAATGGTTTAAAAGCACCTGAAATTGATGGATGTACCCTACTATATGGTCCATCAACATCTACAATGCAAAGTTATCAAATGATAAATGGTCAAACGACATCAAGCACCACTATAGATTACAGCTATATATATCGCGCTGATAAAGCTGGAACATATACGATTGCATCTGCAACAATAAACGTAAATGGGAAAAGCTATACGACAAAAGAAACAAAATTTACAGTTTTGCCTGCTGATAAAGTTGCACAAGGTAATCACTCAAATGTCCGTGTAGACGATTATTCTACTCAATCAACAGACAAACAAGTTTCAGATAACGATGTATTTGTTAGGATTATTCTATCAAAAGCAAAAGCATATGAGCAAGAGGCTATAGAGTGTACAATTAAACTTTACACAAAATACTCAATTAGTTCATTTATGCCTACTACACAACCAAGTTTCGATGGCTTTCTCATAGAAGAAATGGATTTAAAATCAAGTTTGAATCAAATAGAGAACTATAAGGGACAAAATTACATGACTGCTATTTTGAAGAAGTGTATCATTTTCCCTCAAAAATCTGGAAAGCTAACGATTAATTCAGGTAAATATGATATAACTGTTGTGCAATATGAACGTGTTAATTTAGGCTTTTTTAGTGATACTCGTCCTGTAGAGAAAAAAATAAAAGTAAGTTCTAATTCTGCCTCAATTAATATTGATCCACTACCATTACCCCAACCCGATGGCTTTTCCGGTGCAGTTGGGAGATTTTCAATTGACAGCAAATTACAAGAGTCTTCGTTCAGAACAAATGAAGCCTATTCTCTTATTTATACAATAAAAGGAACCGGTAATATAAAGTACGTTAAAGAGCCAATTATCGATTTCCCGACAGAATTTGAACAATATACACCAAAAAATGAGATAAATGCGACTGTATCCGGGAATAACGTTACAGGAAGTATGACAATTGAATATACATTTGTGCCACAAAGTGTAGGAAAATTCACAATTGGCACTGATAAATTTGTATATTTCGATCCTACCTCAAAAAAATATATAACCCTTTCAACCCCAACATACGAAATAAACGTCACAAAAGGCGTTTCTACCCATACTTCTACTGCAATAAACCAAAAAGATATAGCAACAAAGAACACTGATATCCTTCATATTAAACTTGGAGATAAAAATCTTCAGAAAACACATTCATTTTATCCTTTCTGTTTATGGTATTGGTTACTATACATTATTGAAACAATTTTATTAATAGCTATTATATATTTCAATATTAGGCGAATAAAAGCGACTGCAGATGTAAAAGGAACAAGATTAGCTAAAGCAAATAGAATTGCGAAAAAGCGATTAAAACAAGCAAAAGTACATATGGATTTGCATGAAACTGACAAATTCTATGAAGAAATCCTTCGTGCGACTTGGGGTTATTTGAGTGATAAATTGTCAATACCCGCATCACAATTAAATAGAGATAATATTTCATCAGAATTAACAACATATGGAGCATCAGAGAACCTTATCAGTGATATGATAGAAGTGCTTGATGAATGCGAAATGGCTCGTTATACTCCTACTAAAACAGATAAACAGATAGAAAACTTATATAATAAAATCTCTTATTCAATGAATGAGATGGAGAATATTAAAACAAAGTAATATGAATAAGATATATACTACATTGTTATTACTCTTCTTTACTTCAACAGTTTTAGCAAATTCTTTAACTCAACGCGCAGATTCGGCATATACTGAGGATAACTTTGTTGAAGCAATAAGTTTATATAATAAAATCATACAAGAAGAAGGCACATCGTCGCTCCTCTATTATAATTTAGGAAATTCCTATTATCGTTCTGGAAAAATAGGAAAAGCAATCGTTTGCTATGAGCGTTCTATTATATTGGATCCAAATAATGAAGACGCTGTAACCAATCTTGATTTTGTGAGAAGTCAAATAACAGACAAACCCGGAGACAATGGTACTTGGATTTCTAATACAATTAATGAGCTTATAACAAATACTCATGCAAATACGTGGGCTATTTTAGCATTGGTCTCATTCATATTTATGTTATGCGGAATAATTATATATATATATTCATCCAATGTTTTAATAAGAAAATTAGGTTTTTTCTCTGCCATAGTTTTAATATTGTGCTCAGTAATAACAAATATTTTTGCTTACAAAGCAGCACAAATTGCAAGTACACATAATAAGGCTATTGTTATTGAGCCTTCAACAATCTTATCTACATCTCCTCGATTGCCAAAGGACCGAACTGAAGAAGCCATGCTTTTACATGAAGGGACCAAAGTTGAAATTTTAGACTCAATCTGTAATTCTGCTTCTGATAAATGGTATGATGTAAAAGTGGATAACACTCACCGTGCTTGGATAAATTCAGATGCGATTGAAATAATATAATTATACATAACAATTTGAAATATTGTTGACTAACGCTACATTATTTTATTAATCTCAATTTTATGTTGTAGAACACATTAGTTTTTCTTTAAAAAAATTTGTTTAATTCAAAATATAGCTATATTTTTAACAAATCATTTAAAAACGAATTACTAACTATCAAAATTTATAGTATCATGACTAAAACAATTTCATTTAATGAGCTTCGTCGCATCAAAGACAGTCTTCCAGATGGATCAATCAGCAAAATAGCTGACAAATTGAATACAACTCCTCAAACAGTTCGTAATTATTTTGGAGGGACAAACTACGAATTTGGGAAAAATTGTGGTGTACATATTGAACCAGGACCTGATGGCGGTATTGTCGTTCTTGATGACACTACTATATATGATATGGCAATAGACATTCTTCAAGAACAAGAGCAAGAATAGTAGCAACTCTCTTGATTTGCTAATAACTACCGACAAACTCTTCATTACTTATCCTTTATTATGAGCGAAGATAGATTGATAACACTCGCTATTCACACTTATGAAAAGGCAGTAATGTTAAAAACATTACTTGAAAATGAAGGTGTGCCGGTAGTTTTGCATAATGTAAATTTAACGCAACCGGTTGTGTCTTCCGGTGTTCGTGTCAGAATAAAAGAAAAAGACTTACCTTTATCTCTCAGAATTGTAGAAAACGCTGACATATTCACAAACAACGAAAATTTACCAAATTCCAGACAAAAGATAATTGTACCGATAGATTTCTCTGATTATTCATTTAAAGCAGCTAAAATTGCGTTTCATTTAGCTAAAATCAATAATGCCTCAATAATCTTTCTTCATTCTTTCATTGATCCATTTTTTAATGAAAACATACAACTATCTAATAATCCGACATACGAGTTAGAACTTGGAGATGCAAGAAAACTTATGGAAGAAGAAATCAACTCTGAAATGTCTAAGTTTACAAGTCAAATTAAACGAGAAATTAAGCTTGGTGAAATTCCTCCAATTAAATTTACAACTGACATAAGAGAAGGTGTCCCTGAAGACGTTATTACAGAATATGCTAAATTGTCAATGCCAATGCTTATAGTTATGGGCACGCGTGGTGCAGGGAAAAAAGAGAAGGAATTAATTGGTAGTGTTACAGCAGAAGTCCTTGACTCTTGTAGGGTTCCGGTATTCTCAGTGCCTGAATTGTCCCCAATTAAGTCTATTAATGATATTAAACATGTCTTATTTTTTAGCAATCTCGACCAAGACGATATCATTGCATTAGATTCATTACATCGTCTATTCCCCGATTGTCATTTGCATATAACATTAATTCAAATTATCGATAAAAAGCGGAACATTATTAGCAATAATGCAATAAACGCCTTGTTATCATATTGCCAAAGAAATTTTTCAAATCATTCTTTTTCAACTGAAATATTTAAGCCACATAATATATTGACCGAATTTAAAAACATAGAGAAAGAGAAAAATTATAATTTGATTATTGTCCCCAATAAAAAGAAAAATATATTTGCGCGCTTATTTAACCCAAGTTTAGCTCATAGAATACTGTTTAATGCTGATATCCCTATGATGGTCATTCCAGTATAAACAAATCAATATACATATTCTTATTGTCCATTAGGCATTATTTTCGTAATTTTGTGTATAAATGAATGCTTTTCAATGGAATTTAAGTTATCTTCTCAATATCTACCCACAGGAGACCAACCTCAAGCTATAGAGCAGTTGGTAGAAGGTATTAAATCAGGGGCTCAAGCACAAACACTACTTGGGGTTACCGGCTCAGGAAAAACATTTACCATGGCAAATATCATTGAACGAATACAAAAGCCAACACTAATCCTAAGCCATAATAAAACACTTGCAGCACAATTATATAGTGAATTTAAAAATTTCTTTCCTAATAATTCAGTTCAGTATTTTGTCTCATATTATGATTACTATCAGCCTGAAGCATATATCCCTTCAGTAGATAAATATATTGAAAAAGATTTAATGATAAATGATGAGATTGACAAACTTCGTTTGGCTACGACATCTGCCCTTCTTTCAGGGAGAAATGACGTAATTGTTATTTCATCTGTATCTTGTTTATATGGTATTGGGAACCCAAGTGACTTTCATAGTAATGTTATAGAAATTAGCGTTGGGAAAAAGATAGCTCGTAATGTTTTTTTGCGTAATTTAGTCGACGCTTTGTATAGCAGAAATGAAACAGAATTAGCAAGAGGTACTTTTAGGGTTAAAGGTGATACTGTTGATATTAGATTAGCTTACGAAGAAATTATTCTTCGTGTAGTATTTTGGGGAGACGAAATCGAGTCAATTGCGACGTTACATCCAGATGATAAGGTTTCTTTAGGCACTCATGACTGTTTTAGAATATATCCTGCCAATATATTCGTAACATCAAAAGAACGAATTGGCTCGGCAATAGTTCAAATAGAATTGGATCTTGGAGAACAAGTGAATTTTTTCTATAGAGAAGCGCGTGAGCTTGAGGCAAAACGTCTATATGAACGTGTTACTTACGACATAGAAATGATTCGAGAAGTAGGACATTGCTCAGGTATTGAGAATTACAGTCGTTATTTTGATGGTCGTGAACCAGGGATGCGACCTTTCTGTCTCTTAGATTATTTCCCAGACGGTTTCTTGACAATTATTGACGAAAGTCATGTTACAATACCTCAAATACGCGCTATGTATGGTGGTGATTTAGCCCGAAAAATGAACCTTGTTGAGTATGGATTCAGACTTCCGGCGGCAATAGATAATAGACCACTTAAATTTGAAGAGTTTGAAAGCTTGACTAAACAAATAATATATGTTAGTGCCACTCCAGCTGATTATGAATTAGAACGCAGTGAAGGAATTGTAGTTGAACAAATAATTCGACCTACAGGATTGCTTGATCCTATTATTGAAATTAGACCTTCGCTTAATCAAATAGATGATCTTATAGAAGAAATTCAACTCCGCTCAGAAAAAGATGAACGAACGTTAGTTACAACTCTTACAAAACGCATGGCAGAAGAATTGCATGCATATATGCAAAAATTAGGTATGAGAACATCTTATATACATTCAGATGTTGATACTCTTGAACGTATACAAATTCTTGATGACCTAAGAGATGGTATATATGATGTGTTAATTGGCGTTAATTTATTACGAGAAGGTCTTGATTTACCTGAAGTTTCTCTCGTTGCAATATTAGATGCCGATAAAGAAGGTTTTTTAAGATCACATAGATCTTTAACTCAAACAGTAGGTAGGGCTGCACGAAATTTAAATGGAACAGTTATAATGTATGCCGACAAGATAACTGACAGTATGCAACAAACTATAGACGAGACAAATCGCAGACGGACATTACAACTTGCATATAATGAGGAACACAGAATTACCCCCCAAGCAATTATTAAAGCTCGCAATCGAATTATTGGGATAGATGGTAATGAGCCATTTCATAATTCAAAAAAAACACCTATACCTTATCAAAACGAGTATACTCATAAAACTGATATGGCAGCAGATCCTATAATTAAATATATGAGTAGAACAGAGATTGAGAATACAATATTAAAATTAAAAGAGGATATGATTGAAGCAGCAAAAAATATGGAATTTATTGAAGCGGCAAGATTGAGAGATGAAATTTTAAAATTGGAACAACAATTACAAAATAAAGAATAATATATGCAGCAACTAATTAATAATAAATATAAAATTACTTCATGGTTGCCTACATCAGTTAAAGAGATGAAAGCTCATGAGTGGGATTATGTTGATGTAATCCTTTTTACCGGAGATGCCTATGTTGACCATCCCTCATTTGGCGCTGCTGTTATAGGACGTATTCTTGAAAAATATGGATTAAAAGTTGCTATCGTCCCTCAACCAAATTGGCAAGATGATTTAAGAGATTTTAAAAAATTGGGAACTCCACGGTTGTTTTTTGCTATTTCTGCAGGAGCAATGGACTCAATGGTTAATCATTATACAGCAAACAGACGACGAAGAAGCGATGATGCATATACTCCCAATGGACGACATGGAATGAGACCTGATTATCCGACAATTGTATATTCTAAAATTTTACGTAAACTATACCCTAACACTCCAATTATTGCAGGAGGAATTGAAGCCTCAATGAGACGTCTATCCCATTACGATTACTGGCAAGATAAACTCTGTCCATCAATTATATGTGATGCAGATATAGATATGATTGTTTATGGAATGGGAGAAAAGGCGATAGTAGAAATTGCACAACAATTACAATCAGGTAAATCTATTCAAGATATTACAGATATAAGGCAGACTGTTATTAAACTTCCTGTTTCCTCAATTCCAATAAATGACGAATATAATATTATACTTAATGACTTTGAAAGTTGTTGTAATAACAAATTACTTCAATCCCAAAATTTCAAATACATAGAACAACAGTCAAATAAATATGAAGGCGCAACGCTTTGGCAAAAACATGGGGAATACGTAATAAAAGTAAATCCGATGTACCCTCCTATGACAACATCCGAGATTGATGCCTCTTTTGACTTACCGTATACTAGATTGCCCCATCCACGATATAATGGTAAAACAATACCCGCTTTCGAAATGATTAAATTCTCTGTTAATCTTCACAGAGGATGTTTTGGCGGATGCTCTTTCTGTACAATTTCTGCTCATCAAGGTAAATTTATTGCATCTCGTAGCAAAGAATCGATAATAAAAGAGGTTAAACAAATCATATCGATGCCGGGATTTAAAGGTTATATTAGTGATTTGGGTGGTCCTTCCGCTAATATGTATAAGATGGGAGGCAAAAATTCCGAAATATGTAAAAAATGTATTCGCCCATCATGCCTACACCCTACTCCCTGCAAAAATCTAAATAATGACCATTCGATGCTTTTGGAAATATATCATGCTGTAGACAGTATTCCTCAAATAAAGAAATCATTTATAGGAAGTGGTGTTAGATATGATTTATCTATGCATATAAGTGGTAATGAAAAAATAGATAAAGTAAATAGACAATATAATGAAGAGCTCATATGTTCACATGTCTCCGGACGATTGAAAGTCGCACCTGAACACACGTGCGAAAGGGTTCTTAATATCATGCGTAAACCTGCATTTTCATTATATTATGATTTCAAAAAAGTATTTGATAGAATAAATCGAATACATGGACTTAATCAACAGCTTATCCCATACTTTATTTCAAGCCATCCCGGATGTCATGAAGTAGACATGGCTGAACTTGCTGTTGAAACAAAAGCACTTAATCTGCACTTAGAGCAAATTCAAGATTTTACTCCAACGCCTATGACTCTCGCAACTGAAATATATTATACAGGCTATCACCCATATACAGGTGAACGCATATACACAGCAACTACAAAAGAAGGGAAATTAGCACAACGACAATATTTCTTTTGGTACGACAAAAGTTACCAATCATCGATAATTAAATCACTTAGACATTTAAAACGTAATGACTTAATAACACAACTATTTCCAATGAGAAAAAAATAACGATACAATATATAATAACTAAACATAATTAACATGAACATTTTAAAACCAATCGCCATGTCTTCGGCATTATTGTTTGGAGCTACTGCCTGCACCTCTAATATAGAGGAGAAAGTTATTGATAAGCCAGTATTTAAAAGTGAAAATGGTATTTTTGATATTGATGCATTGCAAGCTCTTGGGCGCGTTTCAGATCCACAAATTTCACCGGACAAGACCAAAATTCTCTATGGAATATCATATGAAAGTGTTTCTGAAAATACGAGTAATAGGGACTTATATGTAATGGATATAGATGGGAAAAATAATCATCGCATAACGAAAACCCCAAAATCTGAAAATAATGCTGTCTGGATTGAAGGCGGGAAAAAAATCGCATTTATATATGCCAATGATGGTAAACCTCAATTATGGACAATGAATGCAGATGGTAGTAACCGTAAAGTTATTACTAATTTAGAAAAAGGAGTTAATGGATTTGTACTATCTCCTAATGAAAGAAAAATTCTTATTATATCAAATATAAAATATGGTGAAACTCCAGCTGATTTATATCCAGATCTACCCCAAGCAACAGGACGAGTAATTACTGATTTAATGTATAAACATTGGGACGAATGGGTTACAGAAATTCCTCATCCTTTTTTAGCAGATTTTGACGGCGAACAAGTATCAAATATCACGGATATAATGGAAGGTGAACCATTTGAAGCGCCAATGAAACCATTTGGTGGAGTTGAATCAATTGCATGGTCTCCTGATAGCAAAAATTTAATATACGTTTCTCGCAAAAAGACTGGTGTTGAATACTCCAAATCTACCAATTCAGACCTATATCAATATAATTTGGAAAACAAAACAACCACAAACCTCACAGAGGGGATGATGGGTTACGACACTAACCCCATTTATTCTCCTGATGGGAAATATGTTGCATGGCTAAGCATGGAACGAGACGGATATGAATCTGACAAAAATCGCATTTTTATACTCGATACAACTACCGGTGAAAAAACTGATTTAACCTCAGATTGGGATTATACTGTAAACTCAATTGCATGGTTACCCGACAGCAAGTCATTGTATTTTATTGCACACTACCAAGGAGTAACACCAATTTTTAGTATAAATCTTAACAAAGGAATTAAAACTATTGCTGATTGCATATGCGACTATGATGCACTTGCAGTCGTTGATGAAAATACACTAATAACCCTGCAACACTCAATGCTTGCACCTGATGAAATATATGCAATTTCAAAAAATGGAATTAAACAATTATCTAATGTGAATAGTGATATTTTTGCTCAATTAACTATGCCAACTGTTGAAAAGAGATTAATACCAACTACTGATGGTAAAGAGATGACTACATGGATTGTTTATCCACCTCATTTTGATAAAAACAAAAAATATCCGTCAATATTATATTGTCAAGGTGGGCCACAACAAGCTGTCAGTCAATTTTGGAGCTATCGTTGGAACTTCGCGCTTATGGCATCAAATGACTACATTGTAATTGCTCCAAATAGACGCGGACTCCCTGGCTTTGGAACAGAATGGAACGAGCAAATATCTGGAGATTATGGAGGTCAAAACATGAAAGATTACCTTTCAGCTGTTGATTATATGAAAAAAGAGTCATATATTGATGCAGAACATATAGGTGCAACAGGAGCCAGCTATGGTGGGTTCTCAGTATATTGGTTAGCTGGGAATCATGACAATCGCTTTGCTGCTTTATTTGCTCACGCCGGCATATTTAATACAGAAGCTCAATATCTCGAGACAGAGGAAATGTGGTTTGCTGATTGGGATCTTGGTGGAGCATTTTGGGAGAAGAACAATACTGTTGCACAACGCACATTCAGTCATTCACCCCATAAATATGTTGACAAGTGGACTGCTCCAATCATGATTTCACACGGGGAGTATGATTTTCGTATTCTTGCTTCTCAAGGAATGCAAGCTTTTAATGCTGCAAAATTAAGAGGTATCCCATGTGAAATGGTCATTTATCCAGATGAGAACCACTGGATCTTAAAACCCCAAAATGCAATAATGTGGCAACGATTATTCTTCCGATGGTTTGACCGATGGTTAAAACCTCAAACGACAAACAAATAAATCGATATAATTTTAATACAACTAAGAACGGCCAATAGTACTTTTACTTAAGCTATCGGTCGTTCTTTAGTTTTATTTTGTTACCTAAAATTCTACATTTATTTGGTGATGAGTTAACATGGTCTTAATAACATTTGAGTAAATCTTTTCGATTTAAAGTACATCAAAATCTGTTAAATGTAATAAAAAAAGTGGGTATATTTTATAAAGATATACCTACTTTTAATATAATGTTATTTATTGAAAAGAAATTTTGTAACTTTGCTTTCATTATGAAGCAAGTAATATCAATAATAATATCAATAATATCTGTTTTTACCATTTATGGACAAGAGCAGAACAATCGAGAGATTACAGATTCTGAGAAAGATAATATCAATAGCGATTCCTTAATAAATATACAACCTTTCGCTTGGAAAACAATACCACCTCTTGGGTTTCAAGAGCCCACAACCATTGATACTACCCTACTTAATTATTATCACAAATCTATTCCATCTCAAGTAACTCCTGCTTATGCAACAACAGGTAATCTTGGTGCAGAAGGACAAACTATGTTGTTTTTTGAACGAGATGCCATGAGCGATTTTTTCTTTAGAGATGCCTTACGTTCATGGATACCTTCTATTAAAACTCATAAGTTTTATAATAGTCGCCAACCAATGACTTTATTGTCTTACAATACTGGTGGGAGCAAAGAGACCACACAAGATAGGTTAAAAATGGAATTTACAGGTAACGCAAATGCACAGACTCAGATAGGAGCATATCTTGATTATATTTATTCTAAAGGCAGTTATAATTATCAAGCTACTAAAGATCTTATTTGGGGAGCATCAGCATCTCATATGGGAGAAAGATATGAGCTACAAGCATACATTTACCATTATAATTTACTAAATAAGGAAAGTGGTGGTATAACAGACGATCTATACATTACAGATCCGGCTGAAGTTCAAGGAGGTTCGTCAAAAATTGATACAAAAACAATTCCGACACACCTTACAGCTGCCCATTCTAAATATGTCGGGACTGATATATTTATCAATAATAAATATAAGGTTGGTTATTATGACGAAGTATATGAAGGGGACTCTGTTATAGAACGTAATTATATTCCTATCTCATCCTTTATTTGGACATTAAATTATAAAGATGGAAAACATATATTTATAAATGATGCGCCAGGAGAAGCAGACTTCTGGGAAAACACTTACTTAAGCAACAAAGGGACAGATGATAGGACAAATTACTGGTCTTTATCAAATACCTTAGGCGTTTCATTATTAGAAGGATTTCATAAATATGCAAAAGCCGGTTTAGCGGCTTTTGCAACACACCAAATAAGAAAATATACCCAAACTACCGATACAATTGACAGAGTCGATCCATTACCTGAAAATCTCTCTCCTTATCCGGGAGAAAAAGTCCCTAATAATGCCACAGAAAATCTATTTTGGGTAGGGGCGCAACTCACAAAACAAAAAGGCTCTTTGCTAAATTATAATGCCACAGCAAAATTCGGTGTTGCCGGAAATGTCGTTGGGGACATTACGATTGATGGTAATATATCTACGCAATTTAAACTTTGGCGTGATAGTGTAACAATAACCGGATATGGACATTTTTCTAACGAAGAGGCACCATATCTCATGAAACATTATGTATCAAATCACTTTATTTGGAATAATGATTTCGGCAAGACACGTCGTTTACGCATCGGAGGAAAATTAAAAATACCACATACTGACACTTATATTAATGTTGGAGTAGAAAATCTCCAAAATTATATATATTTCAACGAGAATTGTTTGCCAACACAACATAGTGGGAGCATACAGGTATTTAGTGCATCGTTGATACAAAATTTCAAATTTAGAGCATTACATTTTGAGAATAAACTGAACTATCAAACTTCTTCTGTTGAGTCTGTTATTCCATTGCCTAAATTCTCGATATACTCTAATTTATATGTACTGTTTAAAGTTGCCGGAGTTCTTGATGTTCAACTTGGCATTGATTGTGATTACTACACAAAATATAAAAGTGTAAACTACCAACCGGCAACAATGTCATTCTATAATCAAAAAGAAATTGAAATTGGTAATTATCCATTCATGAACCTTTATGCCAATATGAAACTTGACAAAGCCCGTTTTTATGTCATGTTTACACACGTTAACCAAGGAATGACTGGCAATAATTATTTTGCTCTGCCACACTACCCACTAAATCCTCGTAGATTCCAATTAGGCGTATCTGTTGATTTCACAAATTAAGGTCAATGCAAAAACTGAGACTACATAATGGTCGTTTTGTCACATACATACTATTGCTTCTATTAGTAGTAATTATTATGTATATGCTTAAAACATGTAGTAATAAAAAATTTAATCAGCCAACTATCATCCTTTCAAGTCACGATACCATAGATGTAGCAATTGAATATTCTCCTCTCTCATTATATACTTACGAAGATACTTTAGGTGGTTTTAACTACGATTTGATACGCCAAATTGCATTAGAGCATAAACTAAATTTAAAATTTCATCCTATCGTTTCGCTAACTGAAGCTACCTCAAAATTAGATCAAGGATTATATGATATTCTCATTGCAGAATTCCCTATGACATCTGAATTTAACGATAAATATCTATTTACTATACCTGTCTATTTAGATCGACAAGTACTTGTACAAAGGATAGATAGTATTACTCTTAATAGACGCGTTAAGTCTCAACTTGATTTAGCCGGTGATAGCGTTTGGGTAGTTGCAAATTCTCCTCTCGCCCATCGCATCACTAATCTTGCTCACGAAATAGGCGATACGATACACATTATTAGCGACTCAACTTATGCTGCAGAACAATTATTTATTATGACTGCAATCGAAGAGATAAAACAATCAGTCATCAATGAAAAAGTTGCACAAAAACTCGCTAAAGAATATCCTTTCATTGATATTTCAACAGATATATCATTCACGCAATTTCAGCCATGGATTGTAAATAGGAATGATAGCATTCTTCGGGATAGCCTAAATTCATGGATAAAAACAGCAAAACAAACTAAATATTATAAAACTCTTGAATATAAATATCTAAACTAAAAAAGCTTCACTTTATTCAAAGGAAGCTTTTTTAGTTATATAAAATAAGAAATCTATTTTTGAAGAGCAACGATGCTCTCTTCAATTGTCTTAATCTTAGTTTCAGCATCAGCAAGTTTCTTGCGTTCGCCTTCAACAACTATGGTCGGTGCATTGTTTACAAAGCGTTCATTACTTAATTTCTTTAATACCGACTCTTTGAAGCCTTTGTAGTAAACAAGTTCTTTATTTAGTTTTTCAAGTTCTGCATCAATATCAATATTATTTGCCAATGGGATATTAAATTCAGTGGTTCCAACCATAAATGATGCAGCTGATGCATCTTTTTCTTTAGTTGCTTTTATCGCGCTAAGATTTGCAAGTTTAGCAATAACGCTATATTCAACTGAATTAAACTCACCTAAAACATTCAATTCAAGAACTTCTTTTGGTGCAATATTTTTAGCTGCTCGAACACCACGTACCCCTATTACAACCTCTTTAGCTCGTTCCATCGACGCAAGTGCGTCTGCATTTAATGCGTCAGAGGTTGGAAGCAAGGCATTCATAATAGTTTCACCTTCCTTACGTTCTGCAAGATGTTGCCATAACTCTTCAGTTATAAATGGCATAAATGGATGCAATAAACGTAACAATGCATCAAAATAACTTAATGTTACTTCATAGGTTTTCTTGTCAATTGGTTGGCCATATGCAGGCTTTATCATTTCAAGATACCAAGATGAAAATTCATCCCAAAACAAACGATACACAGACATTAAAGCTTCTGATAAACGGAACTTTGAGAACAAGTCTTTTACTTCAATTAGTGTTTCATCCAATTTCGTTTTAAACCATTGTGTCGCACGCACTGCACATTCTGGTTGTTTAATATCATCCGTTTCCCATCCTTTTACAAGGCGGAAAGCATTCCATATCTTATTACAAAAATTACGTCCTTGTTCACATAGTTTATCATCATACAGAATATCATTCCCAGCAGGAGCAGCAAGCATCATACCCATACGCACTCCATCAGCTCCGAATGTTGCAATCAAATCAAGCGGATCAGGAGAATTACCCAATGATTTTGACATCTTACGACCAATCTTGTCTCTTACAATACCAGTAAAATAAACAGAGCCAAATGGTTTGTCCTTCATGTATTCATAACCGGCAACAATCATTCTTGCTACCCAAAAGAAAATAATATCAGGTCCAGTTACAAGATCACTTGTCGGATAATAATATTTTATCTCTTCATTTTCAGGATCAAGAATGCCATTAAATAATGAAATTGGCCACAACCATGAACTAAACCATGTATCTAAACAATCTTCATCTTGGCGAATATCATTTATTGTAAGTGAACTGTTTCCAGTTTTTGTTTTAGCTAATTCAAGGGCTTCCTCTGCCGATTCCGCTACAACATATCCCCCTTCCGGCAAGAAATATGCAGGTATTCGATGCCCCCACCACAACTGTCGACTGATACACCAATCTTTGATGTTTGTCATCCAATGGCGATAGGTATTCTTAAATTTTGGAGGATAAAATTTAATATCATCATCCATTACAGCATCAAGTGCAGGGATTGTGATTTCATCCATCTTTAAGAACCATTGCATTGACAATTTCGGTTCAATTACAACTTTTGTTCGTTCTGAATAACCTACTTTATTATTGTAATCTTCTATTTTTTCAACAAGTCCGGCAGCATCAAGGTCAACAACAATTTCTTTACGCACATCAAAACGATCTTTACCGATATACATACCCCCGGCTTCGCTAATTGTACCATTGTCGTTGAAAATATCAATTGTGGGGAGATTATATTTCTCTCCAAGCATATAGTCATTTACGTCATGTGCAGGTGTTACTTTCAAACATCCTGTACCGAAATCCATTTCAACATATTTGTCCATGATGATTGGGACAGCTCGATTAACAAGTGGCACTATAACTTTTTTACCTTTGAGCCATTGGTATCGCTCATCATTAGGATTTACACAAACAGCAGTATCACCCAAAATTGTTTCTGGACGAGTTGTCGCTACTACTATATACTTATCTTCTCCTTCAATATAATAACGAAGATAATATAATTTACTATGCTCCTCTTTATATATAACCTCTTCATCAGAAAGAGCAGTCAATGCCGCTGGGTCCCAATTAACCATGCGCACTCCTCGATAAATCAGCCCTTTGTTATACAAATCCACAAAAACTTTAATTACACTCTTACTGCGTATTTCGTCCATTGTAAAAGCAGTACGACTCCAGTCACATGAAGCACCAAGTTTCTTAAGTTGTTCTAGAATTATACCTCCATGTTTTTCTGTCCAGGCCCAAGCATGTTTCAAGAATTCATCACGAGTTAAATCGGTCTTCTTGATGCCTTCAGAGGCAAGTTTTGCGACGACTTTAGCCTCTGTTGCAATAGAAGCATGGTCAGTACCCGGCACCCACAACGCATTTTTACCTTCCATGCGGGCACGACGGATAAGTATATCTTGAATTGTATTATTTAGCATGTGTCCCATGTGAAGGACTCCTGTTACATTTGGAGGAGGAATTACTATTGTATAAGGCTCACGCTTATCGGGAACTGAATTGAATAGATTATTTTCCATCCAATAGCTATACCATTTATCCTCAACTTCAGCTGGATTGTATTTTGTCGCTAACTCATTCATGTTTAAAGAATATTTAAAATTTGAGTACAAATTTACAAATTTTCTCTCATATATATTAGCACAAATTTTGTCAGAGCAACAATATTATCAATATTTTGAAGTAAATTTGTAAAATATTACACATAATAGTTTCAAAAAATCCAATATTAATATACTCATGAATAAAAAGCCTGTAATTTATCAGTTATTACCACGACTTTTTGCGAACAAGAATAAAAACTGCATTCCATATGGCACTCTTGAGCAAAACGGCTCAGGGAAACTAAATGATATAACACCTACAGTATTAAAATCTATCAAAGAATTAGGTATAACCCACATCTGGTACACCGGCATCATTGAACATGCCCATAAGACAGATTACACAAAATATGGTATCCCTAATGACAATCCATTTGTTATAAAAGGGAATGCCGGTTCTCCCTATGCCATAAAAGATTACTATGACGTAGATCCTGATCTTGCGGTAAATGTACCTGAGAGAATAAAAGAATTTGAGCAATTAGTTGCCCGTACACATAAAGCCGGGATGAAAGTTATAATAGATTTTGTCCCTAATCATGTTGCGCGCCAATATTACTCTGACGCAAAGCCTGTTGGAATTAAAGACTTAGGGTGTGAAGATGACAACTCTAAATTTTTTAGTCAATCTAATAACTTTTACTATATACCACGCCAATTGTTCGCTCCTAATGTAAACCTTGGACATGGTGATAGTGCCTACAAAGAATTCCCGGCAAAAGCATCCGGAAATGATTGTTTCACAGCTTTCCCTGGTGAATTTGATTGGTATGATACAATTAAATTAAACTACGGCATAGACTATGGTGATGGGACTCGCCATTTTGAGCCAATTCCAGATACTTGGTTTAAGATGCTTAATATTTTGCGCTACTGGGCAAGCAAAGGCGTTGATGGTTTTCGTTGTGACATGGTACACATGGTGCCTCTCGAATTTTGGCAATGGGCAATTCCGGCAGTTAAAGAACATTACCCTGAAATGATCTTCATTGCTGAGATTTACGACACTAATCTATATCGGGATTTTATTAATATTGGTGGTTTTGATTTCCTATATGATAAAGTAACTTTATACGACACGTTGAGAGCAATCCAATGTTCTAATGTTTCAGCAGCATGCATCACAAATTGTTGGCAAGCAGTTGATGGAATTAATGCAAACATGCTAAACTTTTTGGAGAATCACGATGAGCAACGTTTCGGATCAAAACAATATGCCGGCGATCCAGGTCTTGTTATTCCATCACTTATTGTCAGTTCAATGATTAATACCGGAGCAATGATGATATATGCAGGGCAAGAACTTGGAGAACAAGCTGCAGATGCGGAAGGTTATAGCGGATATGATGGGCGTACAACAATATTTGATTACTGGAGCATACCGACAATTCGCCGATGGTTTAATGATGGGAAATGCGATGAAACAAATCTTAGCGGTCGCGAAATTTGGCTAAGGAATAAATATAAAGATATTCTGAATATCTGTAATAACGAAAAGGCAATCAGCGAAGGAAAGTTCTTTGACTTGATGTATGTTAATTATCAAAATCCTTCATTCAACCCTCATCGTCAGTACACTTTTTTACGTAGCACAACAACAGAAACATTATTAATCGCTGTAAATTTCTCAACTGAAACATGCGATTTGAAAATTAATATACCTAAACATGCATTTGAATTCCTAAATATTCCAGAAGGGACATGCAGTAATGCTATCGAATTGCTTTCGGGAGATAAGATGAATAAAATATTTAAGAATGACTCACCTTTTGAATGTTTTGTAGGGCCATACGATGCAGTGATTTGGAAGATAACTCACAAAAATGTTACAACTCCTAAGAAAAAATCATCAAAACAATCATCAAAGAATACTAAAATGTAGTACCTTTGCAATAGAAATTAAACACCTATAATATAGATATGAGTACAATATTACCTCCTTTCAAGATTTTTTCAGGCACTCGGTCTAAATATATGGCAGAAGAAATCTGTAAAGACCTTGGTGTAGAACTCGGCAAAATGAATATACAATACTTTGCCGATGGAGAATTTGAAGTATGCTTCGAAGAATCAATTCGTGGATGCGAAGTTTACCTGGTTCAATCTACATTCCCTAATAGTGATAACTTGATGGAGTTATTGCTTATGATTGATGCGGCAAAACGCGCCTCAGCTAAATCAATTATTGCAGTAATGCCATATTTTGGATGGGCTCGTCAGGATCGCAAAGACAAACCTCGTGTATCAATCGCGGCTAAACTTGTTGCAGATCTTCTTAGTGCAGCAGGTGTTGACCGCGTAATCACAATGGACCTTCACGCTGACCAAATTCAAGGATTTTTCAACATCCCTGTAGACCATTTATACTCGTCATCAGTATTTATTCCTTATATACAATCTCTCAAACTCAAAGATATGGTTATTGCATCACCAGACGTTGGCGGTGCTAAACGCGCGAATAACTACGCTAAATATTTTGATGTACCATTGGTACTTTGCCATAAACAACGTGCAAAAGCAAATGTTGTCGCTAATATGACTGTAATCGGTGATGTTAAAGATAAAAATGTCATCCTTGTTGATGACATGGTAGATACAGCAGGAACAATCACTAAGGCGGCCGACTTAATGATGGAATTTGGTGCCAAATCAGTACGCGCTTTATGTTCACATGCAATCATGAGCGATCCGGCATCTGAACGTGTTGATAGTTGCGGTATGACAGAGATGATTTTTACAAATAGTATTCCTTTTACAAAAGATTGTAAAAAAGCTCACATTTTAAGTGTTGCTCATCTATTTGCCGACACTATTCGTCGTATTCACGAAAACGAATCGATTTCATCACAATACTTGATTAAATAAATTATTACATCTATATACAATAAACGCCGGCAATCTTTTATTGCCGGCGTTTATTGTATATCTATTTCTACCTATTTTTTCAACACTTTATCTATAGACTTCTTCACAATAGGCATCATCACCTCATACCCCTTTCTATTTGGATGAATTAAATCGCGAGAATATTTTGCGTCTAATCCTCCTTTTGGCGTTGACATTACACTATGATAGTCAACATATTCATATCCTTCCTTCTTAGCATATGCCTTTATCATTTCATTCATTTGTATTATGCGCCCAGCCGGATAGATATTTACATTTTTAAGCCAATAATAATGATCACAAGGTAATAATGAACACAATATGGGAGTAATACCATGCAATTTGGCAAGTTCACACATTGATATTATATTATTCATTATCCCCTCATTAGTTATCGCCCCATTATTTTCAGCTATATCATTTGTTCCTGCCAAAATAACAACTGCTTTAGGCCTTATGTTAATAACATCTTGACGAAAACGTACAAGCATCTGAGATGAAACCTGTCCCGAAATACCACGACCTACATAATTATTTTCACTAAAAAATTCAGGGACAGTATCAACCCAACAATCGGTTATAGAATTGCCCAAAAACACTACATCAGGAGCTTTTTCTAATTTAGCATTTTGATAAACATATCTTCCCAACTGAGCCCAATCCTTATTATCTTTTTGAGCAACCATTAAAATGGGGATTAATGCTAATATTACACTTATAAATATATTTTTCATATAATATTAATTAAAAATCTATCGTTAAACGGAAGTTGAATTGTCTGCGCGTAAGATAGTTTGGTACAGCATATTGTATCTCATTTACATCGGTTACCCAATAATAACTGCTAACATTGGAAATATCCAACAAATTGAACACATCCACTCCTAACCACACACTCTTTAGATATTTAAGAAAACCTGTTCTTTGAGCATCCCCCTCTTTTAATGGAGGCAATAATGCATAAGACAATCCTGCATCCACACGCTTATAAGCAGGTGCACGAAAATAGCCTGCATCACGACTCGATTGTGGTGCTGTAGTAGGTAATCCATCAGAGAAAATACCTCGTAAACTGAATTTCAATTTAGGGATATTTGGGAAATAGTCGGTAAAATACATCGCAAAACTATATCGCTGGTCTGTGGGACGAGGGACATTTACTCCGTTAAGGGTTTCCTGAGTTTTCATAAGAGAGAAACTAATCCACGAATCAGTCCCGGGAACAAATTGTCCGAATAGTTTCATATCAAGACCTGCTGTGTAACCTTTAGTTTGATTAAGCCCACTATAAACTATTTTCAAGTTATCTACTTCGTATGGAATAAGATTACTCAAATGTTTGTAATATAATTCAGCTGATAATTTAAACGGACGCTCTAATGCTCTAAATGTATAATCCCCACCCAAGATAAATTGAAAACTACATTGCGATTTAATATCTTTATTTAACGCAATAACAGTATTACCATCATCATCAATCACCGGCATTCTATATTCTTTATAAAAGGGAGACTGATAATATAATCCGGTAGCAAATCTTAACGCAAAACTATTATTTGCTTCAGGAATAAACGAGACATTAAAACGAGGGCTTATTAGTAATTCTTCATTGAAATCCCAATAGGAAATTCTCACACCTCCATTAAATGAGAATAGCCCCAATGATGAATTTAATTTGTAGGTATCTTGAGCAAAAAAGGCGACACGATTTGACCCAAAATCTTGACGGGATGCCAAATTATATATTACATAAACGGCATCACCAGTCGATGGCAACGAATATCCTGCAGAATCTCTCAATTCCCATTCTCTACTACGATCATGTATTTTCTCATGATTAAAAGATAATCCATAACTTAAATTATGCCCGGACAAACCGACATTACCCTTCAATAAAAGAGAATACACTGATGCTTTCAACCGATTGCGGGCATGTTCATGATAACGTCCAACACCAAGTTCTCCCCCAACAGCCTCTCCTGAACCTCCTGTTGTTCCCGCTTGATCAAGCCAATATTCACCTGATATATCATATGCTACCAACTCATTGGTTAAATATCCTGATGCCAATAATGTGAAATTACTTTTTTTTGAAGGGTTATAGTTCAGAGATAATGCGCCAAAAAAGGTTTCAAATTTATCTTTTTCCTGACCATCAAAATATACTTTAAATTGTTTCGCATCCTGAGATGTGCCAAAATTAGTAGAACGATTTACCGGTTTAAATTTATAATTGTTTATGGCTATATTCCCAAGAAACGACAATTTCAATTTTTTATTTAACTTGTATGTAAGATGTGTTTGATAATCAAAGAAACTCGGATCATATTCACCCTTAGTCTCCATTGAGCTTAAAAGTGATGCATTTCGCTTATATCTTACGCCATGCAACTGTGAAAAATCTCCAGTATTTTGCCCCAAAGCAAAACTGCCTCCCATCAAACTAATTGATGCTGATCCTTCAAAAGCTTGTGGCTCACGATAAGTTATATCTAATGCTGATGACATTTTATCACCGTATTCTGCCGCAAATCCCCCCGTAGAGAAATTAACTTCTCCCACCATATTAGAATTAATTATACTCAGTCCTTCTTGTTGTCCAGAACTGATGAGTTGTGGCCTATATATTTCTATTCCATTAATATATACACTGTTCTCATCATAGCTTCCACCTCTAACGGAATATTGTGACGACATTTCATTAGTAGAATTAACGCCTGCCATAGTGGTCAACATAGCCTCGACGCTACCGCCTGATACATCTGGGGCAAATTTATAACTTTCTCGGTCTATTTTAATCATAGAGCCGGTTTGTTTCTTATATTCTGTTACATTTATTTCTTGTAATTCCTTTGCCGTTTTAAACATTCGCATATTTAAGACAATATCTCCTTTTGCGTTAACTAATTGTCGTTTTTCCGTTTTAAAACCAATACAAGAGAAAACTACATCAATAGTGTCAATTTCCGCTGTGGTAATTGAATAATCCCCATCAAGATTTGTATTTGTTCCTAACGCAGTTCCTTGTATTCTGACTGTAGCAAACTCAAGTGGTTTATTATCTTCATCAATTACCTTTCCATGTATTTTAACTTGAGATAGCCCACATAAAGGGACAAGCATGCATGTTAGGACGGATAATATATAAATAAATCTAATCATTGTGCAATAATGTATATCAATATTAGTAACGAAAAAAAATGCATTAAATTATAACTTGGTTAAAATATCGTATCAAATTAGATTTTGCTTAAAAATATTTTTATAAAACCTCTATATATAAATAAATTTCCATTATATTTGCATAGAATAAGGCTATTTATTATCAAATTTCAATAGTCTATGAATATTGGTCATCCGGATGGAGACAATAAAACGAAATCAACTGACTACCACAGCATTAAGCTGAATGGTGTCCCCAAGTATTGCCTAACACTCTCACATGACAACAGAAACAGTTGAAAATAATTGGTATGCAATCAGGGTTACCTATAATCGAGAGATGAAAATCAAGCGAGAAATGGATGCGCGACATATTGAAACATTCTTGCCAATGAAATATCGAATACGCATGAGAGGCGAAAGACGTATAAAAGAAAAAGTACCGGCAATACATAATTTAATTTTTATATATACAACAAAACAAAAACTACAAGAGATAAAACAAACAACAACACTCCCCATTAGATATATAATGGATAGGGAAACAAAGACGCCTATCACCATCCCCAACAATCAGATGCAGAGCTTCATAGCAGTATCAGGTTCGATTGATGAACAAATTATTTATTTAGAACCAGATATTACTAATTTTAAAAAAGGAGACAAAGTAAGGATTACTGGAGGGATATTTAAAGATACTGAGGGATATTTCATGCGAATAAAAGGAGATAGACGTGTAGTTGTGTGTTTACACGGGATTGCTGCAGTAGCAACAACATTTGTACACCCTTCTCTTGTCGAAAAATTACCTCAATAAATATTCTATGAACATTGCAATAGTTGGTACAGGATATGTAGGATTAGTATCAGGGGCATGCTTTGCCGAAGTAGGAATAAATGTAACTTGCATTGATATTAATCAAGAAAAAATTGACAATCTAAAAAAAGGCATAATACCTATTTACGAACCCGGGCTTGAAGAACTTGTAATACGCAATCACAAAGAAGGTCGGTTAAGATTTGCGACTGACCTCTCATCTTGTCTAAATGATGTTGAGGTTGTATTTTGTGCCGTCGGGACCCCTCCTGATGACGATGGTAGTGCCGATTTGAGATATGTCCTTGATGTTGCTCGCACATTTGGACGATACATCAATAAATATGCAATACTTGTAACTAAAAGCACAGTTCCGGTTGGAACCTCAAGAAAAATAAAGACAGTCATTAATGAAGAATTGCTAAAACGTGGCGTTGAAATTCCATTTGAGGTTGCTTCAAATCCTGAATTTCTTAAAGAGGGAGCTGCCATCAAGGATTTCATGTCTCCTGACAGAGTTGTTATAGGAATTGAAAGCGAACGAGCACGCAAAGTTATGGAACGTTTATATCGTCCATTCTTACTTAATAATTTTCGTGTTATATTTATGGACATAGCATCTGCCGAGATGACCAAATATGCTGCGAATTCAATGTTGGCCACACGCATTTCATTCATGAATGATATTGCAAATCTATGTGAACTTGTAGGAGCCGATGTAAACATGGTGCGCAAAGGTATAGGGACCGATGCTCGTATAGGAAATAAATTTTTATATGCCGGATGCGGATATGGCGGTTCGTGCTTTCCTAAAGACGTAAAAGCGCTCATCAATACGGGAAAAGAACATGGCTATCATATGCAGATAATCGAAGCAGTTGAACGAGTAAACGAACATCAGAAATCTATTGTATATGACAAACTAAATAAAGTATTATCACCCTTAAAAGGGAAACGCATTGCAGTTTGGGGATTAGCATTTAAACCCGAGACAGACGATATGAGAGAAGCGCCAGCACTTGTAGTCATCGAAAAATTACTGTCATCAGGCGCTGAAGTTATCGCATATGATCCTGTTGCAATGGATGAAGCCAAGCGAAGGTTAGGTGATAGAATTTCATACGCAAAAGACATGTATGATGCTGTAGTAGATGCCGATGCCATTGCATTAATGACCGAATGGAAACAATTTAGAGTACCATCATGGAATGTTATCCACAAAGCCATGAAAGGCAATTTGATTGTTGATGGGAGAAACATATATGATGCGTTAGAACTCATGGAAGAAGGCTTTGAATATCATTGTATAGGACGATAAAATCACATGTTAAGCAACACTTTTGTTTCAGTTGTAATTCCTGCATATAACAAGGAAAAGACGATTAAGCGAGCAATTGACTCAATTTTTAAACAGACATACCATAGTCTTGAAGTTATTGTAATAGAAGATAATAGCACCGATAAAACATTATCTCATTGCAAACGATATTTTAATGACATTACACTCGTTTGCCATGATGATAACGAGGGATTATATTCATCTCGTATAGAAGCAATTGATTATGCACGAGGAAATTTCATTACATTTGTTGATGCAGATGATTGGCTTGAGCCAAACGCAATATTTCGTTGCATGGTAACAGCACTCGACCGCAAAGCTGACATTGTTCAAATGAAGATAAACCGTCGATTAAGCAAATGGAATTTATCAATCCCCATAAACAATAAATACGATAAAAAACGAGCTATCGAAGGCTGTTTATATAATCCCAATCTATTTCCTGTTTCTTGTTGCGGAAAACTATATCGGCGAGACCTACTCATGAATGCAGAATACATCGATTTTGATGGCTTTTGGGGCGAAGATCGCATATTTAACATCGCTACATATAATCAAAAACCTAAAATCGAACTTAATCTCGATGCCGTATACAACTATCGTTGGGGAGGAGAAACCGTTAATAGTTTTAAAGAAGATATTATTAACGACTATGTTGGTGTCTATGAAACAAAAAAAATATGGGCAAAGCAAAACGGCTATGAACATTACATTCCTAAAATGGAACAAGAACTAAAAAATTTACTCCTTTATTATGTACGTCACATGATTGACTCTGAAAAATACACAAAAGACGAGATAATCACATTCTTGGGATATGAGTTATCAAATACACCCTGGATAGAGTTTAGAAATCTCCCCTCTCCCGAAAAAATCTACTCCAAATGCTATAACTCAATCCCCCGCATCCTTAAACACAAACTCCGCTCCTATTTCTAAACATTTCACCTCTTATAATAGGCTTAAATGAGAATTGCGATATTAACACAACAGCTGAAGGCAAACTACGGAGGGATATTACAAGCATTTGCATTGCAATATACCCTAAAAAGAATGGGACATAATCCGATTGTAATTGAACAAGAATATTTGCAAAAAATAAATATTTTCAAACTATTATTAGAGTTTCCCAAAAGACTTTTTACTAAATATGTCCTAAAAAAAAGGAAGTATATATTTAGTGAACATAAGAACAATCTTCATCAGAAAAAAAGGCGCAAACTCACAAAACCTTTTATTGATAAAAATATTCAACAAGAATATGTTACAAATTATAATTCTATCGATTTTAATCGATTTGATGCATTTATTGTTGGCAGTGATCAAGTGTGGCGACCATTATATAATTGGGGCGTGATTGATAAAATGTTTCTGTGTTTTATTCCAGAAGAGAATAAAGTAAAACGTATTTCTTATGCAGCATCATTTGGCAATAACGAATGGGAATTTACTGATGAACAAACTGAAACTTGCAAAGAATTATTATCTCGATTTGATGCAGTATCTGTTCGTGAGATAGATGGGATAGAATTATGTCGAAAATATCTTAAACGAGAAGATGCAGTATGTGTTCTTGATCCAACATTATTACTTGAGAGAGAAGAATATGAGGAACTATGCAGAGAAATTCCAAAAATTGAAGAAGACATTTTATGTGCATATATTCTTGATTTAAACGATGATATAGAGTCCAAACTTAAAACTATAGCAATACAAAAAGGGCTAAAGCTAAAAATCATTAGTGCTGATAATAAATGTACATTAACCGTACCTGAATGGCTTACTGTGTTTAGAGATGCAAAAATGATTATTACCGACTCATTTCATGGTACAGTTTTTTCTATCATTTTCAATAAAGAATTTTACAGCATCGCAAATATAGAAAGAGGTTATAGTCGTTTCATCTCTCTCCTATCTCAATTTGATTTAATGTCTTGTCTCTATTCATCAATTAATGAACTTTTATTAAACAACAATACTATTAACTGGGATTCAGTAAATGCTAAACGAAATATTCTAAAACAAAATAGCATAAATTTCCTAACCTCAAATCTTTCATAATGTCAAAAGTCTCTGTCATAGTTCCTGTTTATAATACTGAGCAATATCTTCCTCGATGTATTGATAGCATATTAGCACAAACATTTACTGATTTTGAACTGATACTTGTCAACGATGGAAGTACCGATAATTCCGGGATGATTTGTAACGAATATGCAAAAAAGGATTCGCGCATAATCGTAATTCACAAAGAAAATGGTGGGGTTAGTTCTGCGCGCAATTTAGGGATAGATAATGCTAAAGGTAAATATATCACATTCGTTGATTCTGATGACTATATATTATCTCAATATCTAGATAATATATACACATGTCTGATAAAAGTCAAAGCAGATTTAATTTTTACTAGTTATACAGATATTATTAATGAAGAAAAATCTATTGTTAAAATTAATTATGATTTCAATTGTTTAGAGGATTATGTCTCTTTCTTTATAATAAATGGGAATTTTACTGCACCATGGGGGAAATTTTTTTCTAGAAAAATTATAAACGAAAACTCATTATATTTCCCTTATAATATCCATCGTGGAGAAGATACTATATTCGTATATAATTATCTTTTACATTGCAAAAAAATATATTTTATAGCGGATTATAATTATAATTATAATCGCATTTTGGATGGAGCATCCTTAAGTCAAAAACATTTTCCATATACAATAGAAAATATTACAAAGAATAAATTAATTGAATCTATTTATAAACTTAATACGAAATATAAACTTAATGCTAATGCTAAAATAGAAATAATAAATTGGGAATTGGATTTACAAGAACGTATAATATCATGTATTAATATTATTCCTCAAAAATCTGAGCGAATAAATTGTTTAAAAGAACAAGACTGGAAATTTTACAAGAAGTATAAACGCTTTAACACATGGAAGGAGGCTATATTAAAGCAATTTTTAAAATGGGAATGCTTCTATATTTATGATTTCCTTGCTCATTTAAAAAAATAAGAATGAATCCAAATATCTCCATAATTATTCCTATTTATAATGTTGAAAAGTATTTAGATAAATGCATTGAAAGTGTATTAGCTCAGAATTATAATAATTGGGAATTATTACTTATTAATGATGGGAGTACTGATAATTCCGACAAAATTTGCGACAAATATGCTTATAAGTATTCTAGCATAAAAGTCTTTCACCAAGAGAACAAAGGAGTATCAGCAGCTCGCAATCTCGGGATTGACAACGCCAAAGGAGAATATATTACATTTATTGATTCTGATGACTATGTTACATCAACATATTTATCTGATCTTGTAAAATATGATAGCGACATTATAGCATCTGGTTTTGATTTATGGTATGCAGACGGGCGACCAACAGAAAGAAAAACTTTTGAAGAGTTTAATAATTACTACTTACATAATAATACACTTAGCGAAGCAATTTTCATAGGTGAGAATAAACATCTATGGCATGGGCCGTGTTGCAAACTATATAAAAGAGAGATAATTGGAGACAATCGCTTTGTTGAGTCATTAAATTACGGGGAAGACCATTTGTTTAATCTCTGTGTTTTACAAAATTGTAGTTCAATAACCCTCGTTCCTGTTTCTAATTATATTTATACACACTATGGTAATGTGTCGCTCACAAATCGTCGTATCGATTATAATTCAATGTTTTATTACATATTTAAATTGCAAAAGAATCGTGAACGGTTAATAAATTCCTTAGGCATTAATAACAAGACATATATATCATTTTGTAATAACCAAATAACATTTTATTTTTGGCAAACTATATATACATTATATCTAACTAATTCAAGTAAATCAGAACGGAAAAAAGTTTTTAATAATATTACATTGAAAATAGGAAAGGAAATACAATTTTCTAAATGTGATTTACCTAAGACATATCGCTTAATGCAATATATTTTTAAACGTTTCCCATATTTTATAGCAGATTTTATTACATCTCTTATAGTCAAATGAAACGTATTTTATTTATAACAGGGCCGTTAAATGGAGGTGGAGCTGAACGAGTACTACTTGATATATTACATCATTTTGACTACAATAATTATGATGTTACTCTATGCCAAATAATTCCGGGCGGTACACTTGCAGACGAGATTCCTACAGATGTTAAGCGCATATCTGTATGGAGGGGATATACACTTTGTTATAAATTAGCTTATCGCATTTCTAATTGGCTCGGAATAGATTATTTTTTACGCAGAAAATTAAAATCAGCAATAAGAGGTAAATATGACCTTGTAATTAGCTTCCTCGAAGGAATGCCACTGAAGATGCATGCGATCCTAAACCCTGAAGCAATAAATGTTTCATGGGTACATTGCGATTTACTACGCGACCCTTATGAAGCTATGCAATTTAGAACGGGAGAAGAAGTACTCTCATATAATAAAATGGATAAAATCATATGTGTTTCTCCTTTAGCAAAAGATGCTTTTATCCAACGTTTTAAAAATATACAAACTCCTGTTGATGTCATATACAACCCTATTGATATAGAAAAAATAACATCATTAGCATCAAAAGAAGATATTAAATATGATAAGTTTACTATCGTTACAGTAGGTCGTTTGTGTCATCAAAAATGTATGGACCGCATTATTCGTCTTGCCTCAAAATTTAAGTTAGAAGGACGCTCCAATATTCAATTCATAATCATAGGCGATGGAGTACTACGAACTGACCTTGAGGAATTAGCTAATGAAATGAATGTTAATGATATAGTAAAATTCATGGGATTTATGCGCAACCCTTTTCCATACGTAAAAAGTGCGAACTTATTTCTGAGTTGTTCTGGATTTGAGGGGTTTAGTCTTGTAATATGTGAAGCTATGAGCCTTGGTGTTCCTATAGTTTCAACTCGCACAGCCGGTCCCATAGAAATTCTTGAAGATAACAAATATGGATTATTGTGCAACCATGATGACGCGTCAATATATCAAGCCGTAAAACGGATGATTGAAAACAACGAGCTAGGCAATTTCTATTCCCGACAGGCTCGGAATAGAGCAATGCGATTCAATCCAACCGAAACTATCGCTGCAATTGAAAATTTATTTAAATAAATGAAAAAGAAAATTTTATTTATTATTAGTAATATGGAGACAGGTGGTGTGTCAAAAAGCATGACATCGTTACTCAATACAATTGACACATCGTTATATAATGTATCATTATTATTGATTTCTCCTACCGGTGAATTAATGACACTTCTTCCTAAAAATATTAATGTTATAACAAATCCCATTCTAGCTGCATTAACCTCTCGTGTTGATGGTTTTATCCAATTAATTAAACTGGGCAAACCATTACTTGCATTAGGTCATGTTATAAGGCTAATATTATCTCTTATAGACAAAAGTCTTGCTGGACGCTTTCTCGCTTATTTAATGCCTGCGATCAAAGAAGAATATGATGCAATTATAGATTATAATGGTCAGCAGCAACTATATTATATGGTAAACAAATTAAACGCTAAAAAGAAAATAACATTTTTTCATAGCGATTATAAAAAATGGTCTTATTATTATAAAGCTGATAAAAAATATTTTCCTAAGGTTGATGCAATATTTACAATATCAGATATTTGTGTCGATTCTCTTAAACAATATTTCCCTGAATGTAGTGATAAAATTTATCTGATGGAGAATATCTCCTCTCCTACTCTCATTAGTATGATGGCACAAGAAGATGTCAAAATACCACAACATACAGGTTTTCTATTGGCAACAATTGGGCACATTTGCTACAATAAAGGTATAGATATTGCCATTGACGTAGCTAAGATTTTACAAGAAAAACGAATTGATTTCAAATGGATATTTATAGGTGCAATCGTTGATAAAAAATATATTGATATTGTCAAAGAAAATAGACTTAATGATAATATGCTTTTTCTTGGGACTAAATCCAATCCATACCCATACTTAAATGCAGCCGATATTATAGTACATCCATCACGATTTGAGGGCCGTTCTATCGCTCTTGATGAAGCAAAGATACTATGTAAACCAATAGTTGTAACCAATTTTTCTACTGTAAATGACCAATTTACAGACAGAGTTAATGCTTCAATTTGTGAAATGACGGGAGAATCAGTTGCAAATTCTATTCTTGAACTAATAGAGAATAAAAATCTCAGAGATAAATATATTAACTATTTAAAATCAAATATTTCAGATAACTCATCTGAAATTCAAAAACTTTATAATATCGTATAATATGGATGCAATATATCTGCAACATATAAATCAATTAGCACTACTACGAAATCTCATATATATATTTGGACTAATATTTGTCATTGAGCAATTTGCGAAGAAACGCCCAATAAATTCGACTTTTATTTGTATTGTAATATCAATAATTTTTATTCTATTTGTATCAACAATAACAGTCGATTCACATAATTGGTGGGACGATCACACAGTTTATGCAATAGGGTTTCTTTCCGGAGAAGTTATTAGTTCAGCTTCAGCTGCAAGTGAGCCCTTATTTTACGCTATGACTTCTTTCATTAGGTTATTAACTGATAATTATGTCATATATTTCTTTATAATTGCGGCGATATACACAGGAGCTTATTTATGGGCAAGTAAACGGATGACAAACAACAATGGGACTCTCATAATGTTTATGATGTTTGTTACATCATTGTTTTTTGTTGCATATGGAGTAAATACAATTCGTGCCGGACTTGCAATGTCGTTGCTAATCCTCGGCTTTACATTTTATAACCAAAGCAAAATTACATTTGCAATATTGGCATTATGTGCAATAAACATCCACTTGTCAATGTTGCTTACTTTAAGCGCTTTCATAGCAGCATTATTTATAAAAAAGCCCAAAATGTGTTTTACTATTTGGTTAGTTAGTATAATATTATCAATCTCTCTTGGGAGTTGGTTTGAAGGGATATTTGCATCAACGTTTGAAGATGATCGCACACAAATATACCTTATGCAAGATCCAACAAAAGCACTCTATAACGTTGGCTTCAGATGGGATTTCGTTATATATTCTCTAATTCCTATTGTTATGGGATATTATTATATTTATCGTCATCATTTTCAAGATAAATTTTATACAATACTATATTGTACATATTTAATTGCCAATTCTTTTTGGGTACTCGTAATCAGAGCAAATTTCACCGACAGATTTGCCTATCTTTCATGGGCATTAATGCCTATTATTTTAATGTACCCGCTACTTACCGGTAATATATTCCGACATCAAAACAACAAAATAGCCTTAATGCTACTATTCAACGTCGCAATTACATTTGTTCTTTCATTATAATTAACATGATTACAGTTTTTACTCCGACATACAATCGAGCTTATATAATAGGTAAATTATATAAATCTCTATGCCAGCAAACATGCAATGATTTTGAGTGGCTCGTTGTTGATGATGGCTCAACTGACAACACTCAAGAATTGATAAACTCATATATCTCTGAGAATAAAATTACAATTAGATATATTCACAAAGAGAATGGGGGCAAACACACAGCCATTAACCTCGGCGTCAAAGAAGCCAAAGGTGAGCTATTCTTTATTGTTGACAGCGATGACCATCTTACAAATGATGCAATTGAATGGATAAGAGATAATTCACAAGAAATCATTAATAATAATAGATACGCCGGCTTGTCTGGTATACGTGTTACTCCTAACGGAGACCGTATTGGTGGAGGATTTTTTCCATCTGTAATAGAATGCTCTGCATTAGAGATACGCAATAAGCTTCATATAAAAGGAGACTTAGCTGAAATATATAAAACAGCGATTTTACGTCAATATCCATTTCCAATATTTAAAAATGAAAAATTTGTAACAGAAGCTCTCATTTGGAATCGTGTAGCTATCAATTATATATTGCGATATACCAATAAAGCTGTATATATATGTGAATATCGTAATGATGGACTAACTGCACAAATGACGAAATTACGAAAACTAAACCCACAAGCAACAGCGCTTTATTATTCGGAATATTACACAATGCCGATACCCCTAAAGGAACAAATAAAAACAGCTATAAACTATTGGCGGTTTGCCCCATATAATAAAACATCATTTTTTAGAAAAATAAAACAAATAGGCATTATATCCATGTATGCTATTCCATTAGGTTATGCTTATTATATAATTGATAAACTTTCAACTCGATGAAAATACTACATGTAATTACATCACTACGTACTGGTGGTGCAGAAAAATTGATGGTTGATTTGTTGCCTAGACTTAGAGATATGGGTAATGATGTAGAATTATTGCTGTTTGATGGCACTCGCACTCCATTTTATGAAGAGTTAGAAAATACCGGGATAAAAATTCACACTCTGTCGGTAGGCGGTAATGTTTACAATCCATTGAATATATTTAGGCTACGCAAATATCTAAACAAATATGATATTGTACATACACACAATACAGCATGCCAATTGTTTGTTGCAATTTGTAGCATGTTATGCTCTGTAGTATTTTATACTACAGAGCATAACACCACCAATCGTCGCCGTGATTGGTGGTGGTATAAGCCAATAGATAAATGGATGTATACTCGCTACGAAAAAACTATTTGCATCTCTGATCAAGCATTAACATCATTAAGAATTTATCATGGCAAGAATGTTAATAATACCATCATTTATAATGGTATCAATCTTGACCAATATTTGAAACCAATTAAAGATATAACAAACAAGAAGGAATTTATTATAACAATGATTGCCGGATTCAGATATCAGAAAGACCAAGATACATTGATTCGGGCTCTATCATTGTTACCTGAGAATTTCAAGCTATGGCTGATTGGCGATGGAGAAAGAAGACAAGAGTTAGAAAATCTTGTAACATCCCAATCATTAGAAAACAGAGTAAAATTTTGGGGAATACGTAATGACATCCCAGAATTATTAGAGCAAACCGATATAGTTGTTCTTTCTTCTCACTGGGAAGGGTTAAGCCTTTCATCGATTGAGGGAATGGCATCAGGGCGACCATTTATTGCAAGTGATGTTGATGGGTTAAGAGAGATCGTTAATGAAAATGGTATTCTATTTCCACATGGAGATGAAAAAACTCTTGCTCACGAAATAAAATCCCTATGTAAAAATACTGAACGATATAAACAAATCACTATAGCATGTCAAGTAAAAGCAAAACAATATGACATTAATATAATGGCTAAAAAATATAATAATTTATATCATGATAAATAGTTTAAAAGATTTGCATTTTTACATAAGTGCTGATTTATTTCGTTACATGACATCTTGCACATTTAAGGCATTTTGTCGGGCCTGGTTTATTCCGGGATTTAGATACACCTTTTTACTTAGATGGTGTAACTATCTCAATAAAAAGAAATATTTAATTATGATTTATCCCATATTTCGTATATTGTTAAGACATTATACTTTTAAATATGGCATTGAGATACCATATAAAACTAAAATTGGTCCAGGTTTATATATCGGGCATTTTGGGGGGACAAGAATTAATGTCTTTGCACAAGTAGGCAAAAATGTTAATTTATCTCCAGAAGTGATTATTGCAGTCGGATATAATAAAAAGACTGCACAATTTGAATATCCAATTATTGGTGATTATGTGTATATTGGTAACAACGCGAAAATATTAGGAGGTGTAAAAATCGGAGATCGAGCAATGATTGGGGTCTCTTCTGTTGTAACTAAAGATATACCTGAAAATTCTGTTGCAGTGGGTTCACCATCTAAAATTATATCATACGATGGCTCATATGCTTATGTTGGTAGTTTTCATCCTAAAACAATAGATTATAATGTATAGAAATTATATTAAACGAATATTAGATATAAGTTTATCTGGTATAGCATTATTATGTCTTAGTCCTATAATTATAATATTGTGGATTTGGCTCTCTTCTGCAAATAAAGGTGCTGGCGCATTTTTCTTTCAAGAGCGCCCTGGTAAAAATGAAAAAATATTCAAAATTTACAAATTTAAGTCAATGACCGATAAACGAGATGAAAATGGTGAGTTATTACCAGATAATATCAGACTAACTAAAGTAGGTAAATTTATTCGTAAAACATCTATTGATGAACTTCCTCAATTGTGGAATGTATTCAATGGAGACATGTCTTTTATTGGTCCAAGACCGTTATTAATTAGATATCTACCATATTATACTCCTACTGAAAGGATAAGACATTCTGTTCGTCCAGGTATTACAGGGTTAGCTCAAATATCCGGTAGAAATGCATTAAATTGGGATGATAGACTTAGGTTAGATGTTGAATACGCCAAAAACATATCATTTAAAATTGATTTAAAAATTTTATTATCAACCCTTGTAAAAGTATTAAAACACGACGGTGTCGTTGTTGAAAAAAAAGAAAACTATTTAGATATTGAACGAATAAACAAGATTATATAATGAAAATATTAATTACTGGAGCATGTGCTGTATCGGCAAGAAGCGTCGTAAGATCATTACGTATAAGCCCAATATTTAAAGATGCTGAGTTTATTGGTTGGGATATGGCAAACACTTTATATGGGTTATATGAGGGGCTCTTTGACAGAATATATAAAGTGCCTGCTGTTACAGACTCTAAATATAACGAAATTGCACAAGAAATCATACAAAAAGAAAAACCAGACGCAGCAATAATTGTTCCTGAAATTGAAGTTTTATACTGGGCAAAAAATCCATTTAATATACCACATATTGTACCTAATGCTCCATTTTGTGAATTAGCAATTAGTAAAAAAGAAGTCTTTAATACTCTTGAATGTTACAATTTAACACCTAAAAGTTTTAACATTGCATCTGAGAAAATATTAAATCCCAAATATGAACCACCTCTAAATTACCCCGTTTGGATTAGAGATGCATCTGCAGGAACTGCTTCTGGAAAAGGTTCATTCAAAGCAACTAATTTAAAAGAACTACAAGCGTGGGTAAATATTAACACAGGAATTAATGAATTTCAAATATCACAGTATTTGCCGGGTGGCAACTATGGTGTTTTTTGCCTGTTTTATAATGGTAAATTACTAAAACTTGCAATTGCTGAAAGAATAGAATATATAATGTCAAAAGTTGCTATATCTGGTATTACAGGAAACACAGCAAAAGGTCGATTGCTTAATAACAATAAGATTAAAGAGACTGCATTAAAAGGAATTAATATTATATGCGATAAATTAAATACAAATCCAAACGGTCTAGTTGTTGTAGACCTTAAAGCAGATGAAAATAACAATCCTTTTATTACAGAAATTAATATTAGACATGTCGCTTTCAGTTCTTCATTTGCTAATGCTGGATTCAATTTGGCAGAATATCAACTATTATGCGCATTAGGTAGGATAAATGAAATTTCTCCTGAAATTGAAAAAATATATTCTGAAGATAATTTAATTCTTCGTGATGTTGACAATTTACCTATATATGTAGAACATTACACTCCTTTAAAAATTGGAGAATTTAAATAATAGGTCCTATGCTTTTTAATTCATTTCAATTTTTGATTTTTTTACCAATAGTATTTATTCTATATTGGTTTATTTTCAAAAAATTACATATTCAAAATCTATTAGTTGTAGTAACTAGCTATATTTTTTATGGTTGGTGGGATTGGCGTTTTCTTATTCTTATATTTATCACAACATTTTTCAGCTATCTAAGTGGTATATTAATAAATAAATATCGCAACAAAGGAAAACTAATATGCGCAATGAATATTATCATAAATCTTGCGATATTAGGATACTATAAATATTTTAACTTCTTTGCTGACAATCTGCAATTATTATTTTCTCAATTTGACTATCAATTAGATTGGGTTACTTTAGATATAATTTTACCAGTTGGCATTAGCTTCTATACATTTCAAGCTTTAAGCTACACAATTGATGTTTATCGTAAAGACACTACTGCCACAAAAGATTTCATCGCATTTACCTCTTTTATTTCATTTTTTCCTCAACTTGTCGCCGGGCCAATTGAACGATCAACAAACCTACTACCTCAATTCCTAAAACCTCGCTCGTTTGATTATAATAATGCAGTTATTGGCTTGCGTCAAATTCTTTGGGGTTTTTTCAAGAAAATAATAATTGCTGATAATTGTGCATTTCTTGCAAATGAAATTTTTGATAATTACCAAGAATGTAATGGTAGTTTATTGCTATTAGGAGCATTATTCTTTACATTTCAAATATATGGTGATTTCTCCGGATATTCTGATATCGCCATCGGAACAGCTAGATTATTTGGAATCAACCTAATGAAAAACTTCAATTTACCATATTTCTCTCGTGATATATCTGAATTTTGGAGACGCTGGCATATCTCACTAAATAAATGGTTTATTGATTATGTTTATATCCCTTTAGGTGGAAGTCGCGTATCAAAACTTATATCTATTCGCAATATCCTTATTGTATTCCTTTTGAGTGGATTGTGGCATGGGGCAAATTGGACATTTGTTGCATGGGGTACATACAACGGAATCCTTATTGCCCTTCTAATTTTATTGGGCAAAAATAAAAAGAGAGAGAATATTATATCTCCAAATAAATTTATCCCATCATTGAAAGAAATCGGAGAAATAACATTAACTTTTATTTTAGTAGTTTTTGGATGGATATTATTCCGAGCTGAATCCATCTCAATGGCTTATGATTATGTTGTCAATATGTTCAATAGCTCTATATTTGCAATACCGAATTTCAGAGATACTGAAATTGGATTAATAAAGTTGACATACACAATTGGCTTTATAATTATATTGCAAATTATTGATTGGATACAACGCAAACAAGATTTCGGATTAGAAATCAGCAATATTAAATATCGTCCTATCAGATGGAGTATATATTTATTTATCATTCTCATTTTTACAATATTTGCCGGAGGACAAGAGACATTTATTTATTTCCAATTCTAACATTATGAAAAAGTTTATATTCAAAATATTTGCATTTATTGCAACTACAATATTAATGTTCGTACTATTTTGGATGTTAGTATGTTCTACAAGAGATGAACTAATGAAGTTACCTAATAATGAACAAATTGTATTTTTAGGGAACTCTCATATTGAATGTTCTGTTAATGATACAATTGTAAAAAATAGTTTCAACTTTGCACGTAGTGCAGAAAAAATGGAATTTATATACTCTAAAGTTAAATTATTAGACATATATAATCCTCAAATTGATACTATAATTATAGGCTACGATAATGTTATATTTCGACAACGATCTGATACGACTTTTGCTCCAATATTATACTCACCTTATTTTTTTGATACATATGATATAGATGATATTTTTGAAATTTTTAAGTCGTCTTCTTTTGGTTATATTGAAAATCACATTACACACCCGTTTAATTGGCTAAAATTATATGAATTATTATCTCCTTTTTATTTAAGGAGTGTTAATATAACCAAACTGAATAATATAGGTGGCTATTTGTATCTAAAACGAGATAAATTAAATGAAGATATAAAAAAAAGAAGCAATTTTCGCGAAAGAAGATATATCGATTGGTTGTCTATATACTTTATAGATAAAACAATTGAATATTGCAATAAAAATAACCTTACGCTTATTTTTATGTGTCCACCTCAACACAATAAATGTTTTTTAGATTCAATATATTATAAACAAATATATAAAGAGAAATATTCTGATATTCCATTTTATGATTTTAGAGATTTACAACTACCAGATAGTTGTTTTGGCGATTTAGACCACCTAAATTATAAAGGGGCGAAAGTTTTTTCCGAATATCTTGAAAAAGAAGTTTTACATAAACAAAATTATATACAGCAACAATGAAAGAGAGGATTTTGTTGTCGTTGGCCCATATGGGTGGGACTGAAAAGAATTGGGTTGATGAGGCGTTCCGCACTAATTGGATTGTGCCTCTTGGCCCAAATGTTGATGAATTTGAACGACGACTTGAAGAATATTTAGGCGACGGAAAGCTCGTTGCGTTGAGTGCCGGAACGGCGGCTCTACATTTAGGGTTAGTGATGCTTGGTGTGGGTAAAGATGATGAGGTAATATGCCAATCATTTACGTTCTCTGCTAGTGCAAACCCTATTTGCTACCAAGGTGCAAAACCTGTGTTTGTTGATAGCGAACCTGAAACATGGAACATGTGCCCTGTCGCTCTTGAAAAAGCTATTATTGACAGAAAAAATGTTACAGGCAAATACCCAAAGGCTATAATACCTGTTCATTTATACGGTATGCCGGCTAAAATGGATGAGATTAATGCTATTGCACAAAAATATGGCATTCCGGTGCTTGAAGATGCCGCAGAGGCTTTAGGCTCAGAATACAAAGGTCGCATGTGTGGAACATTAGGTGAATATGGCGCATTAAGCTTTAATGGAAACAAAATCATTACAACGTCGGGTGGTGGCGCATTAATATGTCCAAATAATGAAACTGCACAACGCGTAAAATTCTACGCAACACAAGCTCGCGAAAATCGACCATACTATTATCATGAAGTTATAGGATATAACTACCGCATGAGTAATGTATGCGCCGGTATAGGTTGTGGGCAAATGGATGTTCTTGCTGAGCATGTAGCTCGTCGCCAAGAAATTCATGACATTTATAAATCAGAATTATCCAATATTGAAGGATTGACAATATTAGATAATCCTAACAGCGATTATCAATCTAATTTCTGGCTGACAACTATTTTAATATCTCCTAAAACGGGCAAAACTCCTGATGAAATAAGAATTACCCTTGAGGTAGAAAATATTGAAACTAGACTTTTGTGGCGACCTATGCACATGCAACCCATCTACAAAGATGCGCCTTACTATGGTGGCAATGTTGCAGAAACATTGTTTGATCAAGGCTTATGCCTTCCAAGTGGTTCAAGTCTAAGCGACGAGGATATTCATCGCGTTATAACTGCAATAAAAGAACTATTTTAAAGTTATTATAAATATAACATATTCATATTCTAATGGAACAACATAATAATAAGATAGCACTTATTACAGGTATTACCGGACAAGATGGCTCTTTCCTTGCTGAATTTCTACTTGAAAAAGGATATGAAGTACATGGAATTATTCGTCGTAGTTCTTCTTTTAATACCGGACGCATCGAACACCTTTATTTAGATGAATGGGTAAGAGACATGAAACGTCGCCGATTGATAAATCTTCACTACGGAGATATGACCGATTCAAGTTCTCTAATTCGCATTATTCAAGAGGTACAACCCACTGAAATTTATAATCTTGCAGCGCAAAGCCATGTAAAGGTCTCATTTGATGTACCGGAGTACACAGCTGAAACAGACGCTGTTGGGACACTCCGTCTATTAGAAGCTGTGCGCATTCTAAAAATGGAAAAACGCACTCGCATTTATCAAGCAAGCACATCGGAATTATATGGTAAAGTTCAGGAAGTGCCTCAAAGTGAGAAAACGCCGTTCTATCCACGCAGCCCTTATGCATGTGCCAAACTATATGGTTTTTGGATTACAAAAAACTATCGCGAAAGCTACGGAATGTATGCAGTAAATGGGATACTCTTTAACCACGAAAGTGAACGCCGTGGAGAAACATTTGTTACACGAAAAATTACTCTTGCGGCCGCTCGCATTGTTAATGGCTTACAAGACAAACTCTATCTTGGCAATTTGAATGCTCTACGCGATTGGGGATACGCTCGAGACTATGTTGAATGTATGTGGCTCATAATGCAGCAAGAAGAACCTGAAGACTATGTTATCGCGACAGGTGAATATCACACCGTAAGAGAATTCACCACATTAGCATTTAAACATGCAGGTATTTCACTACGCTGGGAGGGAGAAGGTCTCGAAGAAAAAGGAATAGATGAAGCAACCGGAAAGATACTTGTAGAAGTAGATCCAAAATATTTCCGTCCCGCTGAAGTTGAGCAATTACTTGGCGATCCAACTAAAGCAAAAGAACGACTCGGCTGGAATCCACGCAAAACATCATTCCAAGAACTTATTAAAATCATGGTTGATGCCGATCTTGAACTTATCAAGAATCAAAAATAATACAATGAATAAAAAATCAAAAATATATGTAGCAGGGCATCGTGGTCTTGTAGGATCTGCTATATGGAATAATTTACAAAAGCGCGGTTACACCAACCTAATTGGTCGTACACATACGGAATTAGACCTACTTGATGGAGTAGCTGTACGTGAATTTTTTGACAAAGAACAGCCAGAATATGTGATTCTTGCTGCCGCACATGTGGGAGGTATAATGGCTAATAATATCTATCGTGCTGATTTTATATACAAAAATCTACAAATTCAGCAAAATGTTATTGGCGAAAGCTTTAGACATAATGTAAAGAAACTTTTATTTCTTGGTAGCACATGCATATATCCCAGAGAAGCAATTCAACCAATAAAAGAAGATGAATTGCTTAAATCTCCGCTTGAATATACCAATGAGCCTTATGCAATTGCCAAAATCGCTGGTCTGAAAATGTGTGAAAGTTTCAATATTCAGTATGGTACTGACTATATTGCTGTAATGCCTACCAACCTATATGGACCTCGCGATAATTTTAACTTGGAGCGTAGCCATGTGTTACCCGCAATGATTCGCAAAATGCACCTTGCAAAACTTCTAATGGAAGAAAATATTGATGCAATAAAATCTGATTTCAATAATATGCCCATAAATGGCGTTGATGGCAATGCCACATTAAAGGATATACATTCCACATTAGAAAAGTATGGAATATATAAAGATCGACTTGTTCTTTGGGGAACAGGTACTCCTCTAAGAGAATTCCTTTGGAGTGAAGATATGGCAGATGCGTCTGTACACATACTTGAAAACGTGTCATTTGCTGATTTAAAAGGAGATAATACAGAAATAAGAAATTGCCATATTAATATTGGTACCGGAAAAGAAATCAGTATTAGAGATTTAGCATATATTATAAAGAGAGAAATCAAGTATAACGGAGAAATACATTGGGACCAAACAAAGCCCAATGGTACGATGAGAAAACTCTGTGACGTAACTAAGTTGCACTCGCTCGGTTGGAAACACACCGTAGATATAACAGATGGGATACACCGATTATATTCATGGTATCTTAGTCAATAACAACATGCCAGTATAATATACACAATTAAAAAAAACTAATGAACACACTTATTTTTTATATTATTCTCTTTGCTATTTTGCTGTTATGTGAATTAATATATTTTCGCATAGCACGTTATTACAAAATTGGAGATAACGTAACACACAGATCATCCCACAAAGATTACCAACTTACAGGGGGAGGTATCATTTTTATTATCTCTGCTATAATATTTTGGATATGGTATTCTGTATGGCAACAAGGACCGCCCATCCCTCACTTTTGTACAATGATGAATATAGCATTAGGATTAGCAATTTTGAGTTTTTGGGATGATATAAAGGATTTACCCCCGCTTATGCGTTTGGTTTGCCATGTTATAGCTGTAGCCATTACATTCTACTTTATTCTTGAGCATGGATACATAGATATTTACATCCTTGTTTTAATAGGAGGAGTTGGTTTTATTAATGCTTATAATTTCATGGATGGGATTAATGGGATTACAGCAGGATATTCTATAGTAACACTTTGTACTCTTTTTTATTGCTATATAGAAACGCCTGGAATTCCTGTTGAATTCATAGTATCTCTGCTCATTGCAACATTAATTTTTACCTTCTACAATTTCAGAAAAAAAGCGTTATGTTTTGCCGGTGATATTGGCTCCATTGTAATGGGATTCTTTTTATTGTTTTTATCTGTTGAGTTAATACTCGTTAGAAATGATGCTACCATAATTGTTTTTTTTATTGTATATGGTATTGATTCTGTATACACAATTTTTCAACGTTTGTTTATGGGCGAAAATATATTTCTCCCCCACAGACATCATTTATATCAAGTATTTGCCAATCAATGGAGGATTCCACACCACAAAGTATCAATAGGGTATTGTACAACACAACTTATAATTAATATATTATACTTTTTTATACCGGAAGTCTATAAATGGAGCTATGTAATAATTATTATAATGTTATTAAGCATTATATATTTTATTTCAAAGCGGTCACCACTAAGTCACAAAAATTAGCATATCAGATTATTATAGTGAGTTGATATAAAAGATATTGAATTAATGTTATAATAAAAGAATAGGTCGCCAATAAAGCGACCTATTCTTTTATTACCTAATTGGTTATAATTTCTTACTTACCACCGATTGAATCAGATACAGTCAAGCGAGCGCGACCTTTTGCGCGACGGCGAGCTAATACTTTACGTCCATCAGGTGTTGACATTCTTTCACGGAAACCGTGTTTGTTTACTCTTTTTCTGTTTGAAGGTTGAAATGTTCTTTTCATTGCCGTTATTTATTTTTGTTTATTTTCTATTACAATTCGGAGTGCAAATTTAGCAAAAAATTTTCACTTTGACAAATATCTATTTTATTTAATTGGGATTTATAGTGGAATAACACCAATTCCCGGACGTTCCGGAATTGTTACCTTTCCATTTACAATCTTCATACCGTCAAAAATATCATTTGCGATAAGCAAATTACCATCCAGATCTGCCCAATCAACCATTGGTGCAAGTTGAGACGCCGCACTCACAGCACATGAAGTTTCAGTCATGCATCCAAGCATAACCTTCATACCCATTGACTTAGCTAAAACAGCCATTTTATATGCTTCATGCATACCGGTACTTTTCATTAATTTTATATTTATACCGTCATATGCTTGAGCGGCTCGCATAACATCAGGGAGCCTTTGTAAAAACTCGTCAGCTATAATTGGGAGTGGGCTACGTTCTCTTAACCATGCTGTTTCGTCAATCATTTCCTTGGGCATAGGTTGCTCAACAAACAAGCAATTTCTTTCACTTAACCAGTGACACATTTCCAATGCTTTCTCTTTGTCGTTCCATCCTTGATTAGCATCAACACATATAGGTCGATTTGTCTTTGAGCGAATTATATCAACAAGTTCCTTGTCATTATCTAACCCCATCTTTACTTTCAAAACATTGTATGGCTCCGCTTCATCGACTTTTTTGCGAACTATATCTGCCTTATCGATGCCGATAGTAAATGATGTATCCGGAGCATTTTCTGGGTTCAAACCCCATATTTTATACCATGGTTGCTCCATTATTTTCCCTAATAAATCATGCAATGCAATATCAACTGATGCTTTTGCAGCCCTATTATCAGGTGCTACTTTATCCATATAATCATGGATGTCTTCTATCCTGAAAGGATCATTAAATTGCGACAGATCAAGTTGTGATAAAAATTTTGTAACACTTTCAACACTTTCCCCTAAGTATGGTGGCATTGAAGCTTCTCCATAGCCTATAATTCCATCATATTCAAGCCGAACTTGCACTCCTGGTGTAGTGGTTCTGCTGTATTTTGCCAAATTAAATGAATGTCTTAACTTCAATTCATATGACTCAAATGACAAATTTAACTTACCTGATTTTGCAACCTTGCGTGTAGGTTCTCCACATGAAGAAAATGAAATTGGAGATGCCAACGCAAGCATTCCTAAACCTGTATTACGAAGAAATTTTCTACGATCCATATATGTTTTATTTATTAAAATACCATGAGTGATTTGAAACACGTGTTATTCCGATTGTACCTTCATTGCCATCAATTCTTACTGCATGCAAGAATGGAGTTGTCAGATATTCCTTTGATTTAGGATCAACACTATTTCTTTTTACACGTCCCGATGCATGAACATAGGTCCCATTATTATCATATATTGCGACATGCGTCACCTTACGAGTTTTTGCATTACCGAAAAACAATAAATCCCCGGCTTGGCAATTAGCCCATTCTTTTGCCTCAATACGCGTCCCCGTCAAAGCTTGTTGAGAAGCATCGCGCATTAATATTATTCCATTTGAAAAATAACATACACGAGCAAAACCTGAACAATCTAAAGATTTTGTAGACATCCCTCCCCACAAATATGGGATTCCCATCATTGAATAAGCAATGTCTAGAATTTTTTGTGAATCAAATTTCTGATTGGCCCATTCTTCAATAGTTTTAACATCTTTAGTATTTAACCACCCTTTTCTACCATCAGGAAGCGTTACTTTTACTTTTTCAGAATTAGTTGTTATCACTCCATTTACAATACAACCATTTACTAAATCAGTTACAATATTGCGCACAGTTGTTACATTTTCACTATCATATACTTTTATTTGATCAAACGATGTAACTATTAAACGGTTCGACTGCTTCCAAGTGCTCATTTCATCGGCATTTTTACGAACCATAGAATTTCCAATTATATATGAAATATATCCATCAGGTGACTGCACTCTCCACCACTCTCCTACTTTTTCTAGCAATCGCAATGGGGTACCCATTAATGCTTGAGATACAATTTCAGCTGAATGGCTCGGTTTATATCTCAAATGAGCAACGGAGATTCTCACAATTCCCCAATTATCAGTAGGGTATTCAATAATACTATCAGTATAACTGATATTTTCTTTTTGCATCAGCATGGCAAATTCCTCATGTGCTTTCCTCTCAGAAGTTTTTCCTCTTACAACAATTCCCTCTGGTGTATCATATGCAAATGCCGACCATATTGCCTGACGACTATCCGGTGCATATTTATGTCTCACGAATGTTATTATTTCGTCATTAATCTTATTAATAATTACATTTTCTTGTGCTATAACACTAATAGGCAAAAGGAATAAAATTCCAAATACAAATTTAAGTTTACACATATTTTTATTTGTCAATATATTTTGTTTCTAATATTTCTAAACGTTTCCTCCATCCGGGATAAAATAAATTTCCTTTTGAGCATTCGACCTCACCTACTTGAAAATCGATTGTCTCACTCCTAATATACTTTTTAGGAGGGTACAATTCTCCACAAATACCTATATTAGTTGCAAAACGATATTGGTCCATTCCTGTTGAATAATAATTTTGTATAAATTTATTTTGAGAATTTGTATATCTACCAAAAGAAGGATCAACAGCAACCCAACCTATACCATCAAAGTAAACTTCAGCCCAATCATGCAGATTCTTTTGTCCAGGATGTAACATCCAACCACTCTCCCATCGCGCAGGCACACCAAGTGTACGCATTAACGAAATATATAATAATGCAACTTGTCCGCAATCGCCATGATTCTCATCCAATACATATTGAGGTATACATTCTATTGTACTATATTCTCGAGCTCCAGCCCATGGATATTTTTTTATAATATAATCATACACCAATTCTGATTGTTTAAACGGTGATTTTTCATCACCTACTATACTGCGAGCTAATGAATCTAATCTGATTATGTGAGGTAACTCCATTGATGTATATTTAACATATAATTCCGAACTTACATCATATGGTTTTAGCTTTTGTTCAATATATTCTGGTGAATAATATTGCGCAGCAACGTTATACTCTCCAATATATTCAAAATGTATAATAGAATCTAATGTTTCTAGCACTGGGGTTTCAAAATAAATTGTATTGTGCAATGATTTACCCGTTGACACTTCATATTCTTGTGGGATAGATGATAATATTTTAATATTGCGTTGTCTTTCAGATTCAATAGGCAAAGGCATCCACACTCTTAATGTATCACCTATAAGAAAATCGTGCTTAGGCACATCAATGACAAATCGGTATTTCACAACCTTTTCATTGGATACTGAGCCATCACCTTTAGAACTTTTAATAATAGAATCTACCCATAAAATTTCCTTGGTTGTAGCATCAGAGCCACGACCATTCCAATCTCCTCTTATTTCAGGACATAGTAACTTTAAATTACCTGGAGATTTTCTGTGCATACGTTTCTCACCATCTATTACTTTAACCTCAAGATACTTTTGTTCTATATATCTGTTAATATCTGATTGAGTAATATTAGGATATAGCTCAACTAAATTCTCTTGTGCTTGTGACATTGACAATGAAAAATCTGAAACAGTTCTTTGTTGTATTGCCAATTCTGCATCATTTTCCAACCAAACCGGATATCTCGTTTCTTCTGATGCACACGATATAGATAGAAATATTATCTCAAGCATTAATAGTATATTAAACCATTTCGATTTCATAACCATAAAATTAAGTTATTGTGTAAAGTTAATGATTTATCCTGAGATAGACAAAGAGTTGTTATACATTTATCTAAATAAAAAGTGGTGTCAAGCAAAATAGCTTGACACCACTTTTTTAATGTAATATTCATTATATTAAAGATGCTATAACATCTTTAATTTCTTCACCTAATTTTTTTGCTTCATCCATTGTCATCGCTTCTGAATAGATGCGAATAATTGGCTCTGTATTAGATTTTCTCAAGTGTACCCAACTATCAGGAAAATCAATTTTCACACCATCGATATCTGTTATTTTTTCCGATGCAAATTTTTCCTTCACTGCTTTTAATATCATATCAACATCAATAGATGGTGTCAATTCTATTTTTGTTTTAGCAATTGCATATGCAGGATATCCGGCTTTTAATTCCGACACTTTTTTACCACTCTTTGCAAGTAATGTCAAAAATAATGCGACTCCAACAAGAGCATCACGACCATAGTGAGATGCCGGATAAATAACGCCACCATTACCTTCTCCACCAATTACAGCTCCTGTTTCTTTCATTTTTGTTACAACATTGACTTCTCCAACAGCCGACGCTGAATATTCACATTCATGTGCTAAAGTTATATCTCTTAACGCACGAGATGAACTTAAATTAGAAACAGTTGCGCCAGGTGTTTTTGACAAAACATAATCGGCAATTGAAACCAATGTATATTCTTCAACAAACATTTCCCCATTTTCCATTACAATTGCCAAACGGTCAACATCGGGATCAACAACAAAACCGACATCTGCAATACCCGACTTCATTAAATCTGAAATTTGTGTAAGATTTTCAGGCAATGGTTCTGGAGTGTGAGCAAAACGACCTGTCGGATCACAATTCAATTCTATAATATTTTGAACGCCCAACGATCTCAATAATTCTGGAATTGCAACACCGCCAACGGAGTTTACAGCATCTACTGCGACAGTAAAGTTCGCATCAGCTATAGCTTTCACATCGACGAGTTCCAAAGCCAAGACACTATCAATGTGCTTACGTGTATAGGTTGTATTAATATATTCATTACCTAAATTATCAACCGGAACAAATTCAAAAGCATCAGCCTCAGCAATGCGAAGCACTTCTCGTCCTTGAGCATCATTTAGGAATTCGCCATCTTCATTAAGAAGTTTCAATGCATTCCACTGCTTGGGATTATGTGATGCCGTAATAATAATTCCACCGCATGCATTTTCTGCCACAACTGCAAGTTCAGTTGTCGGAGTAGTTGCAAGACCAATATTTATTACATCAAAGCCCATGCCAGTTAGTGTACCAACAATAATATCATTTACCATTTTTCCTGATAAACGAGCATCACGACCAACAACAATTGAGCGAGTTTTCTTTGTCGTAATAGATTTAATAAAAGTGGCATATGCCGCTGTAAATTTTACGATATCGAGGGGACTTAGACCATCACCCGGTACACCACCTATAGTACCACGAATTCCCGAAATAGATTTTATAAGTGCCATGGGCTATAATTTTTATTTTTAAATTTGACTTTTAAAATATCGCACATTATATAAATATGGTATTACATTGCTTATTTCACTCGTAAATCCCAATTGTGATTTAATTACTATATTAACTTCACAACCTATGCCCAAATAGTACAATGGGAGTTGAATTCCTGAGCCATATTGAGATGATGATTGCAATGTATAATTACCGAAGCGAAAGCTGGTTGGTAAATATTCCATATCTTCGGCATTACCTTCTCCAATCATATCATTACCTGTTACATAATAACTTAAATTATATCTCATAAAACGGAAATATATCAACTGATTATCTTCTGCTTTATCATTAACATCTCCTTTGTTAATAACTTGCATATAAACATCACCCTCTTCATCCATTTTATAATAAGGAGCATCGGGTCCAACAATAAAATTTGAATCTGCTGGAATTTTGTCTATTACGCATTGATCTGCCAAAAAATTATTCACTGCTTTTGTTTCATCTTCAAGCAAGTCAGCATAACTTTTATTATCATCACACGAACAAAATGCGATAAAAAGAACTAATGTTAGATTATAAAAATATTTAGTCAATTTCATTTTATATATTTATTTCTTTAGATATTTATCATTTTCATAAAGAATAGACATAAAAACCCCAACAGCATCATCAAGTGTTCCTCTGAACTCACCTCCTGCGGCATTCTTATGACCTCCTCCATTAAAATACAACTCACATATTCTATTCACAGCAAAATCGCCTTTACTTCGAGTTGACACCTTTATATATTCAACATCATCTCGCATAAAAACAGAATATGTAATTTCAGGTATGCTTAAAGGTATATTCACAAGGCTCTCTGTATCTCCTTTTTCATACCCATATTTTCTCAATTCATCTTGTGTTAAAGTTATCAATGCTGCCTGATGTTCTGGAAATAGTTGCATTTTTTGAGATACAGCATAACCATTAAGTCTTATTCTGGATTCTGAATGGGTATTACAAACTTTAGAATATAAATAATCCTTATTAATTCCTTTCTTCAATAATTCTGCAATTATTATATATATGTCCGGATCTTCTGAATTATACGTGAAATTTCCAGTATCTGTCATCATGCCTGTATATATACATTCTGCCGCTCTTTTATTAATTAGATTAAATAGCTCCAAACGACAAAGCACTCTAAAAACGAGCAAACACGTTGATGACATCTCGGGATGAGATATAACAACATCAGCAAAGTCTTCAGGATCCAAATGATGATCAATAAGAACTTTCTTTGCTGGAGATTTTAATAATATGTCTGCCATTTTGTCAACTCGATATGGAGCATTAAAATCAAGACAAAATATTAAATCTGCATTTGCAAATAACTGTTTACCAAAATCACTATATTTAGTAAATGACACTATGTCTTTCGCTCCATGTAGAAACATCAAATTCTTCGGCAACATATCAGGTGTTACAATTTTGACATTCTTACCTATCATGGTTAAGACATGATACATTGCTAAAGATGAGCCTATCGCATCTCCATCGGGAGAGACATGACATGTTATAACGATATTTTCACATCGTTCCAACAATAGCCGCAACTCTCTAATTTTATCTTCTTCTAATACTCGCGAAATCATAATTAGGCAATATAGGGACAAAGATACAATATACTTTATTACACACAAAATGGGCTCCATAAAAAATCGCGCTCTGTAAACACTTTTTAAACATTATCAAATAATACATGCAATTCCTTATATAATGACAAATCATTATAATAATATAAAATTTCACAAAAGCGCAATAATATTATTATAGATGTTTATATTTTTCGTAAATTTGCAATTCGAACGAAAATAAAATCCCTAAATATGTCAGAGAACAAAAAAATAAAAACAGCTCTCATCTCAGTTTATCACAAAGATGGTCTTGATGAAATCATTTCATTATTACACAAAGATGGTGTTAAATTTCTTTCCACTGGAGGCACCAAATCCTTTATTGAAGGACTCGGATATCCATGTGATGCAGTAGAAGATTTAACTGGATATCCTTCAATCCTCGGCGGTCGTGTAAAGACATTACATCCAAAAGTATTTGGTGGTATATTAAGCCGACGTGATAATCCTACAGATTGTGAGCAAGTAAATAAATATGAAATTCCCGACATTGATCTTGTAATAGTAGATTTGTATCCTTTTGTTGACACTGTTGCTTCAGGGGCAAGCGATGCCGAAATTATCGAAAAGATTGACATAGGTGGCATTTCTCTAATACGCGCAGCTGCTAAAAACCATAAAGATGTTATTATTGTTGCATCAAAAGCTCAATATGCCCCCTTGGCAAATCTTTTGAAAAATAATGGCGCACAATCCACACTTTCTGAACGCCGTTGGTTTGCAAAAGAGGCATTCGCAGTATCTTCATCATACGATAGTTCAATATTCTCATATTTTGATGAAGAAACGCCATCGGCTTTACGCGTTGCAATTGATGATGCAAAAGTAATGAGATATGGAGAAAATCCACACCAAAAAGGATTATTCTTTGGCGATTTCTCGGCTATGTTTGATCAACTACACGGCAAAGAAATCTCTTACAATAACCTTCTTGATATCGATGCAGCAGTATCTCTAATCGCCGAATTCACAGACCCAACATTCGCAATTTTAAAACATAACAATGCATGCGGATTAGCATCAAGAAAAACCATTTCAGAAGCTTGGAAAGATGCATTAGCCGGAGATCCTGTATCTGCATTCGGAGGCGTATTAATTACTAACGGCAATATTGATAAGGTCGCAGCAGAAGAAATTGACAAAATTTTCTTTGAAGTTATTATTGCTCCATCTTACGACGAAGATGCATTAACTATTTTGAAACAAAAGAAAAATCGCATTATCCTTATTCAAAAGTGCGAAAACACAACAAAAGTTCAATTCCGTTCAATTCTAAATGGAGCACTTGTTCAAGATCGCGATTTAAAAGTTGAGACTATAGAAGATTTAAAACAGGTAACAGAAAAAGCAGTTAATCCGGAACAAATTGAAGATCTACTTTTCGCAAACAAAATTGTAAAGCATAGCAAAAGCAATGCAATAGTATTAGCAAAAGGGAAACAATTGTGTGCAAGTGGTGTAGGTCAAACATCTCGCGTTGACGCTCTCAAACAAGCGATTGAAAAAGCAAAATCATTTGGATTTGATCTCAATGGCGCAGTAATGGCATCTGATGCATTCTTTCCATTCCCCGATTGTGTTGAAATTGCTAGTAAAGCAGGAGTTAATGCCGTTATACACCCGGGTGGGTCAATTAGAGATAATGAATCTGTCGAATATTGCAACAACAATGGAATCGCAATGGTAACAACAGGATTCCGTCATTTCAAACATTAATTATAGAAAATCATGAGATTATTCTCACTTACAAAAGAAATAGCTATTGACTTAGGAACAGCCAATACGATTATCATCCATAATGATAAAATTGTAATTGACGAGCCTTCAATAGTTGCCCTTGATAGCAAAACAGGTAAATTAATAGCTGTAGGGAAAGAAGCTCAACAAATGCAAGGGAAAGAACATGAAGGAATACGCACAGTTCGACCTTTGCGACAAGGAGTGATTGCCGATTTTAATGCAGCTGAGCTAATGATTCGTGGGTTTATCAAAAAAGCGAACAAAAAGAAATCAATGTTCTCCCCTTCTTTAAGAATGGTCGTAGGCATTCCATCAGGATCGACTGAAGTAGAAATTCGTGCTGTACGAGATTCTTCAGAACATGCCGGAGGGCGTGATGTCTACATGTTATATGAGCCAATGGCAGCGGCTCTTGGTATCGGCCTGGATGTACAAGCGCCTGAGGGAAATATGATTGTTGACATCGGTGGAGGAACTACTGAAATTGCCGTTATATCATTAGGAGGTATTGTCAGCAACAAAAGTATTCAAATAGCAGGAGACGACCTTACTGATGATATACAAGGACATATGAGAAGAGCTCATAACGTCAGAGTTGGTGAACGCACAGCTGAATTAATCAAAATCAATGTAGGTTCTGCCCTCACAGAACTTGAAAACCCACCAGAAGACTATATAGTTCATGGTCCTAACCAAATGACAGCGCTTCCAATGGAAGTTCCGGTATCATACCAAGAGATTTCACATTGTATAGAAAAAACAATATCTAAAATTGAAGCAGCTGTTCTTGGTGCACTTGAACAAACACCACCGGAACTATATGCAGATATTGTAAGAAATGGGATACATCTTGCCGGAGGTGGAGCGCTACTACGTGGATTAGATAAACGTTTAACTGATAAAATCGGAATCCAATTCCACATTGCTGAAGATCCGCTATTGGCTGTCGCCAGAGGTACCGGAGTCGCATTAAAAGGGATAGACAAATACTCATTCCTAATCAGATAATATTAATATAATATACTAATGAACTGTTGGGGTTAAGATGCTTTCTTTAACCCCACAATTCATTAGTTAAATACAAAATCTTAAACTCGAGTGCGCAACTTAATTAATTTTCTTTTCAAATATAGCACATGGATAATATTTATTATCTATGTAATCATCAGTTGCATATTGCTCTTTAACAACAATCCCTACCAACATCACATATATTTGACATCAGCAAATAAAATTTCATCGTCGGTATATAATGGAACTAACTATATAACTTCGTATTTTCATCTTAAAGATATTAATGAAGATCTACACCATAGAACCTCAATATTAGAACAAGAAGTTATATTTTTAAGAAAAGAATTACAAAAATACCACGACATTATATATAATGATACCATGCAGGTTGTTCCTGCACTATCACAATATAAATTTAAAATAGCACATGTTATAAATAATAGTATTCATCGTACACATAATTATATTACAATCGACAAAGGGAGTAATGATAGTATTGAGCCAGAAATGGGCGTGATTGATCAAAATGGTGTTGTCGGCATCGTTAACATTGTTGGGGAAAATACTGCCCGCATCATCTCCATTTTAAACCCCGATTTAAGACTTTCCTGTAAATTAAAAGGAAACGACAACTTTGGCTCACTCGTTTGGGATGGAAAATTTCCCAATGAAGCAATTCTTGAGGAATTGCCACGACATGCCGAAGCAAATATAGGGGATACAATTATAACAAGTGGATACTCTGCTGTATTTCCTGAAGGAATTCCAGTGGGAATTGTTATTGCTCGAGCAAATGAAAATGATGATAATTTCTTTGCCTTGCGCATTAAGCTATTAACTGATTTTTCTAAACTTGGCACTGTGAGAGTTATAAAAAACATGATGAAAGAAGAAATTAATTCAATTGAAAAATCCTCAAAAAACACCAATTAAGCACAATGAGTAAAACAATTATACGTTATTTCTTTCTATTCATTATTATGATATTGGCACAAGTTATAATATTTAATAACTTATGTCTTTTTAATGTTGCTATTCCCATTGTATTTATTTATTTTATAATTAAACTTCCGATAACATTATCTGCTAACTGGGTGTTAACTCTATCTTTTATAATAGGTTTTTGTATCGACATATTTTCAGACACGCATGGGATGCACTCACTCGCATGCTCTATAATTGCAATGATGCGTCGCAATATATTAAGATTATATTTCCAACGCGAAGATGATTTAACAAATCCAGAGCCGTCTATTCATTCTTTAGGAATTGGAGTATACACAAAATATGTTTTTACAATAGTTTTATTATATAATACCCTAATATTTTTGATTGAATCATTCTCTATTTTTAATTTGGGGTTACTTATATTACGTATAATTGCAAGTACATTACTTACATTTCTTCTTATTATAGGTATTGACAGTTTAACAATACAACGACGTGAGAAAAGATTATAATTTAGAGAAACGAAAATATATAATTGGAGGATTCATTATACTAATTACATTCATATACATCGTTAGACTATTTGACTTACAAGTATGTGACAGTAAATATAAAGAATATGCTGATTCAAATGCCTTTTTGCGCAAAACACAATATCCTTCACGAGGATTAATGTATGACAGAAATGGCGAGTTGGTAGTATTCAACCAACCTGCATATGACGTAATGATGATTCCACGAGATGTTCAAGCATTTGACACCCTCGATTTATGTACGACACTGAACATCACTCGTGAACAATTTGACAAACGCATACATGAAATGAAACATAGCTCAGGTTATTCTTCATATACTCCTCAAAAATTCATAACTCATCTGTCGGCCCAAGATTATGGAAGATTACAAGAAAAACTTTATCGATTTCCTGGCTTTTTCATTCAAAAAAGAATTCTAAGGCAATACAATCATCTTGCTGCGGCCAATGTACTTGGTAACATCAGAGAAGTTTCAGAAAAAGACATCGAAAATGATGACTATTATGCATCTGGAGACTATTGCGGAGATTTGGGTGTTGAGCGAAGCTATGAACAATATCTTCGTGGCATTAAAGGTGAAGAAATTCTCATAAGAGATGCTCATGGTAGAATACAAGGGAAGTACGAAGATGGAATTTATGACATAGCTCCTATTTCTGGAAAAAATCTCACACTCAGTTTAGATATTGAACTTCAAAAATATGCAGAGCAGTTAATGGCAAACAAGATTGGCGCCGTTGTTGCAATTGAACCTAAAACAGGAGAGATATTAGCCATGGTTTCCAGTCCCATCTATGATCCAACAATTCTTGTCGGGCGTCAACGAGGCAATAATTATAGAAAACTTATCAACAATAAATATCGTCCATTATATGACAGAGCATTAAAAGCTGCATATCCTCCAGGTTCAACATTTAAACCAGGACAAGGACTCATATTATTACAAGAAGGGATTATCAACCTATCCACACCTTATCCGTGTCATGGTGGTTTCGTCTCTGGTGGTCTTAAGGTAGGATGCCATGGACACGAATCTCCAATTGCATTAAAACCGGCACTCAGGACATCATGTAATGCATATTTTTGTTGGGGCCTAAAAAATTTAATAGACAATAGACAATCAAAGTATGGCAGTCATGCTAATGCTTTTGAAGTATGGAAAAACCACTTGGTTTCATTAGGATTTGGGTATAGATTAGGCATTGACTTACCAGGAGAAAGTAGAGGATTTATTCCTAACGCAAATTTTTATGATAAAATATATGGAGAAGGGCGTTGGAGCGCAAATACAATCATATCGGTTGCAATTGGCCAAGGCGAGGTATTAGCGACTCCGTTACAAATAGCAAATTTATGCTCATCAATAGCCAATCGAGGTTGGTTTATTACTCCTCATGTAGTAAAAGCTATTCAAGACACGATAATGCCATCCGAGTTATTGGAGAAACGATATCCGACAATTGAACAAAAATATTTTGAAGAAGTAGCTGAAGGCATGAGAATGGCTGTTACCGGAGGGACATGCCGATTGGCAAATTTGGATAGCATAGAAGTGTGCGGAAAAACAGGAACTGCTCAAAATCCACATGGTAGAGACCATTCTGCTTTTATGGGATTTGCGCCATATCGTAATCCACAGATTGCTGTATGTGTGTATGTAGAGAATGCAGGATTTGGTGCAACATACGGGGTGCCAATAGGTAGTTTGATTATAGAAAAGTATCTTACGGGTAAAATATCTCCTGATAGGAAACATATAGAACAACGAATGTTAGAATCAAATACAATTATATATAGTGGAGTTAAGAAGCACTAATCAATCAATATTCCGTTACATTGATTGGACAACGGTAATTATATACGCAATTCTTGTTTTAGCAGGAGTTATCAGCATATATGCTGCAAGTTATGACTTTGACCATGCCAATATATTTAGCTTTGACGAATTCTCTGGTAAGCAGATACGATGGATTGGACTATCATTTATAATAGGCATGATATTGTTACTCATCGATTCTCGAATGTATGAAACTTATGCCTACCCAATATATACAGGTCTATTGCTATTGTTAATTGTAACGATATTTATTGCACCAAACATCAAAGGATCTCGTTCATGGCTTGTAATAGGACCGATGAGTTTACAACCGGCTGAATTTGCAAAATTTGCAACGGCTCTTGCTCTTGCCAAATTATTCAGCACCTACAATTTCACACTAAAAGGTAAACCTTCAAATTTATTTAAATCTTTACTTATAATTTTCCTCCCAATCGGATTGATATTAGCACAAAAAGAGACAGGATCTGCACTCGTTTATTTGTCCTTATTTTTTGTTTTATATCGTGAAGGAATGAGTGGGCTAATTTTATTTGCCGCCCTATGCGCTATTACTTTCTTTGTCATTGCAGTAAAATTCTCCGAAACTATAATATTGGGAATGCCATCCGGCGAATTTGCCATATTTATCATGATAATGGTTATTATGATAGGAATGATTGCAATATACGCAAAACAACCTGACTTAGCCAAAAACATATTCTTATGGTATGCCGGTACCGGTTTCATTGTTCTTATACTTAGTTTGTGTAGTATAAAAATACCTGCAATCATATATTTTATAATAGTAATTAGTATCGCTTGTATTTATTCACTTCTTGTATCATTAAGATCACAAATTAATAAAATTATTATTGCTGTAATTTTTGCATGTGCATCAATTGGTTTTCTATTTTCAGTTAATTATGTCTTTCAAGAAGTACTTCAAGAGCACCAGCAAAATCGCATACTTGTTGCTCTTGGTATAAAAGAAGATTTGAGAGGAGCCGGATATAATGTAAACCAATCTAAAATAGCAATCGGCTCAGGCGGATTTATTGGAAAGGGGTTTCTAAATGGTACACAAACAAAGCTGAAATATGTCCCTGAACAACACACCGATTTTATCTTCTGCACAATAGGTGAAGAACATGGATTTATTGGATCTGCAGTTATTCTCATCTTGTTTTTAGCCTTAATACTACGCATTATATCCATTGCCGAAAGGCAACCCTCTACGTTCGGAAGAGTATATGCCTATTGTGTTGCAAGCTATCTGATATTTCATCTAGTCATTAACATTGGTATGGTTATTGGATTATGTCCGGTAATTGGGATACCGCTACCCTTCTTTAGTTATGGTGGTTCATCTCTTTGGGGCTTTACCATTCTATTATTCATACTCCTTCGCATTGATGCTGGACGGAGGGGACATATATCATACTAAAACTATGGTTTAGTAACTTTTTTTACTGAACAATAGCATAGTAACAATAAAATTTTTATCTTTGCAAACAGCAATTTTAATGTAGATAAATTATTATATCATTACATAACTCAAATTTTATACTCATGAAGAAAATCTTATTTCTTATGGTGGCAATATTTCTTGTCGCCACAAGTGCGATGGCACAAGTTTTTACTACTTCTCCGGCCATTCTTCAAGAATCAAGTTCAAACGTAGTAATAACGTTTCACGCTGATAAACAATCAGTAACAGAACTTCAAGGACTATCTGCATCTACAGGTCTATATGCCCACATTGGAGTTTTTACAACTAAAAGTCCTGGCACATGGGCTTATGTTAAAACCAGTTGGAATGAAAATACCGATGCAAACAAATTCTCTTATGTTTCAGAAAACACATGGGCTCTAAACATTGGGAATATTCGTTCTTATTTTGGGATTACCGATGCCACTGAAACAGTAACATCTATTTGTATTATTGCTCGTTTAGCAAGTGCAGGTGATGGAAAAGGACAAACCGCTGATAATTTCATTCCAGTTGCTCCCACGGGCTTTCAAGTGGCCATCTCTCACGATGCAGAAAGCACTATATTAACAAAAAGTACTACAGTTAATTTCAAACTTAATACTACAGAGAATGCTTCTATTGACCTAAAAGTAAATGGAACATCAATAGCTTCTGCTTCATCAGCAATGCAATTATCGAAAAGCTACACCTTCGCATCTGCCGGTTCCTACGAAGTTACAGCAACAGCCAACAATGGCAGCACTACTGCAACAAAAACTGTCAATTTCATATACATAAACCCTTCTCAAGCCGCAACCTATCCTGGTGGTATCCCCAAAATGGGAGCTGTAAAAAATTCTGATGGAAGTGTAACATTCTGTTTAGCCGCACCCGGCAAAAGCAATGTGATGATAATTCCTTCTTGGGACAATTATGCGTCTCTTGACAAAAACGTAATGAAATATCAAGATTATAACGGTAATCGCTATTTCTGGACAACAGTTTCAGGTCTTGACAATAGTACTGCATACCCATATTATTACATTGTTGATGGTTTATACAAAGTAGGTGATCCTTATGCTAAATTAGTTTTAGATCCATGGAATGACAAATGGCTAAATGAAAAAGAGACAATATATCCAAACCTCATCAGCTATCCATACGACAAAGGAATTGACGGCATTATGCTTGCTGTGTATAAAGGAAATATCGATGACTATGATTGGAATATCACTAATTTCAATGCTCCGGCAGCAAAAGATCTTATTATTTATGAAATGTTATTCCGTGACTTTACCGGTACAGAAGGTGAAGCAGAAGGTAATGGAACCGTAAGAAAAGCAATTGAAAAAATCCCATACCTGAAAAATCTCGGCATTAATGCAGTTGAATTAATGCCTATAATGGAATTTAATGGAAATAATTCATGGGGATATAATACAAACTTCTATTTTGCGCCAGATAAGGCTTATGGTACTCATGAAGATTACAAAGAATTTATTGACAAATGCCATGAAGAAGGTATCGCTGTAATACTTGATATCGTATTTAATCAAAGTGATGGTTTGCATCCATGGTATCAAATGTATCCAATTTCTTCTAATCCTTTCTATAACGAAACGCCCCCTCACGATTGGAGCGTATTAAACGACTGGAAACAAGAGAATGCACTTGTTCGTCAACAATGGAAAGATGTGTTACAATATTGGTTGAAGGAATTTAAAGTTGATGGTTTCCGCTTTGACCTCGTTAAAGGGCTTGCTAATAGTGATAAATATGGAAGTGGAACTGAAGCTTATAATCAATCTCGTGTTGATAATATGAAACAATTCCATGCTTGGATAAAAGAGATTAATCCTAATGCATATCATATCAATGAAAACCTTGCCGGAGCTGATGAAGAAAACGCAATGGCAACCGATGGACAAATGAACTGGTCAAATATTAATTACGCATCATGCGAATTTGTTAAAGCATCTTCTGCGTCAGGAGCAAACAACAATGCATTCTTGGCAACCAATAATGGTCGCACATGGGGCTCTACAGTTTCATATGCCGAAAGCCACGACGAAGAACGCATGGGATATAAAGCAGCAAACGAAGGTAGCACATATATCAAAAGAGAAGCATCATTAAGACTAAGAAGACTTGGCAGTTTAGCGGCTCAAATGCTTTTAGCTCCTGGCGCTCACATGATTTGGCAATTTGGAGAACTTGGTAATGAACAAACAACCAAAAACGGCTCTGACAATAATACTGATCCAAAAATTGTTAATTGGGAATTTCTCAATGATGCCGACCGCAATGGCTTGTACCAATCATATCGTGAACTCTGCTGGTTACGTCGTTCAAATCCTGATTTATTCACACAATCGACAGCTGCTTCAATGATAATGAATTGTAATAGTGAGAACTGGAGCACAAAAGGACGACTAATAAAACTAACCAACAACACGCAAGAACTAATCTGCGTAATTAACACAATGTCTTCAAATGGGTCTCGAACAATCAGTAGCATTCCATTTAATAGTACTAATAATAGTGACTATGTAATTGCAAGTAAAAGCTACGGGACAGAGCCTACATTTGATGCGTCAACAGGGAAAGTCACACTTCCAAACAACGGATATGTTGTTATTGTCAATAAAAATGTATCTGGAATTGACGAAAACATAATTGACATACACAATAAGCCTGTAGTATTTGGCGGTCAAGGTGAAGTTAAAATTACAGGCGAATACAACAATGTAAACATCTATTCAATTTCAGGACAAGTTTATAACTCTCTACAAGTTCCTGCTGGACTATACATTGTAAATGTTGATGGCAATATTACAAAGGTTATTGTAAAATAATATATTCTATCCCACAAAATAAAGGTTTCGGAAGATTTTTCCGAGACCTTTATTTTTTTTTGCAACTAATAATTTCATTGACTATCTTTGTATATTAATGGAAGATTTTGCTTACATAATTATCAGAGGAATAGCTATTGGTATCTTAATTTCAGCTCCAATGGGACCTATTGGCATGTTATGTATCCAACGTACCCTTAACAAAGGGCAATGGCCGGCATTTTTTACCGGCATAGGAGCTGCATTCTCCGATCTATTCTATTGTTTACTCACAGGATTAGGATTATCATTTATTACAGACCTTATTGAAACACACCAAATATTATTAAAAATATTAGGCAGTTTAGTAATCGTAGCATTTGGGATATATTTATTTAAGAAAAATCCTACAAGGGCATTAAAGCCGGCTACACAACAGACCAATACTTATTGGACAGATCTTGTCAGTGGCTTTTTCTTAACACTATCAAATCCATTGATTTTATTTTTCATCATTGGACTTTTCGCACGATTTAATTTCATGTTGCCTGAATTTAAATTTTATCACTACATCGTTGGTTATTTGTCTATTTTTATCGGAGCTGCTTTATGGTGGTTTACCATCACTTTTTTTGTAAATAAGGTGCGCTCGCATTTTAACATTAGATCATTAAAATTAATCAATCGAATTATTGCCACATTACTCATCGTAATGGCAGTAATAGGCTTCATATTAGGAATTAACGATTACATACAAACTATCCATGGATAAACAACCTACATTACACATCCCTTTTATCCCTAATCTTGAAGAATATAATATTTCAGAGATTAGCACTATTCTTGAAGAAAAAGGGGAACGACAAATGATCCAATCTATTAATTGGGCAGACCAATACCCATATCAGCCATTAACAACATTTGCCATAGCACATTCTGAAAAATACATTTACGTGGACTTTTTTGTTCGTTGTAATTACCTTCGTGCTGTAAACTATTTAAACAATTCTCCTGTTAGTGAAGACTCATGCGTAGAATTCTTTATTGCACCTAAATGCGACAATCATTATTGGAACTTTGAATTTAATTGCATCGGGACTATTAACGCATCACATCGCACTGAGCGCAAGAGCCCTACACGTCTCACTGACGATGAGTTAGCGCAAGTAATAAGATATGCATCATGTGGCTCAAAGCCATTTAATGAAATTGAAGGTCTATTTACATGGAATTTAACTATCGCAATACCACTTGATTTAATTGGCTTAAAATATGAGGGAAAACCAATTGCAATAAAAGGTAACTTTTACAAATGTGCATCAGGCACATCTCTACCACACTACATGAGTTGGAATCCTATTAAGACCGACAAGCCTAATTTTCATTGCCAAGAATTTTTTGGGAATATCATCCTAGACTGACAGAAAGCATGTAAATACAAAAAAACGAGTTCTAAAAACAAGAACTCGTTTTTTTTGAGGTTCCTGGCGGATTCGAACCGCCGTACACGGTTTTGCAGACCGCTGACTAAGCCACTCATCCAAGGAACCTTGTCGTGATTTTGTGAGTGCAAAGTTAATACTTAGTTTTTAATTATGCAATAGTCATTGAACTTTTATAAAAAGTTTTTATTTCTTAGTCTCAGTACAACTTTTCTTCTCTTTTCTTACACATGATTCATATAATCCACATTCTACACAATTATCATTATGAGGCAATCTTTTATTATAACGCCGAACTTTCTTTAAGACAAAAATCACAGCTACAATTAAAATTATTATAACTGCAAGATATTGTAATATCATATTAATTGAAAGATCAAACATTACTTATTAATATATTCTTTTATGCGATTAAATTCTTGTTCAAAATTAGGCGTTAACACTCCTTTTCCTATTACATCCACAATTTCAGCCTCACTCCAAAAACGACTTTCATCAATCTCTTCTGATGACAAAACAGGAGAAAAATCATCATCTACATATATACAAAATACACTTACCAATTCATGCTCTATTGAAGATTGAAATGTGTATGAACATAGATATTTAGGAGAGTCAACATCAATTCCAAGTTCTTCCTTTGCTTCTCTTTTAACTGCTATATATATAGACTCGCCTAAATCGACATGACCTCCTACTGCTGTATCCCATTTACCCGGTTGAATATCTTTATTCATAGACCTCTTTTGAAGATATACAGCTCCATCTTTTCTAAAAACATGAAGATGTACAACCGGATGCAACAACATTGTTTCAGAATGACATTCTCGGCGTGTGGCACTACCTATTATATTGCCATTAACATCTACTATAGGGAAAAGTTCATTATTCATTATTCATTATAATTTTTCTTTATTTGCTTAGATAATTTTGATGGCGACAATTCCGCTGAATACACATCAAACGACAATATTAAATCGCAGCCTGATTTATATTCACTACAGCCATATGCTGTTTTACCCTTTAATATATGCCCTTTACCACATTTTGGGCATAAGACCTGATCCAATTTTGTAATACGATGCGTCTGTTCTTTATATGTATCAGTACGCTTTCTTTTGGATTTAACGTCTTTTTTTTCTTCTTTATCAACAATGATACGTTTTGAAGAGTTATCACTCAAAACACTAACTACAATTGAAGAAATTTGCTCTTTTAATTCTGCAATAAATTCATTTGCAGAATAATCGCCGCGCTCAATTCGTCGCAACTTATTTTCCCATATACCTGTTAGTTTCGCACTCTTAAGTAATTCTTCATTAATTGTTGCAATCAAATCAATCCCAGCTTGGGTTGCCAAAATATTTTTACGTTCTCGATATATATATCGGCGTTTAAACAAAGTTTCTATTATTGCGGCACGAGTAGAAGGTCGACCTATTCCATTTTCTTTCATTGCTTCGCGCAACTCTTCATCATCAACCATTTTTCCTGCCGACTCCATTGCACGCAACAAAGAACCCTCTGTATAATATTTGGGCGGTTGAGTTGATTTCTTAAGTAGCGATGGCTCATGATTACCACTCTCCCCCACTTCAAAATGGGGTAATATTTTATCGCCTTGCTCTTCTTTAGATAATTTATCAGTTGAATCTGAATAGACATCTCTCCATCCAGGATTTACAATAACCTTTCCTGTCGCTTTAAAATTAACCTCATTTACGTCAGCTAACACTATTGTTGAGGAGAATTCACAATCAGGATAAAATGCTGATATAAATCTTTGTGCTATTAGATGATACATCTTACGTTCATCTCCAACAAGAGAACAAGGAGATTGTCCAGTGGGGATAATAGCATGGTGATCTGTTACCTTTGAATTATCAAAGACCTTTTTACTTTTAGGAATCTTTGATTTCAAAACAGGGGCAATAATATTGGCATAAGGAGTCATCTGTTTCAATATAACAGGGACTTTAGAGTATATATCATCACTCAAATACGTTGTGTCAACACGAGGATATGTAGTTACCTTTTTCTCATACAATGATTGTATTAATTTCAATGTTTCGTCGGCAGTCCACCCCCACTTTTTATTACATTCAACTTGTAGCGATGTCAAATCAAACAATCTTGGAGGAGCCTCTTTTCCTTTCTTTTCTGAGACATCAGTTATTGTCAATGGCAATCCAACAATCTTTAATAATGCCTCTTTGGCTTCTTCCTCTTTTTTATATTTTCCTGAAACAACATTAAATGTAATGTTTCTATATTGTGTTTTTAATTCCCAATAATCTTCAGGCTCGAAATTATCAATCTCATGCTGTCGTTGGACAATCAGAGCTAACGTTGGTGTTTGAACACGACCAATCGACAAGACATTTCCTGATGAGGAATATTTCAATGAATATAAACGGGTTGCATTCATTCCTAATATCCAATCTCCTATAGCTCTTGATAATCCCGCATAATACAAATTATCAAAATCATTTTGCGGTTTTAACGAGTCAAAACCCTCTTTTATTGATTCGTCAGTTAGAGATGAAATCCACAAACGTTGCACAGGACATTTGCACTCTGCTTTTTGCATCACCCAACGTTGAATCAGTTCTCCCTCTTGTCCGGCATCACCACAATTAATAACTTCAGAGGCTTCTGCTATTAAGTTTTTAATGACATTAAATTGCCTAATGATACTTTCTTGTTTTATCAATTTTATGCTAAACTTTGGCGGCAACATTGGCAATGCACCTAACGACCAGCGTTTCCATAAATCAGTATAATCAGCAGGTTCTTTCAGCGTACACAAATGGCCAAAAGTCCAGGTAACTTTATAATCTCCCCCCTCGTAATAACCATCACGTTTAACATTAGCTCCTAAGATTGTCGCAATATCTTTTGCGACACTTGGTTTTTCTGTAATACAAAGCTTCACGACAACAATAAATTATAGTCCTTTAGACTTTGCCTCGTTCCACAACTCGTCCATCTCCGATAGTGTCATTTCTTTTAATTTTCTGCCTAAAGAGATAGCTCTTTGTTCTAAGTAATTAAATCGGGCAATAAACTTTTTATTAGTCTTTTCTAATGCGTTTTCGGGATTTATTTTATACAATCGTGAAACATTAATTATACTGAAAATGAGGTCCCCCATTTCTGATTCCATTTTTTCACGATCCATTTTTTCTGCCTCACGCTTAAACTCAGCTACTTCTTCCATTAGTTTATCCCATGCTCCGTTAACACCATCCCAATCAAAGCCTACATTTGCTGCTTTTTCCTGAATACGATCAGCTTTTATCATTGCCGGCAATGCTGATGGGACTCCAGCAAGAACAGTCTTATTCCCTCCTTTTTCTTTGAGCTTAATCTGTTCCCAGTTTTGCTCTACCTCATGAGCGTCCTTAACTTCAGTAGAACCGAAGATGTGAGGATGACGAAATATCAACTTTGCATTTAAAGCATCAGCAACATCAGCAACATCAAATATCGCTTTCTCTTCCCCTATTTTCGAATAAAAAAGAACATGGAGCAAAACATCTCCAAGTTCTTTTTTTATATTTTCATCATCATTATTTAAAAGAGCATCACATAACTCATAAACCTCCTCAATTGTATTTGGACGTAGACTTTCATTAGTTTGTTTTCTATCCCAAGGACATTTTTCTCTCAATATATCAAGGGTATCAATAACCTTCCCTAATGCCTCAATTTTTTCTTTACGAGAATGTGACATAAATTATTTCGTTTTGTACTCTTCAACTCCTTTCAACAACCAATTCTTGAAATCTTCAACATTTTCATTTGCATCATAAGAACGATATGGAGATATAGCATTCCCTACATTATCAAGAACAACATAATAAGGCTGTGTACTTGCACTAAATTTATGACGTTGCAGATAAGACCATTTTTCACCAACAGTTTCTATTAAAACATCTTTTCCATCCTCGATTACTTTATACGGATTAGATAGTTCTGTTTTGTCATCAGTTACAAGTTTAATTAGCACATAGTTATCTTCTAACACTTTACGCACTTGTTCTGTGTCAAACACCGCACTCTCCATTTTACGACAATTCACACAGCCGTAACCAGTAAAGTCCATCAACACAGGCATATTATGTTCTTGAGCATAACGCATTCCTTCTTCATAATCATCAAACTCTTTAAATCCACCTCCGTAAAGATTAAAATCCTGAGTTTTTAATGGTGGTACAAATGCACTCACACTCTTTAGTGGTGCACCCCACAATCCGGGGATTAAATACATCGCAAAGCTAAATGATACGAGAGCAAGGAAGAAACGAGGAATTGATACATATTCAATATCTGAATCGTGAGAAAATTTCAACTTACCAAGTAGATACATCCCAAGTAATGCAAATATTACTATCCACAACACAAGGAATACCTCTCTATCTAAGATACCCCAACCTTCACACAAATCAGCAACTGAAAGGAATTTCAAGGCAAGTGCCAATTCTAAGAATCCGAGAACAACTTTTACCGAATTAAGCCAACCTCCAGAACGTGGCAATTCTTTCAACATTGAGGGGAAAATCGCAAACAATGTAAACGGAACTGCCAATGCAATAGCAAACCCAGCCATTCCAATAGCCGGTCCTGTTAAATTGCCAATAGATGCAGCTTCTACCAACAATGTTCCAATCAATGGACCTGTACATGAGAATGACACTAATGCAAGAGTAAATGCCATAAAGAATATACTCAACAACCCGGTTGTTTTCTCCGCCTTATTATCAATAGCATTAGACCATTTTGATGGCAACTTAATATCAAATGCGCCCAAAAATGAAATTCCAAATACAACTAAAAGAGCAAAGAAAATGAGATTAAAGGTAGCATTAGTTGCTAACTCATTTAATTTCCCTGCACCGAATATGATAGTAACAGCTAATCCTAAAACTAAATAAATCACTATAATACTAATTCCATAAGTTACCGCATCTCTGATAGATTTAGCTTTTGAATCATTTTTCTTTAAGAAGAAGCTTACTGTCATTGGTATCAAAGGCCACACACATGGAGTAATCAATGCTGCAAGACCACCTAAAAATCCCCACAAGAAAATTTCCCACCATGGGGCATCTGCAGTTGATTGTGGCGCAGACTCTTCTGAAGCTGGGACAACGACCGGAACCCACCAAGAGTCTGGATTTGAAGCGGTTTTGTCCTTTTCTTCAGCAACAGCTACAGTTTCCACTTTTGTTTTTGCGATTGCGTTACCTTTGATAAATTCAAATAGTTCCTTTGTCGGAGGAATACAACTTTCATCATTACAACCTTGGTAAACAATTTTTCCGGAAATATTATAGTTCCCATCTCCAACAAGTTTAAACTTCTGCACAAGAGACACATTAGATGTCCACCAACCAAGTTCCAAATTAAAAATCATATCAACGCTTTCTGTTGGTATTACTGATGGAGTAATTTCGCCCAAAAGCTCTACTCCGTCAAGAGTATCAAACACAATTTTAGTTGGATTTGGGCCTCCTTCTGGCAACGTTAGAGCATATAAATGCCATCCATCTTCTATCGCGGCATCGAATTTAATCTCACCCTCATTATCTGAGGTCATAACTAACGATGTTATCCATGTAATGGGTGTCTGTAATTGAGCATTTGATACACAAAAAAAGGCGATAATGCCTATGACTAAAGAAAAAATTCGTTGCATATTATTTTATAGTGTTATATTAGCTATTAAAATCTCATGCAAAGTTAGTACAAGATGAGAAAAAAAAATAGTTTTATGATTTTTTTAACAGGAAAATGTTACAAGACAACCATCTTAACAATGCCTAATCGAAAAAAAATCGCTATCTTTGCAAATAATTTTCTTTTAATCAATTTAATGGCAACAAATAAAGTACTATACATTTCGCAAGAAATTACGCCTTATCTACCTAAAACTCCAATATCGGTATTAGGGCAAAAGCTTCCGCAAAGTATTCAAGAAAAAGGTTATGAGGTGCGTACATTTATGCCCAAATATGGATGTATAAATGAACGTCGCAATCAATTGCACGAAGTCATTCGCCTATCAGGGATGAACTTGATTATTGATGATACCGACCATCCGTTAATCATTAAAGTTGCAACACTACAACCCGCACGAATGCAAGTCTATTTTATAGACAATGAGGATTATTTCATGCACCATAGTAGTGAAGAAAAAGAACTTGAAATAAAAAAATATCCTGAAGAAAACGATGAACGCATAATGTTCTATGTGCGTGGTGTTGTTGAAACCGTAAAAAAACTTCGTTGGGAACCAACTATAGTACATTGCTCCGGATGGATTTCTGCATTAGCGCCAATGTATCTAAAGCGCATTTATAATGAAGATCCTTCATTCCGTTCTTCTAAAATAGTATATGCCGTACATGATGAGCAATTTGACGGAACATTAAATTCACGTTTACAAGAAAAGCTAAAAATGGATGGATTTAGCGAAGATGATCTCAAAACTATTGCTAATAATCCGGTTGATTATCTCGCATTAAACAAGTTAGCTATAGACTATGCTGATGCCATTGTGCAAGCATCAGCCGAAATATCTCTCGAATTGGAAGAATATATCAAAACATCAGGTAAGCCATTCCTTTCATTCCCCGGAGAAGAAGATTTTGTCGACGCCTACGCCAACTTTTATGCATCACTATAGTACCACTATATAATATCACATTATATTATGAGATTTTCTAAAATACTTTTTAGTAGCTTATTTATAATCTCACTCGTTTCATGCGAAGAAACGACGACCATAGGGAGCTCAATTATCGAAGATGAGATTGAGATTGTAATGGATTCATCATATACAGTTACAGGGAAATCAATAGAAAACAACCGCGTTCAATCACGCACACTCACTCAAATGCTTGGCATAATTGACACAAAAGAATATGGATATCTAAAATCTGATATCATTACTCAATTAATGCCCACTGGAAAAATTGACACAACAGGAGTAACAGTTAATGATATTGATTCTATAAAATTGAAACTTTACATTCCAATGGGGGGGTATACTGGTGATTCAATTGTACCTATGGGAGTAAATGTTTATCGTTTAAAGCCTAATTCTGTATTACCAAGCCCCATATATAGCAATTTTGACCCAATAGATTATTATGATAATAATGATTTAATTGGCTCTACTATTTACTCTGCAAATGCATTAGGACTATCAGACTCTATAGCAGAACTTACACATCGTTTTATCGAAATAAAATTACCGGTATCATTAGCACGTGAATTCTTTACAAAATACAAAGAAAACCCAAGCATATATTTAAATCCTTCTGAATTTGCGAAATGGTTTCCGGGTTTGTACATATCAAATAATTTCGGGAGCGGTAGAATTATGAAGATTAACGCGACTGAAGTAAAAATGTATTATCGTAAAACTGTAAAAATCGAAGATACAAACAGAGACACAACATATAACAAAGAAGGCAACTATTTTGCTATTACACCTGAGGTTATTTCAAACAACAATATTACATTTTATATGTCAGACCAACTTAAATCACTATCTGAAACAAATGCGATAATTGTTGCGCCCGCAGGGATGGATGTTAAAATCATGTTCCCAGGAAGAGAAATAATTGAAAATTACAATAACAATAAAGGCAATATATCTATCATCAATGCCCTTTCATTTGAAATTCCTGCTGAAGAAATATCTAATAGTAATGGCATCACTCCTCCACCCTATTTATTATTAGTACAATCAAGCAAAAAGGATGAATTCTTCGAAAATGGAGATATAACCGATGATAAGTCCTCATTTTACGCAACATACGATAATACTACACAAAAATATGTATTCTCTGATATGAGACAATACATAATTGAATTAGCTAATAAAGAAGAAATTACTGATGAAGATGTAACATTTACTCTTACTCCAATAAGTCTATCGACTGAAAGTTCCGGATCAAGTTATTACTATTCTTCAACAACATATATCAATGATATTACTCCATACGTTGAAGCTCCAGCAATGGTAAAACTGAATCTTTATGATGCTAAAATTAAATTTACATATAGCAAACAGACAATATCTAATTAACTCTTGATTGCGAACATCAGCCGCAATAGCTCAGTTGGTTAGAGCGTTTCATTCGTAACGAAAAGGTCGCGGGTTCGACTCCCGCTCGCGGCTCATGAAGGCAGTTTGAATACTGCCTTTTTTATAAAAGAATATTTTTGATATGGCAAGCTATCTTCAAATAGAAAATCTCACAAAAAGTTATGGCGACAGAATCCTATTTGCCGACATAACTTTTGGCGTAAACGAGGGTGAAAAAATAGGGATAATAGCTAAAAATGGCACAGGAAAAAGTACGCTATTAAATATTATTAGCGGAAAAGAGAGTCCCGACAGCGGAAAAATCACTTTTCGGAACGACTTACGAGTGAGTATTCTCGAACAAATACCAAACTTTGCCGATAACGCAACAGTTATAGATGCTTGTATGCACGATGACAGCAAGATGGCTCAAACTATCAGTCATTATGAACAAGCGCTATCCTCTGGCAATAGCGACAACATTAACAAGGCTATTCAATTGATGGATGTAGCCGGGGCTTGGGATTATGAAGACCGATTAAAGCAGTTGCTAACCCAGCTGAAAATCTTTGATCTAAATACTCCCATTACAAAAATGTCAGGCGGTCAACGCAAGCGCGTGGCTCTTGCTCGTGTCATTCTTGAAGAACCGGAATTAATTATCCTTGACGAGCCTACAAACCACCTTGACATTGAAATTATTGAATGGCTTGAAGAGTACTTGAAACGTTCACGCGTTACCCTTCTAATGGTTACTCATGACCGATATTTCCTTGACCGCATCTGCAATAAAATCATTGAAATAGATAATCAACAGATTTATAGCTATGATGGCAATTATGACTATTATCTGCGTCGTCGACGTGAACGCATTGAAGCAATGGCTGCCGAACTTGCCAAGGTAAAAAACACATTGCGTCGCGAACAAGAATGGATGAGCCGGCAACCACAAGCCCGTGCAGGGAAAGCCAAATATCGCATTGATGCATTCTATGATTTAAAAGATCGTTCCCGCATTAATCTAAAAGAAGAAAATGTTTCTCTTGATGTAAAATCCTCATATATAGGCTCTAAAATTTTTGAAGCCGTTGGGATTTCAAAACGTTTCGGAGATAAAGTAATTCTTGACGATTTCACCTATACATTTGCTCGTTATGAAAAGCTGGGTATAATCGGCAACAATGGTGCAGGCAAATCTACATTTATTAAATTACTGCAAGGGATTATCCCCAATGATAGCGGAGAGTGGAACGTTGGTGAAACTGTAAAGTTTGGATACTATAGCCAAGATAGAATTGCTTTTGATGAAAATAAACGAGTAATTGATGCCATTACAGAAATTGCCGAAGATGTTGTAATAAACGGAGACCGACACTACTCCCCCATGCAATTTCTGCAACACTTCCTATTCTCCCCTGCCGACCAACAGAAGTACATCCACACCCTTAGTGGTGGTGAACGATGTCGCTTACATCTCGCATCGGTGTTGATGCGCTCACCTAATTTCCTCATCCTCGACGAGCCTACAAACGACCTCGATATTGTTACACTTGGGATACTTGAAGATTATCTATGCTCATTTAAAGGGTGCGTCATCGTTATTTCCCATGATCGCTACTTCCTTGACAATATTGTTGACCACCTCTTTATTTTTGAAGGAAACGGGATAATTAAAGACTTCCCCAGCAACTACAGCGACTATCGCACATGGGCATCGGAAAGAGCTAAACTCGCTATCGAAACAAATAGCAAGCAGGCAACTACCACAGCCGAGAAACCACGCACCGACCGATCGGCAAAATTAACCTATAAAGAGAAAAAGGAGCTTGAACAGCTCATTGCCGACTTGGAATTGCTTAATGCGGAGAAAGACTCTCTTGATGCTTTGTTCAACAGCGGAAGCGAGATACCTGACATCATTGAAAAGTCAGCTCGCTACAATGAGTTGAAAGAGCTCATTGATGAAAAAGAATTCCGCTGGCTTGAACTCTCCGAAAAAGAGTAAAGAAAGGGCATCTCGTAATGAGAAACCCTTTCTTCACTATGGCATTTGTTGTATTATCTCAAGATTCGATATTTGCCTATTACAGGTAACTCTTTTGCTTGACCATTGACAACATTTATTATGCCTATTACACATAGTACAGCAAACACAATACCAACAAATCCCAATATGCTAACAAGGAAATATAATCGCCATGAAATAGCCAAAATAATACTTGTCAACACACTATAAGCAACACCATACAGAATTGCGGCAATACACAATATCAAACCCTGATTGGCATGAAAACGCGCAAATTTTGATTCTTTTGCTGCTAAGATGGGTATCAATACGAGTATTCCTAAATATGCAAGAACACCCATCACTTTGTTTTGCTCAATATCATCTTTGTCATATCCTTCTGTAGTGGTATTTGTTGGCGTAGCACATGCATTTGCCGAATTTCCACATGATGGACAGAATTTTACACCTTCTTCTATTTTATTTCCACAATTGCTACAATATTTCATAACTTAAATTTTAATATTAATACTCATTTTCTTTCTATTTACCAAAAGCATCTTTAATTGCTTTCTGTACTTCAGGGTCTTCAAGAGCTTTTTCTGCATCTTTCATCGTTTCATCAAATGATTTCTGAAGCGCATCATAGAAATGGACCTTCAAACGTGCCGGATATTTCTTATTGGCATCAATTAATTCGACACTCATGCGTTTAAAATTTCCATCAAATTTCCAACCCCAATCATAAGCGCTTAAATTAAATCCTAATATTTTTTGAGCAAGGATATCGTCAACAGACCACTCTGATTCAGCATCGTCAAGAGTGTTTTTCTTTTCAAATCCATAAATTACATTTTTTGTATCAGATATTGTTTGTGTTAAAGCATATATTTTACGGACATAAGCTTCAAACTCTTCACGACTCACATCACTCATATCAGATTTAATAAATATAACCGAACCTTCATAACGACCGGCATTTATCATCCCATGATAAATTTTTAAAGTATCGACATCAAGATATTTATAATCGGGCTCAATATCATTGATTGAAATCCCAACTCCATCAAATGCAGCTTCACAAGCATCCTTTGACCGCTCACCAAATACGCTTGTCTCTACAACTTTTTTTATATCATCTGCCGTTACTTTATCAGTTTTGTTCCCTCCACAAGAGACCAATACAAATAAAACAACTATACATAATATATTCTCTATCTTTTTCATGGTTAAATTTTTATGGTTTTATTTCTCCATCTCATCAGCAGAACTCTCAATTAACGTAGGTGCCGATTCTGCCATAGCCGCACCCCATCTCATCACAAGAGCAGCAAGTTCGATTTTTTCAAATGTTGAGAATTCACTCTCATCTATATTATCAATTCCGAGTTCTTCAAAACGTTTGTTAAAATCTTGCTCTATAGCTTTCCATTCTTCAGCAGTTAACTCTCCTTTTTTAGCTTCAACCTCTTCAACAAGCTCTTCAAAGCCATCGATTACATGATCGGCTTTGGACTTTGCGCAGCCACTCAACAAAGATAATCCTGCTACGCATGCTAATGCAAAAAACAGTTTTTTCATGATTGTTAAATTTAAAATTGTTCCTACTCTGTTATAGCTTTTCGGGTACGCTTTATATGTATTTTGATTACTACTTTTTTGCTCCACTCAATATTAAAAGCAAACTTTTCATTTTTATTGTTTTACATTTTCCTCTTCACATAGAACCAGAATTGTCCAAACAAATCGAGTTCGGCATTCACGTAGCACTCATATTTTATCCCCCGGTGGGTATAAGTCCACCAATGTGTGGTGCGGCCCGTGATTAACGGCAAATTGGGTGTGCTTCCCGGGATGTCCCTTCCCTGCATCCGGTCGATGCTCGAAGCGTTTTGAGCACAAGCCTTATAGAGTTTGTCCGCCCACATCCTTGCCTCGGCTGCGGTCGGGATATAGCCTGAGACAAATTTAGCCCTGAC